>JAPPCV010000080.1 GCA_028824715.1 Boseongicola sp. | reverse complement strand
CGGAAATTCCCGGTCGGGAAATGGCGTTGAGGTATGGGCTCTAAATGACGCTTACCTTACTTTGACAAAAGTGTGCAGTTTTAAGTTGACAGTGACACCGAGTTGCCGGGGATCGAGATTCCCGCGGCCATGATGCCGTCTCCTTGCCGTGTCGGTGAAGCCGGCGGCCGACATCCTCTGTTGCCAGCGAAAGGCGCGCGGACGAAGACGGCCGCGCGACGGCGGCAGTCGTTCTGAACCTCGCGCGTTGATGCTGGGGACGGAGCCGAAGCTTCTCCGGCGACACAGGCCGCGGGATCAGAACTTGACGCGATTCCACGGTCGGCGGGGCCGCGGTGGGCCTGTTCCGGCCGGGAGCGACGGCAACCGGCGGACAGCGTGGGACGCGAGATCGAAACCGCGGAGTGGCGACGCGACTGCGTCAAGGGAAAGGGCTGGATGCATGACTCGCTGAAGGGCCCTGAGATGCGGAAATTGGGAACCTTCCGCCAGACGACCCGGCACCAAGGTCGTGAAACCCGGAAAGAAGGCAAAGGTGTTGGCGGCAACTGCAGGTCCGACATTCGTGGCGCTTCAAGATGCAACGGATTCGGCTTTTGAAGTTGCGTCCTCGGCATTCTCTGAGCTTTCGTCCGTGCATCGTTCACGACCGAGGGTTCGATGTTGGAATGCCTGATGTCGAAGGTCTGCGCCTTGCCGGACCATGTTGCGCAGCTGGACGACGGGGTCGAGCTCGTCCTCGTTCCGGTGATGCACGGGCAAGCTACGTGCCGGATCCGCATGGCTGCGCCTTCATGGCCATTGAGTGCCCGACCGAGCATGCTGCAGTTGATCGTCTCACTCACCCCTCTGTCCCTGTACGCCGAATTCCACGGCGTGCAGGGACCGGGGTGCCGCTTGGGAACGAAATCTGCTCTAGGCCCCTGCCGCCGCTTCGTCACGCGCCGTGCGGCGCGGTGGTGTGGCTTGCGGCACGGAATTAATCGGAAAGACACTTAACAAGTCGACATTGAAACGGACGATTTATGGAAAAGTCCCCGATTCTCGCTAAGCTTCCTGCGGTGCGGCTTGGGGCAACGGGATCCAGAGTCGGCACGAATTTGTCTCGCCACAACGCCGACGTCGGGTGTGGCCAGTTCGGGGGTGTGGCCAGATCGGGGGTGTCTGAATGCCAGTGCCGCTCTGCAAGTGCCGGGAGAGCGTCCCCCGAGAATCCGCCGGATTCCCGGTAGGCCGCGCCCGGGTCCCTGGAGAACCGCGGTGACGGCGGGCGCCGAATCCGAGTCCGACACCGCGACCGAGTCTGGGCCGCTCGACGCATTCACCGCGATGTTCGCGCAAGTCGCCGAGGGTCCGGAACGGTACTGCGTCCTGAACGAGACCGTCCGGAGCACGGCAGGATGAACCTCCTTGTGTGCCCTATCTGTTGGCACTCCCGGCCGCTGCGTGCGGCGCTTGCCGCCACCCCGCTCGGGCTATGCGTCCGGGTGGTGACCAGGTTCCTGTCCCAGGAGGTCGCAATGCACCCAAGAAGGAGGCCTGAAATGAAGTTCGCCACGACCGTTGCACTTGTCACCGTTCTTGCAGCGACCGCCTCGTTTGCCGAAGGCGAGGACGCTGGGGGGATCGGAGATCCAGCCGCCGGCGAGAAAGCGTTCTCGCAGTGCCGTGCATGCCATGTGGTCGCCGACGGCGATGGCAACGTTCTTGCCGGTCGCAATGCCAGGTCCGGACCGAACCTCTTTGGCATGATCGGGAGGCAGGCCGCCACGGTGGATGGCTTCCGGTACAGCAGGGAGCTCGCGGAGGCTGGCCAGCAGGGCCTTGTCTGGGACGCGGACACGTTCGTCAGCTACACGATCGATCCGGTCAGGTTCCTGAGGACCTTCCTGGATGACGGACGGGCCCGCGGCAAGATGACGTTCAAGGTGCGCAAATCCGGCGATGCAGAAGACCTGTATGCATTTCTCAATTCGCTCGGCCCGGCGGCGGACACGGAGGCGGGTCAATGACCCGGCCATTGGCCGGATGGGCACTCTGCAGCGGACATGACACTTCGGCATGCCGGCCTACGTCCGGTCGTGCCCCGCAGGCTCCATGTCGCACAAGCCGGGAGAGAACCGTAGCTTGAAGAGGAGCCTCCAAATTGGAGCCAGTGCTGGAAGCGTTCATCGGGCAGGACAAGGAACCGCAAGGTCCCCTTCTACCCAGCCCGTCAATGCATCCGGATATGCTGAAATCGATGCATCGTTCACCAACATCAAGAACCTTGACAGGAACCGCGATCACTCTGTCACAAGCATCAGGTTCGATGATGTTCCGGTCCTTACGGATGGAACGTTCCAGGCAGGCGTTACGGGCAATCGCATCCAAGGCGGGTTCTACGGTCCTTCTTACGCCGAGACTGCTGGCACTTTCGAGCAGTCCAATGTGGTCGGCGCGTTTGGCGCAAAGCGGTAGCGCAGCCCACAAGACAGCCATCGTGGCCTTTTTGAGCGAAGGTCGCTTCGCGGCCAGTCGTGCCTTGCGTACCGTCAGTCCTGACTGGCTGGCATCGTTCTCATCATCAAGGCTGCCGCGTGCAGGCCTGACGATGCTATGCGCCCTTGGCGACCCGGAGGTCGTGGCGATCTCAACCAAGGGAGTCAATCATGACATCGAAAGAGAAGAGGGTATCCGGCAGATTTCCGGCTCTGACGAGGATGATCGAGGTGATGGCCATGAAGATTCTGTCACGGGATACGCAAGAGACCTGTCTGGCCAACGTCTGCGGTCTCGCGATGCACTGCCGCCGTGCACGGCAAGCGCTGTCCGCCGACGAGGTCCGGTCCTGGGTGGCGTGGTTGATCGGGCGAAGCATGGGCGCATGCAGGAATGCCGGAGTTCGAAGGCGAGGCGTTCGACTACCTGGCAGCAGGGCTTGTGCGGCCGGGAAATCGCGAGCCCCTGCACTGCAGGGATTCTGATCCCTTGCAACGGAAAGGGCCAGCCCGTAAGCTGGCCTTCGCGGATCATTCAGGAAGATGTCGTTCACGCAGGAAATTGAGCGTGCAGGCAATCAAGCGCGAGGCGAGCCCCATGCCTAATGTTTTGTGCTCCATTTCGCTTCCACGGCATTGGCCAGTTCTTGGAGGAATTTTCTTCCCTTCCTCTCGTCCGGTAGAAGGAATCCCAGAACATAGGATACGCCGTCGTCTCGGGACGCTGCGGTTTGGAGACGGATCGCCAAACCCTTATGGCCGGCGTTCAGGAACACGGCCTTCTCAAGAGGATGATATTCGGATTCGCTCATGATGCGATCCTCACTCCCGTAGCGCGCCGAAGGCGCCGATGATGCCAAGTTGCTCGAAGACACCGCCGGTTTCTTTGTGGTCCGGTCCAGCGAACCCGCCCTGTATCCGGTTGCCGGCGCCGCCGGCCCTGTAGGTGCCATCCGTGGCGACGGGAACATCGTCGAACCTGACCTCCTGCACCTTGTGGGCGGAATTGCGGTCAAGGTTCACGATGTTCGTGAATTTCGCGTCCAGCGTCAGGCTCCCCAGGTCAAAGGCAAGTGCCGCATCACCTTGGAGAATGTTGTCCCGGCTGCCTCCTCGTGCAGGCGTGCCGACCATCACGCCGCGCCATGTCGCTTGCGCCGCCGGACGTGAGCGCGAAAGATCTCCGGCGGCTTGGGCGCCTCTCGCCGTGAAGGTGATGTCCGTTCCGTCCGCCTCAAGCGTGGATTCACTTCCGGTGCTCACCGCGAATACGCCATGTATCATCCACGCACCGTACACGCGGTAGTTCGGTCCCGCTGTTCCTCCGCGAGTTTCCAGAAGGGTGATGCCGTTCCGCGTCAGGATGGCTCTTGACCTGACCGCCCCCGCATCCGCGTCCAGCAGGTCGTCAAGGGTGATGGTCCAGGAGATCCCGGTCGTCCGCTCTTGCATGGTGCACCGGAGTCCGCTGCAATCCGCGACTATGCGGAATCTTGGAATGCGGGCATCGTCGGTCTCCCCGTAAGTTGTCGAAGCTACCAGGAAGTCCGCCCTTGCGACCATTGCGGCGGATCTTGCCGCCTGATCGGCTGCCGTTTCAATGGGCGACGTGGAGCCTGTCAGGGAAATTGCGGCGTCACTGTCAAGGGGTGGAGCCGGTGCTGAGCCGCCTCCGCAGGCAGTCAAGGCTCCCGTGGCCGCAGCGGCCAGGACAAGGGTCGAAAGGCGTCTCATCTGGAGTCCTCCGGGCTTGTGAATGGCGGCATGTGCAGGACTTCGCGGGACGTGCCTTTCGCCGAGTACGGGGCCGTGAGGTCCGGCCCCCGGTCGTCTCGGTGCCGTGCATCAGGCAATCCCGGTCGAGATGCGCGACCAAGGCAAGACTGACCGGTGCAGGTCTCAATGATCGTTCCGGCCCCTGTCGTGCTGCACGAATTGGCGTGCGGGAACGGCCGCGCCCTGCGCAGCGTGCACCCGATCGTCCGAAGTCGTGGCCGCCGCCCGGCGTGGCTGGCAATCCTGCCGCGAATTGCCGGGTACACTGAGCCCTGGGTTGTGGGACAGACTGGAATTCAGGCCTGCAAGCAGCTTTGCCCGGCAGATCGTTCACCTGGCGCCCTGGCGTCGTCCGTGCCTGCGGCCCAGGAAGTAGGCCGCGACCGCGATGGCCAGCATCACGATCTCGCCCAGGTGACGCCAGAAGAACGACACCCAGTCCCATGCGCTCACGAAAATGTCCGACATCAGGTTCATGCGTCCCTCCAATACCCAAGACAGATCAGGAGTATGATCGCTTCCGTGGAGACCTCCCTGCGTGTTGAGACTGCGCCGACGGGTTCTCGGACCACCGCGATTCCTTGAGTGCACGTGCAACCGACCCCGTTTGCAAGCGGTATGCCATAAAATAAGTATGTTGATTTCAATAAATTCAATAAAAAATAGATAAATTCGCGTCGGTTCGGTCTTGCCGCAAACGGTCGATTCGGCATCCGGGCGAGTCAGGACCGCGCCGACGATGAGCCGTTTCCCCGATCCGACAACAGGCGCATCACCCAGACTGGCAGCGCCCTGACTTTCCGACCATTGCCACGCATCGCTCTGCACCGCTTCGCATTTCGCATTGCAGTCAAGGGCGCCCAAATGCTTTCGGATCTTTCCCTGGTCGGTCTCGAGGCCCGTCGCTTCGCCTTTGGGGAGGAGGGCCAGGTTGGCCCGGCACGCTGATTTCCGCGAAAGTCGGTCACGTTCGCACGCCGCACGACACTCTGGTGATCGCATGGTGCGTGGACGGGTGATCAGACGCGGCAAGACACACGCATGAGGCAGTCGCCAAGGGCCGGGCTTCCGTAGGTACTTCCAATGGGAAAGGCCGCAGGCCGAATTGCGCGACACCTGCTCACTTGGTGGCTATGGCGAGTTCGCTTTTTGCGAGCCATCGCGGGCAGTTGTGGTCACCCTATGCGCCCCAAGACGCATCAGTTCCTTGGGGGAGAACTGGACCAATCGACGGATTGGTTCCAGCGGCGGAGTTTCGCGCATGACGGCCAGGACGGTGTCGCGATGCCTTCCCGTCGCACGGGTTTCGTCGACAGTGCCTTTCCGGAATTTGCTTGCTTGCTCAGGCACGGGACCTGCCTCGACAGAGCCTGTGAATTCAGGTCGATGACTGCCGTTTCGCACCGCAGTTGCCGGCGATGCCTCGCTGATCGAAGAAACCCGGGGGATCCTCTTGGCCCGATCCAAACCCGTCCTGTATCAGGATGCTGACCAGTCCCGCCCGACTGGTGCCATCCGTGGCAGCGGGAACATCGTTGAACCCGGCCTCCATTCCGCGCAAGAGTGCTGGGCTGGTGCAGGAATGTTGCCGGATTCATCAAAACGACAGCAAACTGGCCGGACTTTTCCCGTCCATTTTATGCGACTTCGCGTTGATTTCCTGCCATCGACACAATCGTGCGAAGGTGCGCCTCGGGCAAGGTTGCCCCGAGGCAACATGAGCTTGGTCAGGCGGGGGAATTCGGATGTTGGCCCTGGAGAGTTTCGGGCAGGCGTTGCTCGCCGCCGCGCTCGAAGCCAGACAGTCCAGCCAGCCTGCAGGTGACCGCGTCGTTCCGGCGCAGGTCGACATTTTCAGTGCCGCCCCCCACCCAGCCGGGAGCAATCGCACGCATGTGCCCGTTCACGAATTCGGATCCGAGTCGCCGGTGACGCTGGACGGTTCGGGCAGCTGCGACACGGGCACGGCCAGGACCGACGACCTTCGGGGCGCCTTCCACGGCCCCGGACACGAGGAGGCCTGGGGCGTGTTCGACACCACGGGACGTCTCGGCGCGTTCGGCGCGAAGCGCTCAGCGAGTGGCTGGGGCGACGGGTCGGGCGGCGCAGGGCGCCACCCGCATTGGGGCCCGGCGTAGTGCGGGTGCGTTCACCAGTCTTGTGCCCTGGCCTGATGCGTGCAACTTCCGCTCGCCATTTGTCTCCAGTTGCGCGCCCGAATTGACGACCCCGTCCTGAGACGTCGCCTCACTCCCGCGCAACGCCGAATTCGCGAGTCCGCAACTCTAGCAATGCTCCTGCCGAGACCTGGGCATGGCCGGCCGGAACCCGGTTGCAACCATGCCGGATGCATGTTCAACGGATGGCCGGGATCGCTTGCAATTCACGGAGACCGGGTCAGAAAGACCCCGAACGGGGACGATGATCGCCGCGACTGGCCGAAAGCCCGGCGCCCGGCCCTGGAGCGACCCGCACCATGGGAGGAAGCCCGCTTGACCCGAACCGACGACGCCCGACGCGAGAACGAGGCGCTACGCGCGCGCATGGCGGCGCTTCACGCGGCCGTGCTACGGATCAACGCCAGCCTCGACCTCGACAAGGTTCTCCGTGAGGTGATGGACAGCGCCCGGGGGCTGGCTGGCGCCCGCTACGGCGTCATCGTCACCGTGGACGACGACGGCGCGCCGCAGGACTGCATCTTCTCGGGCCTCACGTCCGCGCAGGAGAGCGAGCTGCTCGCCTGGCCCGGCGGCCTGCGCATCTTCGATCTGCTCCGGACCCTGCCGTCGCCGGTGCGCCTCGCGGACTTCCCGGGCTGGGTGAGCGAGATGGACGCCGACGGCGCGGGCACGTTTTCCGGCGCCTATTCCGGCTCCCTGCAGGGCACGCCGCTGCGTCACCGCGGCGCGGATGTCGGCCACTTCTTCCTCGCCGAGAAGGCGGACGGCGAAGCGTTCACGGACGAGGACGAGGAGGTGCTGGAACTGTTCGCCGCCCAGGCCGCGTCCGCGATCGCCAACGCGCGGACCACCCGCGCCGAGCGGCGTGCCCGCGCCGACCTCGAGGCGCTGGTCGAGACCGCGCCGGTGGGCGTCGTGGTGTTCGACGTGCAAAGCGGGCGCCCTGTGTCGATCAACCGCGAAGTGCGGCGCATCGTCGAGCGGCTGCGGATGCCGGGCCGTCCGCCAGAACATCTCCTGGAGGTGCTGACCTTCCACCGGGAGGGCGACGACGCGGTGGCCCTGAGCGAGTTCCCGATCGCGCTTCAGCTCGGCCGAGGCGAGACGGTGCGCGCCGAGGAGTTCGCGCTTTCGGTCCCCGACGGACGCAGCGTCAGGACGCTTGTCAATTCGACCCCGATCCTCGCCGCAGACGGCACGGTCGAGAGGGTGGTGGTGACGTTGCAGGACCTCGAGCCGCTGGACGAGATCGAGCGCATGCGAACCGAGTTCATCGGGCTGGTGAGCCACGAGCTGCGCACGCCGCTCGCCGCCATCAAGGGCTCCGCCGCCACCGTGCTGAACGCCTCGCCGGAGCTGGACCCGGCCGAGGCAGGCCAGTTCTTCCGCGTCATCGACGAGCAGGCCGACCACATGCAGGGCCTGATCAGCGACCTGCTGGATGCGGGCCGCATCGATGCAGGCACGCTCTCGGTCGCGCCCGTCGCCTCGGACGTGGCCGAGCTCGTGGAGCGGGCGAGGAGCACCTTCCTGGGCGCTGGCGGGCGGCACGACGTCGTATTCGACCTTCCCTCCGGGCTCCCTGCCGTGATGGCCGACCGCAGACGCATCGTGCAGGTCCTGAACAACCTTCTTTCCAACGCCGCACGGCACGCGCCGGCGTCGGCGCCGGTTCGCGTCGCGGCGGCGTCGGAGGACGGCATGGTCGCGGTCTCGGTCTCCGACAACGGACGGGGCGCGACGCCGGAGCGGCTCGCCCGCCTGTTCCGCAAGCACGCCGCCTTCGGCGGGGAGGGCGGCAGGGCCGAGGCACACGGGTCGGGGCTGGGGCTCGCGATCTGCAAGGGGCTGGTGGAGGCACATGGCGGCCGCATCCGCGCCGAGAGCGATGGTCCCGGACGGGGCATGACCGTCACGTTCACCCTTCCCGTCACGGGCGAGACCGGCACGGATGCCGTCCCGCCGGTTCCGGCGGCGAAGCCGGACGAGCGTGCGCGCGTCCTGGTGGTCGACGACGACCCGCGGTCGCTGCGCTTCGTGCGCGACGCGTTGTCCGGTGCGGGCTTCGCCACGCTCGTGACGGGCGAGCCGCAGGAGGTCGCGCGCATCATCCGTGCCGAACGGCCGCGGCTGGTGCTGCTCGACCTGATCTTGCCCGGCAGCGACGGCATCGAGCTGATGCAGCATGTCCCCGAGCTCACCGACCTGCCTGTGATATTCATTTCCGCCTTCGGCCGCGACGAGACCGTGGCGAGGGCGCTGGAGGCAGGCGCCACGGACTACATCGTCAAGCCGTTCTCGCAAACCGAGCTGGTGGCGCGGGTCCGCGCCGCGCTGCGCCGCCACGAGAGGCCGGGGCCGTTCGTGTCGGGAGAGCTGAAGATTGACTACGACCTGCGCAGGGTGACGGTCCGGGGATCCGAGGTCCATCTCACTGCCACCGAGTACGGGGTCCTGTCCGTGCTTTCGCTCAACGCCGGACGCGTCGTGCCCTACGAAACGCTGCTGAACCAGGTCTGGAACGGGAAGAGCCATGCGGACGCCAACATTGTGCGCATCTTCATCAGGCACCTGCGCAGGAAGCTCGGCGACGACGCGTCACGGCCCGTCTGGATCTTCAACCACAGGGGCGTCGGATATCGGATGCCAGAACCGGAAGGGAAATAGGGCCGAACGCGTGCAGCGGCGCGAAAGTCGCCCAGGAAAGGCAGTCCAGACTTTCGGAGAGCGTTGCTGCCGCGATGCGGAGGGGCCGACCGCCGCGCCTCCGCGGGTAGCCGAAAGTCGCAAGGGGCTTGCTTGCACGCGCACGCGGCCGGCCAAGGATTGGGGTCAGCAACAGGCGGAACCACACCGGAAGAGGGAGTGCGCGTCGCGCGCATCGTCGGTGCTTCTTGCCGAGGGTGTTGTCGCCAGGATTCCGGACTTCCCGTCGGTAGTGGTGAGTCCCACCGCCGGTTCCATAAAATTTCGCAAACAGAATTCACGCAGGCGTGGAGAGATTTGAAGGACCGTCAGGATCCGCGTCATTGACAGCCGTGCGAGGTTTCGGCGCACTTGAAGCGCCTGTGCTGGCGCGTCCGTCGGCCCCTGCATTCCGAAACCAGCATCAAGGGATCAGAAAAATGCCGTTCATGCTCAACGTCAACCGCCAGACGTTTGAGGTCGACGTTCCGGAAGGAACGCCGCTCCTTTGGGTCATCCGCGACGAGCTCAAGCTGACAGGGACGAAGTTTGGCTGCGGTGTCGCGTCCTGCGGCGCGTGCACCGTCCATGTCGACGGGGAGCCGACGCGCTCGTGCGTAACCTATGTCGAGGACGTCGAGGGCGCAGGGATCACCACCATTGAAGGTGTCGATTCGGATGTCTCGCATGCGGTTCATCGGGCATGGAACGAACTGAACGTGGTGCAGTGCGGCTACTGCCAGTCGGGCCAGATCATGTCGGCGATCGGCCTGCTGTCCGGGAACCGGACCCCGACGATCGAGGAGATCGAGGACTACATGTGGGGCAATGCCTGCCGTTGCGCCGCCTACCAACGCATTCGCGCCGCCGTTCGGCGCGCGTCAGAGATCCTGGAGGCCTGACCCATGACCCGGCAGCTTACACGTCGCAGTTTCCTGAAATCCGCATCCGCCCTTTCCGGCACCGTGCTCGTGATCGGCCTTGACGCAGGCAACGCCTTGGCGAGCGCCGGAGACGCCGCGGAGTTCACGCCCTTCGTGCGCATCACCGCCGGCGGCAGGGTCACCGCCGTCGTCAAGCACTTCGAGTGCGGCCAGGGCACCGCCACCGGCCTCGCGACCCTCATCGCGGAGGAGCTGAACCTGGCCTTGGACCGGGTCGAGGTGGAGTTCGCGCCCGCCGATGCGGCGACGTACGGGAACTTCCTCTTCGGCGGCACGCAGGGCACCGGCGGATCCTCCTCCATGGCCAGTTCCTTCATGCTGTACCGCAGGGCCGGCGCCGCGGCCCGCGAGATGCTTGTCGGCGCGGCGGCCGAGGCCTGGGGAGTCCCGGCCGACAGCGTCACCTTGGCGGACGGGCAGCTGAGCGCGGACGGACATGCCGCACCGATGGGCGAATTCGTGGCATCCGCATCCGCACGCGAAGTGCCGGCGAAGCCGCGCTTGAAGGATGCCTCCGCGTTCACCGTGATCGGCAACCCGAGGACGGCGCGCCGCGACAACGGCCCCAAGACCGACGGGAGCGCCGTCTACGCCATGGACCTGCACCTGGAGAACCAGGTCGTGGCCGTCATGCTTCGCAGCCCGAGGTTCGGCGGCACGCTGGTTTCTTTCGACGACAGCGCTGCCAGCGATATGCCGGGCTTCGTCCGCGCGGCGGCCTTGCCGACCAGGACTGCCGTGGTCGTGTACGGAGAGAACACCTGGGCCGCGCTCCAGGCCCGCGATGCGATAGGCGCCGAATGGGACTTCTCCCGGGCGGACAATCGCGGCTCCGGGCAGATCAAGGCGGATCTCCTGGCTGCCGTGAACGGCGATGCCGAGTTCGATGCGAAGGGAAGCGCGGCCGAGACGGCGGAACTGCTTGACGGCGCGGCCCAGGTCATCGAGCGCGATTTCTTCTTCCCGTATCTCGCCCATGCGACCATGGAACCGCTCACATGCACCATCGCGCCCACCGAGAACGGCGTGATGCTCCATGACGGCTGCCAGATGCCGACGGGCGCCCAGATGGCAGTGGCGGCAGTGCTGCAGATCCCGCACGAGAATGTCGAGGTGACGACCCTCTACGCGGGCGGCACGTTCGGTCGCCGCTCGACCCAGACGGCGGACTATCACGTGGAGGCGGCGCTTGCCTTCGCGCTGGCCGGCGGGCGGCGGCCGGTCAAGCTGGTCTGGTCTCGCGAGGACGACATCAGGGGCGGGTACTACCGGCCCGCCGTGGCGCACAAGGTGCGCATCGGCCTGGACGAAGACGGGCGGATTGTCGGCTGGGACCATCGCGTGTCAGGCACGCCGATCTTCAAGGGCGGGCCGATGGATGCGTTCATCGTGCAAAACGGGGTCGATTCCTCCTCCGTCGAAGGGGCGCATGACACGCCATACGACATTCCCGGCCACCATGTCGGCCTGACGGACGACAGGTCGCCCATCACGGTGAACTGGTGGCGTTCCGTTGGCCACAGCCACACCGCGTATGTCATGGAGACCATGATGGACCTGGCGGCCGCGGCTGCGGGCCGGGATCCGGTTGACTACCGCATGGAGTACCTGAAGGGCGGCACGGCGGATCACGCGCGCATGGCAGGCGTCCTGCGCCTGGCCGCGGAGAAGTCGGGCTGGAACGGTCCGGCCGCCGAGGGACGCAGCCGTGGCGTTGCCGTGCACAAGTCCTTTGGCACCTTTGTCGCCGAAGTGGTCGAAATCTCGGGCAATGCCGACGACGGCATCGTCATCGAGAAGGTGACCTGCGCCGTGGATTGCGGAGTCGCGGTCAATCCGGATGTCGTCAAGGCCCAGATGGAAGGCGGGATCGGCTACGGGATCGGCCATGCAATGCGCAACGAAATCACCTTCACCGATGGCGAGGTGGACCAGTTCAATTTCCCGGACTACGAACCGCTCAGGATCAGCGACATTCGCGCGATCGAGACGCATGTCGTGCCCTCGACCGAACCGCCGACGGGGGTGGGCGAGCCCGGCACGCCGCCGTCCGGTCCGGCCCTGGCCAACGCAATCGCGGTGGCGGGTCCGCGCGTGACCCACTTGCCGATTTCGACCAATGGCGTGAACTTCGCGTAAGCCCGGCAAAGTGCGGCGGGGGCCGCCGAGGCCCTTGCCGCTGTACCGCTTCACACGGTTTCAGAGGATCTCCAGGCATCAACGCCGGCATCGCCGACGATCCCGGTCAGGCCCGTCTTCGACAGTTTGATTTTCAAACCTGTTTTGTTTCAACGGGTTGCGGGGCGCGAAAGAATCCTTGTCACTACACGGCTACAAGGCCGGGTGGCTTCTGGCAGGGATCCCGATGAGGTTCAGGCTGATGTCCCGGCATTCCCCTCCTCGATCCGGCGCCCGGCCTTCGGCAGCCTGACCCCGACGCACCGGGCAATCCTGCCGGCGACGCCGACGGCTGCGCTGCGAACGGCGAACCGCTTTCCGTCATGCGCGATGACGGTCTCCGTCAGCGCGTTCAGGTCGCGCAGGATGTCGGCCCACTCGGCCGTCACCCCGGCGCGCTCCATCCGGCGGAAGAGCGCGTCGCGCAGCACCAGGGCGAGGAACGAGCAGAACACGTGGCCGCAGATGGTGGCGTCTGTCTTGTGGAAGACGGGGCGCGTGTCGAGCAGGCTCTTCGCGGTGCGGAAGATCTGCTCGACCATCCAGAGCTGCTTGCATTTCAGGGCGACCTCGACGGCGGGCAGCGTGGTGTTGGTGCGCAGCACCGACATGCCGTCGAAGCGCTCCTCCTCCAGGGCCTTCTCGCGGTCGACGGACAGGGCGCCCTTGCCGGCCTTGAGACAGCGCCTGCAGCCCTTGTTGGCGATCAGGTTCTTCGCGCCGCTGCGGAGCTTCTCCTCGAGCGAGGCGAGCAGTTCCGCCCGCGTGGCCGCGTCCTTGGCGGCCTGCTCCGGGTTGTGGCAGACGACGTGGCGGCGCGACCCCTTCCTGTGTCCGCCGACCTTGACCTCCTTCATCCGCAGCTCCATCGGGTCGGGGCGCTGGCGCTCGGCCTCGACGGTCACGAACGGGCCGGAATCGCGGAGCACGGTCTCGCGCACCTCCTTGGTGCCCCGCAGCCGCGCGCCGAGAATGAACTCCCACCCCCGGGGCCTCGACCGCCGCGACCTGCTTCCTCGAGATCATCCCGGCGTCGGCGACAAGGCACACCCGCCTCACGCCGAACCGGGCCTGGAGGCGCTCGGCCACCAGGTCGAGCGTGGTGACGTCGGCCGTGTTGCCCGGCCACATGTGGCTCGCCACCGGAACGCCGTCCCCGTCGATCACCATGCCGAGGACCATCTGCCTGCAGTCGTCGCGGCCGTCCTTGCTCTTGCCGAACCGGCCCGGCGTCTCGCCGCCGAGGCCGGTGAAGTGCAGCGAGGTGGTGTCGAAGAACACCAGGTCGAGGTTGGTGAACAGGTCCCGGCGGCGGGCGAACAGCGCCTCATCGACGAGGTCCTTGGTCCGCCGCGGCGCGGGGCCGCAGGGCTCCGAGGCGTCGAGAGGCTCGCCGAGCCAGCCCATCGCGCGGTACATGTGATGCAGGTCCAGCCCGTCGACGCCCTCGATGGCCTGGTCGCGTCACCAGCGCATCGCGCTGCGGTCCGATCCGGAGACCGTCAGCCGGTGGAGCACGGTCATGAACGCCGCCCGCTCGACGTCGAACCGGTGCCGGCGGCCGACGAGCAGCGACCGGATCGTGTCCCGGCACCCGGTCTCCCGCCACAGCCGCTCGAAGACCAGGGCCGGGCCGATGGAGGCGACCCTGGCGTCCGGCTCCGCGCCGGCGCCCTCGGCAAGGACCATCAGGCGCTCGGCGAAGCGGGCGCCGGAACGCAGGAGCCGGTCGACGGCGCCGCTGGCGGCGAGCCTGTCGAGCCGGCCGAGCGTGGCGACGACCGTCTGCCTGACCCTTTTGCCCTCGCGGCGGTTCTGGACGATCTGGAGGCACTCGTGCGGGCCGGACCTCTTGACACGGACGAACATGGCGGCGCCCCCTTCGGGCACCACACATCCTGAAGAAGGATGCCATGCCCGCAATGCAAAGGGAAATCGCAACAATGACCGCCTGCTCTTCACATTTTCATGGCACGACAATCCTGCATGCCACCCCGGGACCGGAGTCCCAGGGCGCTGAATTTTTTGGAATCCGACTGCGGAGAACTCCAGGATCGAGGATTTGCTGTCGAAGACGGGTCAGGGACAGCCGGCCACCGATCGCCAGGCCACTTCCTCCGCCCGAGCCGTGCCCTCGCTCATCGAAGGCCGATGCTGCACTTCGGCGTGGAAATGGGGTGGGTCAAGCGCTGTGGGACATTGCGCGCCCTCTACCACATCTTCGCAAGGCGGCCCGGAAACGGCATGGAGAACGCCCACGCCAGGACCCTGTTCCGGAAGGTCGTCAACACGAGCGCGACCGCCGACATAGAGCCCGAGGAAATCGTCGTCTCGCTCGGTGGGCGCGCCGACAACCCGCTCCTGATCGCCGCAGGCTTCGTCGAACGGCGCCAGCCCATCCCATGGCTCAAAGACCGGCGACTGCGGATTCGCTTCTTCTGAAGGCGGACCCGTCACATCACTTCCGGCGGCTGGAGAATCAGGCTTGGCATCCCAGCCTCTTCAACACGGCCAACTCTAGGCAGGGAATGGAGCGATCGGTTGCGTGACCTCGGACTTTTTTTTGGTGGTTCCCGAAACACCGAGGTGCCAACAGAGCCTAAATCCGACGCCCGAGGCCTTCGGCGAGCATCGAGATCACAAGCATGTTGAGGGACACGCCTTCATGGTCAGCGCGGCGCGCCAATGCAGCATGAAGTGACTTCGGCACACGTTGCCGCCATTGGCCGCCAAAGACATCACCGGATGCAGGGATTGGTCGTCCAAGCTCCCGCAAGGTGTTCCGATAGGATTCCAGCGCGTCGGCACCTTCCATCATGGCTTCTTCCGGAGTTTCTCCGTCAGCGATGCAACCGGGAAATTCGGGAAACTCGATTAGGTATCCGCCACCTTCCTCCTGCCCTAGCGGGCGCATCTCAAAACGTGGAAGTTCATTCGTCATCGTTCTCTCCTGCCTGATCGATCAATTCAAGAAACCGCCTGATGTACACTGCCTTGATGGGTTTGTGTGCAGGCACCGTAAGGGGCCTTGCACCCGGATGGCTGAATGTGACGTGACTGGTTCCCGGCTGCCGCCAGTCAATGCCCCTTTTGGCCGCCTGGGTCTTGAGGTCATCGATGCTCCAGTCGTCACGAGGGTTGTTTCGCATTCGAGCAATCAGTTTTTGGGCTTTGCTCATTGCCTAGTGGTATCACATATGGCCCCAACAGCAAGGCATGGAAGAAGTTCGAACAACAAGGCACATGAAGTTCCAAACGCTCTTCACGCTCAAGGCTGCCTGTCCGAAGCCAGGCCATCCCGTATCATTGGGTGACATCACCCCCGTCGCCACGGGGCATGCGTTCGTGACTGTCCTTGAACTCCAGGGGATGTCTCCAGCATGGTCACGAGCGGACGAAATGCAGAAATTTCTTGTGACGAATGAGCCAGTCCGCAGCCACCATTTCATCCTGATGCCCGACAACTACGCCGCTTACGGAGGATACGACCCGAAATGCGAAAGCGGGACATGGGTTTGGAAGACCTTGAATTCAGGCACCTGCAGATGTCGCGTCCTGCCTCCCCCGGCACGAAAGCCAAAGCGAGTCACTACCGGGGGCCGCACGGGCTCGTCGCCAGCGCTGCGGCCGGCACAGATTGGCTGAATCTGACTGGACCCGCATGCCAAATGAGGATCTCGCGGAGAACAGGGGTTCGCCGCCGCGACAGGAGGTTGGGTCATGCGCATGATCAAGATCGAGGCGGCCAAGTTTCGGTTCGTTCAATTCCGAACTGCGTTCACCGAACGGGCGTCTTCGCGGATCAAACTTCCCTTGCAGTATCCGAACGGCGACGCGACCGATGCAGCATCACGACAAGACTGCCGTCCCGGCCGCCATGAAACAGTTGCGGAGTTGCGTTGGACGGCAACGGGATGGCGCCAGGCGTGCGATACCTTGCTTGCTGCAACGCATGACCCAACGAGGCCGAAGTCCGGCCAGCGACGGGCCTAGGCATGCGTGCCCTCATTGGAATCCGCTGTTGTGATTCCGCCACGGTTTGTGCTGAGATGACTTGGCCGCAAAACTGGAGAGAATGCCCCGGTGCCGACCGTCCTTCCAACGCTGGAGCTGATCAGGCTCCGGGCCAGACAGGGAAGCAGGCCCGGGGCCCGCAGCGACGACTGCCGGCTGGCGCTCGTCATAGAAGGCGGCGGAATGAGGGGCGTGGTGTCGGGCGGAATGGTCGCGGCGCTGGAGCATCTGGGCCTGCGCGACGCGTTCGACGTCGTCTACGGTTCGTCATCCGGAGCAATGGCCGGGGCGTATTTCGTGGCGTCACAGGCAAGGTTCGGAACGACAATCTACTACCAGTGCCTCGGCGGGAGGCGGTTCATCCGCAAGCTGAACCTGCTGTCGCGGCGTCCGGTCATGGACACGTCCTATCTCCTTGATCATGTCTGCCGTGACGTTCGACCGCTTGACATCTCGGCGATACTGGACGGTGACATCCCGCTGAACGTCATCGGCTCGTCAATGCGCGACCGGGCTTCGGTGACGATCTCGGAATTTGCCTGCGAAGACGACGTGTTCGAGGCCCTGCGCTGCAGCATCACCGTTCCGGGAATCGCGGGTCCGGCGGTTCCGTTCAAAGGCGACTGCCTGTTCGACGCTGCCTTGTACGAGTCGATTCCGCTGAAAGCCGCCCGCGCCGGGGGCGCGACGCACGCCCTTGTCCTTCTGACGCGGACCAAGGGGACGACTCGCAAGGCGCCGGGCCCGGTGTCGTCGGCGTTGCTGCGGTTCGCCCTTCGGCATCAGCCTGCCGAGATTGTCGAGGACTGGCTGCAGATCCACCACAGCTATGCCAGGGAGATGGACGAGATCAGGAACGCGGAAAGCGGGGCTTGCCCAGGCATCCACGCGCAGAGGGTGCAACTGGACCGCGCGCTCAGCAACGTGTCACAGCTGGAAACCCGGCCGGCGGTTCTCGAAAGCGCGGCACGTGAAGGATTCAAAGCGGTGTTCGCAGCGCTTGGCCTGGACGGGTTCGTCGCGACGCAGGTGCTGGGCGGCTCGTTCCGCAACGGCGCCACGGCAGGAATTGCCTGAAGCATCGGGATTGCGAGGGAAGGATGTCCGAGTCAACGAAGGTCTGGACGCATGCGGGCAGGTTGCTGAAGGTCCTGGAGTCGATCAATGACGGGAAGTCCGACGCGGACGCGCTCTTCCGTTCGCTGAAGGAGATCATCGAGGACGACCATCCCCGCCGGAACACGACCGATGACCTGGTGGATTCCCTGATCAGGTATGACAGGAACGTGGATTCCGCGGCGGAGCGCGTGGACTGCCTCGTCGAGGCATGGGACAGGCTTGAAGATCCGAACCGGCCCGACGGCATCGCGGAGGAGGCCAGCGTGTTCAGGGGCGGCCTCGGCTTTCTCGTCGGGTCAACCTGCATGCTGGACGGGAAGCGGGAACGCGCCGAGGCATTTTTCAGGGATCCGGACACCGTCGAGTTCATCCATCGCATATATCACGTTCCCAGGGAGAGGATGGCCAATATCCTTCCCTACAGGTTCGGCACGACGTCACTGGTCTTCCTGTGCGGGGAGGATCACCGGAGCGTCCTGAAGCTCCTGCAACTGAAGTACGTCGAAGACGAGACGCTGACCGAATCCTTCGCGGAATACAAGTCCAGGTACGGACGAGCGAGAAGCGCGCCCACGGTCCATGAATGCGGGCCGGGCTGGATTCTCATGGAATTCATCGAAGGGGAAACGCTCAGGGAGTTTGTCGACGGCACCATTTCAACGCTGCTGAAGCAGGGGTCGGTCACGCAGAAGACCGGGTTGGGCAAGGAACACATTGACAGGATTCGAAGTGTTGCGACCTCCTTGCTGAGCACGCTGGGCGCGTTGCACGAGAGCAGGCAATGGCACCACGATCTCTCTCCGTCGAACGTCCTGGTCACGGACAGGGGCGCAGGCATCCGTCTCATCGACTTTGGCGTCAACACCCTCCTCTCGAGGAGTTCAGGCAACGCACCGCAGCTTTCGGACGCGCAAGCCTATGCGAGCCCCGAGGTGATCAATGGCAGCCCGCAGGAGCAGCTTTCCGACGTCTACTCTTTCGGCGTGATCCTGCTGGAGTGCATTGCCGGACGGAAAGTGAGGATGGACGACCTGCAGTGGCACCTGGACGACGCCTGGCTGAGGGTTCCCGAACTGGCGATGGTGATCGACGACTGCCTGACCCTGGATCCTGAACACAGGGCCCTGGAATACAGGTCCGAAAGCGGCGGCGTCGAGGACGGGCCCGGGGGCAGGGCCGGCGACATCTTCGGCAACATCCGGTCACGCATCGCCGCGGTCCTGGCGAACGTGGAGGCTCAGGTCAAGCGATCCCAGGTCATGGAGATCTTTGCCGCTACGGTGGAATCCGCCATCTACATGCGGGAGACCATCAAGAGCGTCGCGGACAGGCCGGACAACGGGTACGTCTGGGCGAGGGATCACAAGGCGCTCGACAACTGGAAGAGGCTGTGCATATGCGCTTTCTGCATTTGCGCGCTGATCGTTCCCACCGCGATCGTTTTCAACGATCTCGACAACTGGAACATGGTCCGGCAACTCCGCAGCCTGCTCTGGATCGAAGACTTCACGTTGGTTGAATCCCTTCCCGGCAGGCTGGTGTGCTTCTCCTTCGCCCTGACAGCCACGATATATTACGTGAACATTTTCCAGTCGCTTGAAATTCACGTTGACGACGGAGACCACCCGTCAAGAAGAAGGAAGTTCAGGTCGGCGAAATTCTGGCTGAGGCTGAACTCGTTCTGCTTCGCCGTGCCGATCCTGTGGGCCTACATCCTGGATCCCAGGCAGTGGCCCTTCTGCGCCGCGCTCGGCCTGTTCTTCGTCGGCATGAACAACCTGCGCACAAGGCAGGCCGCGACGCTTGCGCGCGAATCGCTCGATGACTCGTTTCGCGTCAGCGTGTCACGGTTCGTGGATGCGAATTTCGAGATCTTCTCGGGATGGGACAAGCTGGTCTTCAGCTATGCCGCCGGCCTTTGCGGCATCGGGATCTTTCTCGGCTACCAGCGGGCCGTGCTGGGCGACCAGACCTATCCCTTCGAGCTTGCGTTCGCGATCGTGGCTGTCGTGATCAACTACGTGAAGATGCAGAGGGAGAACTGCACCAAGCTGGCGCCGGGCATCAAGACAATGCTGATGTACATATTCACGTCGCACAGGAGGCTTGCCGTCTCGGAGAAGGCGAGACCCGACGTTCTCATGAAGGACCTCAGGTCGTTAACTCAAGCGATCGGCTCGAGGTGGCAGCGGCCGGACGCGGACGGCGTGCTGATCGCCTTTGGCAAGAGAAGCGACCTGGGCACGTACATCGAGACCCTGGAAGGTTCGGGCGTGACCGTGACTCGCATGAGCGAGGATGAACTTGACGACAAGGCGCCAAGGAAGCCGCTCTCCGCGGTGACTGTCGTGCTGTCCCCGTCCGAGGAGAATTGAGGCAAGGGGCGCAATTCTCGTGTTGCGGGGGTCCTCGGCTCCCGACCGCCAGTGGACGGGTTGCGCTGCGCCGCCGCGTTTGCCGCCCCTGGGCGGTGTCCTCGCCCTCGACCGCCGGACGGCAGCGGACGACCCAGGGATCGTTCCGGGCGAGTCCCGCGGCGGTCGCGTCCCCCGCCCGGTCGGCGTCGTAGCCGCAGAGGACCCGGCGCAGGCGCCAGCCGTCCAGCCAGCGCGGGACCGATGTCGCGACACCGGCGGCGGACGTCTTCGACAGGCCGGACGCAAGGGCGTGCGGCTTGCGCGGATACTTGGCGCTGTGAAGGCGGCCCGGGAAGTGCTCGCATCCTCCGGAACAGGACCGGGCGGCTTCAGCCGCATCGATCCGCTCGAGGACAGCCCAGACGCGGGCGCAGGAAAGCGTGGAACCCGGGAACGGAATGTGCGACATTGACCTGTCTCTGTTGAATACACCGTCACCGCACCTTCGGTGCTGGGGCGATTCGCAGAGCGTTGATATCATGTCGCTTTTTCCTGTCCAACCTGCGGCGTAGAACAGTGCCATGACGGCTTCCTGTTCCCCGCTGCAACTGCACGGGAGAACAGGACGATGGCAACGGCAACGCTCACCGACGCCCGAATCAGGGTGCTCAAGCCGCGAAAGGCAGCCCGCGACATCCGCGACGGGAAGCTGAAGGGCTTCGGCGTCCGGGTGACGCCTTCGGGCGCAAGGCGCTGGTTCATTCACTGTCAGCACGAGGGCCGACGCATCTGGAAGATCGTCGGCAATGCTGACGAGATCGGCGCAGACGAGGCCCGTGCGCGGGCGACTGCGATGCTGGCCGCGATCAGGCAGGACGCTCCCCTGCCGGCCTTGCCGGAAGAGACGGTTTTCGAGGCCGTGGCGGAGGCAGCCTTCCGCAGGCACGAACGGCTCTGGAAGCCCCGCACGATGCAGGTGAACCGCAGCTACCTGCGCAGCCAGATCCTGCCCCGGTTCGCCGGACACCAGGTCGCCGACATCAGCAGGGAGGACGTCGTGAAGTGGTTCGCGTCGCTGCGCGCGACGCCGGTGGCGGCGGACAGGTCGATGCCGGTCCTGTCGGTCATCATGCGCGAGGCCGAGCGCATGGGCTTCCGGGAGGAGGGGTCGAACCCCTGCCTCGGAATCCGGCGCTACCGGCGCAAGGGCCGCGAGCGGTTCCTGTCCGACGCGGAGATCCGAGCCCTCGGGGCGTGCCTCAAGGCACGGGAGGGCGACCGGCCCCTTGCCGTCGCGGCGATCCGGCTCCTGATGCTGACGGGCTGCCGCAAGTCGGAGATCCTGACGCTCCGCTGGCCCGACATCCGCGAGGGCGCGCTGTTTCTCCGCGACTCCAAGACCGGCCCCCGGACCGTCTGGCTGTCGCGCCCGGCGTGCGACGTGCTTGACGGCATCGGACGAGGCTCGCCCTGGGTGTTCCCGGCGGCGCGTTCCGGCGGGCCGCGCCCCGGAACCTGGCTTGACGGCTTTTGGTCGGACGTGCGCGCCGAGGCGGGCCTCGGCGACGTCCGCCTCCACGACCTGCGTCACGCGTACGCCTCGATCGCCCTGAAGAACGGCGAAAGCGTCCTCGCGATCGGCCGCCTGCTTGGCCATCGCTCCGCCGAGACAACTCTCAAGTACACGCATCACGCCGACGCGATGGCGGCCGAGGCCGCCGCGACCATCGGCGCTGCACTGGTGGAGGGCTGACCGATGGCGGCACGGAAACGCGTCCGTCTCACCGACGCGGGAATCGCCCGCCTCAGGCCGCAGGCACGGGAGTTCACCGTCTGGGACAGCCGCGTCCCCGGTCTCGGGGTGCGGGTGCGTCCCAACGGCGGCAGAAGCTACGTCCTCATCCGGACGGTCGACGGGCGCACGAAGCGCGTCTCCCTCGGTCCGGCCGTCTTGAGGGGCGTCGACGACATCCGGCAAGAGTGCCTGGCGAGGCAGGCCGATGCGGCCGTCGCGGGGCCGACCGAACCGGCACGGGAGTCCCCGACGTTCGGGGACTTCGTCGAGCGCGAGTGGCGGGCGGCGCACCGTAAGCGCTGCAAGCCGTCGACGATCAAGACGGACGGGTCCCTGCTAAGGACGCAGCTTCTGCCCGCCTTCGGCGCGACGCGGCTGGATCGGATCACGCGGGCCGGGGTCGAGCGATGGTTCGACGGCTACAGCCTTACGGCGCCGGGCGGCGCGAACCGGGCGCTCGACGTCCTGCGCCAGATCCTGAACTTCGGGATCGCGTGCGGCCACGTCAGTACGAACCCGGCGAGCGGCGTCAGGAAGAACCGGCGACCGGAGATGACGCGGTTCCTGTCCCGCGACGAGGTCCGGCGGCTGCATGACGCCCTCGACGCGGCGTCCCGGCGCGGCCATTCGCAGCGCCGGCAGGCCGACATCATAAGTCTTCTCTTGCTGACCGGCTGCCGAAAGGGGGAAGTCACGAACCTCCGCTGGTCCGAGGTGGACGGTGACATGCTGGCGCTCGCAGACAGCAAGACCGGCCCGAGGACGGTGCACCTGAACCCGCAGGCCCGCGCGGTTCTCGACCGCCAGCCGCGCGGGGAAGGCCCTTGGGTGTTTCCCTCTCACGTACGGCCGGGACGGCCTTGCGGCGGCGACGTGAGCCTGTGGCGCAGCGTTCGAAGGGAAGTCGGAATCGAGGACGTGCGCCTTCATGACCTTCGACACACCTATGCCTCTTGGGCCGTCATGAACGGCGTGCCCGTGCCTGTGGTCTCCCGGCTCCTTGGTCATTCCAGCACGAGAATGACTCTTCGCTACATCCATCTCTGCGACCGCGATGTACGCGCGGCGGCGGAACGGGTCGGGGAGGCGATAGCCGGATTGATGGATGGCGGCGGCGTGTGATTCAAGAGCCGCAAGGCGTCGGGAATGTCGGCCGTCAGGCCGTGCAGCGAAGACAGCGACGTCCGTTGCTCCACCGCAGACCACATCTGCCGGAGTTCTTGAGATCTGGTCATGTCGCCTGATCGGGCAAGCCCTTGCCACCCTTCCCGGACGCAATGACCTCGCCGCAGTCGGGCTTGGGAACTCCGGAAAGCTGAAAGCTGTCGACACTGTCGGCTTGTGTCTGTCGGTGTCAGGAACCACCCGACTTCCGGGCCACGCTGCCAGCGTCAGCGGGGACCACAATGCCCTGAAGACGGTCCCTGACCCTCAAATCTGCAACACATGCCTATCTACCAGGATCAAAAAGGCAGACATTCTCCTGTCGCAGATCGGATGCCACAAGCATTCATTTCTTTTCATCAAAAGCAGAAGCATGTTCCCAAAATACAACTGTTTCTTTATGGCATTCCAACTTAAGCTGCCAAAAACTGTTTCTTGACATCAAAATCTGAACCTTGCACAAAAGGCCATTAACAGGAAATAGCAACAGGATCTCAGCGCGTCTAGAATCTTCTGGCCTCTCTTTGCATTGTCACACCGTCACCGAGACACGCCCCTCAGCCAGCTTCTTGCAAGCTGGTTGAGGGGAACACGCACATGTCCATCACGCAAATCGAGCGGAATCGGCCGGATCCCCGTCAGAAACTCTGGCGACGCTCAGCGCGTGGACTAGGCGGACCTTCAGGGAGAACAAAACGGGATCGAACGTGCGCAAGCTCTTGTCCCTGCACCGGCTTTCCGGAAGAGCATAGGGGATAATACGGGATTCATGTTACATGTAAGTTGACATGTCGGGTCCAGTTGTGCCAACATTGCCGTGCAGCACAACATGTGGGCGTTCCATGTCGTTCCATCTCGAGACCATCCCGAACCGCAGGAGCCGGCCCACGA
>JAPPCV010000151.1 GCA_028824715.1 Boseongicola sp. | reverse complement strand
GCTTCGGCTTCGCGACCTTGCCGGCCTCATCGTGATCGACTTCATCGACATGGACGAGCGCAAGAACAACGCGGCGGTCGAGAAGCGGTTCAAGGAAAAGCTGAAGACGGATCGGGCACGCATACAGGTTGGCCGCATTTCGGGCTTTGGCCTGCTCGAGATGTCGCGTCAGCGGCTGCGTCCAGGCGTGCTTGAAGCCTCGACGCAGCCTTGCCCGTCCTGCCATGGCACCGGCCTCTTGCGCTCGATCGACAGCCTCGGCCTGACGATCCTGCGTCAGCTGGAAGAGGAAGGCGTGCGAAAGCGGTCAAGGGAGGTTCTGCTCAGGGTTCCGGTGCCGGTCATCAACTTCCTGATGAACACGAAACGCGAACATATCGCCCAGATCGAAATGCGCTATGGCATGGTCGTAAGGCTTGAGGCGGATCCCCACCTCGTTCCGCCGGAATTCTCGATCGAGAAGTTCAGGACCACGTCTCGCAGGATTGAATCGAGTGCGCCGGTAGTGTCCGCCGACGCCTCGCTCATGGCCGGCGCAGATGACGAAGCGGCGCCTGAGGAGGGTGTCGACGCGACGCTTTCCGAAGACGATGGCCGTCCGAAGAAAAGGCGCCGCCGTCGCCGCCGTCGCCGCGGAAAGGGCGTTGACGGGCAAGATGAGGATAGCGTCGAAGTCGCGAGCGGAACCGAGGCGGAATCGGACGCCAAGTCGGTGGCTCCGGAGAAGGACCCGGAAACGAAGACGGACGATTCCGACGGCGACGGGAAGCCCAAGCGCCAGCGGCGTCAGCGCAAGAAAGCCGACGCAAACGCCGAGGATGTCAGTGACGCGGATGCAGCGACAACTGCAAGCGCAGGCAAGAAAAAGGCATCGGCCGAAACCAAGCCTAAACGGCGGCGTAGCCGCAAGAAAGAGGAATCTTCAGCGGGCATGGACCCCCAGGCACAATCGGAAGTCCAGGATGAAGCGACCCAAGCGCCGGAAATGTTGCCTGAAAGCGAACCTGCCTTCAAGCCGGCCGACGAAACGGAATCGAGGCCTGCCCCGGAACCGGTGATGGCTTCAACGGACGACGGCGACGCCGACAAGAAGCCGCGGCGCATCGGCTGGTGGTCGCGGGAGCGCTGAGCGTCACGCGGAATGGGCCTGTGTCGGGCATTGGGATCCACGCCGCCGGTTGACGCCTGGCCGTGATCGCACCTCCGATTGGCCTGGGCAGACCGCATCGAGATGTTCACCACGCCGCCAGGAATGCCCACATATTGGCATGGCTTGCCCCCAGACCGGCCCTGAAAAGGGCGTGGCGGTGGCTGGCTTGGCCACCACTTTGCCATCCAGCCGCCGATGCCGGACCGAGCTTGCGCGCCAGCATAGGAGAGGGAAGGCTACATCGCGTGATCGCCACTGCCGCGCCAACCGCGTGGCACGTAGCCAGCAAACTGCGGTCCGGCGGCGGGCGCTGGCACAATCTCGCCACGGGCTCGGCGTACATTCTCTGCGAACCAGCGGATTTGGACAGCACCAGCCGTGATTTCGCCGCAGGCCTCGGCCAAGGGCTTTCCCTGCATGGCGGTCAGCAGTCGTGCCAGCGTTTCCTGATTGTCCGTCAGCGAGTCGTGCAACTTGTGCACCAGGCCGACCCGATTGCTCAGACCTCTGCGCGACCAGTCTTCGAAGGCACGCGAAGCGGCTGCGATTGCCCGGTCTGACTCACCGGCGCTGCAATCGGAAACAAGACCCGGCACGTCGCCTGTTGCAGGATTGGTGACCACAATCGCGGCTCCGCCGCCAGCGCCGCGCCACATGCCGCCAAGCGGTTTGCCTTCTTGCAGCGATCCGTTGAAGTCGTTCAGGAATCGTCACCGGCCTGGGAGCAACGCAAGCGCGATCGCTGGTGCAAGCGCGACCAACAGCCAAACCGAGACCAAGGCAACAAGGTAAGGCACCGTATCTCTGATCAGCCTGAAATACGGTACGCCAGTCACACCGGATGCAACGTCAAGGTTCAACCCGTAAGGCGGCGTGATGAAGCCGATTGCGTCGCCGATCAGGAACACGACCGCGAAGTGGATCGGATCGACGCCGAACTGGGCGGCGATCGGCGCCAGAATCGGG
>JAPPCV010000020.1 GCA_028824715.1 Boseongicola sp. | reverse complement strand
GCCACCGCCCAGGAAGAAGGCATTGGTGCGGCTGAGCGAAAGCGTGCCCGACAGCGACGGCTGGAATCTCACGCCGTGCGTCTCCATCCAGGGATAGCAGTCCTCGGATCGCCGAATCACCATTCGGGCGAGCGTTTCGTCCGTCCTGCCGTCCGTGACCTGCAGCAGGTCGTTGAGGTACTCGTCCTCGCCATAGGCATCGGTGAGCTGCCCAAGCGGTCCGGCATGCATGCATCGGAAGTTCCGCGTGTGCCGCGAGTTTCCGCCCCGGTACGGCTTCGGCGCACGTTCAAGCAGCAGCACCGAAGCGCCCGCCTCGCGGGCGGAGATCGCGGCGCAGAGCGCGGCGTTGCCGCCACCGACTACCAGCACGTCGGGTGATCTCGTGATCGTCGACGGGGTCATTGCATGGCCGCGTCTACATGACCAGGCGCATGGCTGCCAGACACGCGGTTCAACACCGCAGACGCATGCCGGCGACACCGAATTTCGGCGCACGAGCAGGGTCCGGATCAGATGACATATCTTCGGTGACAGGCACGGCTCACGGAGAAGCCGATCCCTTGGCGTCAGCGCCGTTCCGGAAAGTCGCATGGTCCCGCCTGGACATGCAGCAGCTTGCGTTGAAGGACCGGGCGTGGCAGGGGGACTCCGGCGAGCAGCTGCCTGTGCGCAACTGCGAGTCCCGGCGTTGCCGGCAAGTTGCGCGGCGGGCGGTTCGCGTTGCTCGCGCCGCGCCCGTCCGGAACAATGGGCATGCCGCGACGCAAGTCGCAACGGCATCAAGGCTGGCGGCCATTCACTTTGGCCAACATGGGGTGCGCATCAATGACCCGTTTCTTCCCGCACGAAGGGCGACGGCTTGCCTACAGCCGGATCGAGGGCGAAGGTCCCGGTGTCGTGTTTCTGGGCGGGTTCCGCTCCGACAAGGAGGGCACGAAGGCGCTCGACCTCGAGCAATGGACGCGGGAGGCCGGCCGGGCCTGTCTCAGGTTCGACTATTCGGGTCACGGGGAATCGTCGGGCGACTTTCTTGACGGCACGATCGGTGACTGGGCCGAGGATGCAGCGGCCATCGTCAACGCCCTTGCCAAAGGGCCGCAAGTCCTTGTCGGTTCGTCCATGGGCGGCTGGATTGCGCTCCTCCTGGCACGCAGGATGCCCGAAAGGATTGCGGGTCTCGTCACGATAGCTGCCGCCCCGGATTTCACGGAAGACGGGTATTGGGCGGGGTTCGACGAGCACCAGAAATCGACCCTGGAGGCCGAGGGCCAGATCGCGCTGCCGTCCGACTATTCGGACGAGCCGTACATCATCACGAAACGCCTGATCGAGGACGGGCGCCGCAACCTGGTTCTGCGTGACCCGCTGCCATTGCCGTTCCCGGTGCGGTTCCTGCAGGGCACCGAGGACGAGGCGGTCTCGACTTCGACCGCACTCCGGCTTCTGGAGCATGCAGACGGTCCTGACATGCGCCTGACGCTGGTCAAGGGCGCCGACCACCGGTTTTCCGATCCTTCGTGCCTCGCTCTCATCCGCCGGGCGGTCGAAGAGATGTAGTCGCGTCGGTTGGCGCCGTTCGGGGCGTGCGCGCCTGTCCTGCCACCTCGTAGGGCAGCGTCCGCCGCCGGTTGTGGTCGATTGTCAGTTCGCTCTCCAGAGGCGGAACCGAGCGTTGGTGGCAATTCCGGCGTTCGCAGATCCGGCAGGAAATCCCGATCGGCTCAAAGTTCGCGACGTCAGAAAGATCGAGACCATCGGAGTAGACGATTTCGCCCGCGTGGCTGATCTCGCAGCCAAGCGCGATGGCGAAGCGACGGACCGGCGCACGGAACGCTGCCCCGGATGCAGAGATTTCCCGGGCCAGGCAGAGATACCGGATTCCGTCCGGTGTCTCGGCGAGCTGTCTCAGGAACCGTCCCGGAGTCTCGAAGGCGCGGTGCACGTTCCACAGCGGGCAGGCGCCGCCATAGCGCGCGAACTGAAGCGGGGTGGCGGAATGGCGCTTCGTGATCGTGCCGGCCTGGTCGACCCGGACAAAGAAGAACGGCACGCCCTTGGCCCCCGGTCGCTGCAGGGTCGAAAGCCGATGAGCGACCTGTTCGAGTGACGCCCCGAAGCGC
>JAPPCV010000022.1 GCA_028824715.1 Boseongicola sp. | reverse complement strand
CGAAACCTGCCTGCCGTCAAGCAAATCCCGGTATGGGCCTAAAATGACGCTTACGTTCGAACGAGCGTGAGCCACATTGCAAATTCGCGTGACGCCATTCTGGACGCGAGTGTCCCCAACGATTCGGGCGCAGGACATCCTGTTCACGCTCGTCTAGCAAGACCCGTTTCGAGCCCGTTTCACGGCTGACACAATTGAAGATCGGGCACGAAGCCCGATCGCGAACAAACCCGAACTGGATTTCAGATTCCACCAACAAGCCATCAATTTCGCAGGAGTTTTCGATGAGTGCTTCGTCGAGGGATGCGAACTGCTGTTCCAGGGCCTCAGCCTACCGGACGCAGATGATCGACACATGTTGGCAACCGAGAGGACCCTGAACGTGTGCTGTACAGGCCGCCGTCTAGGAGCGATCACTGGTGCGACGGATTCCTGCCAGCCTGAATTTCCTGAATGCGCTTGGACCAGGTAGACCGAATGTAGGCGAGGATGTCCCAGATTTCCTCTTCGGTGATGACATCCGCGAAGCCTGGCATGGCACTCTTGAAGTTTGTAATCCCTCTTTCGGCCAATGCACCTGCTCCGCCCAATGCCGTGTAGTCATAGAGCATCTGGTTGTCGTGGTGCCACGTATGCCCGGTCTCATCGTGTGGCGGGGCAGGGAGGGTGCCGTCGTCGTTCAAGGATCGCCAGTTGGGTTGCCCTTCAAGGTTCGGACCGTGGCAGGAGGCGCAGTGTTCCTTGTAGAGGACCTTTCCTCCACCGATGTCCCGACTGTCGAGCTCGTGACCGGCCACAACAAGGGTTGGGCATACAAGCAGCCCCAAGGCTACGGCAAGCTTGTTCACGCAACCTCCACCCAAGTCTTCAGGCCGGTGACAGAATGTCCGAGCGTATGGCAGTGAAGCAGCCACTTTCCGGGATTGTTGAAGACACAAAGGATGTCTCGACTGCCCCTTGCGTCGACCAGCGACGTATCGCGGAGCGGCCACAATGAAATCTCGCCGTCCATCTCGTAGAAATGGTGGCCATGGAGGTGAATTCCATGTGGGAAAGACGTATCGTTCACCAAGGTCATTCTCACAACCGTTCCACGTTGCAAGTTCAACCAAGGACTTTCCTGCAAGCCTGACGTCCCGTTGAAGGACCAAATGTCATCGCCGGGGTGCCGCCCTCCCATGGCCCCACCCTGCATCTTCAAGGTCACATGAATGTCTGCATCGCCGTTGGTCGTCGCAACATTGTTCGGCGGTAGCGGGGCAATCGGAAATGTTCGCGTGGAAGGGTTTGATCCTTCAGCGTTTATGGTCGCCAAGGGATAATGCTCTTGGCCGGTCCAGAAGCTGACTTCGATATCACCGGTAACGTCAGCGATGATGTCTGCACGTTGCGCTGGCGCGAGGTGGATCGTGTCGATGGGTCGCACTGCCTTGAGCGGCATTCCGTCCAGAGCGACAAGGTTGCCCTCAACGCCGTCTACGTCGACAGGAAACACCCGGGCATTGGCGGTGTTGATCAACCGGAGCCGAACGCGATCTCCCTCAAGTACGGCAGATTGTGAGACAATTGCCTTCGCGTAATTCCCCAAGCGACCTCCGTGGGAGAAATGGAATATCGAATTGAAGTCGTCGCGAAGCTCCCCGCTTTGCTCCAACCACCAGTCGTCGATCATGACGATTATGTCTGCATCTACGTCCGGTGGAGTCCGTTCGTCCACAATCAGTGGTCCGTAGAGCCCTCGTGCGACCTGTTCCCAGGAGCGGCTGTGCGAGTGGTACCAGAAAGTGCCTGCGTCGGGCGTGACGAACCGATACTGAAAATCCCCCCCGTCAGGGACTGCATCTTGCGTGAGCTCTGGCACTCCGTCCATTGCGTTGTCGATCCGGATTCCGTGCCAGTGGACCGACGAAGGCTCACCGGTCCGATTCTCGAAATTCACGGCGAGTTCGCCGCCTTGCCTGACTCGAAGAACCGGTCCTGGCGTGCCCCCGTTGAAGCCGAGCGAAGGGGTCGTGCCTGATCCTTCCGGCAAGATTTGCTCAACGACAGGCTCAGCGGTGAGCCTTGTCGTGCTGGCCATGCTCCACGCAGGGACGACGGCAGCGGCCGTGGAAGCAAGGAATGTTCGTCTTGATAGCGGCATGTCTATTCACGATAGATCGAGTGACAGGAGTTGCAACTCGCACCAAGGCTGCCCATTGCCGGGCCGAGATCTTCCGGGGTCGTGATGGAAGTTGATAGCCCATCCGCAATGCTCTCTAGCACGGACGCCTTCGCCCTGAAGTCCTCGAAGTTGGTCCAGATCGCCGGTCTGGCCTTCGACATTGGATCAGTCTCGTTGGCTTCGAACAGTTCCGGCACGGTGGAGGCGTGGGTTGCGATGGCGGCAGCCGCGGCCCTGGCTGCGTCCACGTCGAACGCCGTCGCTCCCCTAGCCATCATCCCAAGGGTCTTCAAGTTTTCGGCGATTGCACTCATGCCGTGCATTCTGGCTTTGACGGCCGGACTTTGAACGCCCTGATGTGCCAAGGCGGTGGTCGCTGCAGCGAGGATCACGCCCGCTGCGATGCATCGTCTTTTCATGCCTGCCTCCTCGAATTCAATTGATGACACTCACCTGCCGCAACTTTCGGACATGGGCAACGTTCATGGCGACACTTACGAAAGTGACGACTCTGACTGCCGGCACGCTCCCAAACGGCCAGAGACGTAGCCGAACTCCGAATGCCAATGCCCGTTGAAGGGACTCATCGCCGTGGTGCGACAGCTCGCAGCCATTTTGATCAAGCGGAGGGGCGACAACCTCCTGCTTGAAGACGTTTACTCCATCGGAGGCTGAACACCCGGCGTCAAACTCAGCTTTCCCGACCTGACTGTTGGAAGAAAAGGGCTTCTGAACTGTGATGCTTGGGAGCGATGTGACCGGTTCATCAGGATCCTGGGCAATCTCCTCGTCTGGTCCAGTGGCGAACCAGTGCGCCGATCCGCCGATCCCAATGAGACCGATGAGAGCTTGTACCACCAGCATATGATCATCCGTTCTGTCTTTCGACATCTCTAGAGTTTCCAGCGGGTGGAAGGTCAAGCAAGGCGCCCTGACGCGTTCGTGAGCATCCACATCGTCCACCTGACCTTCATCGGACTCGCGGCCAACGACATGAATCTCGGGGTACCGTTTCTGTTTTTGCCGACGCAGGCACATCAGTTCGCGTTTGTTGATGTGGATCGCCTTGAATGTTCTGGCGGCCCCGATGCCGGCTGCAAAGAAGGCAACCGGCGCGACCCTCTTGGCCGGCACGCCTGTCTTCACCGGAAGGACCGAACGAGTATCGGCGAAGGGACAGATGTTCCCGTACCGAGCCCTGCATTATGCCAACGGGTCGAATCCTGGGAGCAAGATCAGGAAGCCTTCCAGGTCCTGGAGCATTCGATGGCAGAAGAGTGCGATGGAAATCGCGACGGACCATTCAATGGAACGGGCGAAGGCCGTGCCCTTCGGCATCCACTTCGTAGCCGATGCCATGAGGGCGGCAACGAACGTTCATCGCAAGGCGCCTGACCGTCCGGCGGCGAGCGGGTTCGGACAGCCCTTTGCCTTCAGACAGTCGGCAGCCGGCATGGTCGGTTCAGGGAGTTCCTGGCTGGCACTGCGGCGGCAGGCTGCCAGATGCCATGGCAACCGTCCGCGATGCTGTCGGCATACCGATGGCAGAAAGCGTCGCCACGTACGTGCCTCGTCACCGCAATCGACCGGACATGCATGCGGTTTGCGATCCGGGCCAAGTTCTCCAAGGATGCCCAAGACGGGCTGGTCAAACTCAGCCTTGCCGCGGTATGCTCTTTTGCCCGCCTTCCGGCGCACCGCGTCGGGTAACACCGTCGATCAGCACGAAAGCGATGACGCATGGCTCGGTACCGCGGTTCGACCAGGCGTGGTTGTTGTCGCGCTGGACCAGCACGTCACCAGCCTTCAACAGAAGGTCGTCCGCTTCGTCGTCCATCACCATCCATATCTCGCCGGTTAGCACTATGGCATAGTCCAGCGAGTCGGTCCTATGCATGAATGGATGCCGGCCGCCGTCAACGACATTGCCGCTGGCACCCATTTCTCCAAAGGCGGCCTTTCCGTCGAGAGTTTTCAGGACGTCAGGATCTTCGGGCAGGAATTCGACGCAGCGAAATGTGCTACCCATCGGCGGCGGATGCAGGACGAAGTCGCCGGTGCAGGTCTCTGTTGGGCCGTCGTATGCGGTGGGGCTGCCGCGTTCGATCCAGAAGTTCGTCAGCCGGACCCCGGGCCTGCTAGGGCGTTCAAGAACTTGCGAGGCAGTCGTGTCGCTGACGATGATCGCTTTGCCATTCTCGTCATGGCCGGTCACGATTCGGCGGAATTCTCGTGCCATGAGTGGACTCCTGCGCTTGCTTAACCGGCCGCGCGGTCCGGATCAGGTATCGTCGACCAGTGCAAGTCGGGTATAGCGGTCGGCCAGCGAATCTTACAGGCGACCGCCGCTGAGCCGGGCCAGGAACAACAATGGCGGCATCATCATCAGGTGAAAGACCCGGATGCCGCGGGTTGGGAGGAAAAAGAGTTTGTAGACGTGCATCACGTGGACCCGCCCGAAGACAAAGGCGATGCCTGTCACGCCACTGGCAAGGAGTTTGTCCAGTGTCCGGCTCATGGGCAACGAACGTGCTGGGAGACGTTGTGTCCACCCCCGGCGGCCAACCCGTCCAGGACGGCTCCGTCACGACCTACTTGCTGAAATACCGCTTTGCACCCGGATGTGGCAAGGTCCCTGGCGTCAGGGGCCGCGCCGGATCGACCTGACGTGCACGTGCGTTCTCTGCACGGACCTCGTCCATATGATCGCAGATCGCCTGAGCGATCTGATAGGTCGTCAATTCATCCAAGCCAGCGTTGACGATCAGCATGTTGTTGACACTCGAGAGCGACACTTTGGCATCGGTGTCATTCTCACCATTTGGCAAGATCACCTTGTTGAAGCAGGGAAATCTCTTCAGCGCATCGGCCATCATCACGTCGCTCAGCGGAATGAATTTCAGCTTGGCGTTGGATTGGGCATGCATCACCGCGCCAGCGGGATTGCCGCTTTGCGCAAGGGCGGGCTCGACTTCGCCGGAATTCACCAGCCGCGCGCTCCGGGTCGACCCCTGCGTCTCGTCTGGTACCATCGTCGCTCCCTCCGCATGATTGTCGACCAGCGTCGAGACCGTTTGGCCGGCCGGCTGGTACGTGCCGCCGTGGCTTGCTGTCCCGATACGAAGTTCGGCCAACACTGCCGTGCCCGCGCACCCAAGCGTCAAGGTGGATGCCCAAAGAGTCAGCAGTCAGCGAACGCAGGTCATTGTTCTGCTTTCGTCATGTGGCCACGATGCGGATCGTCGGTGCTGTCGTTGTGGCGCTTCGTTGATTGACTTGACGGCAACATCCAGTCCTAGCTGTGATTGGGTACCAATTCAACTAAAAGTCGATTTTTTATGAAATTGGAAAGAATATTGCATTTTATGGTTGTGTCGCTAGCTTCACTGTCTGGAATTCCCAGTGTCCGAGCGGGCAGGATCATCAACGGGGAAAATGTCTTGAACGTTTCGAAACTGATGCCATCCCTTGCCTTCATCGGCCAAGAAATGTCGGACCGCTCTGACGTGCAGGAATGTTCGGGACAATCCCAGCTTGGCCTGTCTTCACCGAGTCGGAAACCGTTTCTCGACATGTGGCGGGGGGCTGCCGAATGCGAATTGCGCACGCAACCGTTTGTTGAGTTTCCTTGGGCGTGCGGCGGACCGGGATGCACCTGACGGATTGCAGTCAGGCGGGCATGCGCCTCGATCATGCGGACGTGATAATTGTAGGTCTTGGTCCGACCGGTGCCACATTGGCCATCCTCTTGGCGAAATGTGGCGTCAGCGTCATCGTCCTTGAACGCGAGGCCGGGATTTACGACCTGCCAAGGGCGGTTCATTTCGACGGCGAAACGATGCGGGTCTTTCAGTCCGCAGGGATTTCCGAAAGTTTGAGCAAAGAAGTCATTGTCAATCCCGGCATGCGCTTTGTCGACCCGGATGGAGAACTCCTGCTCGACTGGCCGCGATCGCAGGAGATCGGGCCTCAAGGGTGGCATGCCAGCTATCGCTTTCACCAGCCTGACCTGGAAAGGCTGTTGCGTGAGAAATTGGCCAGGCGTCCCAATGTGTCGGTACTGACAAGTATGGCGGCGACTTCCGTCAACGTACGGAAACGGGATGTGGTCGTGACGTGTTGCAACCTCCGGAATGGTCGGGCGCGCAGTCTGTCTTCGTCCTATGTTGTCGGTTGCGACGGGGCACGGTCACTTGTTCGCGGCATGATGGGTTCGGAGATGTTCGACCTCGGGTTCAAGGAACGCTGGCTGGTCGTGGACGTGCTCCTGAAGAGTGACCGGCAGGATCTCGGGGATCACTCGATCCAGTATTGCAGTCCTGACCGGCCGATGACGTATTGTCGAAGCCCGAAGAACCGGAGGCGTTGGGAAATCGCCTTGCGAGATGACGAGGCCGACGAACAGATCACCGGGAAAGAACGGATCTGGTCGTTTCTGGCTCCCTGGATCGAACCGGGCGATGCGGACCTGGAGCGATGCGCAATCTACACATTTCGGTCCGAAATCGCGCAGACTTGGCGAAAGGGCCGGTTGATGATCGCCGGCGATGCCGCGCATTTGACGCCGCCTTTCATGGGACAGGGCATGTGCACGGGAATCCGCGACGCCTCGAATCTGGCCTGGAAACTGGCACTCTGCGTCAAGGGTTCCGCCGGCTGCGACATACTTGACAGCTATCAGGAGGAGCGCGCACCCAATGCGCGGTCATTTATTGAGACCGCAATGCGTCTTGGCGGGTTGATCAACACGCTGGACAAAGGATCGGCATTGTCTCTGGGGTCGCGAGACGTGACCGGAGTTGCCAGCATGGAAACAGTTTCTCCTCCGTTGGGTCCCAGTGACGTGGGTGGCCTGATCTCCTTGGACACGCCGCACAAGGGACGGTTGTTCCCGCAGCCGGTGCTTGAGGACGGGCGTTTGCTGGATGATGCGGTCGGGTTCAATCCGGCAATTGTCGTGCGCGGGGAACTGCCTCGCAATGTTTCCGCGACAGTTCCGGTCGTCGAGTGCTCGGACGATTCCGACCTGGCGGCCGCGCTCGCAGGTCTCGACACGATCGCGTTGCTGGTCCGACCTGACCGGTACATTGCGGCCAGTGCGAGGACCAAGGGGGAAATTGCGGCACTTGCGGCGCTGGCATTGCCGTCGACAGCGCCCGACCAAGTGGCGCCTACTTGACATGTCGCGACAATCCTTCAGCCGACCTCCCAGGCTGGGTTTGCCGGTAAGCAGCCATGCGGGGCTTTCAACGAAGCTCCTTAAGTGCAACCTGTTCGGCGGGCCGCAATGAACGGGTTGGTCAGCACAGGCGAGGAATGCATGAGTCCTCATCCCGACGTCACCAAATTTGATCTTCTGAACGTGCCTTCGGCCTATTTCGCCGACCAGTATCGCCATTTTGCCGCGTTGCGCGAGTGTTCGCCCATACATTGCAATTCCGGCGGAACATTCATCGTTGCCAGGTGCGACCACTGTGCGGCTGCCTATAGGGATCCTGTCACATGGTCTTCGGGCAAGCGGGCCGATTTCGCACGGAAGTTCGGCAACGCTGCGACGCTATACGAACAGCATTCAACCTCGGTCGTGTTCACGGTCGCTCCGAACCATACCCGCATACGCAAGCTTTTTCGGCGCGCATTGACGCGCCGGGCACTCGCGGCCTTCGAACCGCGCATTGCGAATTTTGTCGACACGTGTCTTGACCACCTGGAGGCAACTGGCGAGATGGACATGGTGGAGGAGATTTCCTTCAAGCTGCCCATTGAGGTCGTTCGCGACTTGCTTGGCGGTCCTGGCTGTGATCGCGACATGATCCGGGGTAGGACCCTGGCCATTCTCACCGCGCTCGAACCGATGCTGACCGCCGAACAACACGCAGACGGCAACCGCGCCGTCATCGAATTCAAGCAATATCTCCGTGACCTTATTCGCCGCCGTCGTTCATTCCCGGACGAAGCATCGCCAACCGAAGTATTGACCGTTCGCGCGGACGCAGTGGCCGATGGCGTAAGACTGACTGAGCTGGAACTTCTCCATCAATGCATCTTCATGTTGAATGCCGGCCATGAATCATCAACGAAAGCGCTGTCGCACGGCGTGCACGAGATGTTGCGTTCTCATGGGGAAGTCCGCCGCCTGGCGGAGAATCAGGGATCAGTCGACACAATTGTGGATGAGGTCCTGCGCTACCAGGCGCCGAACCAGAACAACAATCGCCGATCGACCAAGGATACCGAAATAGGCGGTCTGCCCATGCCGGCCGGGACGACGGTTCACGTGATCGTCTCTGCCGCGAACCGCGACCCCCGGCAGTTTCCCGATCCTGATCGCCTCGACATGGCGCGCGCAGCCAACCGGCGTCTGAGCTTCGGTCCTGGAGTTTGCAACTGTGCCGGAATCTCGCTTGCGCGGATGGAAGCCGCGATCGCCCTCCGGAAGCCTTTTGGTCGTTTCCCAGAGTTGCAGTTGATGGCGCCGCCCGAAATCGCGACACGCCTGCGATTCAGGGAGATCCGGCACCTGCACATCGCCGTCAATTGAGAGAACCTGTCATGAACCGACCAAGACCTGCCAGAATGCAGCATGTCGCAATAGAAGTCAGCGATACGGATCGCTCCGTCGAATGGTATCGGCGGGTTCTCGGTTTCAAGCTCACCGAGCGTCATGCAGCATTCGAGGTGGAAGGCATTCCTGTCGAACTGACTTTCATGCGCCTCGCCAACGTCCACCACGAGATCGTCCTTGTCCACAATCCGAAGAAGACCTACCGAACGAAGCCGCGTCCCGAGGCGGACTTCGACGGCCCTCCGAATTTCCATCATGCCGCATTTGAATGCGACAATCGAGACGACTGGCTGGCGCTTCTGGACCGCATTCGCTCGGAAGGTGCGGAAATCGTTCGGGGACCGATACTGCATTCGTTTGTGCAGCCTCGCGGGGACGGGAGTTGGGGCGAAAACGAGGCTGTCTACATTCTCGACCCTGACGGCCACCGAATCGAACTGTTTTGCGACCTTGCGACGATCGACAGCGATGGCACTCACGTCAGCGCGGCAGGCATTCGGCTGCAGGGCACCGAAACCGAAGAGTTGTGACAGCAGACATGGCCGCCTTCAATCAAGGAGACCCTGTCGCATTCTTGTTCGGCAAGCGAAGCCATACCGCATTTGTTTTCGAAGGCCGAATACGGCCTGTTCCCGCTCTGCCGCCTTTCGCGTCGACCGTGAGTCTTCGCGATGCCTTGAAGATCCGTGATCTCCAACCGGTCGCATTGCCAGAGCCTTGCGCCGGCTCTTCACGAAGCCTGCAGGGTTCTCAGGCGGCGTCCTTGGCGCGCACGTCATCGACAATGCTGCGGAATTCCTCGTCGCTCAGCATGTCGCGTTTGTCGATGCTCATGGCTTTGACCCGGGCCAGCGCGTCTGCTGCCTGATCGTCGGTCAAGGCTCCCAGCCCCAACTCTTCCAATTTGTAGATGATTGAGGCCTTGCCGCTCTTCTTGCCAAGGACCACTTCACCTGTCCGGCCTGTCAGGGCGGGATGGGTGCCGAACATCACCAACGGATCGTGCATCACGTATTGAATGCCGATCCCGCTTTCGCGAATGAAGTTGCCGTGGCCAAGAACGGGCTTGTTGCGGGCAATCGGAACGTTGGACAGCCTGGACAGCATCGTGCCCAGCTCAGGCAGCTTGTTCAGTTTGTACCCCAACTCGTACCCGTACAGCAGGTCGAGTCCTAGGATCAGCTCTTCAAGAGCCGCATTGCCTGTGCGTTCGCCCAGTCCGTTGCCACAGCTATGAACGCATTCTGCGCCGGCGGTCACGGCTGCAAGCTCTGTTGCCACACCCATGCCGAAATCGTTGTGGGTATGTATCTCGACCGGCAGTCCCGTCATGCCCTTGACCCAACCCACCATGTACTTGATCGCCTCAGGCGTTGCGCATCCCATGGTGTCGACGATGCCGATCGCGTCAGGGGGCGATTCAGCCATGATCGCGTTGCAGAGGTTGGTCAGGTCCTCCGGCCGTGCGCGCGTGGTGTCGTAGGGGAAGAACACCGCGTGCAGCCCTTGTTCGCGGGCGTAGTTGATCACGTCGCGGCTCTTCTTGAACACGTCCTCCCAAGTCCAGCCAAACTGGGTGACCAGCTTTGGATAGCCGATCGGCACCTCAATGATGACCCCGTGTGCGCCGCACTCCAATGCCATGTCGATGTCCGCCTTGAGGGCGCGGGCAAAGGTATAGATCCTGGATTTCAGGCCGAGCTTCGAGATTTCCCTTATGGCCTCGGCATCTTGCTCTGATACTGCCGGCATGCCGGCTTCGATCCGGTCGACGCCGATTTCATCCATCTTGCTTGCGATGCGGATCTTGTCATCGATTGAAAATACGACACCCGGTGTCTGTTCGCCGTCTCGCAGCGTCGCGTCGTGGATCTCGACCCTGTGGGGCAGGTTCAAGTCCTTGCGGACTTCGGGCATGAAATTGTAGGGGCTGACCCACCACTTGCCGTCTTCGAAATGAGTTTCGCGCATCGGTTCCCTCAGGATGATCATGGACAATCTGAGCAACGATACTATACCTATTTTTCTTTTGTTCCAAAAGAAAAAACCACTTTTTCGGGCGGCAGGGCCGAGGCGGTTTCCAGATCAACACGCCGGATGTCTGAGATTTTGCCGCATTTTAGACCCTTCCGACAAATTCCGGGGCCAAATGGCGGTTTCGGCTAGGCTGGCCTCACTTTGGCCCGGGGGTCGACGGCAACGAAATAACGATAATATTTGTATTTCCCGACAGATGATGGCAATCCCTTTCCATGGACAAACCCGTTGAAGACACGGCCTCGCCGCAATCCTCGACACGGCGTGTCTATCTCACGCTCCGGAATGACATCATCACCGGGCAAATCCCGCCGGGCGAGCGCTTGAAGATCGACGTCCTCAAGGTCGCGCTCGATACCGGGGCATCTCCCGTTCGCGAGGCGCTCAGCCTTCTGACATCCGATCAGCTTGTAGACCGGCTCGACCAGCGCGGGTTTCGTGTGGCTGCAACCAGCCGGGCGCAGTTCCAGGAGATCCTGAACCTGCGCTGCAATCTCGAGGAACTCGCGCTGCGCGACAGCCTGGCCAATGCCGACACCGCTTGGGAAGACGCGCTGGTGCTGGCGCATCATCACATGAACAAGGCGGACCGGAATGATGTCGACGCCTACGAGGTGCATCACAAGCGGTTTCACATGGCGCTGCTCGCGGCCTGCGGATCTCCGATTCTTCTGCGTTTTTGCAGCCAGCTATACGATCTGAACGTGCGCTACAGGTACTTGGCTGGACGGGCAAAATCCTACTCGCGCCGCAATGTCGAGGCAGAGCATCGTGCCATCCTTGACGCGGCGGTCAGCCGGGACATGGACATGGCCTGCACCAGCCTGATGGACCATTATCGCAAGACAGGCGCATTCCTGGCAGAGCAGGTCGACTGAGGAGACCCGCCCCAGCATGTCAGGCTTCGCGGACCAGCTTGAGATCGAAGTCCGCGACGAGGTATGGCTCGGACACGTTGCCTGACAGGTCGAATCCTTCAGGAAACGTGTCCGGCGGGCGTTCGACGTAATTCATGACCAGATCTTCGCGCACGCCGAAGACGGTGTCTTCGTCGAGATAGGGGTCGTCTTCGGGAAATATCTCCGTGACCAGCTGGCGGTAGCCCGTGGCGGTGACGATGTAGTGCAGGTGCGATGGCCGCCAGGGATGCCGGCCGACTGCATTGAGGATGTCGCCCACAGGGCCATCGCTGGGCACGGTGTAGCTGACCGGCTTGACGGTGGTGAAGCCATAGCACCCGTCTGCGCCGGTGGTCTGGATGCCGTGAAAGCTGTAGGTGTCCTGCTCAGGATCCTGGCTTGAATACAGCCCGTTCGGTGCGGTCTGCCAGATGTCCAGCCTGGCGCCCTCGATCGGGTTGGCGTCCTGGTCGGTTATGCGACCGCGGGCCAGCAGGATCGGTCCTTCGTAGTGCCGTTTCATGTCATGGCCGAAGGGGATTTCCGGCGCTCCGGAAATGTGGAATGGCCCAAGCACGCTGGAGGATGTCCCTCCTGGCACCGAATTGATCATGTCCACGAGCGACGAGAGGCCGAGCACGTCCGAAAGCAGCACGAACTCGTGGCGTTCCGCGTCGGTGAATTCGGTCATGCGTTCCATGAATTCGATACCGGTTTGCCACTCGGCATGCGTGAGGCGCACCTCCTTGGCAAAGGCGTGCAGGTGCCTGGCGAGGCTTGCCATGATCTCGCGCATGCGAGGGTCGGTGTCCTTGCCGCAGTAGCTTAGGAACACGTCGGTGATGTTGTCCTGCGTGAGCTTGCGCATGAAGTCGGGCCCTTTAGTTCAGTATTGCGAGGCTGAGTGCCGGGAAACGTATCAGAACGATCAGTACGATCAACATGACGAAGGCAAATGGAATCGCGCCAAGGAACACGTCCTTCAGCTTGATGCGGTCGTCGTCCAGTGTCGCCTTGATGACGAAACATGAAATGCCCAGCGGCGGGGTCAGAAGCCCGATCTCCGCGCCGACGACCGTAATGATGCCGAACCAGACCAGCGACAGGCCCATTGGCTCGACGATCGGCAGGAAGAGCGGCACCATGATCAGGATGATCGAGGCGGTGTCCAGGAGCGTGCCGAGAAAGATCATCAGGGCCACGTAGATCACCATGACCCAGACGAATCCGAGCTGGGTTTCGTTCAGGATGTCTCCCAGCTCGTTTGGCAAGCCGGCAAGCCCCAACATCCGGGAATAGATGGAGGCGGCGGTGATCAGGAACAGGATCGCGGCGGTGATGTGGCCGGTTTCCAGCAGCGCCTCCCAGAACCCGCGCAGCGTCATGCGGCGGCGGACGACGGCGATCACCAGCCCCAGCAAGGCGCCTGCGGCCCCCGCCTCGACCGGAGTCAGCCAGCCTGTATAGATGCCGCCCAGCACCACCAGGATCAGTCCCAGAATGGGCAGCGTCTTTTCTGCGATCTCGCCCCAACTCAACGGTTCCAGGTCTTCGCCGGACCGGCCGCCGACGAAGCCGGGTGTCAGCCGGCCCATTGCGAAGATCGCGCCGACATAGGCGATGGCCAGAAGGATGCCCGGCACGACTCCGGCCAGGAACATGTCGCCAACCGACTGCTCGGCCACGAAAGAGTAGATGATCAGCATCGCTGAAGGCGGGATGATCATGCCGAGCACCGACGATCCCGCCACGACACCGACGGCAAAGCGCGGGTTGTAGTCGTAGTGCAGCATCTGTGGCACCGAGACCTTGGCAAAGACCGAGGCGCTGGCGATCGAAGACCCCGTTACTGCAGCAAACACGGCGTTCGCGCCCACGGTGGCCATGCCGATCCCGCCTTTCACCCTTCGGAAGCCGTAGTTCATCACCTTGTAGATGTCTGCGCCCAGGCCCGCCTTGCTGACGACGAGGCCCATGAACGTGAACAGCGGCACCGTGGCAAAGGTGTATTCCATCACGCTGTCGCCCACGGCGATCTTCAACAGGTTCATCGCAAGCGTGAAGTTGTCCCGCATCAGCCAGATCGAGACGAAGCTGACAACGCCAAGGGCAATGGGAATGTAGAGTCCGAGATAGACCAGGACGATGATTGCGAGGACCGAGTAGAGGCCGATTTCGACGGGGCTCATGCCGCGTCTTCCTGCCCGGGCGCATGCGTGGCCTCGTCAGGGGAGGCGCCCACGACCTTCAGCGCGAAGATCAGCGCAGCCAGCACCGCGCTGGCGAAGATCGTCAGCTTGACCGGCCACCACGGTGCCGTGAACACGCCGGGAATGCCGAAAAAGTCGCCCGTCTCCCACATCTTGAGGAATTCCGGGAAAATGGTGATCGCAATCAGCGTCATGAAGATCGCCGAGATCAGGTTGATCGCCCGTCGCAACCAGCGCGCCAGCCCGGGACGCCGTCCGCCGACGACCGTGAGGAACCCGTCGGATCGAGTCAGCCTGTTGACGCGCACGACGTCCGGCAGCTGCAGGAAGACGATCAGGACCATGGAGAACTGCACGACCTCGACCGCGCCGTTGAAGGGCGCGTTGAACAGGTTGCGCGCGCCCATGTCGTAGTTGACCACCATCACAAGGGCGAGAACCACGAGCGTACCGACGGCATTCGCGCTGATCGCGATGCCGTCGGCCAGCTTGTTCAAGGCGGCCAACGCCTGCTTCATCGCGCCGCCCGCCCCTGGGTCAGTTCATCACGGGGGCGGACCAGTCGCGTACGCCCTCGTGTCCCGCGGCCTTCAGCTTGGCGAGGTACGCGGCCAGCATTTCGGTGCCGGGCTCGCCCTTGTCATCCAGGCCCTTGGCCCATTCGGCGGCAATGTCAGGGATCGCTTTGGCCCAGGCCTCGCGTTCTGCCGGATCCATCTCCACGATGGAGCCGCCAGCGGCGACAAAGGCATCGCGGCTAGCGGCGGCACGGTCCATGGCGATGCCGGCCACGTGGTCGCGGTAGAGCACGGCCACCTCCTTCAGCACATCCTGAACCTCGCCCGGCAGGCCGTCCCAATAGTCCTTGTTCACCGTGATGGTCTTGGAGTTCACCGCGCCGATGTCTGCGCGGAGCATGTATGGTGCGACATCGACGATCTTGAAGGTCTTGGCGGCCTCGGGCCATAGCATCGCGTGATCGACCAGACCGGTCTGCAGCATGTTGTAGAAGTCGGTCAGGCCGCCCCGCACGCCAGCTGCGCCCTCGATGCCTTCGAGATAGCGCAGGTTCATCCCCGCGCCGGCCACCTTGCCGCCCTCGACATCGGCCAGGCTGTTGATCGGGTTCTTCGAGAAGAGCTGGTACGTGTCCAGCACCACGCCGGTCGCCAGGTAGACCTGGTTCTGCGCCGCGAACTCGTTCTGCATCGTCGGGAATTCCTTGGCGATCTCGTCAACCGCCTTGGCGACCGCACGTGCATCCGCCGCCACGAACGGTGTCACGGCGGAGATTGCCTGGCTCGGCAGCTTCGAGTTATGGAAGATGGTCGTGACGATGCCGATGTCGCCAAGACCGAGCTGAATGCCTTCGAGCACGCCCTTCGGCTTGACGATCGAGCCGCCATAGCTTTCCTGCCACTCCATGACGAAGTTGCCGGATTCGGCCAGCCGCCTGTCGACCTCGGGAATGAAGAAGTTGGTGAACTCCTTCACCCAAAGCGCACCTGCCGGGTAGCCGTCGATCACGACGGCCTTGACGGTCTCGGCGGCCATCGCGGGCGCGGCGGCGACTGTCAGGGCCATGGTCAGGGCCGTGCGTCGTGTCAGTCTTGCAATCATTGGTTTCCTCCGTTGAGCGGCGCGGCTCACGCCTTGCGCCAGTTTACAGTCAGGTCCGTGCCTGCCTGTTCGTACAGTTTCGAGATCGGGCAGTATTTTGCGGTCTCCGCTGCCACCATGGCCAGCTCCTCCTGGCTTGCGGGTCCGTCGGCGGCCACGTTCAGGCGGATGGCCTTGAAGGGCACGTCGACTTCATCGATCAGCAGGACTCCGCGCCGGTCGAAATCGACCTCCATCTCGAAGCTCAAGTGCCCGATGTCGATGCCGAGTTTCTGGGCGCACTTGTGGCCGATGACATTGGTGCAGCCGATCAGCGCCGAGTAGGCCGTGACAGTGGGCGACGGGCCCTCGTTGGTGCCGCCGCGCGCCACAGGCTCGTCGATCACGGACGTCAGGCCGTCGGCCTCGATTTCGCTTCGGGCGTGGCTTGTGCCGCGTGCGGCCAGCTTGATGGTCATTTCGGTCTTTTGCCGGATCGCCATTGTTCCCTCACGCAAACGAGCATGCATCATCGAACGGAAACCGCGGCAGCTTCTGAAACAATGCGGTCTCGTCGGCATAGCCGAGGTTGATGAGAAAGTTGGATTTCAGTGTCGTGCCGGCGAAGAACTCTTCGTCGACCACTTCATTCGAGAACCCCGACATCGCCCCGACATCCAGCCCAACGGCACGGGCTGCGATCATGAAATAGGCGCCTTGCAGGGTTCCGTTGCGAAATGCGGTGGATTCGATGAACGCCGCCTTGCCCTCGAACATCGGACGGCGGTCATCCTGCGGGAACAGAAACGGCAGATGGGTCCAGAACTCGAGATCATGAGCGACGATCGCGGTCACCGGCGCGGTGCGCATCTTGTCGATGTTCGCTGGCTTCAAGGACTTGGCGAGCCGGTCCTTGCCTTCTGGCGAGGTGACGAAGACAAATCGCGCCGGGCAGCAGTTCGTGCTGGTCGGCCCGGCTGCCGCAGCCTCGTAGATTGCCTGCAGCAGGTCGTGCGGAACGGGCCGGTCCTGCCATGCATAGTGGTTGCGCGCGCCGCGCAGTATCAGGTCAATGCTGTCTTCATCCAGCGCAGGCTTGCGTTTGCGCAGCGCGCGGATCGCCGCCTGCGCATCGCTCCGCTTGGCTTCAAGCGTGTCGGAGGTGATCGGCATCACAGCTTGCGCCCACGAGGCATTGCCAGGTTCCGCGCGAACCTGTGCGTGACGTACGTGTCTTTCGTTTGCATCGGCGACTCTCCCCATGAGCTACTGCCGCGCGCCGCACTTTTGCCCATGTTTTTCCCCTTGTCAAATAAAATCGATATTTTAGACTCTCGGCAAAGACAAGGAGGCGATGATGGTTGCGTGGAACGACTACAAGGCGATTGCCAAGGACCGTGGCGCGCTGGCGCTTGAACTGTATGTCGTTGAATCCACGCCGCAAAAGGCTCCTGACGATGTCAAGCAATGCCTGCCCGTGCATCTGGAGTACCAACGCGTACTCGAGCAGCGGGGAGTTCTTGTGCTGGCGGGTCCGCTGTCGGACCCTACGGGTGAATCAATGGAAGGCGCCGGCCTGATCGTCTACCGGGCCGGAAGCATGGCGGAAGCGAAGCGACTCGCAGAGGACGACCCGATGCATCAGGGCGGCGCGCGCGGCTTCACGTTGCGCAAGTGGCTGGTGAACGAGGGCAGCGTCTCCTTGAGTGTCGGCCTGTCCACGGGAAAGGCGCAGCTCAGCTAAGGACTTCGGGATGCTGGCCACCAACACGCTGGGCGAACTTCTCTCCACGCTGCTTGATCGGCGACCGTTTGGCAGGAAGTTCGAGGACGGGCGCGAGATCAGGGAGATGTGCCTCGCCCTCCTGACTGAATCCGACGAATCCTCGAGCTGGCAATTGGCTGCCACCATCTTGAACCGATACCGCATGCTGGACCGGGACCGGAAGATCGCGTTCTTCGAGTTCCTGAACGACGAGCTGGATCTTGATGCCGCCAGAATCGCGGATCTGGCAAAGTCTTACGGTTCCGATCCTTCGCCAAAGAACTTCAAGGCGTTCTCCAGGGCCTCCGAGCCGCGAAGGCAGGCCCTGTTTCGCCAGCTGAACGAAGCACCCGGGGCCACGGCGGAAATCGTGCGGCTGCGACGGGATCTGCTGACCTTGCTTGACGAGCGACCCGAACTTGCCAGGACCGATCACGACATCGTTCACCTGCTGCGCAGCTGGTTCAACCGGGGCTTTCTGGTCATGAGGCAGATCACCTGGGAAAGCCCGGCCTCGATTCTGGAAAAGATCATCGCCCATGAGGCCGTGCACGAAATCGGCACTTGGGACGACCTTCGCCGCCGTTTGCAGCCAACGGACCGGCGCTGCTTTGCGTTCTTCCATCCCGCGATGCCGGATGAGCCATTGATTTTCGTGGAGGTGGCACTGATGGACGGCGTTCCGAACTCGATCCGGTCCGTGCTGACGGAAGAGCGCGAAGTCCTGGTCGCGGAAGAGGCCGATACGGCCGTGTTCTATTCCATTTCCAACTGCCAATTGGGGCTGGCGGGCGTATCCTTCGGCAATTCGCTGATCAAGCAGGTCGCGCGTGACCTGTCTCACGACTTGCCTAACCTGAAGTCGTTCGTGACCCTTTCGCCGATCCCAGGGTTGAAGCGGTGGCTGCAGGGCGAAGGGATCCTTGAAGGCGACAGCGGCCCCAAGGTCATGGAAAGGCTCGCTGCAAAATACCTCTTGGACGCCAAGGCGCCGGACGGCCTTCCCCTGGACCCAGTTGCTCGCTTTCACCTTGGAAACGGTGCGCTTCTGCACGCGATTCTCCCAGACGCGGATCTTTCGGAAACGGGTATCGCGCAATCGTCGGGCGTGATGGTGAACTACCTGTACGACTTGTCGCGGATCGCCCACAACACGATTCAGTTTTCCAGGCGGGAAAATGTCGCTGCAACGTCTGCGGTCAAGAACCTGGCCAAACGCGCCGCGGTCGTCTCTTGAGGCCCTGCGTCGCTCCTGACCGGAACGGGAATCCGAGGAGGGCGATCGGCGGGACCTTTTGGGTGCAGGGGTGACATGGGTCACCAGAATCCGGAATTCGTCCAATGGCAGCGCTCTTGCGGAGCGTGCGGTCGCCGCCGCCGGTCTGCGCCTGGGCTGACCGTGTCATGCCGCAGGAATGCGCGTCTTCGCCACTTCGGCGACTCGCGGATACGTCGCCGCTCTCGGGGCAAAGCTCGTCCAAGGTTGCACGTGTGTGATTTCCGTAGGCGTCCTGGACATCGTTTCGCCGCCTGGCGTGGCCAGCGTCACCGGTGCCAGCGTTGTTGCGTCGGCACCCGCTACCAAGGGCCTGCTCGTCCACCGGATCCATTTCCCTCGCACCTTGCGCGGCCGGGATGCACAGTTCCCAAGATCGCGTCGCGGGCAAGCCGTTCCGCTTCCTACGGGTCGGATGGAGATCGGAAGCCTTGTCCCGCGCAGACGTGATGCCGTCATTCGAAAGCGCGAGCGACACGGGAAATGGTTCACTGGCTGGTCCAGGGCGAGGGAGTCCTGCTGCGAAATCGGCGCAGCAGCTTGCAGGAAATGTACGGGCCTTGACGTTTCAGCAAGGCTTTGGACATCGCGAAACGGCATGAGTTGCAGGCGCGAGCAGCTTCTTGAACCGGCGCATGTTCAGACAAGGCGCGGAGCGAGTCACGCGAATGACCCAAAGTCCAGTGGCGCGCCGGTCAGCACCCAACCTCCATCGGCGGCCAGGATCGAGCCATTGACATAGCCAGCCGCATCGGATCCGAGAAACAGGCAAGCCTGCGCGACGTCCTCGGGCGTGCCGCAGCGTCGCATCGGTACGCTGCCGGTGACAATCGCACGCGCCTCGGGCGTGGGCGCCAGCCGAGCCATGCCTTCCGTTCCGGCGATCGGGCCCGGGATGACTCCGTTTACGCGCAATCCTTCCGGTCCCCACTCGATGGCCAGGCACCGCGTAACCATGTCGACTCCGGCCTTGGCTGCACAGACATGGACCTGATGCGACATTGCCACCAACGACTGTGGCGCTGAGATGTTGATTATGCTGCCCCCGGGCCTCTTCATGTGCCGGTAGGCGGCCTTCATCACGTGATAGGTGCCAAGCAGATCGATATCGACCACCGACTTGAAGCCATTGACGCTCATGTCCTTGGCAAGCGCCGGGAAGTTTCCCGCAGCTCCGGAAACCAATACCGAAATGTCGCCGGCCGTCCTTGCGAATGCGGCAATCGCCGCCTCGACCGCCGGCGCGTCACGTACGTCGAAACTGTAACCCTGCACTTCGGCACCCAGGTCGGAAATCCGGGCGATGGCGGCATCGACCTTTTCCTGCCTGCGACTTGCAACGCCCAACCGGGCGCCAGCGCGCGCGAATGCCTCCGCGATCCCGAGATTTATCCCGCTGGTTCCGCCGGCCACAAACACGTTGCAACCACTGTAATCGAATTCCGCCTTCATTGTCCTTTCTTCCCTTGCTTGCCCGTTCGGGGTCCGCAACTTGTCAACGGGGCTCTTCTTGACGTCTTCCCGATTGGCCAGTCAGGTTGCACCGCCTGACACAGCGACTTCCGCTTTCTGGCGTGCCAGACCGTGTGCTGTCGCCAAGTTGAAGCGAGCTTGCCTGTTGTCAACACGGAACTTCGCCGTGCGTTGAGGCCCACCATCTGACCAATGCCGAAAGTTGCCAGATGCGTCAGCGGCAGGGGATCGACAAGTGGGGTCCGACCTTTTGTCTCGCCCGTGACACGAGAGCTTGAGTTTGGCACGGCCTTCAGTGTCGAGAGCGGAGGCGAAACCACCGATGCAGCGGAGGCAAATGTCAAACTGGCGACAGGCTTGACGCATGCGTTGTGCACCGCGATCGCGGCGCCGCATGCACTGGTGGTCACGGGTCGACCGCAACGGATTCTCGCCCTGTTTGGGGCTGGTTTCCTGGGACGGGCACCACATGCAACAACGCCTTCGTCCTTGCCGACCAGATTGGCATCGAACGCCAGTCCTTGCCGTTCGGTCGTGCCGTCGTGGCGGCGGCCAGGAAACGGCTGGACCCGGATCCGCTGATCCCGATGACGACGATTCCCCGCTTGATCCCGATGACGCAGCCCGGTGGTGCCTTGTTCGGCCCTTGGCCACGCTCATGATCGACGGACCCTTGCTGGCTCACGTCGGCCCAGCTTGCCTTCGTGTCGCTTCTTGTTGCGGCTGTCTCCCGGCGATCCGTAGTGCCGAGCGCGTCTCTGAACTGGCGACGCGCGCTTTGCCGATGCCAGTGTCCTGATCCTAGTTTCCTTCGAAGGCGGACCTCATTGCGGCGATGTCAATCTTGCTCATGCCCAGCATTGCCTTCTGCGCGCGTGCGGCGGCCTCGCGGTCATCCGAACCCAGCATTTCCGGCAAGGCCCGCGGATAGACTTGCCATGACACGCCCCAGCGATCGACCAGCCAGCCGCATTGGCTCGCCTCACCGCCACCGGCGACAAGGGCATCCCAAATCCGATCGGTTTCGTCTTGATCCGGCGTGGTGACCGCAATCGAGCAAGCCGGATTCAATTGGTAGTGCGGACCGCCATTGATGATTTGGTAGGGGACGCCTCCAAGAGTGAACGAGACCAGCAGCGGCTCACCATCCCCGGCGTCGGACGTATGGAGTTCGCTCCCTGGAATCAGGTTCACGTAGAACTTTGCGGCTTCCAGTCCTTTGCCGTCAAACCAAAGGCAAGTGTGGATTGAGCTGTCCTCGGTCAATGTTCTCCGTCCCTTGCATCTTCCGAAGCGCACATTGTCTCACGGTCGAAATCGGCAGGGCCGTTGATGCGAGTCCGTCCATCATGTGCGGCCTGCCGCGGCCCTCGGTTGGCCGAAGTGCGCCTCTCGTTGGCTCAGCATATCATGTCTTGCGGGAAACGATTAGTCGAGAGAGCCTGCTTGCAGCATTCGCGCTTGAGCAGTGCCAAGGGGCATGAACACGCAGTTCGCGCTTCGGCCAAGTGACGCCAAGTTGGCCGTGGCCATCCGCATCAGGCAACTGTAGGATTCGCGCCATGCCGACACTGCCGGACTTTCGACTGGAAACCCATTTCTCGAAATGGGAGTTCAAGGCCAAGCACCACATGACCGCGTCAGATGCGGAAAGCATCTCGATGCGCGACTTGCTGGCCATGGCATCGCCGGAGGAGCGGGAAGCGTTCGACAGCCTCTGGCTCGGCTACACGGAGACCTTCGGCGCCCCCGATCTTCGTGAGGCGATCGCGGGCACTTATCTGCGGCAATCGCCTTCCGACATCCTGTGCCTTGCGGGGGCGAGCGAGGGGATATTCGCCGCCAACAACGTGATTCTCGACGCCGACAGCCACGCCATTGTGGTGACGCCGAACTACCAAAGCCACGAAACCCTGCCTCTCGCGATCTGCGAGGCTACCGGGGTGCCGCTCGATCCCGACGACAACTGGTCGCTCGACATCGACCGCATCAGGGACGCGATCCGTCCGAACACGCGGCTGGTCACGATCAACTTCCCGCACAACCCGACCGGAACCATCCTCCCGTTCGATCGCTACATGGCGCTGGTCGAACTGTGCCGCCCCCGCGGCATCTACATCCTCCATGACGAGATCTTTCACGGATTGGGGCCATCCGGCGCCAGCCACCTGCCGTTCATCGCCGACGTCTACGAACGCGGCTTGTCGCTGAACGTGATGTCGAAGTCCTTCGGATTGCCGGGCCTTCGGATCGGTTGGATCGCCTGCCAGGATTCGAAACTGGTCTCGAGGATGGAGCGGATCAAACACTATCTTTCGATTTGCAATTCCGGCCCCAGCGAACGCCTGGCAAAGATCGCGCTGGAGAACCGTGGGCAGCTGCTTGCGCGCAACTGCCGGATCGTGGACCAGAACCTGCCGAAATGGGACGCCTTCTTTGCCCGGCACGCCGACCTGTTCGAGTGGCGACGGCCTGACGGCGCGTGCACGGCCTTCCCGCGCTACATGGGAACCGAAGGCGTCGAGGAGTTCTGCAGGTCCCTGGTGGAAGAGGCCGGGGTATTGCTGCTGCCGGGGTCGATATTCTCGTCATGCCTTGGCCCTGTCCCCGATGACCGGTTTCGCTTGGGATTCGGGCGCAGAAGGTTGGACGACGGCTTGGCCGCGATGGATGCACATATCCTGAGAAACAGGGCTGATTGAGGATTGCCTGGCCGACGGTAGAAGCGCTTGTGGCGGGACGCGGCGACAGTTCTCAAGGGCGCGATTGCTGCGAGTGCGGAAACAACAGGTCGAAGCCGTTGGAATGCAAGCGCGGGCGACGACCCATGATCCGCAGGCCAGCGAAACTTTCGTGCGGTCACATTTCACGATGCACCCCTTTGCTGAATCAGCATCCATGCAATCGGATCACTTTTCGCGACCCAGCCTGAAATGGATCAAGATTCACGGAATGGAGTCGAATCAGGCAAATGCCGCCACCAGCAAATGACCATGTTTGTCGGGGAAACCTCACGGCAAGACACCGGCGGCATTCCTGTATGCCTGCCGCGAGCGATCGATGTGTTCGGCAAGGAGTCTTCTGATTCCTTCCAAGGCTCCGCGTCGAACCGCAACTGCAATCCTCCGATGCTCTTCAAAGGACAGGTCAGTATGTTGCGGAAGTTTGGCGAGATGCGTTCTCAGAGCTGCAATCTTGCCGACATAGCGCGTGTAACTCGCCGTAAGGTAGTCGTTTCCGGCATGCTCGAAAATGAGCTGGTGAAATGCCGTATCGAGTTCAAGGTACCCCTTTTCGTTGCCGTCCTCTCGTGCGGCTTCCATCTCGCGCACGACACGCGCCATGGCGTCCGCGAGTCCGTCAGGGTCCCGGCTCAGGGCGAGTTCGAATGCCGCCATCTCGATTGCCTGTCGGAAGTCACAGATCTGGGCGACCTCGGCCTCCGTCAGGTTGAAGACCCGTGCGCCCTTTTGCGGCTCGATGCTGACCAGGCCCTCATTCCGGAGTTCCGCGAGGGCCTCGCGCACGGGAGACTTCGAGACTCCGAGGCTTTCGGAGATTTCTCGCTCCGAGAGCGCCTGGCCCATCTTGAGCGTGCCATCGATGATGCTGTTGCGCAGATGTTCAAGTGCCAGCTCGCGCAGGGACTTGGGCCTTTCCAGAGCCATCAATGGCGCCTTTCCCAAAAAGATGTTGCTTCCCCGTAGATATCTGATACACCAGACAACGCAAGCTGATATATCAGATATCAGATTGCAAGGGAGGGACGTCCAAGTGCGAGCGGAACTGGTTCTCGATTGCCGGAACCATCACGGGGAAGGAGTTTTCTGGAACCCATTGGATCAACGGGTTTGGTGGACTGACATCGAGGGGCGAGCGCTCTTCTCCTACGATCCCGCGACCAACAGCCATTCGAAGCAGACGCTCGAACAGCGCGTCTGCTGCTTCGCTCCGAGATCGGCAGGCGGACTCATCGTGGCCTATGCCGATCGCGTCGTGCTGCTCGACCCCGTGTCCGATGAAGAGACGCTCGTATGTGAATTCGAGCCCGAAAATCCGGAGACTCGGCTGAACGACGGGCGCACGGACCGCTCGGGCCGATTGATTGTGGGCGGCATGAACGAGGTCTCCGGTGCTGCCGACTCGTCCGTGATTTCGGTCGGGGCCGACCTTTCGGTCGTCAAGTTGATCGACGGCGTGTCCTGCGCGAATTCGACCTGCTTCTCAGCGGACGGGAGAACGATGTTCTTCGCCGACACGCCCGAACGAGAGATCGTCGCCTACGACTATGACCCGCTTGCCGGCACGGTCTCCAACCGTCGCGTGCACGCCTCGTTTCGCGACGAACCTGGACTGCCGGACGGGTCGTGCGTCGATGCCGAAGGCGGGGTCTGGAACGCCGAATGGGAAGGGCATCGGGTGGTGCGGGTCGCGCCCAACGGCGAAATCGACCGGGTCATCGATGTGCCTGTTTGGAAACCGACGTGCTGTGCATTCGGCGGGCCCGGTCTCGACACGCTATTCATCACGACTTCGCGTCTCATGAGTGATGAGCAGGCTCTCAAAGACGAACCGGCATCCGGCAGCCTGTTCGCCGCCAGACCCGGTGTCTGCGGAGTGCTCGATGCTCCGTTCAACGGATAATTCAACCAATGTCAGGAGGAAGACCAATGACAAAACCAGGACTGAGAACAATCCTCGCGGCGGGCATCGCCGCACTCGC
>JAPPCV010000048.1 GCA_028824715.1 Boseongicola sp. | reverse complement strand
GTCGAACTCGCTGGTCAGGAACGGCCGGAGCCAGCCGAAGAACGCGGCCGACGCCGTCTGGTTGGCCAGCGCAACAAGCACGAATGCGATGATCACCAGGCTCGAGATCAGGAACACCGGGTTGTGAATGTCGAAGCCGAACGGCCGGATGTTGTCTTGCCCAAGTTCAAAATCTGTTTCAAAGTCAGGATCTTGGAAGGATTTTTCGTCAGCGGTCTGCGGGTTGTTCATGATGTCCTCCATCCCTAGCGGGTTTGAGGGTCCGAAATCGAAGTCCAAATTGCAACAATTTTGTAAAGCTCTCGCCGACATCGTGCTGGTCTTGGAACGCGGCATCTCGCGATGTTCGGACCTTTCGCCGGGTCCTGTGGCCTGCTTTGCGCTTCGGACTGATTCGCCACAGGCCCGCCCAATCGTCGCATGGGGGACTGACGAAACTGTCCTGTAGTTCAACGCATTCCTCCCTAGAGCGCGGCAACGGTCCGTGCCGTCGGGGAGACCGCTGCCGGTTGTGATGCCCCGTCGTTGCCGCACGCGAATTTCCATGACGCAACAGAGATGGCGCAAGCCGAGATGTTGCTTGGGCAAAGGCAAATGTCCGTGCTCGGATGCGCTGGAGACGCGAGTTCGCCGTCGGCACGATTCATGGAGATGAGGTCTTGCCGCCGGAGACGACATCGACATAGTTTAGTGCACGCTCAGAGTCGCCAGTCGCCCTGGGCGTACAGCTAGTGGCTTCGACTCCCCGTGCCATGACTCGGGGAGCGCGGCTGAATGGGTGTGAAAGTACCGCTGTCGAATTTTCAAACGAGGAGGCTAAGTCTCATGTCATCAACTGAAGACCGCATCAAAAAGATCATAGACGACAATCTGGATGTTGGCCGCGAGCCCAATTTTGACGCAAAACTTGTCGACTCCGGCGTGTCGTCGGTGGACTGCGTCTCATTTTTCAAGCTTGTCAATGAAGAGTTCAGTCTTGGGCTGGCTGCCGAAGAGTGCCGGCAATTCGAGACCCTGCGGGATCTTGTGAACTTTATCGACGCACGCGGTTGACGGAAAGTCAGGGAGCGCATGCCCACGGCATCGCTCCCGACACCCGATGACCAAGTCCGACCATTGAACGGCTCGAGGCGGTGCTCGTGGACCGATCCATGGCGCGAGAGTTCCGGTGCCAATTGCAAGCCGTGCTGAGGAGGTCGAGCGACCGTTGCGAGAGTTTCGTGGCACCCTGCCGCCGTCGGCGATTCGGGCTCGCGTGAGATGACTTCGAACGGCGCACCGATCGAGGTCCCGGATCAAAAGGAAACCGGTCTGCTGTTCACGCCGGAAGAGGCGCTCTGGGAGGTGCCGGCACCTCATTCGACATGCGATGTTCAGCTCGACGAGCACACCGTCACCACGGTGCGGCAGCACGGCAATCCTTTAGGACCTCGACTCGTGCTGAGCCATGGCAACGGTCTTGCTGTCGATCCCTACTATCCGTTCTGGTCTTTGCTGGCCAACGACTTTGACGTGATGGTCTATGACCTCAGGAACCACGGCAGAAACAAGGTTGGTGACCAGCAGAACCATAACATTCCGACGCTGATCTCCGACCATGACTCGATTCTCTCTGCCGTTGTTCGGGAATACGGCGAAAAGCCGACTGTCGGCGTGTTCCATTCTCTTTCTGCGCTGATAACTCTCCTTTCCTTCAGCGATGCCTATTCCGCGCTGGTCCTGTTCGATCCGCCGCTGTGCAAGCCCACGGCCAGCGAGCAGGAATTCATCCAGTCGGCGGAGCGAATGGCCGCGACGATCCGGAACCGGACCGTGCGGTTCAAGTCCGAGGAGCAATTTGCCGAACTCCTTGCGATCTTTCCCGGATTTGCCCGTGTTGTGCCAGGGGTGCGAGAACTCATGGCAAGATCAACTCTTCGCAGGACCGCCGACGGAGAGGGGTATGAACTCCGCTGTCCTCGCGAATACGAGGCCCAGATTGCGGAATATGTGAGGAGCTTCTCGCCCCTGCTGGACTTGACGACGCTGACCTGCCCAACGAAGGTCATCGGCGCAGACCCCACTCTTCCCTTCACGTATCTCCCCACATTTGACTTGGGTCACGTTTCCGACGTCGACTATGACTTTGTTCCCGAGGCGTCGCACTTGCTTCAATTGGAGCAGCCGGAAGAGTGCGTGGCCTTGCTAAGGAATTTCCTGGCAATTCAAGGTATCCTTTAGGCCGACAGCCCTGGCCGCCGCCGTCACCGCCGGCAGGCCCCGGATTCAGCACACCGGTACACCGGTACACCGTACCAGGGGGCACGAGCTTACGCCCAACCCGTTGAACTCTCCCCTGTTTTCAGGAATTTCGGGTGTTCGCTTTCGGAATTGGCAGTATCTGTGAATTCGTCACGCCTGACGCTGGAGCGCTGCTTACCGTTTGCCTTCGCCACACTGGCCGAGGCGGGCGTCGGGATGACGCTGACGCACGCCACCCCGATTTCCGGCGTCGGCTAGCGGAAGGCAGGCTCGTCCGTGCGGACGGGCCCGCCATCAGGTCGAAGACTGGGGGCGCCTGAAATTGCTCGGGGCGCTGAACCTCGAAACGTTGAAGCTCACGCCGGTGGAAGGCGAAAAGATCGATGCCGAGTCGAGTCCGTGGCTGCTGAAGGGGCACGGACGCGCACATCCTGACAACCGGGAGACACATGAATTTCTGGACAACGCCGGCGATCACCTTGCGAAGATGCTCAAGCCGTTCCGGAGACGGCCTGAGTGCGGCATCTGGCTGCAGCCCCTGGCCCGCGCACCGCACCCGAATCCAGTCGAGCGATCGAGGGGCATCATGCACCGCCACGTGACGCACAGCCGTTTCCTTGCAATGTTCCGCCAAGTCACCGAGGCGCATTTCGTCTTCCGCAACGAAGACCTGCCCCAGGAACGGGAGGCGATTATGGAATCCTTCACCGACCGTCTCCGGGTTGTCACCCATGACTGGTTCCGCTTGATCGGATAGGGGGAAGCGCACCGTCGTCCTTCGTGAAATGTGGTCGAAATCTGGTCACGCAGCACATCAAGCGCGACGGGGCAGGCGGGGCGTAGGCGAAGTCCGTCGCCTCTCAGCAGTGACCAAAGGACAGATCGGGATGGGCGATGTTGCGCCGCAACGGACCGGCTCGTCCCTGGATCGATCAGTGCATCGTCAGATGCCGGATCTCCACCGGTCGGGTGGGCAGGTCATCCTGGCGGTCAAAAGAGCGGTACGAGGTGGGGCATCTTCTTGCATCTGTTCAGGCCTTCCTGACTTCGCGAGCTTCCATAGGACATGAACACGCACGGACCGTCCGCATCGGAGTGCAAATCACTATTCACACGGTCCTTTTCGGCTCGCGCCGCGGTGATCTGCGCCGCGATGATGTCTTGAAGTTCCGCCGGGGTCTCGGGCGTGGCAACAGGCGTGCCGACTGTCGTGCATGGGGATCATTCCTCAGCTCCTTTTCTGGCTCAGCGCGACAGCAAGGATGATTATTCCGCCACGAGCAATCAGTTGCTGGCTGAACTCCAGACCCATCAGGATCAGCCCGTTGTTGATCAGGCCGATCATCAGAGCACCGACAATCGCGCCGATCACGGTGCCCTTTCCGCCGAACAGGCTGGTCCCCCCCAGGACCGCGGCGGCAATCACGCTGAGTTCATCACCCTCGCCCAATTGGAATCGGCCGGACTGCAAGCGACCCGCATAGAGCATGCCCGCGAGCGCTGCGGCCATGGACGAGATCACCAACACCCTGAACTTGATGCCGTGCGTATCGATGCCCGAATAGCGCGCGGCGGTTTCGCCGCCGCCGGTTGCAAGGACGCGCCGCCCGAACCCGGTACGCCGCAGTGCCACGTGCCCGATGGCGCCAAGGATCAGCATCCAGAACAGAAGCACCGGAATTCGCCCGACCGACCCGCCGCCGAAGAACCAGGCGTATCCCTGATGCAGAATCGGAACGGCCGCGGTGTCGGATATCCACATCGCGACCCCCTTTGCGATTCCCATCATGGCGAGCGTCGTCAGGAACGACGGGATGCCGATCCGCGTGGTTAGCCAACCGTTGAAAGTGCCAACTGCCAGCCCCGTGGCAAGCCCCACAGCAACCCCGGCAACCGGCCCGGCCGCCGCAATGGCCAGTGCAACCGTCACCGTGGTCAACCCGGCGACAGCCCCGACGGAAAGATCGATCTCGCCCGCAGAAAGCACAAAAGTCATTGCAATCGCCATGACTGCGATCATCGCGGACTGCCGAACGATGTTAAGAAGGTTGTTCGGGTTCAAGAACCCCTTGTCGTTCAGCGTCAGCGCGAAAACGACAAAGATCGCGACAAAGCCGATATAGATGATGTTCTGTCGCCAGTCGCCAACGAGGGCGCGCAAAGTGCCAAAGCCTTTGCCGGCTCCATCAGGCATGGCCATGGATCCCCCTCTGCCCTGCAATCAGGGCCTTCTGAATTGCGATTTGCAGCCGTTGTTCGGCGGCCTGGAGCCTGTGTGCCGTGTCACCAACCGCCGAATTCGGATCGTCAAAGGCCTCTCGAGTCTCGTCGGCATGGACCCTGCCGCCGGCCATGACCAGGATCCGGTCGCATGCCGTCAGAAGTTCCGACAGTTCCGATGAAATCATGAGTATCGCCTTGCCTTCCCGGGCCAGATCGCGGACCAGTCGGATGATCTCGGACTTGGACCCGATGTCGATGCCGGCCGTGGGTTCGTCCAGAACGAGCACATCTGGATCGGTGGCCAGCCATTTTCCGATTACGGCTTTCTGTTGATTGCCGCCTGAAAGCGTGCTGACCGCATGGTCGCGGCTGGCTACCTTGATCGAAAGGCGGGCGATCTGGGCATCCGTTTCAGACTTGACCTTGGTGGCATCGACAAAGCCCGCATTGGAAATCCGGTCTAGGATCGACAACGTGATGTTCGAGGCAACGGAATGTTCAGGTATGATGCCTTGTGTTGCGCGTGCTTCGGGGACAAGCGCGATGTTCGACCTCACGGCATCGCCCGATGACCGGATGTCTGCCCGTTTCCCCCGGATCAGGATTTCCCCGGATGCCGGGGTTTCCACCCCCGCAATCAGCTTTGCCAATGAAGTTCGACCGGATCCCAACAGGCCGGCCACGCCGACGACCTCACCGGAGTGAATGACCGTTGAAACCTCCGTCGGTTTCTCGCGGCCGGACAAGTTCTTCAGTTCCAGCAGGACCTCGCCCTTGCGTGCGTTGCCACGCTTGACATCCGCAAGGCCGAGCGACCGTTTGCCCACGATATGTTCGATCATCGTGTCGACCGGCAGATCCTCGATTTCGGCCGTTATGACGTGCCGCCCGTCCCGCAAGATAGTCACCCGGTCAGCGATGCGCGCGATTTCGTCCATCCGGTGACTGACGTAGATGATGGCGACCCCGCGTTCCTTCAGGTTCTTGAGGAACTCGAACAGTCGTTCGACATCCGAAACCGCCAGCGCTGTCGACGGTTCGTCAAGGATCAGCACACTTGCATCCTGGCTGATCGCCTTGACGATCTCGGTCAGTTGCTTTTGGCCCGCGCCCAGGTCGCCCACGACGGCGCGGGGGTTCACCTCGACCTTGAGTTCGGCAAAGAGCGCCGCTGCCCGCGCCTCGGCCTGCCTGTCGTCGATGAAGCCGGCACCTGTCCCGGGCTCGCGTGTCAGGAAGACGTTCTGCGCCACGGTCAATGTGGGGATCAGGCTCATCTCCTGGTAGTTCATTGCAATGCCCGCCGCGCGCGATGCTTCCGGGGTGTGCACCGTCAGTGGGCGGCCATTGACCTGGATCGTACCCGCATCCGGCTGGTGCACCCCGTTCAGGACCTTCAGGATCGTCGACTTCCCCGCCCCGTTGCCTCCCAGCAAGGCGTGGACCTCACCCGGACGGACCTCGAAATTCACGTTGTCCAAGGCCCGCACACCGCCGAAGTGCTTCGAAATCCCCGTCATGCGCACGGCGAGACCCGCGCCTTGCATCAGACCTTCTCCCATGCTCCTGTCTGGCCTGAACGGATCAATGCATCGCCGACGCGTTCGATCAAGAGCGCCTCGTCGAAATTCGGTGTTGGCTCGGTTCCGTCGACGATGGCCTGGAAGAAGTCCCGGCATTCGACGATCTTTGTTTCCGAGTACCCGATCCCAATCCCCGGAATCGGCCAGAGACCATCACCAAATGGGTGCGCTGGCCCGGTATAGATCGTCCTGAAACCGCGGGCGTCGCCGGGATCATCGGCGAACATGACCTGGAGTTCGTCGCGCCGCTCATAGTTGAAATGGATCGATCCCTTCGTGCCGTGGATCTCCAGCGTGATGAAATTGTTGCGCCCCCAGGCGTTTCGCGTTGCCTCAAGGCTGCCTACCGCACCGTTGTCAAAATTCAGAAGCGAAGTGACTTCGTCCTCGACATCCACCTTGCCGCGGGGCGCGTCCGCATTCTTGTCGGATGCGCCCAGCTTGTCCACGCCGCCGGACTGTATCGGGCGGGTCGGGACATAGGTCTTGGTGATGGCGTTGACTTCGGCAATCGGCCCGACAAGGTGATGCGCCAAGTCGACGACATGGGTTCCGATGTCGCCGACGGCGCCGGACCCGGCAACGCTCTTCTGGAACCGCCACGACAGCGGACCGTCGGGGTCGGCAGACCAGTCCTGAAGATACGTTCCACGGAAATTCAGGATCTGCCCGATCCGTCCCTCGTCGATGAACTTCTTGGCCAGTGCCACAGCGGGTGTCCGTCGATAGTTGAATGCGACCATGTTGACCACGCCCGAGCTCTTTACCGCTTCAGCCATTGCGCGCGCCTCGTCCACCGTGCGGGCAAGGGGCTTTTCGCAGATGACGTGCTTGCCTGCATTCGCGGCTGCAATCGCGATTTCGGCGTGGACGTTGTTCGGGGTGCAGATGTCAACCACGTCGATGTCGTCCCGGCAGACGGCCGCGCGCCAATCGCTGGACGCTTCGTCGAAGCCGAAGCGTGCGCGTGCGTCCTCGGCCAGTTCGTCGGTCATATCAACCACCACCTTGCGAATCGGCAACGCGGGCGCAGGCCAGAAGAACATCGGCATCGCGGCATAGGCCATGGCATGCGCCTTGCCCATGAAGCCGCCTCCGATCATGGCTACGTTCATCGTCTTGGACATTGGGAAACTCCGTGAAATCCTTTGCTGCACGTTGCGGCGTGCTGCGCTGAGGGGGCTGGCGATCCGGGAGGACGGATCGCCAGCCAACCTGAATTACTTCAGGCTATTCTTGATGTTGTCGGTCGCCTCGGCGCTGTATACCGCTTGCCAGGCATCCAGAAGGTTGGCCTTGGTGACCGGCAGGGCCGGCAGGGCGACGAAGGCCGGCGCCTCCTTGCCCAGCAGGCCATAGCCGGCAAGCTTGGCTTCCGTGATGCCTTGATCGTATGGGCGCTGCGCACCCAGACCGTAGACATAACCGCCCTGTGCCATGTTGATGGCAACGTTCTCGCCAAGGTCGATCGTCGTGATGACAAGGTCGTTTCGACCTGCGGCCCGCGCCGCGGCGATGACACCTTCGGCCGGCACGTCCCAGACGGCCCAGATCCCGTCAATGCCGGGGTTCGCGGTCAGCATGGCGTTGGCCGCCCGATCCGCGTCGCCGGAAAAGTCCGGCCCGCCGATGCCTTGTTCGGCCACGATTTCGATGCTGGGATAGTCGCCTTCAATCGTGGCCTTGAAAGCATCGTAGCGCTGCCGCGTCACGAAGAAGTCGGCGGCGTGAAAGATCAGCCCGATCTGCCCTTCCTCGTTCAGCGCCTCAGCCATCAGATGCGCCGCAGCAACGCCATTGCCGTAGTTGTCGGCGGACACCGAGGCCACGTATTCTTTGCCGGCGGTGAAACCTGCGGGCACGTTGTCCATGAAGACCAAGGTCGTGCCAGCCTCGGATGCGGCGCGATAAGCCGAAGCGGTCGCCACCGGATCGGTCGGGATCGACACGATGATGTCCGGCGACCGGGCCATGATGGTTTCAATGTCCGAAACCTGCTTTTCGGGCTTGAAGCCGGCATCGGTGACCGCGATCACCTCGATCCCCATCCTTTCGAACTGGGTTTCCAGCCCGTTGATCTGGGCCTGGCTCCAGTCGTTGCCGCCATAGTGCATGACGATGGCTGCCGTGGCACCCATGTCCCGGATCTTGGCCATGTCGGCGTCCGAAAGTTCAACCGACGACGCGGCTGCCGGGTCCTCGCCATTGGGGCCTTTGGACAAGACAGTTGCCTCAAGCGCGGCCAGGGCACTGGCCGGGTCTGCGATGGCTGGTGCGGCGGCCATGCCGACTGCAAATGCGGCCACGGTGCCAAGTAGAATGCGTCTGCTGATCATTGGAAGTTCTCCCTTCGCATTGGGGCAATGGCCCCAGTTATGGGCCGTTCAGGCCTGTTTGAGGTAGGTCATGCTGGCCTTTGCCCCTTCGGCGGGATCGGGCCAGGCATCAAGTTCGGTGCAGATCCATCCCGAAAACGCGATGTCGTGGATGGCCGAGATGATCGGCGCCGTGGCGACATCGCCGCGATCAAGCGGAGTGAAGGCAAAGGGGTCGCGCTGCAGCCCTTTGAGGTGGATGTAGCTGATCCGGTCGGCGAATTCGCGGATCAGCTTGGCGGGGTCTCCACCGGCAGCAGCCAGGTGCGCGGTGTCAGGGCAGAAGTCGATTGATGTCAGGTCGAAGATGCGCGCCACCTCGGCCGGGCCTTCCACGATCGTTGATAGGTGAGGATGGTAGTGGGCCTTCAGGCCGCGTTCCTCAGCGATGTCCTTTACGCGATCCAGGCCGGCCGCCAGCTTGTGATAATCGGTTTCGCGAGTGCCATCGTATCTCTTGGCCCCGCCGCCGACGACAAGATGAGGCGCCCCAAGTTCGGCGGCCCGGTCAGCGGCGCGCATGATCCGGTCCAGTTCTTCCGGCAGGATATCGTCGAAGATGAAATTGGCTCCCGAATAGGCGCCGACCAGCGTCAGGCCGGACTTCGACAGCAGGTTGCCGAATTCTGCGGTGGAATGGCCAAGCAGATTGCCATCGAAGACCTCGACGCCTTCATAGCCTGCAGAGGCCACGTCCGCGAACGCCCGATCCATGTCGCCGAAGGTCCGGTAGGTCAGCTGGGTGATCGAGGTCACGCCCTCCGCGCTGCCGCCCAATGGTCCCCAGCAATTGGCGTGATAGGCAAGTTTCCAGTCGCTCATTCAGTCCTCCCGTCATCGTCAATTCGACCAGCTTTCTGGCGTGCTGGGAATGATAGATAGGCTCTATTTCGACTCATGTCAATATTTTTTCGTCTTAACTATTCTCATTTGTGCATTTTTTCTGCAAAAGTGAGAACTTGCTCTGCAGAAATTTGCGCAATATTGTGGCCATGACGAACTGAAAGGTCAGGAACTTGGCGATCTCCGTTGAGAGCCCGAATCGCATCCGCGGCAAGGGGCGCCCCAAAACCAGCGAAACCGCGGCGGCGAGCTTGGCGGAAATCCTGAACCTGCTTCGGACCGAAGTGGCGCAGACCCGGCAAGAACTGGAAAGGGCAAGCCAATACGGCAGGGCCGTGGTCGCTGACCGTTTGGCAACCCTGTCTGATCTGTCCCTGATTGACGAAACCGAAACGGGAACGACTACCGGAGGACGCGCGCCCCGCCTTGTCCGGTTCAACAAGGACCGGGCGCGCCTAGTCGTGGTTGCGCTGCAGCAGTCCGCAATCGGAATCGGACTGGCAGACCTTTCAGGGCGCCTTCTGACCGAACACCACGAATCCGCCGACCTGAATGCGCCGGCCGCGGACACCGTTTCGCGCATCGTCACGCTTACGCGATGGCTCTTGTCGCGACAGTCAGAGCTGCCCGATCTTTGGGGGATCTCGGTATCTGCGCCCGGCCCGGTCGTGTCCGATCCCAGCCAGCCGTTTCTGGCGGCAACACCGGATTTCCTGCCCGGTTGGGCAAACAGCAATCTTGTCGAAAGCCTTTGCAGCGCGTTTCAGACTCCGGTCTGGCTGAGCTCCAGCCTGAAGACCATGACAATGGGCGAACACCACGGCGGCGTGGGCCAGGGGCATGACACGATGTTGTTCGTCCGGATTGGCACGCGCATCGGCGCCGGCCTGGTCTCTGGCGGCAAGCCCTATCACGGGGCTGCCGGGGCCGTCGGCCTGATCGGGCAGTTGCCAACCCACCATGAAGGCGAATCCGGGACATTGGATTACATGGCCGGGGCCGAAATGTTCCGGCGCCAAGGACTGGCGGCAGCCGAGGCCGGACAAAGCCGGCAACTGAGCGACATTCTGCGCCGCACGGGCGAGATTACCGAGAACGACGTTTGCCAGGCGGCGCAGATGGGCGACCCGACCGCAACCGAGATCGTGACACGCAGCGGACGCCTGGTAGGCGGCGTGGTGGCAACGCTGGCCAACATGCTGAACCCCGGCCTGATCGTTCTGGCCGGTACAGTTGCACAGAGCACTGACATACTGCTCGCTGCCGTGCGCGAGGCGGTTTACGGCGCCTCGCACCCGCTGGTGACACGCGACCTGACCATTGTGAGATCTCAGATGAGCGGTTCTGCAGGCCTGTTGGGCGCTGCTTCCGTAGCGGTCGAGGCGCTCTTCGCGACCGACACGCTGAAGGAGTGGATCTATGCCGGCACGCCGACAGGGCACTCAAGACTTGTGGAGGTTCTTCGCGAAATCGATCGTCGCGCCGGACCACAAACCCCGGGGGACACCCCCCCCGCCCATTGAAGAATAGGGAGGCAACCTTGGCCATAGTAGGATTGGGTCCACATGGCGAGCAGGCCTCGCCACCTGAACGCGTCACTCTTCTCCCTCAGGACATTGCCGACGCTCGCCGCCGGGACTTGCGCGTGGCACTGATCATGCACACCATGGACAGCGACTGGGCCAAGCAGCTTGTTCAGGGGGTGATCGGGACGCTTGGGGACAGTGGCGTGACCGTCATGGAAACGGTGGACTGCGCCTTTTCGCCCAAGACGCAGATCGGCGAGCTTGGTCGCACGATCTCGGCCGCGCCAGATGCAGTCATATCACTGCCTGTCGAGAATGCCGCAGTGGCAGAGGCACACCGAAAAGTGACCGAGGCCGGGATCAAGCTTTTCCTTCTCGACAATGCCCCGACGGGGCTGTTGCCAGGCAAGGATTACGTCAGCCTGATTTCTGCCGACAATTCCGGGCTGGGCAGGATCGCGGCCGAGATGCTGTCTGTCCATTCTTCCGAGTCCGGAACGGTCGGGTTGATTGGCTATGACGCAGATTTCTTTGCCACGAATGAACGAGAGCTCGCGTTTTCCCGCTGGATGCAGATCAACCGGCCCGACTTGAAGGTTGAAACCAGGCGGTTCGCGAAGTTCTCGGACGTATCGACCCTGACTGCCGACCTGGTGTCGCAGCATGCGGATCTCTGCGGATTGTTCGTCGCTTGGGATACGCCGTGCATTCAGGCGCTCAATGCGCTCAAGAGAGCGGGCATCAACCTTCCCGTCGTAACCGTCGACCTCGGCGCCGAGGTCGCGGCCAGCCTCGCAACCGGCGGCCCGGTCGTGGGCGTTGCGGCGCAACGGCCGTTTCAGCAAGGAGAAGCCGCGGCACGGGCCGCGATAACCGAGCTTCTGGGTCGCAAATGCCCGGACTGGCTGGCGTTGCCAGGTCTCGCCGTGACGTCCATGAACGTGAACCAGAGCTATCAGGCGATCTGGAGAATGCCTGCGCCCAATGGATAGTGCCTTTTGCAGGCCTCGCTGAACGCGCGGATTTCACGCCGGCCTCGGCGTATCTTGCCCGGATGGTCCAGGACATCGGTGCCGTTGCCAACGGAGGCGACCCCGATGTCCTTGAGGACAGCCATCCAGGGTCCGGGATCTACTTCAGGGGCATCTCGTCCCGGCGCTTGCTGCCGAGGAGGCTGGTCCGCTGCCGGAGAATCTCAAGCGCCTCGTCCGGGTTCTCGACCTGGTCGGGGTGTGCGCTTCGTCGCGACGCGCCGGGTCGTCGCCGGATGATCGCTGAAGCCGTCAGGCACTGGCGCGCGCGCTCATCGACAGTTTCCGAGGCCCAAGTTCCTTTCGTCACTGCAGTGGGCCTGGCATCGGACGTCGCAACTGCCTGGCTCCGTGAGCCCGCGATGCGCGACAAAGTTCTTGGCCCTCGCGCTGACGGCCAGGGTGACCGGTTTGAATGTCCGGAGATTTGGCGCAACCCAGCGGCGACGTTCGCGTCGCAGCCTGTGATCCGAGACGGAAGAGATTTCTGAAGTGCTGGTCGCCGTCGGCAAACAAAACTTGTCCTGCCGAGCGCGCATTGGACAAACTTGCCTCGCATGGAGGTTTTTCGCTGCTCGCGAGGTCACTCGGGCAGTGAAGCCCAAGAGCAGGGTCAACGAAGGACGCACTGAAAAGGCCGGCCTCGGCGCGGATCGCGAGAAATCGCAATGCAGGCCGTAGATGCCTTCAGCGTCAATGTCGACCTCGGCACTGTCGCCATGCGGTCGTCGAGTTCCCGGTGGCGTGCGACGCGCTTTGGCGACCGTCACACCCTGTCGAACCAGAAGCTCCTGCGCTGGAACGGATATCCCGGCACCGAGATGCGCCGCCGCGCCTCGCCAGCGAACAGACCGGCAAAATCGAGCGCAAGTCCGGCCTCGTACGCTTTCGCTGCTGATCGAACGTGGCCGAATTCGCCATCGGGGCAAACCTCCACGATGGTCGCCTCCCCCAGGTCCGCCGACGTCGCCGGCCCCTCAGTCGATTCCGGAGAACGGAACACGCTGGCGCTCCAGGTCGACCTGTCCGGCGTCGCTCCCGGCCGGATCATCTGGCCCGACATGGCGTCCAGCAACGGCACTTGGACAGCCGCAAGCGAAACGCCTTCCAGGAACGACTCGACGTCTCCGGGCGCCCAATTTTCGCCATCATTTCCCGTCAGCTCGCCCCGCCTCGTCGCAAGCAGCGCGCCAGTCTCAAGATCGAACGCTCCTGCCGCCTGCGCAGCCGCAATTTCGCCAACCCCGCTGGCACAAATCAAGCCCGGCGAGATGCCCAGGCTGGACCAGAGAGCAGTAACCGCACATTGAAGCGCGTAAGCGGAGGCCTGCATCAGCAGGGGATCGTCCGCATTCTGGACTTTCCCTGAAACCGCGTCGAGCAGCGACACGCCACGTTCCTCGCGAAGAGCCGCGTCGCAACGCTCAATGACTGCCCGCGCCACCGGTTCGCTTTCGTACAGTGCCTGTCCCTTGCCTGACCAATCACCGGCCTCTACGGAATAGACGAACACCGGCCTTTCGTGCCGCTGCGATTTCGCAATTCCGTCGCTGGCGGAAACTTGCGCCAGGCCTTCCATCAGCGTCGGAACGTCCTCGAAGACGACGCCCGCCCGATACTCGAAGTGACCGCGTCCGATGGCTGCCGTCCATGACATGTCAGCAAGAAACGCCAAGCCCGCGCTGACGTCGGACGAGATGTCCGCCGCGTGCTCTTCGAGCCAACCGAGATACCGACCTGCCAGGTCCTTGAGCGCGTTGGAAGACTTGCCCGACAGAGGCAGCAACCGCACGCCGCGTGCCTTGATGCCGCCGTTCTCCAATTCCCCGTTCTCAAGAGAGGCCGGCAGGCGAACCGGAACGTGCTGAGCGGAGCCGGCAGGGGATCTCTGGACGCCGTTCTGCCCGGCTTCGCCAACTTGTGCCTTGTAGCCCTCGACAAGCAGATGCGCGTTCGTTCCCGAAATGCCGAATGCACTGATTCCGGCCGTCGGTTGGCGATCAGGCGCTGGTGGCCAGGCCGTCTCCTCCGTCGTCACCCGCACCGGAAGCTCGCCCCAATCGATGTGCGGATTGGGATTCCTGAAATGCAGGTGCTTCGGGATCACGCCATGCCTCATGGCAAGCAATACCTTGATGAGGCCTGCGACTCCCGCGGCCGATTCGAGGTGGCCGATGTTCGTCTTGACGGTGCCGAGCAGAAGCGGGCGCTCTGCATCACGTTCGCGACCGTAAACCGCAGACGCCGCCCGCACTTCGATCGGATCACCCAGTTCCGACCCGGTGCCATGCACTTCAATGTAATCGAGATCCCGAGGCGCGAAGCTTGCCTGCGCCAACGCCTCCTCGTAGAGGCGCTCCTGTGCGGTCCCGTTCGGGACCGTGAGAGCCGCCGCGGCGCCATTCTGGTTGACTGCAGAGCCCTGAACGACTCCCCAGATGCGGTCGCCATCCGCCTCCGCATCCTTGAGTCGCTTCAGGATGACGATGCCACAACCTTCGCCGCGCACGAAGCCGTCCGCGTCTGCATCAAAGGTCCGGCACAATCCGGTTCGCGACAACATTCCGTACTCGCGCATGAACCGCATGACCGGCGGGGAAAGAATGGCATGGACGCCTCCGGCAAGGGCCAGATCAACTTCGCGCTGCCTGAGGCTCGCAGCCGCCTGATGCACGGCCACAAGCGAAGCTGCGCAGGTCATGTCCAGCGGGACCGCCGGGCCCATGAACCCGAACGAAAACGCGATCCGCCCGATCGCCACGCTCGCGGCGGTTCCGAGATAGCTGTCATCCTGGCCTGCGGCCGCGATCAGGTCCCGGTATTCGCTGCTGCCCAAACCGGCGAACACGCTCGCGCGCGTGCCCTTGAGCAGTCCGGGATCGATTCCCGCGTCCTCAAGCGCATGCCAGCTCGTTTCGAGCAACATCCTCTGGCGCGGGTCCATCTTTCGCGCCTCGATCGGCTGTATGCCGAAGAACTTCGCGTCAAACCGGTCGAGGCCCTCGACGAAGCCGCCTCGGCGATTCGTGGCTTCCGCGGCCGCCGGGTCTCCGATGACGCCGCCCCATGGCCCTTCGTCCGGGCGCCCGTCAGTCACCGCTTCCGCGCCCGCCTTGAGCTGGCGCCAGTAGCTGGGCAGATCCGGGGCGCCGGGGAAGCGGCACGCCATGCCGACAATCGCGATCCGGTCCTGGTCATGCTGAACGCCGCTTTGCCGTGTCGGCGCTTGTTCGATCTGCGGAGTCGGCTGCGGTTCTGGCCCCGACCGCGCGTCAGGCCGCGGTTCGGGTTCCGGCCGTGCGGGACGCGGTGGTACTGGCGCCTGCCGTGCTTTCGGCTGCGGTTCGGGTTCCGGCCGCGTCTGCGACGTCGCTTCGGGATCGATTTCGCCGAGTTCGTCGCCAATGTGGCGGGCCAGGGCCTGGATCTCGGGATAGTCGAACACCACCGTGTTCGACACCTTGCACTGTCCCTCAAATGCGCGATTGAGCCTGTTGCGCAGCTCCACCGCCATCAGCGAGTCCATTCCGAGATCGAAGAACCCGACGGTTGGCGCAGGCGCCGACGGCAGCCGAAGCACTGCCTGCAGTTCCTGTTGCAGGAACGTCACCAGCAGGTCCTCGCGTTCTTCCGAACTGGCGTTGGCGAGCCGGGAGAGCAGGTCTTCCGAAGCAACCCCGGCATCTGCTCCGTCTTCGGCGACCGACGAGAGGAGATCCTCGAGAAAGGCCGGACGGTCGTCGACGGCTTCCTCGAAGACGGACCAGTCCATGGCCATCACGACGGACGTCGTGACGTCCTGGCGCACGAGCCTGTCAAGCGCCCGTATGCCCTGCTGCGGCGTGAACCAGCGCCCGCCGAGGGCGGACCTCTGCCGCTCGATCCGGTCCTTCTGTTCCGCCGCTTCCCCGATGTCGGACCATGCGCCCCAGGCGATGGCCTGGCCGGGAAGGCCCAGCGCCCGGCGATGACCGGCAAGCTGGTCCAGGAAGGCGTTCGCCGATGCATGGTTCGCCTGGCCCGGATTGCCCATGACGCCGACGCGGCTGGAAAACAGGATGAAGAGGTCGAGATCGCGGTTCGCTGTCGCGCGGTGCAAATGCCAGGCGCCGAGAACCTTTGGCCAGAGCACCGTTTCGAATCGGTCCCAGTTCTGGTTTGTCAGCGCTCCGTCCGACAGCACGCCGACGCTGTGGACGACGCCTGCGAGCGGAGGAAGCTCTTCGTCAATTCTGGCCAGCATTTCGTCGACCGCGGAATCGTTCGACACGTCGGCGAGTTCGACACGTACCGTCACGCCCCGATCCTCGAGCGCGCGAATGGCCTCCAGTGCATCCTCGTCGGGAGATCGCCGACCGTTCAGCACTATCGTTCCGGCGCCAAGGTCCGCAAGCCATTCGGCCACGGCCAGTCCGATGCCGCCCAAGCCGCCCGTCACAAGGTATGTGCGGTCCTCCCGCAGCCGGCCCGACGCCAACGGCTGAGCAGTCACGACGATCTTCCCGAGGTGCCGTGCGGACCGCATGAACCTCAGAGCGGCCCCGGCTTCCGCGAGCGGCCAGCGGCTGTGGATGAGCGGCTTGAGTTCGCCTGCCGCAACCCGCGCCACGACGTCCCTGAGGACCCGTCCAACCCATTCGGGATCGGTCTTCTTCAGGACATCGAGCTCCAGGATGTCGTAGGCGACATCCGGTCGAAGGGCAGCCATCTCCTCCACGCTGAGAATGTCGCGTCTCGCCAGTTCCACGAATCGGCCGCCCTGTGCAAGGCACGACAGGCTGGCGTCGATGAAGCCCTCGCTTGTCAGGCTGTTCAGGACCACCGTAACGCCCGCGCCGTTCGTGGCGTCGAGAATCTCCTTGCCGAACTCCGTCTGCCGGCTGTCGAATACATGCTTGACGCCAAGCGACTTCAGGTAGCCCTGCTTCGGCGCGCTCGCGGTCGCGAAGACCTTCGCCCCGGCGGCCTGCGCCAGCTGGATCGCCGCCAGCCCCACGCCGCCGGCGCCGGCGTGGATCAGCACGCGGTCGCTCGCCTCAAGCCCCGACAATTCGTAGGAGAGCGCTGCAGACACAAAGGCGCTTGGCACCGTAGCGAGTCCGGACACCGGGATGTCCGGAGGCGCAGGCGCCACCAGTTCCTCGTGCGTCACCATTTCCCCGGCGAACGCGCCAAAGCCCAGGCCGACGACTTGGTCGCCCACGGAGACGTTGGCGACTTCCGAACCCGTCGCAACGACGCGGCCGCACATCTCCCGCCCCAGGTTGCCTTCTTCTATGAAACCCAGCGAACGGAACACGTCCCAGAAGTTCAGTCCGGCCGCCTCGACCGCGACACGGACGTCCCGTCCTTCGAGGGGCTGCGCGGGCAGCTGCGTGACGCAGGGCTTCTCGAACACGCCCGTTGGATCTGGTGTCAGGACCCAAGCCGCTTCCTTCGGCAGGTCCAGCCGTTCCGGACCGTCTTCCGTCCGAACCAGACGCGCGACCTGACGACTGCCCCGCCGCACGGCGATGTGGTTTTCCGAATCCGGATACATGAGCTCATCAACGAGATCGGACGCGGGCGCGATGACCGTCGGATCGAGGTCGACCATGCGCGGCGCCAGGTGTGCAGCTTCGCGCGCGACGGCCTTGCCGAACCCCCACAACGTGGCGCCGGCCAGCGCCCCCTGGGTCTCGCGCTCCAATGCCTGGGCGCCTCGGGTGATGAACCAGATGCCCTTGGCCGGAACGCGGTCGGAATCGATCACCCCCTGAACGACCGCCAAGGCACTCGCTCCGGCATGCTGCACGTCCCGTGCGATGTCGCCCGTGGATGCCCCTGCGCCGTGGCCGTCGAGCGCCGGGAGATGCACCACGCCGCTGAAAGGCGCATCGTCCGGAAGGTCTTCAAGGAACGCTTGCCACGATTCGCGCCGCTTGAAGTCGACACTTGCCGTCACGACTCCCGTCGTTTCGGACTGCTTCCCGTCTTTCGAGCCGTCGCTCACGACCAGGACCGTCTGGTTCCGTGCCGCCAAGCCATCCGCAAGCGCGGTTGCCATGTCGCCGCGGTCTGCAACGAGAACCCACGTTCCGGGCGATTCGGCCACCGTGTCCGGGCCTTTCGCCACGATCACGCCTCGATCCGGCATCTCGTCAGGTCTGGAAGCATCAAGGCCCAGGATTTCCGCGGCATCGAAACCCGCATCTCCGAGCGCGCGGCGCCACACGTCGGGGCTCGCCAAGGCATGATGCGGCCGATAGTCGTCGGCAAATCTCCACCAGCCGTCGAGCTGTCCGAATGTCAGGTCCATCCAGCCCTGGCCGCGAAGGTTCTCGAGCGCCACCATCTGTCCCGATGGCGCGAGTAGCGTCAGGCAATGACCGAGCGTTTCGTCGAGATAGCGCGTGGCATGGAGCACGTTCGATGCAATGATCAGATCGTAGGCATGCGCGTCGAAGCCTTGGGCTGCCGGATCGTTTTCTATGTTCAGCGGGCGGTATTCGATGCAACCTCCGCCATCCCCGAAGCGCGATTCCGCTTCGGCGAAGAACCCTGCCGAAATGTCCGTGTACATGTAGTCGAACTGGCCTTCGGGAAGTTCCGGCAGAACCGAAGCGGTTGCCGATCCCGTGCCCGCGCCGACCTCGATCACCCTTAGACGCCGTCCAGCGGGCAGATTGGCCACGAGCGCCCTGACCGCATCCCGGAGCAGCCGGTTGGCGGCGCGCGCGATCGGCGCATCCAGATACAGGTCGCCTGGGGTCGGGTAGCCGCTGCTGAACAGCAGCGTGAGCGGGTCCATCTGGCCGCGAAGCACGTCCGGCAACGCAGCCCCGCAGCGTCGGAACAACCCGATCTCCGTCGCGCCGTGAGGATGAATCTCGGCAAGATGGTCGGCGAACGAGTCCGGGTCCGGACGAACGTCTTCGGGCAGGGGATCGTCATGCCCAGCCTTCACGACGAATCGATCGTCGTCCTCCTGCAACACGTCGGAACGGGCCAGCATCTCAAGAATTCGGCGGAAGACACGCTTGTGCTCGTCGGTGACGCCAAGCTGCTGGCGAAGTTCCTCGGACACCACGACCTCGCCCACGCTGCGCCGCCAACCGAGCTTCTCCAGCGTCCAGATCGCGCGTGCGCGCGACCATCGGTCAAGGTCCGAAAGAAGCGCAGACCGGTGGGCCCGCGCCACGCCCTCTTCTTCAAGGTAGTCTGCAAGCGGCATCAAGCCGCCCGCTGCAACCGCCGGCTCCGGCAGGAAGTCCGCGGCGATGATTGCTGGCACGAGCGAGCGTTCGCGCCAGACCACCTCGTAGAGCAGGTCGTTCACGCCCTCGATCGCCGAGAAGAGCGCGGCGCGGGTCGCCCGCTTTATCGTGTATCCGTCGAGTCCGCCAAGCAGGGCGCCATCGAGATCGTAGATGCGCAGCTCTCCGCTCAGGACCTCCGCAGGCACGCCCGTCCCTGAATTCGAGTCCTCCGTTGCCGCGTGCATGCGAACGTGACAGACCACCTTCTCGGGAAAGTCATCCGCGGCCAGCCAAAGACGCTCCCAGCCAAACGGCAGGTAGGTCGTCTCGTCCTCTGCGGAGCCTTGAATGCGCGCGGCAGCCACAACCTGAAAGCACCCGTCCAGCACGAGCGGATGGATTTCCGGACAGGTCAGGCCGGTTCCTTCCCGCAGCGACACCTCGCCAAGTGCCTCGCCCTGCCGCGCCCACAGGTTGCCAAGCGTGCGGAAGCTGCCGCCGAGATCGATTCCGGTGCTCGCCCTGGCCTGGTACAAGACAGACGCGTCCACGGGTGACAGTTCGCCCTTCAGGCGTTCAAGATCCACGCGCTCGACGGCACCCGGCGCGCTTGCTCCGCCGGCTACCCTGCATTCGGCATGCAGCGTCCATTCCGGCTCGGCCGATCCCCTGCTCAGTATCTGCAATCGGCCCGGCCCCTCGTCACCGGAATCGCTGATCAAGATCTGTACCTTCCGGCCGTTCGTGCCGGCTTCGTCTCCCTGGGCCTCCTCCGCGAACACCAGCGGGTTGTGCAACTGCATGTCTTCGACGACCACCGGCCCGCGTGCTCCGGCCCGTGACGCCGACGCAGCCATCGTGCCGTAGAGTGCCCCGGGCGCGATGACCCGCTCGAACACGCGATGATCGTTGAGCCACTCCGGATCCTCGGGGAACAGCTCCGTTTCATACGTGATCTCGCCGCTTGCCGACTCCCGTCGCAGGCCCAGCAGCGGGTGTCCCTCGACGGAACGCCGCTGCCTTGGTGCGCTCAGCCAATAGCGCTCGCGCTGGAAGGGGTAGCCGGGCACCGAGATGCGGCGGCGGGTTTCTCCGGAAAAAAGCCCCTCGAAACGGATCGGCAGTCCCGACTGATAGGCACCCGCGACGGCATCGGCAAAGCCGCCGACGTCCTCCGGCGAGTCGGCCGGCGCGGGCCGCATGCTCGACAGCACGACAGGGGCGGGCGCCGAGTCCGGCCAGGCCGATGACGCCATGGGGGCCAGAACCGAGCCAGGGCCAATTTCAAGAATCACGTCGGCGCCGAGTTCCGCGAGTGTCTTGGCGCCGCTGGCGAATGCGACGGGTTCCCTCGCATGCCTGCGCCAATAGGCCCCGTCCAGCAACGCGCCGTCGTCCACCGCCTGGCCGGTCAGGTTGCTGACCACGGTCAATTCGGGCGGTTTGACCTTGACGTGATCAAGAGACGCCTGGAGCGCGTCGAGAGCCGGGTCGATGAGTGCGCTGTGGAACGCTCGAGCCGTGTTCAGCCGACGTACCCGGACGCCTTCCGATTCGAGGCGAGTCGAGAGCGAATCGATATCCGTGACGGGGCCGCTGACCACCTGGTGCAAGCCGTTGTCCGCAGCAATGTTCACGCCGACACCGGCAGACTCGGCGTTTGCCGCCTTGACCGCGGATGCAACCTGGTCCGGCGGCGCGAAGGCGGCGATCATGGCGCCCCCTTCCGTTTGGGACAGCAGAAAGCCGCGCGTCGCGGCAAACCGCATGCCGTCCTCAAGGCTGAACACGCCCGCCGCTTGCGCCGCGGCGATTTCTCCGACGCTGTGTCCGAGCACCATGTCGGGGCGGATTCCGACGCTTGCCCATTGCGCGGTCAGTGCACACTCGAGCGCGTAGAGTGCCGGCTGTTCCCAGGCCGTGTCGCCCAGCAGTCCGTCGCCGGTGCGGCCGAACATCACGTCCAGCAGGGATGTGCCACGTTCTTCGAGGAAGACTTCCTCGCAACGGTCGAAGACCATCCTGGCCACCGGCTCGCGATCGTACAGGTCGCGCCCCATGCCTGCCCACTGGCTTCCCTGGCCCGTGTAGGCGAACGCGACGGTGGCAACTGCGCGTGGCGCTTCCTGGAGAGCCGTCTCCGCCAATCCTTCAAGCCGTTGCCGCAGCTGGCCGGCGCTGTCGTAGGTGAGACCGGCACGGCAATCGAAATGACATCGCCCGACACCCGCCGTCCAGGCCATGTCCGCAAGCACCTGTTCCGGAAGTCCGCCTTCGGCGGAAAACGCGTCAAGCTGCTCGTCGAGCCATGACAGGTACCGCCTGGCGAGATCGCGCAAGACCTGCTCCGACTTGCCGGACAGCGGGAGCAGCCGTACCTCGCGTTTCTGGCACGCCTGTCCGTGCCGCGTCGAATCGACGGCGGCCTCGTGTCGCGGTACGACGACTGCCTGACCAGCTCCCACGACACGGTCCGGTGCGTACGGCGCCGTGCCAGACGCCGGATACTCCTCGACCAGCAAGTGAACGTTGGTTCCGGATATGCCGAACGAGTTCACGCCGGCCACGCGCGGTCGCCCGTTCCGGGCGGGCAAGTCCATCATGGAAGAGGTGACCTGCAACGGCAGCTCATCCCAGTCCACGCTGGGGTTTGGCTCCCTGAAGTGCAGGTGCTTCGGGACCACGCCGCGCTGCATGACCAGCACGGCCTTGATCAGGCCGGCGATTCCGGCCGCTGATTCCAGATGTCCGAGGTTGGTCTTCACGGATCCGACCAGCAGCGGCTGGTCGGCGTTGCGGCCCTTGCCATAGACCCTGGCAACGGCGTTGATCTCGATCGGGTCCCCGACTGCGGTTCCGGTGCCGTGCGCTTCCAGGTAGTCGACGTCCGAAGCCGGAATTCCGGCCTGCGTCAACGCCGTTTCAATCACCTTTTCCAGCGCCGGTTCGTGCGGCACGGTCAGGCCAACGCTGGCGCCGCCATGGTTCACGGCGGCGCCTCGGATGACCGCCCAAATCCGGTCGCCGTCGGCCTCCGCATCGCACAAGCGTTTCAGGACCACCGCGCCACAGCCTTCGCCGCGCACGTACCCGTTTGCCGACGAGTCGAATGCCTTGCACTGACCGTCGGGAGACAACATCATCGAATCGGCGCGCAGCTCGAAGATGCGGCTGTTGAGAATGGCCTGAACGCCACCGGCAATTGCCAGGTCCGCCTTGCCCTGCTGAAGGTCCGCGACCGCGTCGTGCACTGACACGAGCGACGATGCGCAGGCGGCGTCCACGGCCTTTGCCGGACCCATGAAGCCCAGCACGAAAGAAACCCGCCCACAGGTACCGTTCAAGTTGGTGCCGCTCAGGGCGTACAATGACGCCGCCGCCTCCCCAGGTCTCCCCGAGTCGGTGACGAGCATTCGGTACTCGTCGTTGCTGATGCCGGAATAGACGCCGGTCAGGCTCTCCTTGAGCCGGTCAGGGTCCATTCCCGCGTCCTCGAGCGCCTGCCAGCTCGTCTCCAGCATCATCCGTTGCTGGGGGTCGAGCAGTTCGGCTTCAACCGGGGAGATTCGGAAGAACCTCGCGTCGAACTGGTCGATATCGTCGACATAGGCGCAGTAACGGCACGCGCCTTGCAGGTTCCGGGGATCCTTGAACAGTTCTTCAAGGCGGTTCGGGCCGGAGGCTGGCGCGCCGTCCGTCACCGCGTTGCCGCCGGTTTCGAGGAGGTGCCAGAAGGAGGGAATGTCGGGTGCGCCGGGGAAACGGCACGCCATGCCCACGACCGCAACGGGTTCTGCGAGTCGGGACGTCTCGTTGCCTTGACGGCCCCTGCTCATCCGGTGCTCCGCGGTATCGTCGAGCTGCATCCCATTTGTCATCGCACTCCGACAATGTAAAAACCGGGCCTGTCGAACCCGGGGCGAACCGAACTCGGGCAACTCCTGCCCAAGCGTCTGAATGGCGTTCAGGGCAATGGTCAGAATAGTCGGCCGGATTTCGGCGTCAATGGCGCAGCAAGCGAATTTGCCCCGTGATGACGGATCCAGTTGGCGCAATACGCGTGGCGAGATGCTGCAGAACGATGCTTCGGAGGCAAGGATCCCTCTTCGAGAGGCTTTCGCGCACTTGGTCTCGGCAGTTGGACGAAGCGCGGATCGAATGGAGCGCCTACCGCGCGAGCCGCCAAACGCGGCGGAGCAGCCCAGGGCTGAGCGGTGCCAGGCTGAAGCCAAGGGCCTCGCTTGGATAGGTCCTTCCTGTCGGATACCCGTATCGTCGCTGACCGGGCCCCGTCCTTCGCTCCGGTCTGCGGTCACGGGTTCTTGGCACCCAAGGCGGGCTGCAAGACGCCGACATGCAGAGCTTGAGAGCGCTCGGCAGGCGCATGCCAGTCGAGTTCACGACGCAGATGTTCGTTCTTCGGCCGGTTCGCGCGAGCCGTTTGGGCACGGCAGCTCGGGCTGCTGTCCCGGCGGGCCGCGGTACGTCTGTTGAACGCGCGGCGTTCCGTTACAAGAAATGGGAATTATACCGTTGACTGAAACGTGTCCGTTCCAGCCCCGGCTGATTTCACGGGTCGGTGAGGTGGGCAACCCCAACGCCGTGCAGATGCGCCAATCCCGGACGCGTCGTCATGTCATTCCGCCCACGCGGCGGTCTTTTACGGGGCCATTGGCCCAAATCCTGATGAAGATCGGCGGGAAACCCGCCCTTCCAGATGGCCACGGACATGGCACGTTCCGCAGTTTCAGTCAACGATATATCCCCCAAGAAATCCATCGCCGAGTTTGTCTATGACGCAGGTGTGCTTGAGGGAAACCCCTTCACCTATCCAGAAGTCCAGACTCTTCTTGAAGGCATCACGGTTGGTGGGCGAATGCTTGCTGACCAGCAACAGATTCACAATCTCGGTGAGGCCGCGAACAAGCTGTTCAAGTTGGTTCATGACGGAGAGTTCCGCGTGGAAAAGCCCGTGTCGGATGAGCTCCATCGCCTTGTCGCCAAAGGTGAGGCGCTTGATCCGGGGCACTTCCGAGGCGAGGGAGACCCCCCTGAACCTGACCGTTTGGCCAAGCGATTGCCTGGGCCGGGAAGAGCGGCACTGGCCGCTGCCCACGAAGGAGGGCGCGCCTGATCTGAACCGGGTCTATGTCGAAGGCATCGAGGCTTTGGCTTCTGAAGTTTCCAATGCACTTGAACGTGGCATGGCCTACTTCCTGTTTGGAGCGTTGCAGCAATTCTATTTCGACGGAAACAAGCGGACATACCGCTTCATGATGAACGGCATTCTCATGTCCCATGGTGTCGATGTCATTTCAATTCCGGCAGCCCGGTTGCAGGACTTCAACGAAAAGATGGTGCGGTTCTACGCCGACAAGGATGCAACGGAGATGATGCGTTTTCTGATTGAATGCCAACCGAAGAGCGCTCCGTAGCCGAATCCCGGGCCTGCGTTCGGCTCCAGGTCGTCAATGCAGGATTTTGGAGAACCACGGGCACCACGGTCAACCAGATGAAGAACGCTATTGCCGTGCCTGGGCCGGCGACCGCATCGGCACCCGCCATTGGTGACTTCAACGGCCCCGTCGACGTCGCCGAAGATTCTTGACGATTGCGCGTTTCGACCAGATCTACCATAGAACTCGCGCGGGGCATCTGTCGCCTTCAGGCGACAGGGGAATGCGCGCCCCTTGCATTGACAGCCGGCCTGAGGTAGATGGAACACATGGCGAACATTGGCAGGCACCTGATCAGGAGCTACAAGTACCGGCTCTACCCGAACGGGGCGCAGGATGCGGCCCT
>JAPPCV010000055.1 GCA_028824715.1 Boseongicola sp. | reverse complement strand
AAATCCAACCTACGCATTTGGTCATCCTCCTTTGAGCGATAACTTGGGCCTCCCCGAGAGGCGAAGACCCTTGACTTCAACTTGCCGGAACCGAACACGGCTTCCGGCGCGAGTCAGATAGGTGCACACCGAATTGGGTTCAAGGGGTCGGGTTTCACGAATCCATCGTCTCAGGGATTGCCGGCTATCTCGTGCACGAGACGGGCGGCACTCTCCTGTCTCGGCTTTCCGCAATTGATGCTGGGGATCGTCGGCAGCGGTGCCGTCCGCGCCTTCGGCACCACCGGGCAGACCGAACTCGTCTTCGCCGGGGCGGGAATCACGGTGACGGGACTGAGCTGCACGGCGACGGCGCGCCCCTTCCTCAGCGGATTCCTCGCCCGTGTCGGATGAAGTGGCATCGGCGGGTCGCCCGGCCGATCGAGGACGAAAATGTCAAGCCCAGTTCAAGACTGACCCGGAAATCGCGTTCAATTTTGACCCACCTGCTTCTCCTATTCCAAGAGAACGTCTCTCCTGCCGGGCATTCCGCTCTGGCGTTGGGGTTTCGCTCCGGGAGAACGGGAAAATGGGAACGCTTGATCAGGCAGGCCGGCATGGACTTCGGGGGTTGTTCATCCGGTTCAGGAAAAGCCTCGCAGGAGAGGCCGATCACTCACAGAAAAAATCGGCGCTTGCGGTTCCTGACCCCGCAGGAAGCGCAAGGCACGTTTTTCATCGCGCGGGTGCGTGTCGACAGAAATCTGCCGCCAATTCCTCCAGGTCCGTCTCGCTCAGGAATTCCCGAAACTTCAACTGGAAATCAGGCAGCCCAATCCACGATCCCGCGATCATTCGGTACGCTTTCGTGGAGCGTTTCGACCTTGTCGCAGAAGACCACGAGATTCCTTGCGCCTGATCGGGCAGATGGAACGATCAACCCGTCGAAGTCCAGAAAGTGTGCGACCTCGCCGATCTCCTGCGTTCTCGGGTACTCGTCATTCTTCTGCTGGCAAGACAAGCGGCCAAAGGTCTCGGTCTTCAAGCCCACCTCTCCGAGAGCGGCAAGGTCAAGAAACCGCAATGCGCGTTCGAGGGCCAGATCGACTTCGAACATCCGGTATCTGACACGGCTTGGCATGACTGGCTGTCCGCGCATGAGGTGGAAGCGCATTTCCTCGAGCGCGCCCGTTCGCGACATCGACGTGTAGAGCACGTGAAAGCTGCCGTCATCCCACCGACCGCCAGATGCGCTGCATCGCAACGGATCGCGCCCTTCGCGCACAAGCCTCCAGACAGGGCCGGAATACGCCACCGGCTCCATCGCCTCGAGTGCGTCAATCAGAACGTTGTCTCGGCGAGCCTTGACCATGGGCCGGTTCTAGACAAAGACATCGTTGTCGAGGCGGTCGATCACGGCCAGGACCTCCAGGCTGCGGTCATTGTGGATCAGGTCCATGGCACGTTCGCCGCCAAGCTGCGGGTGTCGTGCATAGAGCCAGGCGCGCACCTCTTCGGGTGCATAGTACTCGTTGAGACGACCGACGATGTAGTAAAGGTCGGACAGAATCAGCTCGTTGCGAGGCTGCGGCTTGAAGTCGCCGGCCTTCCAGCGCGAGACGGTCGCCTTGGACACGTCAGTGATGTTGGCGATGTCCGTTCCTTTCAGAGCGCCTAGTTCGGCAAGTTCGCCAATGTATCGAGTTACCGTGCCTTGCATCTCATTTCCTCTGGACGCCTGGAGGCGACGCCACTGCGACATTCAGGTCGCATGCCCGCGCTCTCGGAGAATCCTTTCCGCGCTCCTCGTGAAGCCCTTCAAGGGCGTCTGCAACCTTGCCCATGGTTTCCGCATGCACTCGCGTCCGCGTCAGCAGGCTCTCCAAATCGACCTCGGCCGCCTTGGCCTGCGCCTCGGCCGGTTTCAGGAAACTGATGTCCTTGGCAAGCCGCTCGGCTGCTGGGACCGTCTTTGACAGGAAATGTCCGGCTCGGTTCAAGTCCGGAATGCCTTGCAGCGCTTCTTGCGAACGCGCGATATGAAGCGCTTGAATCACTTTCCTGCTTCTGACCATTTCGTCAATGCTTGTTGCGCTGGCATGCTCACTCTGCAACAGGAGCTTCCGCCCTCCCTTGGCCCGTGCAAGCAGTTCGAATTCATGCGCCCGAAAACCTCTTCCCAGACCGGGAACCTGAACGATCCGTGGTCTTCCGGACTTGAAGTCAGGATCGCGCATTTCAGGGTGCTTGTGCCAATTTCGTGCGCTGAACTGGTCGAGTTCCAGAATTCCTCCGGCCGCACCGGAGGATACGCCAAAGGCCTCGGCAGCCTCGGCATTCAATCCCGAGCAATAGTCAAGAATGACAGGATTGCCCAGATTGTGCAGCCCGCCCAGCATGCGGACAAGAGAGCGAATCTTTTGGGGGCCCGGCTCCTTGCCAAGTCCAGAAAGCCGCATCCACAACGCGTCGACCGGCAGGTTTGACAAGGTCTCCACGAGCGCTTTGCGCGAGGCGGGGTCGATCAAGCCTTGCACGGAGTGCAGCACCGGATAGTCAATTCGGACACGCGAACCGCCAAGGCAGTCAAGTGCGCGACGCAGGATTGCACAAGAGGCGGCGTCGACAGAAAGCCAACCTTCAAAGTTGCGATCACCCAGGAAGTGAGTGGGAGCAAGGATGCGATCAGCATCAAACGTGATCGCCATTTCTGCCATGCGTTCGATGGCGCCTTCGTCGTAGTCCGATGGCCCGAGCGGTTTCTCCGGAACCTCTTCAAGCCAGGGGGCGTGCCGAACAAAGGTTCCAAACCACGCCGGACTGGACAGTTCCGCCGCACCTGTATCGATGGTTATTTCGACGCCTTCGGTCCTGAGTTGCGCGGCCAGTTGGTTCTGTTGCTTGAGGCGACCGGCTTCGAACGCAACCCGTGACAACGGCAGGCGCCCTGAAGCGTGTATTTCGCCGAACTTCACATGTGAATCGCCAATCCGGAAAAACTGCGCAATGGGTGAACAGAGCTTCTGGCCTATCGGAAAGGGGACGACAACTTTGTTCATCGGTGAGTTCCATATGCGTTGCACAAGACTAGATAGTGAAACCGAAGTGAAACGTCAATGGATAGTCTCGTCGAGGCACTTGCACTGCAGCGTCTTCCCGGCGACCGCCAGTTGGTTGGAAGCGCGCCAATGCGTGCGCAAGCCGTCTGAACCCCGCATGGATTCAGCGGCTTGCCGTGACCGTAGACTCCAACCCGAGAGATGAATCCACCCGAGACAGTGCCGGAGGACGCGGACCGCCGGTCGCCCAGTCAAGGAGTTCCACCGTGTGCACAACCGGCACTTCCACGCCCGACCCAATCTGGACCATGCAGCCGATGTTGCCCGCGGCAATGAGGTCCGGGGCAACGGCTTCCAGCGCGTCGACCTTGCGGGTCTTCAACTCGTCGGAAATCGCGGGCTGCAGCAGGTTGTACGTCCCGGCCGAACCGCAGCAAAGGTGACTGTCAACCGGTTCGACAACCTCGAATCCGGCACGCCGCAGGAGATCCTTCGGCGCGGATGTCACGCCTTGGCCATGTTGAAGGGAACAGGCCGCATGATAGGCTATCCGGATGTTCCTTGGTACGCATTCCGGGTAGTCCAGCTTTTCCAGGACCTCGCTGACATCCATGGCAAGCGAACTGATTCGGGCAGCGTCTTCGGCGAGAGGATCGTTGCGAAACATGTGGCCATAGTCCTTGACGGTCGTGCCGCATCCGCTTGTGTTGATCACCACGGCATCAAGCTCTTCCCCGGACAGCCAGGCGTTGATGTTCCGCGCCGCCTGCTCGTGGCTTTCGCGCTCCCGACCCATGTGGTGGACAAGTGCGCCGCAGCATCCTGCCCCTTCCGAAATCACGACGTCGCAACCCAGCCGGGTCAGAAGCCGGATGGTGGCGTCGTTGATGTCAGTGTTCAACACCTGCTGTGCGCACCCCGTCATCAAGGCGGCCCGCATCCTCCGCTCGCCTTGCGCAGGAAAGGTCTGCGGCCGAGAGTTCTCGCTCACCGCAGGGAGCGACTTCGGCGCCATGGCGAGCATCGCCCTCAGGCGCGGCTCGGGCACCAGGGGCGCTAGCGGGCGGCCGAGCCGCGCGCCAAGCAGCGCAAGCCGAAAGCGGCCAGGATAAGGAATTGTGCGGGCAAGGGCCCAGCGAAGGAGGCGATCGAAAAGCGGACGCTTGTAGGTCTTCTCAATATGCGCCCGCGCGTGGTCCACCAGATGCATGTAGTGAACGCCGGACGGGCAGGTCGTCATGCAGGCGAGACAGGAAAGGCACCTGTCGATGTGCCTTACAGTTCGCTCATCCGCCGGCCTGCCGCTCTCCAGCATGTCCTTTATCAGGTAGATGCGGCCGCGCGGGGAATCGAGTTCGTCGCCCAGGACCTGATAGGTCGGACAGGTCGCGGTGCAGAATCCGCAATGAACGCAGGATCGCAGGATCTCGTTCGAGCGCCGGGTCGCCGGATTCTCGAGCTGCTCCTCGGTGAACTCGGTCCGCATCAGCCCATCAATCCCGGATTGAGTATCCCTTCGGGATCAAACTTGCGACGCAGGCCCTCGGCGAACGACGCCAGCGGCTCCGCCTCCGGCTGGAAGACGCCAAGCCGGTTCCTGGTCTCGTCATCGGCGCGAATGATCGTGGCGTGTCCGCACGAAAGTGAGCGCCTTGCGTCGCGTCCCTGTTCCACCGCCGCCCAGACAAGGCCGCCGCCCCAGTCCAGCACGACGCGGGCGTCGCCAAGGCTTTCGACAAGTGCCGGGGCATCGCGGGGAGGAATCGAGAACCTCCAGACGTCCTCACCGGTCCCGCCATGCGCCTCAACGTCGCGAATCCATGCCCAGCCTGCCGTCGCGCTTTCGGGGCCTTCGGTGCGGCGCTCGATTCCGGCTGGCCCGAATTCGGCGAGACGGTCCCGCAGCCTTTCGACGCGATAGGCGACGGATGCCTCGAATCCCTCCAGCCTGATCATCGTGACCGGGTCGCCATCAAGGCCGACGGGCACATGCGCCGCCCCGGAAACCTCGTAGGGCGAATTCAGGGAGGCAGACATTGCGCGAACCGCGACCTCGACGTCCAGTCCGGCCAGCAACAAGACCGCAGTCGATTCCGGCCGGGGCAGAACCTTCAGGCAGACTTCGCTCAAGACGCCAAGAGTGCCGCGCGATCCGGCCATGAGCCTGACGAGGTCGTAGCCAGTCACGTTTTTCATCACGCGGCCGCCGTTCTTTATGACCCTGCCGCGACCGTCCACGAAGCGCACGCCAAGCAGGAAGTCCCGGCATGCCCCGGCACGCACGCGGCGCGGTCCCGACGCGTTGGCCGCAACCGTGCCGCCGATCGTGGGCTCTCCCGACGTGCCGAGCAGCTTGCGGTGATCCATTGGCTCGAACGCCAGCATCTGGCCTTCGGCGGCAAGCATCGTCTCGACCTGCGCAAGCGGCGTTCCGGCACGTGCGACCAATGTCAGCGCGCCAGGTTCGTAGAACGTGACGCCCGACAGGCCAGCCACTGTCAGGTCGTCGCCGTCGACGGGATGGCCGACCCGGCGCGTGCCGCCACCGCGAACCGCAAGCGGCCCGGTTGCACCGGACACCGCCTCGGCTAGCTCGCGCTCGTCCGACGGGCTCAGCACGGGAAACGAAAGGGCTGGGGCGCCGTGAACGTCTCGCCATTCGCGTCGGAACTGTCCGCCATCATGCCGCCGCCCGCCGGGACGCGGTTTCGCTCAAGGGAAACACCTTGGCCGGATTCAGCAGCCAGGCCGGATCAAGCACGTCCTTGACGTTCATCTGGGCTTCGAGGTCGACCGGATCGAACTGGACGTGCATGAGGTCGCGCTTTTCGATTCCCACGCCATGCTCGCCTGTGAGGCACCCGCCCGCCTCGACGCAAAGCTTGAGTATTTCCGCACCGAGCGCCTCGCAGGTCTCCAGTTCACCGGAACTGTTGGCGTTGAACAGGATCAGGGGATGCATGTTGCCATCGCCCGCGTGGAAGACGTTGCCGACGTCGAGGCCGTATTGGCGCGACAACGCGCCGATCCGCTTGAGAACGCCTGGCAGTTCCGACACTGGAATCGTCCCGTCCAGACAGATGTAGTCGTTGAGCTTCCCCATTGCCCCGAAGGCCGACTTGCGCCCGAGCCAGATTCGCGCCGCTTCGTCGGCATCCCGGGCTTCGCGCAGCTCGATCGGGTCGTGCCTGCGAGCGATGTTGCCGATGACGCCAAGCTGGTCGTCAATTTCGGCAGGGCTTCCCTCGACTTCAACAATGAGCAGAGCCTCGCAGTCCGGATAGCCGGCCTGCGAAAAGCTCTCGACCACTTCGATGACCTTGCGGTCCATGTACTCGATGGCGACAGGCAGCACGCCCGCCCTGATGATGTCGCTGACACAGGCGCCGGCAACCTCCGGACTTGCAAACCCGATCAGCATCGGCCTTGCGCCTTCGGGCCGGGGCAAGATGCGGAGCGTCGCCTCCGTCACCACTCCGAGCTGCCCTTCGGACCCGCAGACAAGGCCCAGCCAGTCATACCCGCTCGCATCCATGTGCGCGCCGCCGATCTCGACCACGCTTCCGTCCATCGTGACCATCGTAAGCCCGAGCAGGTTGTTCGTCGTCACGCCGTATTTCAGGCAATGCGCGCCGCCCGCGTTCATGGCGATGTTCCCGGCGATCGCGCAGGCAAGCTGGGAGGAAGGATCGGGCGCATAGAAGAATCCGTCCTCTTGGACGGCACCCGTGACCGATAGGTTCGTGCGCCCGGCCTCGACCCGAATGCAACGACTCGCGTAGTCGACCTCAAGGATCCGGCTCATTCGCGAAACGCCAAGCACGACGCAGTCGCTCGTGGGCAACGCACCTCCGGCAAGGGATGTGCCGGAACCACGCGGCACGACGGGAACGCGCTCCTCGCTGCAAATGCGCAATGCCTCGGCAACTTCGCCTGTCGAACCGGGAAGGACGACACAGAGCGGTTGGCAGGCATAGGCCGTCAACGCATCGCATTCATACGCCCGGGTTTCGACAGGATCCGACTTGACGTGTTCGGCGGAAAGCGCGTTCTTCAGGCGTTCAACGATTCGGGACTTCCTGTTCAGCACGTCGATCGAGGGTGCAGGCATGTCCATGGGAGTCTCTCCGGATCATTCGTGTTGTATGCCTGATCCCGAACTCACGCAACTTGCGTGAACGGTATCGCTACACCGACAGCGATCAAGAGGATGCCCGCAATCAGGTTCGTGCGCGCAACCGCCTGACGCGAGGCGAGAAGGCGCCTGGCCTGCCCGATGAATCCGGCCATGACGAAGTTGCCTGCCAGCGGCACCAGCACGGACAGAAAGCAGACCAAGGCAATGTCCTGCCAAGCCAGGCGACCGACGTCGAAAAACCCCGGCAACACGCCCATGTAGAACAGGATGGCCTTTGGATTGCCGAGAATCACTGCAACCCCGGCCACGAAACCAGCCCACATGCCTGGCCGTGTCAACTTGCTGTCGGAGGCGATCGTGCGCTCCCTGCTCCAGATGATCAGGCCGCCCATGGCCAGGAAGGTCAGGCAGGCCACCCAACGCAGCACGAGAATGAAATCGGCGTAGACGGAAACGACCCAGGAAATTCCAAGAATTGCGAGAAGCGGCCAAACGACATCACCCACGGCAACTCCGAGCGCCAGCGGCCATGCGGAATTGAACCCTCCGGCCATCGTGCGCGCAATCAACGCCACCCAGACCGGGCCCGGTGTCAGGAAAAGAATCAGAAGCGCTCCGGCGTAGAGCACGGTGTCCGTTAGCGTCACGGTCATGATCTCGTCCGCAAGCACGTCACGACGGTCGAGACCCCAATCTCGGACTCGTCAAGGAACATTGCCTCGCTGCAGCGTTCCGCAATTTCTCATCTCCCAATCCGGGCATCCAAGACTGTGCGCAAGAATTCAGGGCCTCGGCAAAGAGGACCGCTCGGCGCCCGGAGTCAAGACGTGACGCCGATTCGTCAAGAAGGAGCAACAGCGGGCCGGCAGCATCGTCAGGTCGAGCACGAGCGCTGGCCGGCTTCGGCGAGATCAGGAACGCCTCCGACAATGCGCCGGAGATGGCCCGCACCATGAGAACGATCCTTGGCAGAACCCGACGCGAGCAAGTGGACGGGCGGCGCAACGGCGTGGAGGCTGGCGAATAGGCTGCGCAGACCTTGTCATTCGTCCAAGAGCGCGGCGATTGCCTCTACGGTGCGCCAGTTGCGCATTGTCAGCGGAACACCAACGAGGCGTTCGAGTCTTGGCGCAAGGGTGGAGCCCGAGAGATGCTTCGGCGCGTGGAGATAGACAGCTGCGCAGGTGAGGAGAACACGATCCTCCGAACCCCTCGCCGCATCGAGATCGGCTTGGGTGCAAACAGGAGGTTCCGCGAGGAACCCGACGTGGAGTGCCTTCACGTCAGCCGTCGCATCCGGAAAAGGGTTGCCTAGGCGGATCGCAGCGAAGGCACTCGCGCCGAGCAACATCACCTCGGGCCGGAGTCCTGCGCGCGCCTCGATTTCATCAGAAAGCGCAACTTCCGTGACCCTGCCGCGAAACACCGCGTTGCCAGTCTGGATATAGGTCTTGGGGTCGATGCCGCCCGCCGCCTCGATTGCCGCGCGCAACTCGGCCATGGGCAGCTTTCCGCGGCCACCAACGTTGATGCCTCGGAGCAGGAGAACGCTTGACGTCACGGGCTTACCTCGCTCCTGCCGTTCCGTGCGGCGACATGCAATATCTGAGCCTGGCCGCCCAAGTCTTCGAACAGTTCCGGTCCGGTCCCGGTCATCCAGGTCTGCCCGCCCAGCTTCAGGACTTCGGCAAAGAGCGCGCTACGGCGGTCCGAGTCAAGATGGGCCGCCACTTCGTCGAGAAGGATAATTGGCGGGCAGCCCGTGTCCTCGGACAGGGCGCGCGCATTTGCCAGGACCAGCGAGATCAGGAGCGCCTTCTGCTCGCCAGTTGAACATTGCGCCGCGGAAACGCCCTTTTCCGCATAGCTTGCCGTCATGTCGGCCCGGTGCGGACCACGCAAGGTGCGTCCGGCCGCGAGGTCGGCATGACGACCCCGGTTCAGGACATCTGCAAGATCCGTGCACTCTTCCGGCAGTTCGCCACCTGGATGATCAAGCGACAGTTCTGCGACGGGAAAGGCCGTTCCCGCCCCATCCTGTGCAGCGGCGATCCGGGACACCGCCGCGCGTCGGTTTGCGATCACGCGTGCACCGGTCTCGGCCATTTGTCTTTCGAGCGCAACATACCAGTGGGGATCCCTGACATTGTCCTTAAGAAGGCGGTTTCGTTCGCGCATTGCCTTTTCGTAGCCAAGGACCGCTTCGCCGTGACCGGGCTCGAGGCTCATTGTCATTCTGTCGAGGAACCGGCGCCGTCCGCCCGCGCCCTCGATCCAAAGGCGGTCCATTGGAGGTGTCAGCCAGATGATCCGGACAATGCGGCCGAGAGCAATCGTCGACGCCGCCTTTCCGTCTATCCGCACCTGCCGGGCCTGGCCCGGTTCGGCGGCTGTTTCGATCTCGTGAACCTGTGTCTGCACCGTGACATGCGCGGTGACCTTCCAGCCGATGGATTCGGGCTGCCGGATCACTTCCTCCGCGCTGGCGCGGCGAAGCCCACGTCCCGGCGACAAGAGAGAAACCGCTTCAAGGATGTTTGTCTTGCCCGCGCCGTTTGGCCCGCAGAACGCAAGCGGGCGCTCATCGACGGAAAGTTCGGTTCGCAGGTGCGACCGGAAATGGGAGAGCGTCAGCCGGGTTACCGCAAGTCCGGTCACACGCGCATCGGCATCACGACGTAGATGGCCGTCTTGTCGTCACCCTCGCGTATCAGTGCCGGTTCGCTGCTGGTATTGAACAGGAGCACGGCGTTTTCCCGATCCATCTGGCTAGCGATTTCCTGCAGGTACTTCGCGTTGAAACCGAGGACCAGCGCTGGCGTGTCCTTTCCTGGCTGGTAGGCGACCTCGAGTTCCTCATCGGCCGTTCCGGTTTCCGGCGAATTGACCGACAGTTGCAACTGGTCCTCGGACAGCGACAGCTTGACGACCCTTGAAGTCTCAGAACTGACGGTGGCGACCCGGTCCACCGCCTTCGCGAACTCCCTGGCATCGACTTCCAGCCGCTTGTCGTTTTCGGTGGGAATGACCCGTGTGTAGTCAGGAAAGGTTCCCTCGACGACCTTGGACGTGAGCGTGATGCCGGGAGCTGCAAACCGGATCTTGGATTCGCTGACGCTGACGGCAATCTCCTGGTCGTCCGCTTCAAGCATCATTCTCAGTTCGTTCACCGTCTTGCGCGGCACGATGACGCCGGGCATTCCGTCAGCGCCAACGGGAAGCTCCGCATCGATCTGGGCCAGTTGATGTCCGTCCGTGGCCACGCAGCGGAGCACCTGGCCGCCGCCGGAATCCGCGACATGCATGTAGACGCCGTTGAGGTAGTACCGCGCCTCCTCGGTCGACATCGCAAACTTCGACTTGTCAAATAGGCGGCGGAGCACGGAGACCGGAACCGAGAAATTCGTGTCGTAGTCCGATGCGGCCATGGCGGGGAAGTCTTCGCGGGGAAGGGTTGCAAGCGAGAAGTTCGAACGTCCGGCATTGACGGCCATCCGTCCGGAGGATCCATCGTCGGAGATCGTGACGAGCGCACCATCGGGCAGCTTGCGGACGATCTCGTGGAATGTCGTCGCGATGACCGTGGTTGCCCCGGCCCGTCTGACCGTCGCATTTGCTTCGTCAACGATCTCGATGTCGAGGTCGGTTGCACGGAATCTGACCTGCGATTCCTCGGCTTCAATCAGGACATTGGCAAGGATCGGAATCGTGTTCCGACGCTCGACAACCGATTGAGCCTGGGAGATCGCCTTGAGAAGTGAATTTCGTTCGATCGAGAATTCCATTTTCCCTCGCTCCATCCGGTATTGGGACGGTCAACCTATCGCTTTCTTGGCAGGACGCAAGTGCGCCAGGACCACGGTTCAGGCACCTGCGAAGCCAAGCGCCGCCTTGAGAATCAGGACCAGCGACAGGACGAGCAACAGGACTTCTATGATGCGCATGTAGAGCGGTTCCGGCATCCCCGCCAGCAACCTGCCGAGGAAGGCGCCCAAAACGCCCACGCCGGCAAGCCCTGCCGCAAGCGGCAAGTTGAGGCCGTCGAAGAACCCGAGCGCACTGTAACTCGGAATCTTGGCGAAATTGACGATGGCGAACGCGATTGCCATCGTGCCCGTCAGGATCAGCTTGGGCAGATTTTGCGGCAGGAGATAGGCATGGGTCGCAGGCGCACCTGAATGCGTCAGAAACGACGTGATCCCGGCAACGATGCCCCAAAAGGCGCCAGAAGCAACGCTTGCGTTCCGCGTCGTGGCAGGAGTCAAGACGAACCATTGGCGCCAAACGGTCCAGAGACCTGCGCACCCCGTGATTGCCAGCAAGAGCGGTTCGGACGCGTAGGGCACGATCAGCGTGGCAATCACGAGCCCCATAACCATGGCTGGCAAGAGAATCGCGAGGTTCCGGCGGGAATGGTGCCGACGGTACAGCCAGAGGGCGGCGCAGTCGGCGACGATCAGGACAGGAAGGACAAGCGCCGCTGCCTGCACCGGGTTCATGACGAGTGCCAGGAAAGGAACCGCGAGCGCCGCAGCGGCGGGAAATCCGCCCTTTCCGATGCCGATTATCAGCGCCGCAACGACGAGCCATGGCAGGAGTTCCGCCACTTCGTGCGCTCTTCAGGCCTCCAGCGAACGGCGAAGCAGTTCAACGTGGTCAGCGATCTGGCTGTCCTGCTGCTTCAATTCCTCGATCTTGCGAACCCCGTGCATGATCGTGGTGTGGTCGCGCCCTCCGAACCGGCGGCCGATCTCGGGCAGCGAGCGGGAGGTGAGCTGTTTCGACAGATACATTGCGATCTGACGCGGGCGAGCAAACGTGCGGACGCGCTTTGGACCGATCAGGTCCGAAAGACGGATGTTGAAGTGCTCGCTGACCTTGCGCTGGATCTCCTCGACGGTGATCTTGCGGTCCGACGCGCGCAGCACGTCCGACAGGCAATCCTGCGTGAGTTCCATGGTGATCTCGCGACCGACGAGGGAGGCGAATGCAAAGAGGCGCATCAAGGCGCCCTCAAGAACGCGCACGTTGCTTGAGATGCGGTGCGCCAGGAATTCGAGGACGCCGTCCTGAATCCCCAGATTCGGGAACTGTTCCGAGAACTGCTCGACCTTTTGCTGGAGAATGCCGAGTCGAAGTTCGTAGTTGGTCGGATGCACGTCCACGACGAGCCCCGACTGCAGCCGGCTCACGATCCGGTCGTCAATTCCGTCAATGTCCGTGGGCGCGCTGTCAGAACTCACGATGATCTGCCGTTTCTGGTCAACCAGGGCGTTGAAGGTATGAAAGAACTCTTCCTGTGTTGCATCCTTGCCCGCGATGAACTGAACATCGTCGATCATCAGAACGTCGACCGAACGAAAGAGCTGCTTGAACGCGATCATGTCCTTGTCGCGGAGAGCCTGAACGAAACGGTACATGAACTGCTCCGCCGAAAGGTACACGACGTGCAGTCCTGAGGATCGCTTGCGCAGTTCCCAGGCAATCGCGTGCATCAGATGCGTCTTGCCCAACCCGACGCCGCCATAGAGAAAGAGCGGGTTGAACGTCACGGCACCGCCTTTCGCCACTCTGCGGGCCGCCGCATGCGCCAGCTCGTTCGGCTTGCCGACGACAAAGCTCTCGAACGTGAACCTCGCATCAAGCGGTGCGCCGGGCACCTCGCCGCCGATCTGCCCGGCCACGGCACTTGCGGGCTTGTCCTGCGACTTGGCCGCGCGTTTCCGATCCGTCTTCGCGGTCTCGCGGACCGCAAACTCGACCCGTGTCACCTTGTTCCCGGACTTGGCCAATTCCCGCAGGATGTGGTCGCCGAAATTCCGGAGAACCCAGTTGCCCATGAACGTCGTCGGCACATGGAACTTTGCGACACCGCCTTCGATCCGCACAAATTCAAGCGGTTCTATCCAGTTCGTGTAATTGCTCTTGCCAACAGCTGATATCAGGTCTTGTCGTATCTCTTCCCAGGATTTCTTGGTCATAATTTGCCCGCAGCGTCCCTTGCTTCACGACTGGCGCCAAGCCAGCCCCCGGGCCTTCCAGCCAAACTGGCGGCCCCGGCGTCCCGACGCGTCCACGTCACCCTCGAACCCCTCGGAAACGTTCAGGCAGGAAACCGATCGGCCCTGCCGGGCATAGTGGTCGGCAACCACCATGGCGGCCTTCAATGACCGCACCCCTGAACGGCAGAGAAAGAGGAGTGGCCCGGTCGCATCGGAGCCGACCGCTTCCTCGACCTCGTCGGCAAATGCCGGGTTCACGGACATGTCGGGGTAGGACGACCACTCGATCAGGATCGGTGTCTTTCCCAATTCCCCCGTGTCAGGCACACCGACAAAATTCCACTCAGCACGGGTCCTGACATCGACGAGACGGGCTGACTCTTCCTTTTTCAGGATTTGCCACGCTTCGTCAGGATCGACTTCCCCGACGCAGCTGCCCTGTCCCATCAAACCTGTCCCCCCAAGGACGACGTGAATCGCACCTCACAAGCTAGACGGCAGAACGGGTAGCAATCAACCATCCTTTGCACTTGACTTTTGCAAACCCTAGGGCGAGTCCTGATTCTTTTTTCATGAGGCGTCGAACGCCACTTGATTGGACAACCGGGATGCAGGTCGGAACGCGGCGATTCGCCGAACCTCCCGGTTACCCGATGCCTGGTCGTTCACGGCCAGCGCGCCAGGATCCATGGGCGGCCACGCACACCGCACAGGTTCGGTTCGCACCTGCGCTACGCGACGCATCCTTCGCGCCGCATGTCGATTTTGCACTGTCCAAGGTAGGGCCGCTCCGGTAAACCCTGCGCAAATCTCAAGGAGGAACCCCGCTGATGAAGGTGCTGGTGCCTGTCAAGCGCGTGATCGACTACAACGTGAAGGTCCGGGTGAAGGCGGACGGTAGCGGTGTCGATCTTGCAAACGTCAAGATGTCGATGAACCCGTTCGACGAGATTGCCGTCGAGGAGGCGATCCGACTCAAGGAGTCTGGAAAGGCCGAGGAAGTGATCGCGGTGTCCGTCGGTGTGCAGCAGTCCCGGGAAACGCTCCGAACGGCGCTGGCAATGGGAGCGGACCGGGCGATCCTGATCGTCGCAGCCGAAGACGTGCATACGGACATCGAGCCACTTGCCGTCGCAAGGCTTCTCGCGGGCGTGATCGAAGAGGAGCAGCCAGGCCTTGTCATCTGCGGCAAGCAGGCCATCGACAACGACATGAATGCAACCGGGCAGATGCTGGCGGCCCTGACTGGTTGGCCGCAGGCAACCTTTGCATCCGAACTGGACATCGGTGACGACAGCGCGACGGTCACGCGCGAGGTCGACGGCGGCTTGCAGATCATCAAGATCGACTTGCCTGCCATCGTGACGGTGGACTTGCGCATGAACGAACCGCGCTACGCGTCGTTGCCGAACATCATGAGGGCAAAGAAGAAACCCATGGACGAAAGGACGCCCGCCGATTACGGCATCGATGTTAGCCCGAGGCTCGAAATCGTCTCGACCACCGAGCCCGAGGCGAGAAAGGCCGGCGAAATCCTGGGCTCCGTCGATGAACTGGTCACGAAACTCAAGGAAGCGGGAGCAATCTGATGGCAGTCCTTCTCCTGGCGGAAGTCACGGACGGTGAACTCAACCTCGACGCAACGGCGAAAGCCGTCACCGCTGCACGTGCCATGGGCGAAATCACCGCTCTCTGCGCGGGTGCGGCCGCGTCGTCTGCAGGCGAGGCAGTCGCGAAGGTTGACGGCGTCTCCAAGGTGCTGGTCGCCGAGGATCCGGGCCTCGGGCACAGGCTGGCCGAACCGACCGCCGCGCTGATCGTATCGTTGGCGGGCGATTACAGCCACATCGTGGCTCCAGCCACGACCGATGCGAAGAACGTCCTTCCGCGCGTGGCGGCGCTCCTTGACGTGATGGTGATCCCGGACATTTCCGGAGTCGTCGACGCCGACACGTTCGAGCGACCGATCTATGCGGGCAACGCGATCCAGACCGTCCGGTCGTCCGACGCGACCAAGGTCGTCTCGATTCGAACTTCCACCTTTGACGCGGCCGGAGAAGGCGGCCCGGCTCCGATCGAGTCCATTGGCACAGCCGGGAACCCCGGCATCTCCGAATGGGTCGAGGACAGGGGTGCCGCAAGCGACCGGCCCGAACTGACCAGTGCGGGCGTTGTCGTCTCGGGCGGTCGGGGCGTTGGCTCGGAAGAAGACTTCGCGCTGATCGAGAAACTGGCCGACAAGCTGGGCGCCGCCGTAGGCGCATCACGCGCGGCCGTCGATTCAGGATATGCCCCGAACGACTGGCAGGTTGGGCAAACCGGCAAGGTGGTTGCCCCCGACCTCTATGTTGCCGTCGGGATTTCGGGCGCGATCCAGCACCTGGCAGGCATGAAGGATTCGAAGATCATCGTCGCCATCAACAAGGACGAGGAAGCGCCGATCTTCCAGGTTGCGGATTACGGCCTGGTTGCAGACCTGTTCACCGCCGTGCCCGAGCTCGTCGAGAAGCTTTGAACGACCGCGCTTTGCAGGGGCCCTGGTTCACGCGATTCGGAGTCCTTCCGCATGCAGTCGCACGGCCGCCGCCGGGCCCGATACCGCGATCGGAAATTGCAGGTTGCCCGAGAGCGGGACAGTGCTTCATGCACCTCACGGGCTTGCGCTGGGCTCGTCGGTGCGCCTATGGTCTCGCGGACGCGGACAAGCTCTTGAGGTGCCAGTCAGCGACCCCTCCCTGAAGGGAGGGGCTTTAGGAACGAAGGTTCCGAAGGCCCGTGCCGACCAGCACAAGAAAGGAGAAAGTCATCCAATCTACCCTGAACCATACGTTGAAGACCAACCTTGGAATGCTTCCTCAGTTCCAGGCTCTTGAAGGTTCGTTTGCAGACACGCCGGGTCGGGCACGAAACGGGGCGAACCGTGATGTGGGTGGTCAGGTTGTGCGAGGGGAGACCGGCTTTGGCCAGCGTCACCGGGGAAGCGCGAGCGACCCCGCGAGCGGCGTAAGCCGCACCACAGCGAAAGCTGCACTTCGTTCCTTGTCCGCAGGCGGGGCAACCCGCTTTTGGGGCGGGCGGCTGCGGCTGCCTGTCCCGTCCTTACGCAACAACAGGAGGCCCGCATTCCTCCCCGCCCTGAAGGACGGGGATTCCTGCGGGATGACTTGATGAACATCAGCAGCGTAGGCGTGGTCGGCGCGGGACAGATGGGTAACGGAATAGCCCATGTATTTGCACTGGCCGGATTTGATGTCGTCCTGAACGACATCGATCGCGGCGCGATTGAATGCGCGCTCAAGCTTGTCGAGACGAACCTCGCGCGCCAAGTCAACAGCGGCCGGATCACGAAGAAAGATGCCGAAGCTGCGCTCAAGCGAATCTCGACATCCATGACTCTTGCGGATCTTGGCGCAACCGACCTGATCATAGAAGCCGCCACGGAGCGCGAGTCCGTGAAGGTCGCGATCTTCGAGGATCTCGTTCCCCATCTCGGACAGAACACGATCCTGACGTCTAACACCTCGTCGATCTCGATCACGCGACTGGCCAGCCGAACCGATCGCCCCGAGAGGTTCATGGGATTCCACTTCATGAATCCCGTGCCGGTCATGCAGCTCGTTGAGCTCATCCGCGGCATCGCCACTGACGACCAGACATATCAGACATTGAAGGAAGTGGTCGAGCGGCTGGGGAAGACCTCCGCCACCGCCGAGGATTTCCCCGCCTTCATCGTGAACCGGATCCTGATGCCGATGATCAACGAAGCGGTCTACACGCTCTACGAGGGTGTGGGATCCGTCTCCTCGATCGATTCGGCGATGAAGCTGGGAACCAACCACCCCATGGGGCCACTGCAGCTGGCGGACTTCATCGGCCTGGACACCTGCCTCGCGATCATGAACGTGCTCCATGACGGGCTGGCAGACACCAAGTACAGGCCTTGCCCGCTCCTGACAAAGTATGTCGAGGCCGGATGGCTTGGCAGAAAGACAGAGCGTGGCTTCTACGACTACAGGGAAGACCCGCCGGAACCCACGCGGTAGCGCGGCTCCTCCGCTCCTACATTTCCTCCCCAAAGCCGTCGGACACCAGGGCCTCGATCGCCTCGGCCAGCGCCGTGGCTTCCGCCCCAGTGGTCGCAACCGTTATCGAGGTCCCTCGGGACGCTGCAAGCATCAGGAGGCCCATGATGCTGTCACCGGTCACGCTCAATCCGTCCTTCGACACCGTCGCCTCGGCATCGAATCCCTCAACGAGCTCGGCCAGCCTTGCGGAGGCGCGGGCATGAAGGCCCTTCTCGTTCACGATCTTCAGGGTTAGCGTCACGTGACCTTCCATGGCATGTCAGGCTATGCCGCCGCCCTCGAAACTGTCGATGTACTTGCGCCCCGCGGACAGGGCTGCCGTCGCCGCGCGATCCAACGGCTCGTGCCTGAGCTTGGCGAGCTTGATCAGCATGGGAAGGTTTGCTCCGTAGAGAATCTTCCTGTTGGATGAATTGCAGGCCCTGAGCGAGAGATTTGACGGAGAGCCACCGAACATGTCCGTCACGACGATCACGCCGTCACCGGCATCCACGTCATCGGCTGCTGCGCAAATCTCGTTCTGCTTGGCCTCCCGGTCATGTTCCGGCTCGATCGGGATTGCGCACATGCCGTTCTGCTTGCCAACGACATGTTCGACTGCGGCCAGGTATTCCCGTGCCAGGCCACCATGCGCCACTATCACTATGCCAATCACCCCTTCTTCTCCGCGGATGACCACAGACCCTGACCAAGTCGCTCCAGTTCCCGATGGCGCGTTGACACCTGCCACCCTTTCCGTGCAAGGGCGCTCGCGAGCCTTTCCGCAACGACAACTGACCTGTGCCGTCCGCCGGTGCAGCCGAGCCCGATCGACAAGTATGTCTTGCCTTCCTCCTTGAATGCGGGAAGCAGGTCAAGGAGCATTGTCTCAATCACCCGGAAGAACCCTGGAAAGCGCGGGTCGTTTCCCACATATGCCGCCACGCGTTCGTCACGCCCGTCAAGATCGCGCAGCTCTTCCTGCCAATGCGGGTTTGCAAGGAACCTCGTGTCGAAAATCATGTCGAGGCCGCGCGGCAAGCCGCGCTTGTAGGAGAAGCTCTCAACGGAAAGGGCCAGCGTGCCAAAGCCGTCCCGTCCGAAGCGTCGTTCGATCTCGGCCTTCAGGTCGTGCGGCGTCATGTCAGACGTGTCGATCAGGTGATCCGCCCGCTCCCGTATCGGGACCAGGAGCTCCATCTCGCGATCAATGCCGATCTCGGGAGTTTCCGAGGGCGCAAGCGGATGCCGCCGTCGCGTCTCGGAATACCGACGAACAAGGTCTTCGGAACGGCAGTCCAGGAACAGGAGTTCGGCTTCTATGTCGGCTTCCGAAGCAATGCGGTCCAGGACTCCGACCACCGTGTCCACCGAGAAGTCCCGGTTGCGGACGTCGATTCCCAAGGCAAGCGGCGGCATCGACGGTGGCCCGTCAAGAACTCGCGGCAGGAGGGACAGCGGCATGTTGTCAATGATTTCGTAGCCCAGATCCTCCAGCGCATGCGTCGCCGTCGTCCGTCCGGCTCCGGAGGCGCCTGTCACCAGAACGGCTCGCGCTCGCACGCTGGATCCTGATGTGGCCGTCACTCCGATCCTCCTTTGAGAAGGATACACAACATAGAGGCGAATGCCGGGGCCTCAACCCTTCGAATGAGGCGGACGCGTTCGCCAAAGACCGCAATTTCGAGCGGTTCGGGCAGCCGCCCAGTTTCGGCATGATCCATGTCGACGACGACGCGCAGCCAGGCAGGGGCGGCATCGCACTTTAGGATGCCAATGCCCCTCGCCTCAATCTTGCCGTCAAGCGCCGTGGGAGCCGACATCAGCAGCCCCTCGGGCTTTCGGGTCAGCACGACCTGGTCATCGGCAACAAGGGAGGCCCCGAGCGCCATCAACTCAAGCGCGAGGCTGGACTTCCCGGCACCGGCCCCTCCCGTGATCAAGAGCCCTGCCGAACCGAGTGCAACGGCGGTGCCGTGCATGAGAGTGGACCCGTCTCCCATGCGCACGAGACCCTGCCTCAGAAAGAAAGCCGTCGCGAACGCAAGGTCCGGACGCTATCGGGCATGCCAAGGCACGATGCAGGGCAGGCATTGAATTCCGGCAGCGGACTCCAATGATCGCTTCTGCTCGGCTCTGTCCAGAGCATGAGTCGTTCCCTTGGCTTTCCAGGACGCAAGGCACCGGCGCGTTGCACGATGCCGCGCCGCACGCCTGACATAATCGTGCCTGTCGTCAAGTTGATCAACAGCAATGTGTTCCAAAAGGGTGCGGCCTCGATGGCCGCCCTGCATCCCGTCCTTGGCAATCGTCACTTGCAAAGGAGTCCGCGATGGCACCCCAACTGCACCATGATGTTGGCGCTAACCCCGAAAAATCAATCGGTTGGTATCGCTAACTGCGCCAATCCGTCCTGTTCACGCAACCGGAATCGTGCCTATAAGCCGGACATGAAGCGCGTCGGTCACGCAGTTGGCCACGCATGCAGCCGAAGGACCCGGAAAGAATGAACCAAGGTCGCGTCAATGCGCGAATGACGCTGGAAGCGCACGGAATCAAGGATCTGGGGTCTGTCCACTACAACCTGATGGAGCCGGACCTGATCCAGCACGCGCTTTGCCGCGAAGAAGGCACGCTGGGCCAAGGCGGGACGTTGCTGGTCAAGACGGGCAAGTACACCGGCCGATCTCCACAGGACAAGCATATCGTGAAGACGCCGCCGGTCGAGCAAAGCATCTGGTGGGAAAACACGCGCGCAATGTCTCCCGAAGGCTTCGCGCGCCTGCTCGCCGACATGCTGGCACACATGAAGGGTCGCGACTATTTCGTGCAGGACCTGTATGCGGGCGCCGACAACGCTCACCGGCTTGATGTCAGAATCGTAACCGAGCTTGCCTGGCACTCCCTCTTCATCCGGCACCTGCTTCGACGTCCGGACAGGGACGAACTCGATAGCTTCTCGCCGGAATTCATTGTCATCAACTGCCCGTCATTCCAGGCCGACCCGAAGCGGCACGACTGCCGGACCGAAACGGTCATTGCGATGGATCTCGAGCAGAGGATCGTTCTCATCGGCGGGACCGAATACGCTGGCGAGAACAAGAAGTCCGTGTTTTCCATTCTCAACTACATCCTGCCCGAGAGAGGCGTGATGCCGATGCACTGTTCGGCCAACCATGCCATGGGAAACCGGATAGATTCGGCTGTGTTCTTCGGGCTTTCGGGGACGGGAAAGACCACGCTCTCTGCAGATCCGGGCCGCATCCTGATTGGCGACGACGAGCACGGCTGGTCGGACCGGGGCATCTTCAACTTCGAAGGCGGCTGCTACGCCAAGACCATCGACCTCAACCGTGAAGCCGAGCCGGAAATCTATGACACGTGCTTCAAGTTCGGCACCGTCATCGAGAACATGGTCTTCGACCCCGAGACCAAGGAGCTCGACTTCGGCGACGACAGCCTGACCGCCAACATGCGCTGCGCCTATCCCATGAACTACGTTTCCAATGCGTCGGAGTCCGCGCTGGGCGGCCACCCAAAGAACGTGGTCATGCTGACCTGCGACGCGTTCGGGATCCTTCCGCCGATCGCGCGCCTCACACCTGCGCAGGCAATGTACCACTTCCTGTCGGGCTTCACATCCAAGGTCGCCGGCACGGAACGCGGGGTCACGGAGCCGGAACCGACGTTTTCGACATGCTTCGGCGCGCCGTTCATGCCAAGGCGGCCCGAAACCTACGGGGCATTGCTGCGAGAGAAGATCGCCCGTCACGGCACGACCTGCTGGCTGGTCAATACAGGCTGGACAGGCGGCGCCTTCGGCACCGGCTCGCGCATGCCGATCAAGGCAACCCGGGCGCTCCTGTCAGCCGTGCTTGACGGATCGCTGGAACATTCGCAATTCCGCAAGGACGTGAACTTCGGCTTCGAGGTGCCAGTCAGCGTTACGGCGAGTGCCGTGCCGGACATCCTGCTGGACCCACGCCGGACGTGGGACGACGGCGCCGCCTATGATGCGCAAGCAAAAAAACTGATCGAGATGTTTGCCAAGAACTTCGAGCAGTACGAGGCCCATATCGACAGCGCCGTAAGGGCGGTCGCGATCAGCTGACCCCGGAGTGCGTTGGCGAAGGCATGCCGAAACCTTCGCCGCTTTGGCGTGGGAGTCCGTCATTGCAAGAACATTGGCCGGGCGCCGCCAAGACGTGTTCCTACATCCTTGGCAGCTCAAAGTGATCCCACGCGGCCATCCTTGCAAGGTCGTTCCGAGCACGGCGACTGCGCAGCATGTCGCGAAAAAATGTCAGCAATTCCTCCGACAAGCGATCGGTCCAGAAAGCGCCAGGCACCTCCAGGTGCCAGCCCCGGCTTCATGTTTCAGCCAATTGGGGTTGGAGGATGGGAAAGGTCTTCGTTCGGGTCCCCCCGGATCGTGATGCCGCCGTCAACCACCAGCGTTGAGCCGGTGATGAACCCCGAATCCGCGTCAGCGAGAAACGCAGCCGCGCGTGCGATTTCATCCGGCCTGCCCCAACGGCCCACGGGCGTTCTTTCGGCAAAGCTGTCCTTGTCCAGAATTCCGGCATCCGCGCGATCCAGAAGCGTCTGGGTCGCGATGTAGCCGGGCAAAATCGCGTTGACCGTGATTCCATCGCGCGCGGTTTCCAGCGCCAATGCCTCCGTGATCCCGAGGATCGCCTTTTTTGCTGTCACATAGGCCAGCCTGTAGGGCACGGCGAGCTTGGCATTGCCGGACGAAATGTTGATGATCCGCCCGAACTTCGCCTCGCGCATCGCCGAAGTCACCAACCGCGCCCAGTTGACCGCGCCACGCACGTGGATGGCAAGCATCTGGTCAAAATGCTCGGGCGGCAGCGTCTCGACCCGCCCGAGCCGCTGCGACATGATCCCGGCATTGTTCACCAGTACGGAGACGGGCCCGAATTCCGAGACAATCCTGTCGTGAGCGGCGCGACAGCTTTCAAGCTCAGCGACATCTGCAGTCGCCGCCAACGTCTGGCCACCTGTCACTTCGGCAATCGACGCGGCAGCAACGCAGGCTCTCTCCTCGTCCAGGTCAACAATGGCGATCCGGCAACCGTCGGCGGCAAAACGTTTCGCAATGGCGTATCCGATGCCCGCTGCAGCCCCGGTTACGGTCACTACCTTGCCTGAAGAGTTTGACACGCGCCTTGATCCCAGTTCTGACCCGACGTGATGTCCGAGGGGCTCTCTGCAGGTAGCATCGTGACTGCCAGCGATGCAAATGCTTAAGCGAGCAGGTGCACGACATGCTTGTGCAGGCCTGGCGCGTTCAGCCTGCCCTTCGCCTCCAGACGGCGTCGAACCTGCTTCTGTGAACGGAGCGCCGCAGCGCGATGACGGCGTTGGCGCCGTCGAAGCTCCAATGCATGCCGTCGCGCTTCAACCGGCCCGCAATCACGGACTTGCGGGCCCTCTCGACGACCCCGGTCTAGATGCACAGGTTCTGCTCCGGGAGCCGTGGATAGTCCATGCGCGCCCGGTTCGTCCGGAAACAGGCCATGTTCCTTTCCGATCTCGATGAAATCGACCTGGTCCCAGAGCGCGATCTAGGGTCCGATCAGCGCCAGTAGCACCCAGATCCCGGCAACGCTCGCCGCAACCCAGCCCGGCCAAGAGAGTTCCAAGCTCTGTTTCGGAGGCAGTTGCGCGATTGTCGCGCCGCCGGCGTCAAAAATGCCAAGATTGCCCGTCAGCAGGTTTCCAAGCCACGAGACGTCTTGCACGAGGAGAGACCAGCCGAGCCCCAGCTCTTCCCGCAGGGCTTGAAATAACTCAGGCGTGGCGTTCTGACCCAAACGGATCTCGGCCGCATCACAGGGCGGAATCTGAGTCAACATGAAAGTCAGGGCCCGCGTACTCGACGGCACGCCCAGAGCCAAGTTCCACCTCTGGCATTCCGGGCTCTTCAGCGCGGCAATCACGGATCGGGAGATGCAACGGTTGGCCGCCCGACCCCACGGGTTTTGGTGATTCCGAGTTGGCGGTGCGGGCCTGCATTCTACGTGGGTTCCGGCACGCAGGCCGCACTCCCGACCAGGCCAGGAACGTATTTCTGCGGACAACTTTCCACGGGCATATGCCGACGTCGTCCCGGCGGTCGCTGGTCTGGCCGACAACGTCCGGAAGCGATCCGGACCGGTTCGGCGGCCGGCGGATTCCTGGAGCGCGGCAGCACGTCAATCCACGCATTTTCTGCTGTGGGCACGAACCGTCACTTGAGCGTTCCCGTTGGCCATGTCATGCCGGATCGGTCGCCCTTGCACCTTTGCCTGGTTCTTGAATGTGCCGGGAGCGAACCTTCGCTCCTCGATTCCCGGTGGCCGATGTCGCAACCAGACAAGACCTTTCCAGCCGACTTCCGCCAATTGCCCGAGGAACTCCAGGCTGTCGTTGCCATGGCGTGTCGCCGGCCTGGATATTTCGGCAAACCGCGGCAGGGATTCCAGAGATGCAACGGCGACCAGACAGTACCGCGCTCGCGATCGCCATAAGCATCGTCGCACTCGTTCTCTTCGATTTGATGGGCTTGCTCATCAAGTACCTGTCGGCGGACTACAGTGCCGTGGAGCTGTCGGCCTATCGCAACGTTTTCGGTCTCGTGCCAAGCGTGATCGCGCTATGGATGAGCGCCTCATGGCGCCGGAACGGTCGGAAACTTGCGCTGCGGCAATGGCGGCTAGCCGTGTGGCGCGGGGTTGCCGTCACGTTTGCGCAATTGCTGTTCTACCTTTCACTGGGCCTCATGGCCTTTGCAACGGCGACGACGATTTCCTATTCAACGGCCCTGTTCACGACCGCCCTGGCCGTTCCGATCCTGGGTGAGCGCGTGGGCTTGGTTCGCTGGTCGGCGGTCGCGATCGGCTTTGTCGGCGTGGTCATGATCACCCGGCCCGGGGCTGACGCATTCGAGTGGACCGCCTTGTTGCCCGTCGGCGCGGCCGCGTTGTACGCCTTCACCGGCGTGACAGCCCGCCTGGTTGACGCCGATGTGCCAACACCGCTCTTCAATCTCTACTCATCGGCGACCGCTGCAGTGGGAGCCCTTGCATTGGCCCTGGTTTTCGGCGGCTTCGCTCAGATCGCGAGCCTGCGAGACTTCGGGTTGATTGCGCTCATGGGCGCGTTCGGTGGATCGGCGGTTCTTTGTCTCGTTGTCTCCTTCCGCATGACGGAGCCCAGCAACCTGGCGCCGTTCACCTACTTTGGCATCCCCATTGCCTTCGCTCTCGGCTGGCTGTTCTTTTCCGAGGCACCCGTTGACGACCTGCTGCCGGGGGCACTGTTGCTCGTGGGCGGCGGCCTTCTCATCATCTACAGGGAGCGGCGCATGGGCCGCGCCGCCAGCCGTGCATCCGGGCGCCGCGCCAGTCAGCCCGCAGGCACCGCGTTCCCGCGCGCGGAAGCCACGCGGCCACCGGACAGGGGTCCCAGGACGTGACCCCGTTCTGCCCGGAGGGCGTTGGCGGGCTCGGCACGCCTTGGAAGATCCGGTCGCCGGTGACGGGCCCCAGGGCTGAGCGGCACGGCAGGCCGTCGCGGAATGGACGTCGAACGTCCCCGAGATTGAGGAGATCGACCGGCCGGCCCCGACGAATTCGTGGACAAGCCCCTTCCGGTCGTCCCGAAGCTTTGCGGGCCTTGGCCGCCTTCCGCTTCCCCCGAATACAGGTCCGCGCCTGACTGCACCTACGATGTCGCCATCCTCAGATGGGCATTGACAGCCTATCTTGAGGAGGCCGCCGAGTCGGCCG
>JAPPCV010000024.1 GCA_028824715.1 Boseongicola sp. | reverse complement strand
GGTCTCGAACATGATGCGCTATCCGAACCTGGCCCGGTCGATCGCCGAACAGCAACGGGGGAGACTCGCGGAGCAACTGGACTGCAAGCATCCATGTTTTGGGGCAAGCCAGGATTCGGTCTTTTCGGCGGTCTGCGAGGATCCGGGTCCGGGATTTCCACAGTCCTGTCCACATCCGGACACCGTTCAGGCAAGCGGCAGCCGTCCGTTCGCAGTGGCGCGAGCGGCCCTTCCGATTCGTCGCAGGCCTGCCGGGCCGCCGCGGGACGTCGGCCCCTTGGGTCGTCCCGACACGTCCGAGGGTGTTCCCGCACCACATGTCGCCGGGCTGCCGGGGAAGGACGCGGAACGGTGCACGGCTGACTGATGGTTGGTCATGTATGCAACTCCCCTGTCCTAGGCGTCGACAGGCGGAAACCACGTGAGAGAGGAGTGGTGCAGCGAGATCAAGACGCGCCCGCCAAGCTTGTGATAGGCGAAGGTGTAGTCGACATGGGTCGCATCTCCGCTGCCATCAAGAAACGTGTAGTGGCCCATATCCATCAGTCCACGTCCATCTGCCATCGGGATCGCGCCAACGGCGCTGTGGAATTCCACGTGTGTCCACCCCCGGTTGAGAAAGCCATGGTCGTTGGGATAGTTCGGGTCGCCGCCCACAAAATACGCGCGCGCGCCTGCCCGGTCGTGCCGGATCACATCCGCCAAAGTCGGCTTGAACAGCAGCGGTGTGTCCGGATCTCCGAAATCATAGAGATCGAGCAGCCCGTCCACATCCTGCTCGGTTACGCATTTGGCCCAAGCGCGCTGTGCGGCAACGACTTCGGCTATGGTCATGGGTTCGAAATTGCGATCGGACATTGGCCTGCCTCCTCCAGACTGACGGATCCTAGTGGCACGTGCAACAAACGCGCCGCGTTCCAAATTCTATCCTTCAAGACCAACTGTTCGAGGCAAATTGCGTACTCGACGACGTGCATTGAGACAAGGCTCATGCCTGCGACACCTTGCCCCGAAACAGAGTGCAGAGCACGCCAAACAGCCTTGCACCTCCTGAGGAACCGACGATTCATGACACCGATGGTCACCCGCGCTGACGGCGCAGACAACTACGTGCGCGCCGCGCAAGCGCTCGGCGGCCCGGCAATTGCTGCGGCTCTGCGAACGGCCTTGGCGGCCCAAATGTCGTCGCGCCACATCCCAGCAGAGCTTCCTGCGGAACGTGCCGGGGCTGCGGAGACCTCGCTCGCCGCCGAGACGAAGATTGCGGCACACCTTGTCCGTCCACCGGAAGGAAGCCTGCAAAAGAAAGGCCGCGCAGGTCCGTCAGCACGGATTCGGTGCCGAGCCGCGCCCGGAAGGCGGCGATCTCCGGCGCCACGCCCTGGAGCAGCTCCGGGAGCAGCCCGACGACGACGGCGAGCAAGCGGCGGACGCATTCGGCCCGCCACCGGATCCAGCGCCGCTCGGCCTCGCGGTCGGAGATGTGGTGGCCCGAGCGGGCCTGGCACACCGCTTCCTGCACGCCCGGCGCAGCCACGGCCGCCCGGACCTCGTCAAGTGTCCCCGGCGTCCGCGCCGCCACGCAGTCCGCAAGCTTGCTGAACGTTGTGTTCGAGTCCCGGCAGCACCAGCGCGGCACCCGCGCGGCGGCCGGGGTCTTGCGCCCGTAGGTGCCGTGACCCCTCAAGGAGCAGCCACCCTCGGGATGGTTCGGGCAGACATCCAGTCTGGCGTCGCGCCAGGCTTCCGTGCTAACGTATTCCCCGGCGGAAGGCTTCGTTTCGTATCGGATCTGCAGTTGCCCGTCCACAGCCCCGGCGAAGAGCCATTCGCGCGGGCCACTCCCTTCCTCGTTCGCCGGATCAACCTGCCCGTCCGGATGCTGCCTGAAAAGGCCTGCAGGGAAGATCTCCTTGGAAAGGGTCTCTGCCGGGAAAGGGGATCGGCAGAAGCCCGGCTCCGGCTTCCCACGTTGTCCCGGAAATCCGGCAATCCGTGCAGGAAACAATCCGGGAAGAATCTTGCCAGACGGATCGGACTAAATCGGGAAACTGCACCACTTGCGCCCGTGCAAGATGCATGAGGAGCGCCTCGCCGCGATCATCATCACCGACCGCACCTACGAACGCGGTTGCGGACCCATGGCGGGCGGCCTCAACGGCCTGATTCCCACCTTTCCAGCCGCCCTTCCAGGCCCATGCCTCGCCCAGCAGCGTTTCCCCGCGACGCGGGCGACCTGCGCCGGTCACGAGGATGTCGTAGTGAAGGCTGCCGACAACCGCCACGGATGCCGCCCCAGGCAAATGGTCCGTCATCTTCGATGTGCCCGTCGCTTCGTCCGCACCGACTGCATGGTCTTTTCGAGGTTGCATTCGACCGTCGCGCCACCTCTCTGGGCGACCGCAACGAAGACCACGTCGATGATGGTGAGCTGGGCGACGCGGGCAGCGGCGTTCTCGCCTGTCAGGGGCGAGCCTTGAGCCGTGGAGCATAGGGCCACGTCTGCCAAGCCGCCGAGCGACGAGTTCGTGTGGTTGGTAACCACCACGACAGACGAACCTGCAGATTTGGCGATTGAGACCGCGTCGACCACGGAGTCCGTTTCTCCGGAGTGCGAGAATGCAACGGCGACGTCATCCGGGCCAAGCAGGGATGCGGACATGGCCATCATGTGTGCATCGTCCTGCACGCTGGCCCTCATGCCGATTCTCAGGAACTTGTGTGCAGCATCTCGTGCGATCTGGGCAGAACCGCCCAGGCCGTAGAAGTCGCGGGTCCGGGCACGGTAAAGAAGGTCTGCCGCTCGCTCTATGTCTGCGGGGTCCAAGATGGCGAGGGTTTCCTCTAGAGCCTGGACCGCGGTGCGGAAGACCTTCTGCAAGATGGTTGTGGTACTGTCGTCGCGAGCAAGCTCCTTGTGCAGCTCGACGACCGGCAGGCGGTTGTACTCGGCGAGGCTGGCGCGGAAGTCCCGATACCCATCGTATCCCAGTTTCTTGGCGACCTTCACGATCATCGCCTCGGACACGTCAGCCGCCTTCGCGACACTCTGCAAGGACGTCGCCTCGGTGAAATCGCGCCTGCCGAGCGCCAGCTCCACCACGCGCGCTTCCAGCCTCGTCAACTGCGGCAGCATCATGCGAATGCGTGGCCCCACGGCGCGCGGTTCCGGGCCGTTGGAGGCGGAGCAGCTTGTCAGTTCTGGAGCATGCATTGACGTACGATCCTCTGTGCAGCAATTCCGTCTTGCCGGGCCACGGCGTCGGAGAGGCGGCTGTCGGCGTCGACCCGATCGACAACTGCAAGCATTGCTTCGACGGCTGCAATGTTCGCCTCGCACTCGGCCACGGGATCGAGACCCGTAACTTCCGGAAACGTATCGAAGTAGATGACACCGTCGTAACCGTCATGGCGCACTTGACGCAACATCTCGGTCGTCTGGACCAAGTGGACGGATCCCACCATCAGGCCGTCGTCACGCTTGGCATATCCATCATTGAGGTGGATGCCGAGGACACGACTGTGCCTTGCGGCCATCATGGCAGCATAGGCGGGCTGCTCGTTCGCGTAGAGCATATGCGCAAAATCCAGGGTCACTCCGAGGTTCGGCGAGCCAGCCTCTCGGATGGCGAGCAGCGTCGTGGGCATGTCCGGCAGGAGGGCAAATGCCCGAGGCTCGTTCGGCTTGTATTCGATGCTGATGTCAACTTCGGGATTGTGGTCGGCCACCTCGCGTATGCCTTCCACCTCCCATTCCCACAGGCGAGCGTAGTCCACTTGGAAGGGGGTGTCGAAGCCGTCCTGGCCCAACCAGATCGTCATGAGATCCACCCCGGCTTCGGCCGCCGTGTCGATCCCTGCCTTGGTGAGATCCAGCGCCATGCGGCGCACCGCCGCCTCCGGGTTGCTGAAAGCGCCCAGCTTGAATCTCGGATCGGTGTAATAGCGCATTGCAAGGCCGCTTACGTCGAGCCCTTCATCGCGAGCCGCGCCAATGGTGTCCGTGGCAACATCCGTGAAATGATCCGGGTAATTCAGGTCGAGATGCTTGAGGCCTGCCACGGTCGCGGCGCGTCCTATCAATTCGGCGACAGACGGCTCTACCGCACGCGCACCCCAGTACGGTTCCGGCGCCGACGCAAACGAGTTCAGGCGAGACGCGTAACGCGCGCGATTCCGCTCTCGAGGCTGGCTCCGGATCATGGGTAGCTCCTATCTCTTCGCATTCATTGCCACGCTTAACTTTACAGACACAATCCCATGTGTAAAGCGTGACGCGCTTAGGCAGTCAGCACGCCTCTATTCGCCGGCGCAGGCCTGACGCAAGCGTCTTGCAAATGGAACTCTCAAATATTTGATATATAGTCATTTTAATTGCACAAAGGCGAGAACCAGAAGTTCCGCACGTTGCCTATCGCTACATTTCTGCTTGACAACGTCCAATCATACTTGACAATGAAAAACCGAATCGTGAAGTATTCGCGGCATTGTGTCAGCACACTGCCGTGCCGGCGGTGGAGGCCATCCCAGTTGACGACGGCAAACGGCGACATGTCAGCCGACACAGGGAGGGGGTTCGGCTTTCTGGAACGCAATCCAGGGCTCGTGCCGCCGCTCGGACTGCTGGTGCCGCTCCTCCTTCTCATCGCCCTGATCACGGTCATCAATCCGGTCTTTCTGGACGGTCGGAATGTCTTCAACGTGTTTCGCCAGATTGCCATCTTCCTCGTGCTCGGCACCGGGATGACGATCGTCATGGCCGCCCGTGGCATCGATCTCTCCGTGGGCTCTACGGTGGCACTGTCCGGCTGCGTCGCGGGACTCGTGCTCAAGAGCGGGGGCTTCGGAGACGGTCCGGCATCCATTCTTGCCGTCATCGCGGCGATCGGGGTCGGCGCGGCTGTCGGCTTTGCAAACGGATTCGCCGTCACTGCTCTCAAGGTGCCGCCCCTCATCGTGACGCTGGGCACGCTCACCGCTGTTCGCGGGCTCGCCTATCTCGTCATGGGATCCGACCAGGTCCGCAATTTCCCGGATTCGTTTCTCTGGATCGGTCAGGGTCGGGTTTGGGGCCTGCCTGCCGCAGGGCTCGTCGCGCTTGCCGTAGTGCTCTTTGGCGCCTTTCTCATGAACAAGACGCGTTTCGGAACCTATGTCCTTGCCGTCGGCGGGGACCGAAGCGCCGCCATCCGCGCCGGCATCCGTGTACGCCGGTACGAGATGGGCGCCTACATCATCTGCGGGGCATTGGCCGGGCTGGCCGGTGCCATGCTGGTCGCTCGCCTCAACGCAGCCCAAGCGGTGCTCGGCGCCACGATGGAACTTCACGCCATTGCCGTTGTGGTCCTTGGCGGGACGTTCCTGTTTGGCGGATACGCCACGCTGTTGGGCACGTTCTTCGGGGCCGTCTTTCTCGGCGTTGCCGAAAACGGGCTGCTTCTCATGGGCGTGCCGTTCTACTGGCAGCAGATCGTCATCGGAACGACCCTGGTCGTCGCCGTCGCCATTCAGCTCTACCGCTTCCGCCGCCAGGGCATGGCGAGCGGCTGACCGCGCATCGATGCGGCCAGGACTTTGAATGCTCGATAGAAAAGGAGGACCCAAAATGAAGAGATACCTGTCTGGAATCGCCATGGGAATGACGCTCGCGCTTGGCGCGGGCGCTGGTGCCATGGCGGCCGATCAGCCCTTGAAGATCGGCTTCGCGCCGCCCGTCTACGATACGCTGGACTACTTCGGCCAATTCGCGGTGGCCTTCCAGGAAGAGATGGAACGTCAGGGCGTCGGCATAGAGTTCACCGCCCGTGCCTCCACCGCCGAGGCCAATGTCCAGCAGCAACTGGACATCGTCGACGACCTCATCACGCTCGACATGGACTACATAATCGTAGGACCCATCGACTACTTCGGCATCGTTCCGGCGCTGCAGGCGGCCAACGAGGCGGGCATCCCGATCATAGTCGTGAACCATCTCGACGTTCATCCCGAGGATGCGGGCGTCGACGTGCTCGCCTATAGCGGCTACTCCCACGCCGAGGGCGGCGAGGTCACCGCAAAGTGGGCATTGGAAAACGTCCTGTCCGAGGGCGACAAGGTGGGACTCATGTTCGCGGAGCCCGGAAACCAGATTTCCGAGCAGCGGGTCGGCACCGCCCGCGACCTATGGGTCGAGGCGGGCATCGAGGTCGCGTTCGAGCACTACGCCTACTGGGAACAGGCCCGTGCCTTTGACGCCACCGAACGGCTTGTCCTCGCAAATCCTGACGTGAAAGCGATCTATGCAGGCAACAGTTCCATGGCCATGGGCGTCGCCAACGCCTTGAAGGGGATGGGTGAGGACGGCATTGACGTCTTCGGCTTTGGCGCCGTGCCGCCGGAACTCGACATGATCTGGGAAGGGCTCATCCGCGGCTCGATATTCCGGGACAGCCAGTCCAGCGGCCGCTACATCGCAGGCGCCATCGTCCGACATTCCAATGGCGAGCAGATCGAAAGGCAGTATCCGCTTGACATGGTGATGGTCTCTTCCCGCGAGGACGTGCTGACCAAGGTACCTGAGGGCTCGCTCCGCCTGATGGAAAACTGGCCGGAGATCGAATCGGAACTGCAGGGTGGCAACTGAGTCACTCGCATCCCAAGCCTCCCCCGCCTCGGCGGGGGAGTTGCTGTTGTCCCTGCGGGACATAAGGAAGTCCTTTGGCGGCGTGCAAGCCCTGCGCGGCGCTTCCATTGATGTGGTTCGAGGCAAGGTGACGGCCATCGTGGGAGACAACGGGGCAGGCAAGTCAACCCTTATCAAGATCGTCATGGGCGTGCATCCGCCGACCTCGGGCAAGATCGTCCTCGAAGGGCGGGAGATAAGCGTCGCGAACCCGGAGTCCGCCCGCAGCCTTGGCATCGAGGCGATTTACCAGGATCTGGCGTTGGTCGGTACATTTGACCTGGTCCAGAACTTCTTTCTCGGCAGAGAACGCACAAGGTCGTACCTCGGCGGCCTGATCAAGGTGCTGGACAAAAAGGCCATGCGGGGAGAGGCACTCGAGGTCTTGACGAGCCGGGTCGGGATAAGCATCGGAAATCCCTACGCAAACGCTTTCGTCATGTCGGGCGGACAGCGGCAGGCCGTGGCCATTGGCAGGGCACTCCATTCCGACGCGCGGCTGATCATCATGGACGAGCCGACCGCAGCCCTCGGTGTGGAGGAAACCGACCGGGTGTTGACGATCATCGAGCGTCTGCGTGACCAGGGCCTGACCGTACTCATGGTCAGCCATAACCTTGAGCATGTGTTCCGGTGCGCCGACTCCATCGCCGTGATGCATCGGGGCGAAGTCAATGCACAGGTCCCGACGAGCGAGGTCTCCCGCCAGGACATCGTTGCGCACATCATGGGCTCGCGTGCTGTCGGGTGAATTCGTCCAGTCAGGCGGGCAAGCATGCCGCCTTGTGAACAGCAAAGTGCAGCCAGGCCAGTCGGATGACCGACATGCTCGAAAGGAGCCACGCAGCCTGGGCGAGAGAGATCCTGGACGCGTCCATTGCCGCCACCGGCTTCGGGCCGTCGCCTTGACGATCAAGGGCGGGCGTATCCGGGCCGAGATCGCCTGTGATTCCGGCGCTGATGTCCAGACCCTGTGCGACCAGGTGAAGCGTTGCAACTGCGCACGCCTCGTTGGCCTCCACGACAACGCTTGGCCGGCACGCCCGCAAATGCTGGACGGGGAGCGGAGCACTGCAGTCACGACCTGGCGGAGTTCGGATCCCACCCCGATGCGGGCGGACCGTCGCGCCGAACCGTCGCCCACGTCCTGGAGCGGATCATGGACTGCCTCGGCGTGCGGCGCGTCCTCGAAGTCGCACGCCGGCTGATTCGTCGTCTCGGCTTCCGGCACGAGGCCCTCCGACCGGTTCATCCCCGGGCAAAGCCCGAGATCCAGAAGGAACTCCGGAGTGGTTTCGGGCGGTTGGCGGAGGAGGCTGTCCCTGACGGAGTTGCCACGGGGCGTACGCTTGTGCACTTCCAAGACGCGACCCACGCTCCGGCCAGATACAGATGCTCTCCAAGGTCCGGGATCTGTTCGTGGAGGAGAGCGCGCCAACGCATCATGCAGGACCATTGCTACGTATGAGTCTGCCCGCGCTGCCGCCCGCTCCCTCTCTTCCGCGATCGTCAATGCCCGCCCCGCGGCCCGTCGGCAAGCCGCACTTCGAATGACAGCATCCGGTCGAACAGGGCGGTCTTCCGCCAACGCCGGACGTCGTGCATGTCCTGGATCTCCCTCCACTCCATGACCCCGAACCAGCAGAGCGGCACGAGGACCCGCGACGCGAACAGCGGCGCAGGCCAAGCCCTGAAATCATGCGGGGCCGGGGTTTCCGGATCGGTGCACGACACGACCAGCGTGTCCGCGCCATGCCATTCGCCGGCCACGCCGGAGAGAGCCCAGAGGATCGGCCCGATGTCGTGCTGCGGCCACCGTCCCGGCACGCGCCGGACGAGCCAGCCCACGGACAGCGACAGGTCCGTCCGCCAGAAGAGCGCCTGGAACAGCGACGCCTGAAGCGGGCCGAGGCTGCCCGGCTCCAGCATCCTGCGCCCCAGCCCCGTCGGCTCCAGCGCGCGGGCCCCGGTCTCGACCAGCCCCGCATCCTGCACCATCGTCCGCAGCAGGCGCAGTTCCCAGATGTCCCGTTCACGGTACCTCGTCCCTTTGCGGAAATGCTCCGTCGCCCACATGTCCGGCCAGGCCGTCTCCGCCCTCATCCTGGCGACGCTCGCAAGCGAAAGCGTGCCGGACGCCGTGACACGCAGGCCTTCGCCCTCATCCGCGGCCGCGCGAAGCAGGACCGTCGCGTTGCGCACGAAGGCGGATCCGGCCAGCTCCCCGCCCGCGAGAACGGACGAGAGACGCAACGCCTGGCTGTCCGGCGGCTCACGGTCCCTCAGCTCGCAAAGGCTGTCCTCCTCGAGCATCGGCCACACCGATTCCACCGCGCCCGGCCAGTCCGACAGTTCCCGCTTCAGGACCATCGCCGATCCTCCCTCCGCCTTCCGTCATTGCAGCCGGACCGGCCCGGTTCAACCCCGTGCCTTTCGCCGTCGACCCCAGACTCCCGTCCCGCGTCCGAATGCGCGGAATGCCCGTTCCGGGTGGAACGCCTCCCGGAGGCGGCGGCCAGCGGTCCCAAGGCGAAGCCGGAGCCATGGAGCGGCCCCGGCACCGCCAGCCGGGAGAAGCCACCATGGCGACCAGGTTCACAAACATGCGCGTTCCCTCCCAATGCCGGCAGATGATCCGGGCCGGCGCCCTCGTAGGGATCAGCCATTCTGCAGGCAAGGACGGCCAGGCCATGACGATCCTGCTGTCCCGCGTCGTTCCCCGCGAGCGGCTGGCCGCCGTCCACGCGCCCCTGAAGGGCGTCGAATGGCCGGGAACCCTCGAATTCACAAGGGAGACCCTTCCGGACGGCATGCCCCAGATCCTCGCACACGTCACCTCCGGCAAGGCCCTCCTGGACAGCATCGAGGAACGGGGCCGGTTTCCGTCTCCTGCAGCAAGATGGTGCAACGAAGCGCGGACCGATCGAGCGCAAGCTGCGCGACCACCTCAGGGCGAATCCCCGCTTCGGCGGACGGATCGTCAGCGCCATGGGAATGCGTGCCGAGCGGAGCCCCGCGCAGGCGCGGACACCGGCCTGGAGGCTCAACGAGCGCAACTCCCGCGCAGGCCGGACGTGGTTCGACTGGCTGCCGATTCGCGACCTCACGGAGGGCCAGGTCTTCGACTTCACCCTGGACGCGGGACAGGCGCCGCATCCGTCTTGCGCCATGGGCATGTCCAGGCTGTCCTGCGTCTCCTGCATCATGGCCTCGCGCGCCGATCTCCGCACCGCCGCACGGCTCCAGCCGCAGCTCTACCAGCGCTACGTAGCCTTGGAACGCCGCATCGGCCACACGCTCTCGCCGTCCGGCGTCCCGCTGCCCGACCTCACCGGCATCCCCGTCAATGCGGACGCCGCGCGACGGTCCAGACGTCGCCGGACACGGTCTCCCTGACCGGCTTCCGGCGCCCGAGCGCATGCCTGCCGCCCCGTCAGGCGCCTTCGAGCGAGCGTTGCAGGCGGTCGATGTCGTCGCGGAAGGGCTCGCGGCTTTCCGGGTCGAAGTCCTCGGGACGGTCGGCCATCCAGGCGATCGTGCGCTCGCAATACTCGATAGCCAGCTCCGTCTCTCCGCGCGCCTCGCAGACCATCGCCTTCCGCATGAGCCAGTCGTGCACCTCGGGATATTGCACCCTCAGCTCCTCGCAGGCGGCGTCTGCCTCGTCGAGGCGGCCTTCCCTGACCAGGTCGACGACGCTGTTCGAGAGCCGGTCGAGTTCGGACTCGCCCCAGTGATACCCCTCCGGCGGGTCCGGCGGCAGGCAAGGCAGGCGCTCAGCCAGCGACGCGGTCACCCGGGCCTTCGGCCTGGCAGGCGCTCCGGCCGCGCGGTCGCCATGCAGGCAGCATTGCTTGTATTTCCTGCCGCTGCCGCAAGGGCACGGACTGTTCCTGCCGATCTTCGCCATCGCTGCCTCGTCAACGTCATCCGGATCCACCGGACGCGCCTATCCCGCGCACCGCTCGCCCGCAACCCTCCCGGACCCGCGCCTCCCCGCCGCTTCCGGCACCCGCCCCATGCCTCACGCCACGAAAAGCGGAGCGGCGCTGCCGGCCACGGCAAACAGCCCGGAGCAGGAGAGCGTCCGGGCCGCGCCCGACTTCCGCCATCCAGGAGCCTGCCCGCGACCGACACCATCTCCGCCGACAACGCCCTGCGCCCGAGCTCGCCCCAACTGGCCTCATTGCGAGCACACGGGGCGTCCATGCCTGAAGTGCCGCACCGGCCTGCCCGTCAGGTCGGGCAACGCGTTTCGCTGCCGGGACTACGGCGGCTCGATCAAGGGGTGCCCTGTCTGCGAAGGCTTGCTGGAGATCAGGATGGGGAGGTTCGGCCGCTTCCACGGATGCTCGAACTACCCGGCATGCGAGCAATCGCGGAACCTGCAACGACGAGGAACTCGAGATCGAGCGATGTCTCCGTCGTTCGAACGCAGGACGGATCGGCATGAACGCGACGCGATGCCCTGCCTATCTCGGCCGCCCTTCCCCGACCGCTGCATCCGTCGACGGCCGGGAACGTCCCGCGTCCTTCAGTGTCGCGAGCATCCGCTCGCCATAGCGGTCCAGCTTCGAGGCGCCCACGCCGTGGCAATCGGCGAGCTGTTCGAGGCTTTGCGGCTTGCGAATGGCCATGTCCTGGAGGCTGCGGTCGTGGAACACGACGAAAGCCGGCACGCCTTCCGCCTTCGCGATCTCCAGCCTCTCCTGCTTCAGTCGTGCGAGCAGCGCGGGATCGGCGTTCCCCGCCGGGGACTCCGCTGCCTGCCTGCGCTCCCGAGACGGCGCGGCGGCCTCGCCATGCAGCGCCACGCTCTCGACCCCTTTCAGCACTGCGCGCGCCCGGTCACCGAGCTGCAGGGCGCCATAGCCGCCGATGTCGATCCTCAGCACGTCCGCTGCCGCCAGCTGGCGCAGGTAGGAGCGCCAGCGCGCCTTGGCGATGTCCGCTCCCACGCCGAAGGTCGGCAGCCGGTCATGGCGGTGCTGGCGGACCTTGTCCGTCGGCTCGCCGCGCAGCACGGCGATCAGGTGCTCGGCGCCGAAGCGCTGGCCGGTGCGAAGCGCGGCCGACAGCGCCTTCTGGGCGATCACCGTGCCGTCGATCGTGTCAACCGGCGCGAGGCAGCGGTCGCAGTTTCCGCATGGCGCGCAGGTCTCGCCGAAGTAGCCGAGCAAGGCCTGGCGTCGGCAGCCTGCGGTTTCGCACAGGCCGAGCAGCGCGTTCAGCCGCTGATGCTCGACGCGCTTGGCTTCGTCGGGGCGGTCGGAGTCGTCGATCATCAGGCGGCGCAGCCTGATGTCGTCCATGCCGTGGAGCATGAGAGTTTCCGCAGGCAATCCGTCCCGGCCAGCGCGGCCGATCTCCTGGTAGTACGCCTCGACCGTTGACGGGATGTTGACGTGGGCGACGAACCGCACGTCGGGCTTGTCGATGCCCATGCCGAAGGCGATGGTGGCGACCACGATCACGCCGTCCTCGGAAAGGAAGCGGTCCTGGTGGCGGTCCCGGTCCGATTGATCCATGCCGGCATGGTAGGGCAGCGCCGTGCGCCCGCTTGAGGACAGGCGCTGCGCCGTTCGTTCGGCTTCCTTGCGAGACAGGGTGTACACGATTCCGGACTGCCCGGAGTGCCGTTCCAGCAGGTCGTCGATCTGTCGCGGTCCGGAAACGCGGGGCGCCATGCCTATCTGCAGGTTCGGCCGGTCGAACCCGGCGACGAAGACCCTTGCCCGGCCGCCGAACAGCCGCTCGACGATGTCCTTGCGCGTGACGGCGTCCGCGGTCGCCGTGAAGGCGCTGATCCGGGCGTCGGGGAAGTGTTCCGGCAGCTCGGCCAGGCGACGGTAGTCCGGACGGAAGTCATGCCCCCACTGGGAGATGCAGTGCGCCTCGTCGATGGCGAATCGCGCCGGGCCATGGCGGGAGAGTCCCTCCAGGACTTCCGGCCGCATGAGCCGCTCCGGCGAGATGTAGAGCAGGCGCAACCGGCCTTCTCGCAGCTGGCGGTGCGTCTCTGCGGCGTCTGCCCGAGGCGTCGCCGAATTCAGCGCGCCGGCCGCCACGCCGTTGAGGCGCAACGCGGCCACCTGGTCGCGCATCAGGGCGATCAGCGGCGACACCACCACGGTCAGGCTCTCCGTCGCCAAGGCCGGAAGCTGGTAGCACATCGACTTGCCCGAGCCGGTCGGCATCACCGCCAGTACGCTGTCTCCTGCAAGCAGCGCCGCGACGATGTCCGCCTGTCCCGGCCTGAACCGGTCATGACCGAAGGTGCTCTTCAAGAGCGCAAGGGCAACGTCGGGAGTCGGCAACCATGTCGCTCCGATTGACTCCGGCTTGAATAGCCCGGGTTCCCGCGCCGTTCAACCGGCCGTGCCGTTGCACCGTCGCCGGACCTGTCCATGGCTTGGCATGGGAAAGCACAAAGGTGTCGTACGGCGAATCGCGGTTGTCGAGGCGTCCGGCGGACTGCGCAGACAGAGGGCCTGGCTCCGACGGAGCGTCGCTGCCTCCGGGAGTCGCGGCGAATGCGCTGTCCGCAACCGGAACGATGCCTTCCCGACCCGGCGCCTGGCGACACGTAAGGCGCGGGTCAGGAATTTGGACCGCATCCTTTCGGCAAGGGCATGGCAGGCCAGCGCCAGTCCGTTCACGCGAATTCGACCAGGCGTCCAGGCATCGACGCCGGCGGCTCCGACGGTTTCGGTGGGACCTTCATCGACAATGCGGCTTTCCGAACAAGGGTCTTCGAGACGTTCGGCGCTCGGCTCCTCGACATGGAGAGTTCCGCCGTGGCACGTGTCGACTGCACCAACCACGTCTTGCTTGTCGCAGCGCGCGGTCTCGCCGACCTTGCTGGCGCTGGGGCCGGCGCGATCCAGATGGTGACATCCCTCGAACTTGTGGAGGGTAACGGGGCCGCCGCAGTCAGGGCGATGCTGAGAGAGTTCCGGATCGCCGCCGAACGCGCGGCAAGACGGGAGCGGGCAATGCCCATGCCCTCGGAATCAACGGACCGGTTCGAATTCCCGCAAGGCTGCGAGCGCCGCAAGACGCGCGCGTCACCGGCCCCATTTGCCGCCGAACTACGGTCAATCACCGCCTCCGGTGGTCTCGACATGCAATTCTCGCGATTCCCATAGGTTTCACATTCAAGATCATGACTCGATGTCAGGAACCGGAACTTCCTTAGAAATATCCTTGTTTTCAGATGTTTGGAGTGGTTGCGGGGGCTCGCAGCCACCGAGACCGACATTCGATCGAAGTCTCGGTCTGTTCCGCCGCAACCCCTTGATCTACAAGAAGCAAATGTACGTTCGTAGCTTGCCGCCGGCAAGGGTGTGCTACTCCTGACGCGATTGGCCTCAGCGATTCTGCCTCGTAATCTCTCCGTTTCGAACGCACTTGAGGCGTTCTGACCCGTCTGCTGACGGCATGGCGCGACACGCCTGATTGACAGCGGTCGTTAATGCCGGCCCATCTGCTTGCCACGGCTCGACATGTCGGTATTTTTTCTCTGTATCGACATGTCTGGGTGAAGTGTCGATGAGATCGACATGTTCGGAACACGTGTCGAAGGAAGCGGGATACATCGACCTGGCGTTCGATCCCAATCGCCCCTTCAATGACCTTCCAAACTTGGGGAATAGTATACATGAGTGACCATCGTGCTCACCCGCATGCCGTTCCGCGCCCTGCCCCGGCAACCCGGCGACATGTGGTGCAAGAACATCCCCGGACGCGCCGGGACAGCCTGAAGGGCCGATTTCCCACCCGGCCAGCGCGATCCCGCGCCGGAGAACGTTCCGTGCCGCGTTGACATCGCGGTCCGTCACCAGACCGCAGCCGCCGCAGGCAAACTCGCGCACGTCCAGCGGCATCTTCTGCCGGTGCCCGCAGGCATGGCAGTCCGTGCTGGTGTGCTGGGGACGAACCCGCACGACTTTCCCACCGGCGCTCTCAGCCTTGCAGGTCAGTTGCTGCACGAGCCGTCCCCATTGCTGTTCGGCCATCCGCCGCGCCAGCGTCGGGTGCCGCATCATGTTCGAGACCTGGAGGTCTTCGACGGCGATCCGGCTGTGGCGTTTCACGATGCCTGCCGAAATCTCGTGGAGCGCGTTGCGCTCCCGTATCCTTGTTCGTTCCCATTCGCGGGCGAGCGCCTTCACCTTCTTGCGGCGTGACGCGGAGCCTTTCTTCGCCCTGGACACGACACGCTGCGCCCGCTTGAGCGGCCTTCGGTCGATGGTGACGGCGGGCACCGTCTCGCCGCTGGACATGATCGCGCGGTTGCGGATGCCCATGTCGATGCCGATGGGTTCGCCGACCGGTTCGGAAGGCCGGTCTTCGAGTTCGACGACGAACTGGACGGAGACGCGCAGCGCGGACTTGACCACGCGGGCCTGAACGATCCTGGCGTCCGGAACGGATGGCAGCATGCGCTTGCCTTCGGGCTTCGCCTGTGCCTCGTGTTTCACGTGGTCGCCTCCTGCAAGGCGTTTGGGGATCGGGCACGTCCAGGCAAGCTCAGCAGGCAATCCAGTGCGACCAAGCCTGGCAGAAACCAGATTCTCCATGCCCGCGAACCGCGCGATTGCACAGATCACGGAAACCAGGCGCTGCAAGGACAAGGCTCCTTGACGTCAGGCAACGCTTCGCGTCGTCCCGACGACCTCGCCGACGCGCACGAGAATCAAGGCAGGATCTCTCGAACGGAAAGCCCGATGAGATCCTCGCGAAGCAGCCCTTTCGTGGCCACTGAAAGCCGTTGAACCCCTGGCCTTGGATTTCTGGAGATTCCCATAGAATTCCCAGAGTCTGTTCGGGTCGCGTTGCCGGAACCGCAAAGGATCTAGTTTCAATTCACGTAAGACCTAAGCCCATCCCTGACCGCCTTGCAAGGCTGGAAACTGACGACAATTCTCGTAACTATCTAAATTAAAACACTTTATCATCCTGATGTTTTCGGATGATCCTTCCTGTCCCCCAAGAAGAAAATCAGACGATCCTTCAGCCCCTTTCGTGAAAGAAATTGTAGATGGTCTCGGCCGTTCTTGCCGAAATGCCTTCGACGGCCTTGAGGTCTGCCAGTCCGGCGCGGCTCACTGCTTTGGCCGAACCGAAATGCGCCAGAAGGGCGCGTTTCCGGACGGCGCCCACGCCTGGCACGTCGTCCAGAGGCGTTGCCCCGATAGCCCTTGAGCGCTTCTGCCGGTGGGCGCCGATGGCAAAACGGTGCGCTTCGTCGCGCATGCGTTGCACGAAGTAGAGCACGGGATCACCGCGTCTCAATGCGAACTGCCGCGCGCCCTTGCGATGAAACTCTTCCCTGCCCGCATTTCGGTCGACGCCCTTTGCGACACCTACCACGGGCATGTCGTCGACGCCTAGCTCCGTAAGGACATCGTGAACCGCGCTCACCTGCCCGTCGCCTCCGTCAATCAGGAGCAGGTCCGGCCAGGCATCCGTCTGCCGGTCGGAATCTTCCTTGAGAAGCCGCTTGAAGCGTCGGGTCAGCACTTCGCGCATCATCGCGAAGTCATCGCCTGGCACCAGTTCAGAATCCTTGATGTTGAACTTGCGAAACTGGCTCCGGATGAACCCCTCCTTGCCTGCGACGATCATGCTGCCAACTGCATGTGCACCCTGAATGTGGCTGTTGTCATAGACCTCGATGCGCTGCAGATCGACATCGAGTTCAAAGGCTTTCGCGAGATCTCGCAGAAGCCTCGCCTGAGTGGCGGATTCGGACATCTTGCGGGCCAGGCTCTCGCGGGCATTCCGCAACGCGCCAGCGACGAGCTCCTTCTTCTCGCCGCGTTGCGGGACGGATATCGCGACCTTTCGACCCGACCTTTCCGACAGCGCGGCTGCCATGAGGTCCGCATCCTCAATGCCGTCGGAGAGCAGGATCAGGCGTGGCGGTTCCTTCTTGTCATAGAACTGGCCGACAAATGCCTGCATGATCTCCGCCGCCTCGGCTCCGGATCCGGTGCGTGGATAGAAATCGCTGTTGCCCCAGTTCTGGTTGGCGCGAATGAAGAAGACCTGAACGCAAGCCTGTCCGCCTTCGACGTGAAGCGCGATGACATCCGCCTCGATCACGCCTGCCGGGTTCACGGCTTGGCTGCCCTGCACGAACGTGAGAGCCTTCAGCCGGTCACGGAGCGCGGCGGCCGTCTCGAATTCAAGCGCCTCCGACGCTGTCCGCATCTCTTCAGCGAGTCGCGCCTGGACCATGGTCGTGCGGCCCTGCAGGAAGCGCTCGGCATCCTGAACCAGGCCGGAGTACTCCGTTGCGGTGACCTTGCCCACGCAGGGCCCGCTGCAGCGCTTGATCTGGTAGAGCAGGCAAGGCCGTGTACGACTGTCGAAGGTGGCATCCGAGCAATTCCTCAACAGGAAGACCTTCTGCAGCTGGTTGATCGTCCGGTTCACGGCTCCCGCGCTGGCGAAAGGCCCGTAATAGTCGCCCTTCTCTTTCCGTGCGCCCCTGTGCTTCTTGATCTGCGGAAAGGCATGATCCTTGGTCACCAGAATGTTCGGAAACGACTTGTCGTCCCGAAGCAGCACGTTGTAGCGCGGCTTGAGCTGCTTGATGAGATTCTGCTCGAGCAGGAGCGCCTCTGTCTCGGTCCGAGTCGTCAGGAACATCATCGACGCCGTCTCCCGAATCATCCGCATGATCCGGGGCGAATGCCCGCCCGGCCTGGCATAGGAAGACACCCGCGCCTTCAAGTTCCGCGCCTTGCCCACGTAGAGCACGGAACCCTTTTCGTCGAGCATCCGGTAGACTCCTGGGCTCGCATCAAGCGTCTTCAGGCTTGCCTTGATGACTGAGTGCCCTCGAACGGGCAATGGTCTCGATCCTTCACCCATGGTTTCCGGACACGCTGCACAAGTTGAAATTCGAAGCAAGAAGAAAGCTGTCCACGAAAGCTGGGGATATCTTTGCGGAAAACTGGCGACGGTCGAGGATTTCTCCTTGATTTCAGCACCCTTCGCGGAAATGCCCAAATTTTGGGCGATTCTGCAACGCCTTGATTTCAAAAGATATATTTTATCCACTCACCAAAACATTGATAACATTGAAGATTTTGTAACATCTGCGTGACTGCCCGTCATTGCGGTGCACAACTCACGTCGGGTTCGGCGAGGCTCCGGTCATTTGGTGCTCCGGATATCAGGCGTTTCCCAAGCAAGGTGCTGGCCTCCGTCGGGGCAGAGAAGCTGTCCCGTCACGCTCGGCGCATCCAGAAAATATCCAAGTGCTCCAGTCACGTCCGTGGAATCGCTCCCCCTCTTCAAGATGGTGCTCCGGCGCTGGTTCGCGTAGTGCTCGCGTGACTGGCGCGCCCCTTGCAGGGTCGGTCCCGGCCCGATCGCGTTAACGCGGACGGCAGGCGCCAACGCCTGCGCCGATGTCCGGGTCAGCGTCCAAAGGGCGGACTTGGCGATCGTGTAGGACGCGAAATGCGGCGTGAGTTTCCTCACGCGCTGGTCAATGACGTTGACGATCAGCGCCCGGGCCGTGAGTTCGTCCCATTCGCCGCCAGTGTCCGGTTCCGGAGCCTGTTCGGCAAACTTCTGCGTAAGGACGAACGGGGCCCGGAGATTCGACTCGACATGCCTGTCCCAACTCTCTCGCGTGCAGGTGTGAACGGTGTCGTGTTCGAAAATCGATGCGGAATTGACCAGCACGGTCAGCGGACCTCCGAGAGCCTCGACAGCCTTCGGGACCAATCCCTGCATTTCCTTCTCGACTGTCAGATCGGCCACCAGAACCACGGATTTCACGTCCAGATCGCGTGCATCGGCCGCGACAGCGTCGGCTTCATCCCGGGATCTGTGGCAATGCACGACTACATCCAGCCCGCGCCTGGCGAGGTAGAGCGCCATCGCACGCCCAAGGCGCCTGCCCGCGCCCGTCACGAGTGCCTGACCATTCATCCGTGCTGCACCACCAGTATCACGTATACGACATATAGAACCGTGAACAGCACGCCAAAACGGCGCGTCATCTCCCACTTGCGAAAGAACACGAACGGAGCGAGCAGCACCGATGCGCCAAGCATGCACCATAGATCGAAGACCAGGAACTCTCCCGGCACCGGAATCGTGCCGAACAGCGCCGCTCCCCCGGCAATCAGCAGAAGGTTGAACAGGTTCGAACCGATGACGTTGCCCAGGGCCACGTCCGCGTTTCTGCGCACGGCCGCCATGGTCGTTGTGGCAAGTTCGGGCAGCGACGTGCCAATGGCCACGATGGTCAGGCCGATTGCGCTGTCCGACACCCCGAAAATCATCGCCATTTCCACCGCAGCATTGACAAGCAGGCCGGCTCCCAAAGGAAGGCAGGCAATGCCGAGCACCAGGAAAAGCGCAATTGTCCGCAGCCGCATCCGCGACTCCGGCGATTCGACCGGCTGAAGGCCTGCCCTGCGACGATGGCTGGCGGCATGCCGAATCTGATCGGACACGACCAGGACCAGAATCACGAGAAGTATGACGCCATGGACCCAGTTGAGCGGCCCGATCACGCAGAGCAGGAAGAACACGGCGCTCACGCCAAGCATGGTCACGTAGCTCTTTCGGCAGTCGGTTTCCTTGGTCCGCAGCCGCGAAATCACTGCGGGCACGCCCAGAACCAAAAGCACGTTCGCGGTGTTCGAACCGACAACATTGCCGAGCGCGAGGCCCGGCGCGCCGCCGAGCACTGCCCGAATCGACAACAGCAGTTCCGGGGCAGACGTGCCGAGCGCAACGACCGTCAGGCTAACGACAAATGCCGGAATTCCAAGGCGCGGCGCGGCGCCAACGGCTCCACGCACCAGAAGGTCGCCTGCCAGAAGCAGGATTGCCAGTCCGGCCGCACCGGTGATCCATACCAAGCGTCAGGCCCTTCCGCAGGGGCATGGCCCCTTGCCAATCCTGTATCGCCCGCAACCAGCGCACTTTTGCGCAAGTCCCCTCATGTTGCGTGGCAACAAAAGGCGGAGCTTCCCAAATATCGCAAGCAAGGCAATGAAGACCAGAAAGATCGTGACGATCTTCAGCATCATGGGCTCACACCCCGAAACGCCGGAAAGCCAGACGATCCTCGACCTCGGACATCGCGTCGGCTGCAAGTGCCACGCCGAACCGGTTAAGAAACGGACGACGCTTCTCGTAACGCCTGAGAACGACCTTTTCGCCGAATACCTCTTTCATCTTCGGCACGAGATGTCCGATCCCGTCGACAAGGCCCGTGGAAAGGCACGCCGAGCCCACCCAGATGTCTCCGTTGAAGAGGTCCTCCTCCTCGTTCAGACGCGCTCCCCGGCGGGACTTCACGTGGTCGATGAAACCGGCATGAATGTGCTCCTGCAGCACTTTCAACCGCTTGACGTCTTCCGGCTTCTCGGCCTGGAACGCGTCCAGCATGCTTTTCGTCTCGCCGGCGGTATAGACGCGGCGCTCGATTCCGTGACGCTCGATGAAGTCCTTCAGGCCGAAGCCCGCTGAAATGACCCCGATCGATCCTACGATCGAATGCCGATCCACCCAGATTTCGTCCGCCGCGCTGGCAAGGTAATATCCGCCCGAAGCTGCCACGTCCTCGACAAAGGCATAGACCTTGACGCCCTTCTCTTCGGCAAGTCGCCGAATGCGCGCCGAAATCAGTGACGATTGCGCTGGACTTCCCCCGGGTGAATTGATGGAAAGCGCCACGGCGGCAGGCTTGCCCTTTGTGAACGCCTTCTCGACCAGTCCTGCCAGGCTCGCGTCATTTAGCGTGCCGCGTGTTCGCGCGGCAATTACGCCGTGAAGCTTGAGCACGGACACGACAGGCGGGGATTTGACGAATGGAATCAGTCTTCTCATGGCCTCCATCTAGGCGCACGAGGCGGCGGCAACAAGTCGGTATGCCCTCATGGGTCGAATTCCGCACCGTCCAATGGACCGGTCGGCTCCGCCAACTTGGCCGTGCAGGGAATCAGGCGCGGCGCGTCCGGCAATCGGGCATCGCCGGGGACAGGCGGTCCTGTCGCGTCAGGACGGATCCCGCCAGCGATTGATGATCGGATAACGCCGATCCAGCCAAAAGGACCGTTCGGTCAACCGTACGCCGGGCGCCGACTGGAAGCGCTTGTACTCGGCGCGGTACAGGAGTTGCTCGACCTGTTCGACGACCTCGCGGTCGAATCCCAGCTCCACAACTTCGGCGACCGGCACCTCGTCATCGATCAGGGCCGTCAGAATCACGTCAAGATCGGCATATTCGGGCAGGGAATCGCTGTCTTTCTGCCCCTCTCTCAGCTCGGCCGTCGGCGGCTTCTCGATCACGACCGGCGGAATCACTGACCCGGCAGGTCCCTTCATCCACGGCCGATGGTTGGCGTTGCGCCAGCGGCAGGTCTCGAAGACCCGCGTCTTGTAGAGATCCTTGACCGGATTGTAGCCGCCGGCCATGTCACCATAGATCGTGGCATACCCCACGGCCGCCTCCGACTTGTTGCCCGTGGTCAGCAGCATCTCGCCAAACTTGTTCGAAAGCGCCATGAGGATGACACCGCGCAACCGCGACTGGATGTTCTCCTCCGTGATGTCCGGCTCCCTTCCCTCAAAGAGCGGGTCCAGGGCTTGCACAGTCGCCTTGACCGGCGCTGCGATCGGAACCGTGTCGAGGCTGACTCCCAACGCCGCTGCCACTGCGGAAGCATCATCCAGAGACTGTCCGCTCGTGTATTCCGAAGGCATCATGACGCAGCGCACGTTCTCCGGACCAAGGGCGTCCACGGCAATGCAAGCAACGGCTGCGCTGTCGACGCCACCCGACAACCCGAGCAGCGCCTTCGAGAACCCCGCTTTCCGGATATAGTCCCTGGTGGCCTCGACCATGGCACGATAGTCCAGTTCCCACGATTCCGGACACGGCGCGATCTCTCCCTTCAGCGCGCGCCAGCCATTTCGCCCCTCCTCAAAATCCACATGGACAACGGACTCGTCGAAGAAGGGCATCCGAACCGCCATTTCGCAACCGGGATTCAGGACGAAGCTGCCTCCATCGAATGCCTGGTCGTCCTGACCCCCGATCATGTTGAGATAGACAAGCGGCAAGCCGGTCTCGACGACTCGCGCCACCATGAGGTTCAGGCGGGTATCGAACTTGTCCCTGCAATAGGGCGAGCCGTTCGGCACCAAGAGTATTTCCGCCCCCGACTCCGCGAGCGCTTCGGGCACGTCTTCATGCCATGCATCCTCGCAGATCGGCGTTCCGATACGAACGCCCCCGAGATCGAAGGGGCCCGCCAAGGGTCCCCGGTCAAAGACCCGGACCTCGTCGAATACCGTCTCGTTCGGAAGTTCGCGCTTGAGGTTCCTGCGCACCACGCAGCCGTCCTTGAAGACGTGAAAGGCGTTGTAGAGCTTTCCGTCCTTGCGCAGCGGCCCGCCAATCCCGAGCGCCGGGCCATCTGCGCAAGCCACGCGCAATGCGTCCAGACACGCCTCGGCGTCGCGCACAAATGATGGCCTCATCACAAGATCCTGCGTGTTGTAGCCCGTGATGAACATCTCGGTCAGCATCACCAGGTCGGCCCCTGCCGCACGACCCTGAGCCCATGCGGACTGCGCCAGCGCCGCATTGCCTGCAAAATCCCCGACCGTGGGGTTCATTTGCGCCAGCGTCACGCAAAACGTTCTTGCCATCATGCGTCTCCACAGGATCCTTCTGCAGGGCCGGAGACCGTAACCAACCCCACCCTGCTCGCTTCAGGGCCGGAAATCTTGCCTTCCGGCACTATGTTCCGCGAGGGCCGGACGCAATACCCCGCCACGAGATTTTGCCGGACCTGGTGACAGTTCGAGGAATCAATGCCGGGAAAAGCGTTTGCGGGCGATTTTGCTCTCAACTAGTCTTTCCGGCAAGTGGCAGGCCACCGTGCATCGGGCCGGTGGCGCGACTGAGGTGCACGATGAAGCTGGCATTGGGACTGATCCTTCCGTTGGCCGCAGCAAGCTCCGGAGGGGCGCTTGCTCAGGACGTCATCACCAAGCAGTACGACGATGGCGGAATCTACGAAGGCACGTTCAAGGACGGCAAGCAGCACGGACAGGGAACGTATCGGCTGCCGAACGGCTACGTCTATGAAGGCGCGTGGGTGGAAGGCCGCATCGAGGGCCAGGGGAAGGCAAGCTACAGCGACGGATCGGTCTACGTCGGGCAGTTCGTGAACGGAAAGCCGGAAGGAACCGGTAGAATCATCTTTGCGGAAGGCGGCACGTTTGACGGCGAGTGGCGCGATGGCAAGATCAACGGCCGGGGTGTCGCCGAATACGCCACCGGAGTGCGCTACGTTGGAGACTTTGTCGACGCCTTGCCTCATGGACAGGGCCGGATGGAGCATCCGAACGGCTACGTCTACGAAGGCGCATGGTCAAATGGCGAAAAGGATGGCCAGGGACGCATCGAGTACGCGGACGGCGCAATCTATGACGGCTCGTTTGTCGGAGGCTTGCGTGACGGCCAGGGATCGTTCGCCCTGGCTGACGGGACGATCTATGACGGCGAGTGGTCCAAGGGTCAGATTCACGGTGACGGTCGTCTGTCCCAGCCGAATGGAGACATCTATGAGGGCAAGTTCCTCGAAGGCAAGCGCCATGGCGAAGGCCGCGTCTCCTATGCCAGCGGCGATCTCTACGAGGGGACGTTCAAGGCCGACATGCGCGATGGCCGAGGCACCTTCACCGGCGATGACGGCTACAGGTATTCGGGCACGTGGGTCGCCGACAAGATCGAGGGCGCCGGCGAAGTCACCTATCCCGATGGCTCCGTATACACGGGCACCTTCAGGAACAACCTGGCGCACGGGACCGGAAAGATCGTCTACGCCGACGGAGGCAGCTACGATGGCGAGTGGCTCGACGGCCTGATCAACGGCATGGGATCCGTGACCTATGCCAACGGCACCGTCTACGTGGGCGAATTCAAGGATGCCCAGATGCACGGCATGGGCAGGATCGAGTTCACGGACGGATTTTCCTACGAAGGTGAGTGGGTGAACGGTCGGCGCGAAGGCGAAGGCGTGTCGCACTACACGAACGGCTCGGTATACCAAGGCACCTTTGTGAACGGCAAGCGCGAGGGAACGGGCACGATCAGGACGGCTGACGGCTACACCTATACCGGTGACTGGAAGGCGGGCGAGATCGAGGGCAACGGGGTCGCGACCTACGCAAACGGTGGCGTTTACGAAGGCGCCTTCCATGCCGGCAAGCGTCACGGCTGGGGCACGATGCGCTACGAAAACGGCGTTGAGCTCAGCGGCATTTGGGAGAACGGGTCACTGACCACCGACACGGACCGGCCAGCCTCGAACCCGAACGAAAGCGACTGACGCTCACGGTCCCGGTTAAGGGTGTTGCAACGGTGCTTCCGTCCAACGGCTGGGCATTGAGCGCGCACGCCATGCAGATTGGCGCAATCGAACTTTCCGAATGTCAGGCAGAACGTCGCGTTGCCAGGGTCGATGCCAGCAACCGCAAGACCCAAGCCAATCCACGACATCCAGGCAGGCGCATCGCCAATCAATGCAGCGCATGCAGGCACTGCATTGAAGTGCTGAGGCAAAATGCTGGCGGACATCGGTTGCAGCGTCACTGTGGGAGAATCGCGCCGCCTGATGTCCGGCCGCCAAGATCCGCCAAGCAATGACAGAGGTGCACGCCGGTCCGGGGAATGCCGAAGAAATGCCAGCGCCATTGGATTGATTCCGGAAACGAGATCACTGGCGCCATCGATCATTCCATTCCGCAAGCGGACCCGTCGCGGCTGTTGCGGCGACAGCCGCCCCACCGAATTCCGTATCTCATTGACGATGAAATGGCGCTTGGCGGCGTTTCATGCCTCGCGGCCGGTTTGTGGAGAGAGCTGATAGGTCAGCCACTCGGTCCTTTCGGCAACGGATTCGTAGAGTTGTTGTGCCTGAAGGTTATCCTGCGCCGTCATCCAACGCACAAAGTCCCAGCCTGCCTTCTCCGCATGCAAGGAAGTCGCTTCAATCAACCGGCGACCGACTCCGCGACCACGTTCGGCGGGCACGACAAACAGATCGTCAAGAAAGCAGGCGGAGCTTCCCGACAGAGTGCGGAAATAAGGACGAAAATGGGCAATGCCGACAATCTGGCCGTCTTTGTCCGCAACCAGTCCGCTTGTAGGGTGGTCTTCATCCGTTAGCCAGCCCCAGACTCGGTCAAGGACCTTCTCGCTTAACTGCAGGTCATAGAAGTGGCCGTAACCGGCAAAGAGCTTGCCCCAATCTGGTCGATCCTGTTCCCGCACAGCCCGAATTTCGATTTCGACGGAATCCTTGGTTCGACGCGATCCGTTGCGCAACATGGGAACCACCCTCCTTGAAGAAATGCTGCCTTGGCAATCATGGGTTGCGGCTGTGGTACGTGCTCAAGAAAGGGAATTCCATGAGAATCGGCGCTCATTGTGCTGGGCTCAGATCGAATTTCTCGCTCAGGGCGCATCCTGCCGCGGCGACGAGTCCTGCCGGGTGCCTGCACCTGCAAGGAAAGTGCGCCTTTCCACCACAAGGCTCGTTGCCGAAAGTGTACGACTGAGCCTTTGACACCCGCTCCCGCAACGACTAACGTCCCCTTCCATGAAACAGGCA
>JAPPCV010000094.1 GCA_028824715.1 Boseongicola sp. | reverse complement strand
CGCTCCTGAACTTCGACGACGACGGCGGCGAGCTGGCGGCCACGCAGGACCTCCTTGGGCGCTGCACACGACGCGCAGGACCGCGAGGCTGGTCACGGAACGCGCCGACTACGTCTTCGTCGTCAAGGGCAACGCGTCGGAGACCTTCGGCATCCTCGACACCATCGACTGGGAGCGGGACGCCGCCGGCAGCTTCGCGGAGGACCTCGACAAGGTGCACGGCCGGCTGGAGCAGCGCTCGATCAGCGTCCTGACCCCACCGAAGGGCCTGGTCAACTATCCGGGCGTCAGCCAGATCGCCCGCGTCACCCGCTGCCGGGAGCCGCTGAAGAAGGGCCCCGACGACACCGGGAAGGGCGAGAGGGACTACACGGAGACCGTCTGCCTCATCACCTCGCTTGATGCGGGGGCCGCGTCGCCGGAAGAGCTGCGCCGCCTGAACCGCGGCCACTGGGCGGTGGAAAACCTGAACCATCGCCAGAGACTGCGTCTGCGGCGAGGACGCCTGCCTGACCCGCACGGGCAACGGCCCGGCGAACCGGGCCATGCCCGACAACATCGCGCTCGCGGTGATCTTCGCCAACCGCCGCGAAGCGGAGAGCCTGGCCGAACCGGCGCTGGCTGCAGCTGGACCGCAGCGAGGCGACCGCCGCCCTGACCCGGCCCTGAGACGCCAAGGCGTCCGGGACCCGCCGGAAAGCCGCCAGACATCGAGAACGAATCATCCGGGGCCGGAAACGCTGCCGCCGTCGGCACGCGGGCGGCCTCGCAGCCACGGAATCCGGCCAGAACATGCCGATCCGGCCTCCGTTCGTCAGCCGGCCGAAAAATCAGCCGCAGCGTGGGAAAGTCCTGCGGCCGGTAGGACGTTGATCGAACCGAGATGAAGTAGGCGAAGGCCAGAACCGCGCCAGACTGGGTCTCGGCAGCGGCGACCAGAGGCGGCGGCCTATGTGTTGCCGAGGTCGGTGGGTGAACACTCACAGATCTTTGCCACAGTTAGTGATTTTCTAGGCTAGAGCTATAGCTAGAAATATTCATGGCCTGACGTTCTCACCCCAAAAAAGAGAGACAAAGTCGCCCGGTCCCATCATGTGCAGTATCACTCTGACCATGGGTCAATCACCTCAACACCCATCAATTCAAAAGGGCGTTGGTCTCGCGTCGCGACGTGGCATCGGTCATGGCTGATCGCAATGGCCGCAATCATACCGTCCATGTCCTTGATGGCATTCTTCCCGTGTTTCTGTCGGGCCAGGGCAATGTTTGTGCCAAACATCATCGCCGCCTTTGAATCAAACGGCAGAATACGACCCGAGAAATCCACTTCGAAGAGCTCTGTGATACCTCGATGTAACTGCCTGCGACGTTTGCCCTCGGGCATGGACCAAAGTCCATTTTCCATTTCCGCGAGATTGATGGTGGTCACGAACAGATCAGTCGGGATTTGCTGGTCCAGCCAGTCGATCACGGCGGAGTCAGGCTTTGGCTTGAATGGTTCTGAGAGAACCATCGTATCAACGATAATCATTCAAAGTTCACCGGGTCACTGGCGGCTTGATCGCGCTCAAACAGGACATTCTGATCGGCAATCCCGCTGTACTTGCTGACCAGCTTAGAGCCGAAACCCGTTGTTCCGCCTACATGCTGCGCGATCAGATGGCGCACCTCGGCCTCGGCACTCCTTTCGTTGGCAGCGGCCACACGCTTCAGCGCGGCGTAATGCGGGTCAGGGATATTTCGAACAGTCATTTGACCCATTTTTTGGCCCTCCCTCGGATTGCTATCAATATAGCACTCATGATAGCATATTGCAAGCAGACAGGCTTGCGAGAAAGCGAGCAACATGCCAACAAAAAAGACCTCCCCGAAGGCAGGCCAAGTCGTTTCCCACCACAAGGAGACAAGTCGGGGAGCCATCCGGTATCCATCCGATCAGAGACACGGATTTCGGCAGGCTCAATCGCGATGTCCTCAACATAGCCGCTGTCGCCTTAGGCATCATATGTGCCCGTAGTTTGCGTGATGCCCGCCGCGCGAAGGCTGCGCAGCATGTCACCGCGCTCGAACAGCAAAAGCACTTGCCCGATGTTTTTTGGGCGCCCGTAGAATGGCCCTGTGCCTTTAACCCGTCTTCGACAGTTTGATTTTCAAACCTGTTTTGTTTCAACGGGTTGCGGGGCGCGAAAGAATCCTTGTCACTACACAGCGGCATCGCCGGGCAGCTTCTGACGGGGATCCCGATGTGGCTCAGGCCGATGTCCCGGCATTCCTCTCCTCGATCCGGCGCACGGCCTTCGGCAGCCTGACCCCGACGCACTGGGCGATCCTGCCGGAGACGCCGACGGCTGCAGCAGCGCTCGATCAGCGTCCTGACCCCGCCGAAGGGCCTGGTCAACTACCCCGGCGTCAGCCAGATCGCCCGCGTCACCCGCTTCCGGGAGCCGCTGAAGAAGGGTCCCGACGACGCCGGGAAGGGCGAGAGGGACTGCACCGAGACCGTCTGCCTCATCACCTCCCTCGATGCGAAGGCCGCGTCGCCGGAAGAGCTGCGCCGCCTGAACCGCGGCCACTGGGCGGATCGAAAACCTGAACCATCGACAAAGGGACTGCGTCTACGGCGAGGACGCCTGCCTGACCCGCACGGGCAACGGGCCGGCGAACCGGGCCATGCCCGACAACATCGCGCTCGCGGTGATCTTCGCCAATCGCCTCGAAGCGGAGAGCCTGGCCGAACCGGCGCTGGCTGCAGCTGGACCGCAGCGAGGCGACCGCCGCCCTGACCCGGCCCTGAGACGCCAAGGCGTCCGGGACCCGCCGGAAAGCCGCCAGACATCGAGAACGAACCATCCGGGGCCGGAAGCGCTGCCGCTGTCGGCACGCGGCGGCCCCGCAGCCACGAAATCCGGCCAGAACATCCCGATCCGGCCTCCGTTCGTCAGCCGACCGAAAATTCAGCCGCAGCGTGGGAAAGTCCTGCGGCCTGCAAGCCAATTTTCCGCAGCCAACAGGTCGCGCAATCCCGAATTCATGACCCCGTTTCAACTCCCGGCCAATCCTGCCGTTGCACCCGGTATCCTCGAGGACTTGGTCATGGTTTCCTCGGACCAATGCCATTGTGCCATGCGTCGACCTGTCCGAACCAGGCTTCGGACCGAAGTTGCACAGAATGCCGCGCACCGAGAGCTCAAGTCACGTGAGCCCTCCCACAGGGGCACTGCGCGCACTCGGCAGTCCCGCCGCTCCCGGAATGCAACCGACGATCAATGCAAGGCCTGAATTGCCCGCCCAATGCAGGCAAGGCCACTGAAGAGGGCAAGCGCCGCGGAAACTTGTGCCCGTCGGCTCGATCGTGCCTCACTCGGCCGGTTCGGCAACCGCAGGAGCGACAACAGCCTGTTCGTAGGACAAGTCACCCAAACCATCCTCGAAGATGTCGCGTTCGGCGATCCATTCCCGTGACTCGTCGAAAATCTGACGCGAATAAGGCTCGAACACGATCCGCTCCCCAGGTCCGAACAGCCGCGTGTCCATCTGGTCGCGGAAACGCTCCGGGAACTCGTTCCTGTAGTAGTGGGTGTAGAGCTCCTGCCTGAGATCGATGTCCCCCTGCGCCATCCGCAGGGCACTGAAGAATCTCTCGACGTCTTCCAGGTCGGCGTCCTCGGCAACCATCGCGGCCATCATGAACGACGTGTCCAGGATCTTGCGGAACCCCAGTTGCTCCATGAAGTAGTAGGGGCCGCTGAACAGGCTGACGGCGGGAATGTTGCCGTCGATCATGTGCTCCATCCGCTTGAACAGAAGACCGTCAGCAAAGGACAGGTTGATTTCATCGCGCGAAAGGAAGGGTTCCAGTGCCTGGATCGACGAATAGTGGCTGCCGGATTGATAGCCCACTGAAATCGGGACATTGGCCAGATCCTCTGGCCTCCTGACGGAAGATTCCGCAGGAACGAATATCCCGCACGGGGAGACGGAATAGGCGTTTGCGTAGAGCTTCCCGTGACCAGACGCAGCCGCAACGTTCACGGTCCAGTGGCAGGCCGAGCTCACGTCGCAGGTCCGGCCCTTCTCGAACGTCTGATATGCCCCGACCCGGTCGCCGAGGTCATGCCGTTCGCCGGTCGCTGACAGCAGCTGGTCTTCCAGCGCGTAGTCCAGTCCGACTTCGTCAAAGTACCCCTTCTCGACCGCGACCCACTCGTGCAGGCGCATGTGTGGCGCTATGACAAACTTTCCCATGTTTTCCTCCGGGCGTTCCTTTGCGAGCCGACCAAGTCCCGTCTCGGCCCAGGCAGCATCGGCAGGATCTTGTCCGCTGCCAATCTGCCCACTCGTCGTTCTGTTTCGAGGGATCGTATCATTTGATGAAAGTTCCTGATTTGGCCAATCTGGTCAAGGTACCTTCAATGCCATCGGTCGATCTTGCCCGCCTTTCCGGGCCGCAAGAGCCGACAAGGTCGCTGCCTCGACCTCTGAGCCTGCAACGGGTCGAATCGGTCAGCCCCGTCCGAACAGCTTTCCGAGTCGGCCACGCACCGAGCTCGTGGCTGTGCCGATGTCGAGAAGCAACGGCGCAATGCGACGGCGGCGGAAGTTTCGCCAAAGCCTCCAAATGGTGATCAACAGTATCGCCAGGAGCGTCAGGAACACGATGTTGAACCATGGGATCAACTGCATTTCAGGGCCTTCGGCCGGTGTCAGGCGAAGCGCGTTCGGAAATATCGAGAGCCAGACGTTCCGCCATCCGTAGTGCCGAACCACATACCACTCGGGTTCGTCCCGGGTCGAAACGGCATCGGCCGCCTCGGTCTGCAGGTCCGCGGTGCCGAACTTGAAATAGGGCGGCCAGAACCCGGTGTCCTGGTTTCGATAGACCATGGCCTTGCCGTTGGCCTTGACCGCCTGGATGAACAGGACGTCCTTGGTGGGGTTGGTCGTGCTCGTCGTCGCGCGGCCGCTCCAGAACACCGAAGTCCAGTCATCGAAGTCCCGACGCTCTTCATACGTGTTCACGATCCGCACGATGTCACGCTGCGGCAGGTTGTAGTGCAAGACACCGAAAACGGCGAGCGCGAAAAGAACGCGGAACGTCCAGATCACATAGGCCATGGCGTTTCCCCTCCCGCCCCGAGATAAGGCGTTGCACTCGGTGGGCGCAAGGGCTTCACAGTGCCTGCGGTCCATGTCAGCCTGAAGAAACCGAAGACGGACGACAAGGGAGAGGAAAGTGCGGCCGGGACCGCGGAACCTGCTCACGGACGTTGCCGGCCTGACCGTGGGCCAGGCGCAGGACGACATCATCAAGACCGGGGTGACGGTCGTCGTCGGTGACGCCCCGATGGTCGCTGGCGTTCACGTCATGGGAGGCGCGCCCGGCACCCGGGAGACTGACCTCCTCGCGCCCGACAAGACCGTGCAGGCGGTCGACGCACTGACTCTCGCGGGCGGCTCGGCTTTCGGCCTTGCCGCCGCAGACGGCGTCGCGGCTGGCCTCCGCGCTGACGGGCGAGGCTTCGAGGCGGCAGGTCACTTGGTGCCGATCGTGCCGGCCGCCATCATTTTCGACCTTGCCAACGGTGGCATGAAGGATTGGGACGAGAATCCCTATCCGGCCCTCGGACGCGCAGCATATGCCGCACGTGGCTCGGACCTGGAACTTGGCAGCGTCGGCGCTGGCACAGGCGCGACCACGGCCGGACTGAAAGGAGGGCTTGGTTCTTCGTCTGCCGTCCTGCCCTCGGGTGCGACTGTCGGCGCCTTGGTGGCTGTCAACGCGGTCGGCCAGGCAACGGTGGGCGAAGGACTGCACTTCTGGGCGGCGCCTTTCGAGCAAGACGACGAGTTTGGCGGCCTCGGCCCGGCACCAGGCCCCGCGCCCGCGCCACGGACAAAGCTCGACAGCCCCGCGAACACGACGATCGCCGTGGTCGCGACGGACCTTGCACTTGCCAAGGCCGATGCCCAGCGCATGGCGACGGCCGCGCATGACGGCATCGCACGCGCCATCGTGCCAGCCCATACACCCCTGGACGGAGACCTCGTCTTCGGCACGGCAACTGGCCTCCGCGACGCGGATGAGCAGGACCGGCTCCATCTCGGGCATGCGGCTGCCACATGTCTTGCACGGGCGATCGCGCGCGCGGTCTATCACGCGCGACCTGCAACCGGAGACATCTTCCCGACATGGCAGCAACGGTTCGGCTGAGAGCATGGCACCGGAACGCATGTGCCGCATGGCTTCGGGCTGACCTGTCCATGGTCGGCGCTGGCCATAGTCTTGACAGAGTGTAGCGGGGAATGCCAAGGCATCCGTCAAGCGGGAGGGCCTTTGCATGAGCCAGCCAGACGTCATCGTGATCGGAACCGGAGTGATCGGCGCCGCCACGGCTTTCGAGATCGCCAAGACAGGAAAGTCGGTCCTGTCGCTCGACCGGAACCGCAGGATCGGCCACGGCTCCACAGCCGGATCCTGCGCCATCATCCGGATGCACTATTCAACCTATGACGGCACGGCCTTTGCCTGGGAAGGCTACCACTACTGGCGCGACTGGGCGGAGCACCTTGGCCTGCCCGCGTCCGAGGAACTGGCAAGATTCGTCGAGTGCGGCTGCCTGGTGATGAAGACGGAGATGAACGGATTCCTGGAAAGGCACATGGAGTTCAGTTCCTTGCTGGACTGCCCGTTCGAGGAATGGAGCCCGAGCGATATCGAGGAACGCCTGCCGATATACTCGCTTGACAGCTTCGCGCCTCCGAAACGCAGCGACCAGGACGGCTTCGGCATGACAAACGGGGACAGGCTCGCCGGAGCCGTGTTCTGGCCGCATGCGGGGTACGTGACCGATCCGGCCCTGTCTGCCCAGAACCTCGCTGCCGCCGCCGCTCGGCACGGAGCGGGGACGCGTCTTGGCGTGGAGGTCACCGGCATCCTGAGAGAGGGTGGCCGGGTCAAGGGCGTCAGGCTGGCGGATGGCGAGGAAGTCCACGCTCCCGTGGTCATCAATGTCGCCGGTCCGGGATCTGCTGCAGTGAACGAAATGGCGGGCATCACGGACGAGATGACCATCGCGACCCGACCGCTCAAGCAGGAAGTCGTGCATGTTCCTGCACCCGCTGGCTTTGATTTCGAAAGCGACGGCACCATCGTCTCCGACGGCGACATCGCCTGCTACTGCAGGCCCGAAAGGGGCAACCACATACTCGTGGGCAGCGAGGATCCGGAATGCGACCCCCACGTCTGGGTGGACTCGGACACCGAGTATGACCGGAACTTCACCGATCAATGGACGACGCAGGCCATGCGCTACGCCCAACGCGTTCCTGCCTTGGGCATTCCGTCGACGGCGAAAGGCGTGGTGGATCTCTACGACGCTTCGACCGACTGGATACCGATCTACGACTCCACCAGCCTTGGCGGCTACTACATGGCGTGCGGATCCAGCGGCAACCAGTACAAGAACGCGCCGATCGCAGGCAAGATGATGGCAGCTCTCGTGGACTACTGCGAGGCGGGCAATGACCACGACAGCGACCCGCTGACGTTCAGGCTCCCTTACATCGAGCGTGACATCGACGTCGGATTCTATTCCCGAAAGCGCGAGATCAACAAGGAATCAAGCTTCTCCGTTCTCGGTTGACACGCATCGAAAGCCGGGTCCGGCCCGATCCGGCAGGACACGCAGACAACGTGGAATCCATGTCCAGGCAGACCAACGTCAAGAATCGGGAGTGATCCGGATGAGCGCGCCGTCGCGGGCGTCGACAAGCAGCAGGATCGCGCCGTCCCGATCCACCTCGACGTCGCGTATGCGGCCGAGCTCTTCGAGATAGCGGGCCTCGCCCGTAACTCGCACACCCCGCAGGTTCAGCCGAACGATGCCGCCAGGATTGAGCGATCCCGCCACGATGTCACCGTTCCAGTCAAACATGTCGCCCTCGTAGAAGGCGAAGCCACCCGGCGCGATGACCGGATCCCAGTAGTAGCGCGGCTCCGTGATCCCTGCGGCACGCGGCTTGCCGGTGCCGACCGGCGTGCCGATGTAATTCTCCCCATAGCTGACGAGAGGCCAGCCGTAATTCGCGCCACGCTTGATCAGGTTCAACTCGTCACCGCCGGCCGGTCCGTGCTCGAGCGTCCAGAGTTCGCCCGTCCGGGGATGGATGGCCGCTCCCTGCGGATTCCGGTGCCCGTAGCTCCACACCTCTCCGAGAGCTTCGCCCGACCCAAGAAACGGGTTGCCGTCGGGAATGTCGCCTCCCGGGGTGACGCGCACGACCTTGCCGTAGGTCGCCTTCAAGTCCTGGGCCAGAACGCGCTCTCTGCGCGAGGAGCGTTCGCCCGTCGTGATGAAGACATGTCCGTCATGAGGAACGATTCGCGAGCCAAAATGCTTGGAGGACTTGGATGGGGGCGTCTGAACGAAAATGTCATCCAGATCAGTCAGGCGCGGAGGATTCTCCTGCAGCACGGCGCTTGCAGCCGCGGTGGCGGACCTGCCGCTGCCGAGCGGTTTCGCGTAGGCAAGGTAGATGCGGCGAGAGCTCTCGAAGTCTTCTGCGAGCGCAACGTCAAGGAGCCCTCCCTGGCCTCTTGCCCGCACTTCCGGCGCGCCGGCCACGGCTTGCACGTCCTTGCCCCGGCTGACGATCTTGATCCCTCCCGGGCGTTCGGTGACAAGATAGGCGCCGTCGGGAAGGACCTCGATTCCCCATGGATGTGCCAACCCGTCAGCGATGACCTCGACTTTGAAGCGCTGCGCGTTCCTGATTTCTGGGGCTCTGGTCTGGTTTTCGAACGCCGGCTCGAATTCGGGCACGTTCTTTGGGCCCTGCGAAACCTGGGCGTGGGTCGTGCCCGCAAACGCGGCCATCGCGACAAGCGCAGTCAATTTCTGGTGCATGGCGGTTCCTCCGTCCGGAACAACAATAGCACCTGCCCGGACGCGTTCATTCAAGTATCCGCGACCGGTTGCGGGCAAGGGCTTCCTGCCGTTGGCGCCGTCTGCAATCAGGAGACGCCGTTCAGAAGTGGTTTCCTTCCGAAAGAAATGCGTCAAAGCTCTCGCCCGAGGCAATGGCGGCTTCGCGTCCGCGTGCAGCCCAGAGCAGTCCCCTCCTGAGCATTTCGCGGGCGGGTGCGCTACGAATCACGTCGGCCTTGTGCCCGAGGGCATTGTAATAGACCCGTCCCATGCCCCAGCGCCGGATCCAGGCCACGGGAATGTCAACCGGCCCGTTTGGGCTGTGAAACCACGTGACAGTTGGAAACCGTGTCGTCGCCAGGACATGATTCGCCGGGTCGACATGCAGGTAGTACTGTTCGCTCTCGACGTCGAAGTCATCAATTCCGGAGACCAGTTCATGCTCAGGCTCCGTGATCTTCACGCGGTAGCGAACCCCGTCGCCGCCCGGATGCGCAACCCAGTTCGCGCCGGTCATGAATTGCCAGAGCACATTGTCGCGAAAGGCGTCACACATGCCCCCGTGGCATCCGGCAAGTCCGGCACCGCGGGCCACGGCCTCGGACACGTTGGTTGCCCTTTCACGGGAGAGCTCCGACATGGTCCAGACCGGCACGATCAAGTCGCATGAGTTGAGGACTGCAACCTCGTCCAGGCAATCGAGGCTGTCGGTAACGGTTACCGCGAACCCTGCCTCGGAAAGCATGGCGCGAAAGATCTCCGCGACCTGGTCCGGTTCATGCCCGTCCCAGCCTCCCCACGTGATCAGCGCCTTGCAAGTCATTGCCGCGTCCTCCCTTGCCCCCTCACGCAACCAGGGCTTCCTGTCCTTGCCTCGCGTCTGCGATCTCGATCGGCACGCACCCAAGCCAAAAACGCGATTCCGGCAATGCGTGCCGCCGCATGTCAGAACGGTGTCAAGAGTGCCGGCGGATCACGCGCCGTAGATTTGAGCCACCCGGTCCACGGCGGCATCCACGGACAGCCTTTCGCTTTCCCCGGTCCGCCGCGACGCCAGTTCTACGACCCCCTGCGCGAGGTCGCGAGGTCCGACCGTGATCCTCCACGGAAGCCCGATCAGGTCCATGGTTGCAAACTTGGCTCCCGGCCGTTCTTCGGTGTCGTCGTAGAGCGGATCCAGTCCGCGTTCGATCAACGCCGCTTCCAGCCGTTCGCTGGCCGCGTCCGTTCCTGCGTCCCCTTGCCTGAGATTCACGATTCCCGCGTGGAACGGTGTCACGCCTTCGGGCCAGATGATGCCCTTCCCGTCGTGGCTTGCCTCGATGATCGCGCCAAGAAGGCGGCTGACGCCGATGCCGTGCGATCCCATGTGAACCGCGACGTCGTTCCCGTCAGCGTCCTGCACGGTGGCGCCCATGGGCTCGGAATACTTGGTGCCGAAATAGAATATCTGTCCCACCTCGATGCCACGTGCAGACCGGCGCCTCTCTTCCGGAATCTCGTTGAAGAGTGCCTCGTCATGGGTTTCGTCGGTACGGGCATAGCGCGAAGTGAATTCCTCGAGCACGGCTTGGCACTGCGCCTTGTCGCCGTAGTCGATCTCCCGGTCGCCGATCTTCAGTTCCGTGATGGCGTTGTCAAAGAAGACCTCTGACTCTCCGGTCTCGGCGAGAACGAGAAACTCATGCGTGTCATCGCCGCCAATGGGCCCGGAATCGGCTCGCATCGGAATCGCCTGCAACCCCATTCGTTCGTACGTGCGAAGATAGCTGACGAGGTGACGATTGTAGGCATGCATGGCGTCCGCCTTCGTCAAGTCGAAGTTGTAGCCGTCCTTCATGTAGAATTCGCGACCGCGCATGATGCCGAAACGGGGCCGGATCTCGTCCCGGAACTTCCACTGGATCTGGTACATCGTCAGCGGAAGGTCCCGGTAGGATGAGACGTGCGCACGGAAGATGTCTGTGATGAGTTCCTCCGCCGTGGGCGTGTAGAGGATGTCGCGGTCGTGGCGGTCCCGGATGCGAAGCATCTCTTCGCCGTAATCGTCGTAACGTCCGCTTTCGCGCCAGAGATCCGCCGACTGAAGCGTGGGCATCAGCATCGGAATGTGGCCGGCACGCTGCTGTTCCTCGTGGATGATGTCCTCGATCTTTCTCAACACCTTGAAACCGAGGGGCAGCCACGAGTAGATGCCGGCAGAGGCCTGCTTGATCATGCCCGCCCGCAGCATGTAGCGGTGCGAAACGATCTGCGCTTCGGCAGGCGTTTCCTTGAGCACGGGAAGGAAGTAGCGGGAAAGGCGCATGGGATAGGTTCCTCGATACGTGACAGCCTCGAACTACGCCATGCGACCGTGCTGGACAAGGAACCGTTGCCGGCTGGCCGCCGCCTGTGCCGCGCCATGCAAAACCGAAGCAGGAAACGAGACAGGCATGCCGGCGTCTGCAAGTTTCGCATCCGACGCCGACGAGCCAAATGGCGCCTGTCCGGAAGCACGAACTCTTGCCGATTCCAGAACGCGGTCATCCCGCTGCGGCGCTTGGGAGTGGCGGCGTCCGGCCGTGCCCATGGGAATCCTTCCAGCAAGGCAGTACGCCCGGAGTGGCCGCGATGTCGTCCCATGTCGCGCAACAAGTGCTTGCAAATGGCCGGCGAGCCGTTGCGCGCCTGTATCCGCTCAGCGATCGGATACCGAGTCCTGATAGGCGGCAAGCTCGCCGATCAATGCTTGACCAGACGGGACGTCCGCGCGCTTGCAGAACTCGCGCCAAACCTCACCAAACGGCAGGTCTCTTGCTTCCTCCATGACCGCCAGCCTTTGCGTGAAATCCAGCGCCGCCTCCGCGGCCTTCACGCGACCCAGCGGCAAAAGCAGCGCCCTGAGCAGCGCCTTTTGCATGTTGCGCGTGCCGAGAACCCAAGCCGCGGTACGGCTTATGGTGGCGTCAAAGAAGTCCAGCCCGATGTGGGTGCGGCCCAACATCTGGGCACTGACCAGTTCCTGGGCCACCGCGATGATGTCGTCATTCAGCAGAATGACATGGTCGCTGTCCCATCTCATTGGCCGTGACACATGCAGAAGGATTGCATCCAGCGAAAGTGCCACGGCGCTCAACTTGTCGGCGATGTCCTCGGTCGGATGGAAATGCCCCATGTCCAGGCAAAGCAGCAACCCATTCCGGATGGCGTAGCCAAGATAGAATTCGTGACTGCCGACCGTGCACGCCTCGACTCCGATGCCGAACAGCTTGCTCTCGACGGCATCAAGCATGTGCGACCGATCATGAACGTCGGAAAGCATCGCGTCGAGCGACGCTTCCAGCCGCATCCGCGCCGCACTCCGGTCGACGGGCGCATCCTTGTAGCCGTCCGGAACCCAGACGTTGTTGACCGCGGGAGAGCCGATTTCACGGCCCATCCGTGCCGCAATCTCCCGTGTCCGGCGCCCGTGCTCGATCCAGAATTCGCGAACGCCCTTGTCCGGATGGGAAAGCGTCAGGTTGTCGTCGGCCTTGGCATGGGCGAAAAAGGTCGGGTTGAAATCGAGCCCGAGCCCGTTTGCCCGGGCCCAGTCGACCCAGTTCGCGAAATGCTTGTACTCGATTTCGTCGCGATCGGGCGCGTCGTGAGCATCCATGTACATGGCGTGAAGATTGAGACGATGCCGTCCCGGAATCATCGAAAGGGCGAACTCCAGGTCAGCGCGCAGTTCGCTTGGGTTACGGGCACGACCCGGATGGTTTCCTGTTGCCTGGATCCCGCCGCTCGACTTGCCGCCTTTCGCCTCGAAGCCGATGACGTCGTCTCCCTGCCAGCAGTGGACGGATATCGGGATCGGCCGGAGTCGGTCAATGGCGTGCTCCGTGTCGACGTCCCACTCCGCAAAGATCGCTCTGGCGGTCTCGTAGGTCATGACAGCGTTCCTATCGCGTGAATGCCTGGACGTTGCCTGCATCCACGTTGAGTATGTTTCCGGTCGACTTTGCGGACCTGTCGGCAGCAAAGAAGTAACACGCCTCCGCAATGTCCGCTGGCAGGACCGAACGTTTCAGCATCGACCGATTCCGGTACATCTCCTCCAGCCCGGCCCTGTCGGTTCCATAGGTCGCCGCCCGCTGCTCCAGCCATTCGCCCTCCCAGATTCTTGAATCCTGGAGGACGGCGTCCGGATTGACGACGTTGACCCGAATGCCCGCTTCAGCGCCCTCCAGCGCCAGACAGCGTGCCAGATGGATCTCGGAGGCCTTGGCCGCGCAATAGGCCGATGCATTGAGCGATGCGGCAAGGCCGTTCTTTGACGCCACGAACACGATGGACCCGCCAAGGCCCTGTGCCCGCAGCACCTTGAACGCCTCGCGGCCGGCAAGGAAATAGCCCGTCCCGAGGATTTCCATGTTCCTGTTCCACAACGCCAGGGACGTGTCCTCCACCGAAGCGGAAGTCGCGATGCCCGCGCTTGACACGAGAATGTCCAGGCCACCGAATTCCGTCGCCGTCTCGTCGAAGGCCTTGGCAACCGAGTCCTCGTCGGTTACGTCCATCAGAACTGCACGAACGACGTCCTCACCATGGCGCTGAACGAGAGCGTCGCACGTTGAGGCCAATCCTTCCGAATCGATGTCAGCCAGCATCACGCAAGCCCCTTCGGCAAGGTATCGCTCGGCAGTCGCAGACCCGATTCCTCCGGCTCCGCCAGTCACGAGCGCAATGCGCCCGGCCAGCGATTTCGGCTTTGGCATGCGCTGCAGCTTCGCTTCCTCGAGAAGCCAGTATTCGATGTCGAAAGCCTCCTGTTCCGGCAAGCCTCGATAGCTGCTGACGGCGCAGGCACCACGCTTGACGTTGATTGCGTTGACGTAGAACTCGCCCGAAATCCGTGCAGTCGCCTTGTCCTTGGCAAACGTGATCATGCCAACGCCCGGTACAAGATAGACAACGGCGTTGGGATCGCGAAGCGCCGGGCTGTCAGCGCGCTTGCAGCGCTCGTAATAGGCCGCGTAGTCCTCTCGATAGGCCGCGATGCGGGCAGGAAGGGCTTCAAGCGCCACGTCGACATTCGCCTTCGACGGGTCGAATTCGACTACCATCGGCCGGATCTTCGTGCGCAGGAAATGGTCGGGACAGGAAGTACCGAGAGCTGCAAGCGCCTCCATGTTCCGCGAATTGACAAATTCAAGCACGTCTTCGGAATCGGCAAAGTGCCCGACCATGTGCTGGTTGGCCGAGACAGCGCCCCGGATTGCAGGCATGAGTCTTGCGGCAACCTTTCGGCGTTCGCCGCATGGAAGGCCCTTGTGGCGAACGCCGCCAAACGCAGGGACCGCCGCCGTGCGTTCCTGAAGCCATGCAGCGGCGCCGTTGATCACGTCGATCGTGGTTTCGTAGCAGCCCTTCGACGTGTCTCCCCATGTGAACAGCCCGTGGCTTTCAAGGACGACGCCTACTGCGTCAGGGTTGTCGAGACAGAATCTCTCCAGCCAAAGTCCCAATTCGTACCCTGGACGCTTCCACGGAAGCCAGCCGACGCTATCGCCGAATATCTCCGCCGTCAGCATCCGCGAATCTTCCGACGCAGCGACAGCGATGATCGCGTCAGCGTGCACGTGGTCGACGTGCCTGCGCGGAACGTATGCATGCAGGGGCGTGTCGATCGAGGCCGCGCGCGGATTCAGGTTGAACGTGCAATGGGGCAGATGGCCAACCATTTCGTCTTCGTGCTCGACCCCGCGGTACAGTGCCTTGAGCGCGTGCAGCCGATCCATGTACAGGGTTGCGAAACCGTCAAGATTCATTGACCCGATGTCGCCCCCCGAACCCTTGACCCAAAGAACCTCGACGTCTTCTCCGGTGAGCGGGTCCCTTTCCTGTATCTTGGCCGACGTGTTCCCGCCTCCGTAATTCGTCACGCGCCTGTCCAGACCAAGGATGTTGGAGCGGTAGAGCAGCAACTCGGATTCGCTTCTGCCTTCGGGAATCGCATCGTCCCACCTGTTCTCAAGAATCCGGCTCTCGGGCGAGTTCAACATGGCGTCCTGACCTGTCATGTCGGTCGAGTGGTTGTGAGAAGTCGCTGAAGGCTTAGTCCAACGCCCCCAAATGTCAATCGCTATCAATCACGTTCGATCATTTTGCGTCAAAAAATGATTGATGTTGATCGATTTTGATTGACAGCCGCCACGAAATTGCGCACGGTCTGCAGCCAAGGGAGGCGAACGTGCACGAAAAGGAACGCCATCGGATCATCTTGTCGGCCGTCCAGGATCGCCCCGTGGTCACGGTGGCGGACCTTTGCAGCATGACCGGCGCATCCGAAGCAACGATCCGCCGCGACATCTCGACACTTCACGTGCAGAGGCGTCTGCGCCGCGTGCGCGGCGGCGCCGAGGCCATCACGCCTCCGCAGATCCTGGGGCTCGCCGGGCGGCCGTTCGCGGTGAACGAGACGCTGCGGATTGCGGAAAAGCAGGCCATCGCCCGAGCGGGCGCGAACCTGTGCGAAGATGGCGACAGCATCATCATTAACGGCGGCACGACCACGTTTCAGATGGTGCACCCGCTGACGACGCGTCGGCTGCAGGTCTTCACCAATTCGTTTCCGATTGCCGAGCACCTCCTGAGGCACTCCAAGAACACGATCATGCTTCCCGGCGGAGCGATCTATCGCGAACAGAACATCATCCTCAGTCCCTTCGACAACGACGTGACCCGGAACTTCTATGCGCGACGGATGTTCATGGGGGCGCACGGCCTGGGGCCGCTTGGCCTGATGGAGGCCGATCCCCTGCTCGTACAGGCCGAACACAAGCTCATTGGCCAGGCAGACGAACTCGTCGTGCTGGTCGACAGTTCAAAGTTTGGCCAGCGGTCGAGCCTGGTTCTCTGTCCGCTTGAACGGATCTCGGCCGTCATCACCGATGACGGCATTCCAGACAATGCAGCCGCCATGCTGGAGGCGGCCGACGTGAATCTGATCGTCGTCCAGGCGGGCGGCGGTCGAGAGGAAGAGGCGGTCTCATGACCTGCCTCGAACGCAAACCCAATCGTGACTTTCAGGGAGGATCCAACATGAAACGTCGTACGTTCACTTCAATCCTGGCGGGGTTCAGCCTGGCTGCCGGCCTCTTTGGCACTGCTGCCGCGGCCCAGGACATGCGCATCGCGCTTGTCGTGAAGGCATTGGGCATCGGCTTCTTCGAGGCCGCCGCGGAAGGCGCAGAGGAAGCTGCCGCCGAACTTGGCAATGTAGAGGTCATCTACACCGGCCCGACCGACACCACCGCCGAAGGCCAGATCGAGGTCATCAACTCCCTGATCGCTCAGGGCGTCGACGCCATCGCGATTTCGGCCAACGACCCGGACGCACTGGTTCCGGCACTGAAGAAGGCGATGCAGCGCGGCATCACCGTGATCTCCTGGGATTCGGGCGTCGCCGAGGCAGGCCGCCAGATGCACCTGAATCCGTCATCGAACGCGCTGATCGGCAACATGATCATCAAGCTCGCCGCCGATCATCTGCCGGACGGCGGCCAGGTTGCGGTGCTTTCGGCTTCGGCGACGGCAACCAACCAGAACACCTGGATCGCCGAAATGAACAAGGTCATGGGCAACTATCCAGGCATTGAAGTCGTTGCCACCGTCTATGGCGACGACCTTGCCGACAAGTCCTACCGTGAAGCGCAGGGCCTGATGCAATCCTACCCCGACCTGGACGCGATCATCGCGCCGACCTCTGTTGGAATCGTGGCTGCCGCGCAGGCCGTGGCCGACGCAGGCAAGATCGGCGAAATCAACGTGACAGGGCTGGGCCTGCCGTCGGAAATGGCCGGCGCCATTCAGTCTGGCGCCTCAAGATCATTCGCGATCTGGAATCCGATCGACCTCGGATACTCCGCGACCATGATTGCGCATGCGCTGGCCACAGGAGCCGCCACGGCGGCACCAGGCGCTGAAATACCGATGGGTCGCATGGGATCGATAACGCTTGACGACACGAACGCCGCTGCAATGGCCGATCCGTTCATCTACGACAGCACGAACATCGACCAGTTCAAGTCGATCTTCTGATCAAAATCTTCCGGTTCCGGCGCGAGTGTCATTGACGCCGCGCCGGAACGCAGTTCACCGTCGCAGACAAGCACACCCATGCCAGCGGGGAGCAACGCCAGACGTGTCTGCACCGGCCTTACCCGACATCGCGCCCCTGCTCTCCTTGCAGGGCGTAACCAAGGAATTTCCGGGCGTCCGGGCCCTTTCCAACGTTTCGCTGAACATCTACCCCGGCCGCGTCACGGCTCTCGTGGGCGAAAACGGCGCCGGCAAGTCAACGGTCGTCAAGATTCTCACCGGGATATACCAGCCGAATGCAGGCGACATCCTGATCGAGGGGCGACCGACGCTCTTCGCAACACCCCAATCCGCAGAAGGGGCTGGCGTCACGGCAATCCATCAGGAGACCGTGCTCTTCGACCAGCTGTCTGTAGCGGAAAACATCTTCCTTGGTCACGCACCGCGTGACCGGTTCGGGCTCATCGACATCGGCAAGATGGCGGATCGGGCGCGCGAGATTCTTGCCGAGATCGGCGCGGGGATCGACCCGTCTCACAAGCTGCAGGATCTCGGCACCGCGAACAAGCATCTTGTCGCAATTGCGCGGGCCCTCTCCATCGACGCGCGCGTTGTGATCATGGACGAGCCAACCGCGGCGCTCAGCCACAAGGAGATCGAAGAGCTTTATGACCTCGTCGAAGAGCTCAAGGCGCAAGGCAAGGCGATCCTCTTCATCAGCCACAAGTTCGAGGAAATTTTCCGCATCGCCGACTACTACACCGTGTACCGGGACGGGAAGATGGTTGGCGAAGGCCCGATTGCCGAGATCACCGAGCCTGAACTCGTCAAGCTGATGGTCGGTCGCGACGTCAGCCAGATCTTTCCGGAACGCGTCCACAACATCGGCGACGAAATCCTTCGAGTCGAGGGCTTTGAGCACCCGACGGAATTTGCCGAAATCGAATTCACCTTGCGAAAGGGCGAGATCCTGGGATTCTACGGGCTCGTCGGGGCGGGCAGGTCGGAATTCATGCAGGCACTGTTCGGAGTCACGCGTCCTTCCGGCGGAAGCGTGGAGATCGAGGGGGCGCCCGTCAGCATCGGTTCACCCGCCGACGCGGTCGCCAACGGCATTGTCTACGTGCCCGAGGACCGCGGCAGGCAGGGAGCCATTGGAGCGCTTCCGATTTTCCAGAACGTCATGTTGCCTTCGCTCGCGCAAACGTCACGACACGGGTTCCTTCGGCTGGCGGAGGAGTTCAGGCGAGCACGCGAGTACACCGAACGGCTGGACCTGCGAGCGGCATCGCTCGACACGAATGTCGGCGATCTCTCTGGCGGAAACCAGCAAAAGGTGGTGATCGCCAAATGGCTTGCCACAAAGCCGAAAATCATCATCCTGGACGAGCCGACCAAGGGCATCGACATCGGGTCGAAAGCCGCCGTGCACGCGTTCATGGCGGAACTCGCGGCCCAAGGGCTCGCGGTCATCATGGTAAGTTCGGAAATCCCGGAGGTTCTAGGAATGTGCGATCGCGTCATCGTCATGCGCGAGGGGCGAATGGCCGCTGAATTGACGGGCACAGATTTGAGGCCGGAAACCCTCATTCATCACGCAGCGGGCATTCGGGAGGCCAGCGCATGAGACGCATTGTCGCTTCGCGGGAGATGCTGCTGCTGGTGGCCATCGCATTGCTGCTCGGCCTGGTGTCAACGCGCTTCCCCGGGTTCGTGGAGCCCGCGAACCTCGTGGCGGTCTTCAACGACACCTCGCCGCTGATACTGCTGGCCATTGGCCAGATGGTCGTGATCCTGACCAAGTGCATTGACCTTTCGGTCGCCGCCAACCTTGCGCTCTCCGGCATGGTCGCGGCGATGACCAACCTCGCGGTCCCGGACGCACCGATCGTTGCAATCCTGCTTGTCGCCACCGGATTCGGCACAATCCTGGGCATGATCAACGGCATTCTCGTCTGGAAGCTCGACATCCCGCCTATCGTTGTGACGCTGGGCACCATGACGATCTTCCGAGGGACCATCTTTCTCCTGACCGAAGGCAAGTGGGTCAACAGTCACGAGATGACCCACGCATTCAAGGCATTTCCCCGGACCGAGCTTCTCGGCCTTCCGGTGCTTGGCTGGGTCGCGGTTGCCGTGGTCGTCCTGTTTTCCGTGATCATGACCCGCACTACGCTTGGCCGCGCCTTCTATGCCGTGGGCGGCAACCCCAACGCCGCGGCCTACGTCGGCATTGACGTCGGCCGCACGAAGTTCTGGGCCTTCACGATCTCGGGCGGCCTCGCGGGGTTGACGGGCTATCTCTGGGTCTCGCGCTTTGCCGTGGCATACGTGGACATTGCCGGCGGCTTTGAACTGGACGTCGTGGCGGCCTGCGTGATCGGCGGCGTCTCGATCATGGGCGGCATCGGTTCCGTACCAGGGGCGCTTCTGGGAGCGCTCTTTCTCGGCGTCATCAAGAACGCACTGCCAGTTGTCAACATCTCGCCATTCTGGCAACTCGCGATTTCGGGTGGCGCGATCATCATTGCGGTCGCGCTCAACGCCCAAGCGAACCGCGAACGGGGACGCATCATCCTCAAGCGCGCGGAACATGCCGCATGAACGCCTCCGGCCGGAAAATTCCCGATCGCCTGCGATCGCCTCTCGAGCGTCGGCTCAGGAGCTGGGAAAGCCTCTTGTTGCTGGTCGCCGTTGCCATATTCGTCGCCAACAGCCTTGCCTCTCCCTACTTCCTCGACGCATGGAACCTGTCCGACGCGACCTTCAACTTCACGGAAAAGGCGATGATCGCCTTTGCCATGGCGCTCCTGATCATCTCCGGCGAGATCGATCTCTCAGTCGCCGCGATCATCGCGCTGGCGTCCACTGCAATGGGCGCGGCGGTCCAGTTCGGAGTGCCGACACCGGGCCTCGTGCTGGTCGGGTTGGCGGTTGGGCTCGCCTGCGGCGCATTCAACGGCCTACTTGTCACACGCGTCGGCCTGCCATCGATCGTTGTCACCATCGGGACCCTGAGCCTGTTCCGCGGCATCAGCTACATCGTGCTGGGCGATCAGGCGTATCGCGGCTACCCTCCCGAATTCGCCTTCTTTGGACAGGGATACGTCTGGTGGGTGATCTCGTTCGAATTGGTGATGTTCGCCTTCCTTGCCCTGGCGTTCGGCATTTTGCTGCACAGGACGAACTTTGGCCGGGCGGTCTACGCCATCGGAAACAACGCGACCGGAGCCCTGTTCTCGGGCATCCGGGTGGCGCGCGTGAAGTTCATCCTGTTCCTTCTGACGGGCCTCATGTCCGGAGTGGCCGCAATCTGCCTGACGTCACGCCTAGGCTCGACGCGACCTTCCATCGCCTTTGCCTGGGAACTGGAGATCGTCACCATGGTCGTGCTGGGCGGCGTCAGCATCCTTGGCGGCTCCGGCTCGATTCCAGGCGTCGTCATCGCCGCCATCGTAATGGGGCTCGTGACTTTCGGCCTGGGCTTGCTCAACGTGCCGGGTATCGTGATGTCGATCGTGATCGGTGCGCTGCTGATCTCGGTCATCGCCTTGCCCAGGCTCTGGACCGGGCGTAGGCAGTCCTGATGGAAAAGCATGCGTTCAAGATGCATCTCAGACCGGGCTGTCGCGACGAATACAGGAAGCGTCACGACGAAATCTGGCCGGACCTCGTGAACCTGCTGAGAGAAGCCGGCATTTCGGACTATTCCATCCACCTGGACGAAGACACGAACACGCTCTTCGGGGTCCTCTGGCGCGCCGACGACCACGGAATGGACGACCTTCGGAGCAACGATATCATGAGACGTTGGTGGGCTCATATGGCGGACATCATGGAAACCCACCCCGACAGCGAACCCGTGGCGGTTCCGCTTACGCCCGTCTTTCACATGCCATGACCGTCCGCCGCATAGCAGTCATCGATGTCGGAAAGACGAACGCGAAGCTCGCGCTAGTCGATGCGGGAGACATGACCGAAATTGCGGTTGTCACCCGGCCGAACGCCGTGCTGCCTGGACCGCCCTACCCGCACTTCGATGTCGACGGGCATTGGGAATTCCTCCTGAACGCGCTTGCGAAGTTTCATGCCGATCACGAGATTGGGGCGATTTCGGTGACCACGCACGGTGCATCAGGTGCGTTGATCGGAGCCGATGGCTGCCTGGCAGCACCGGTCCTTGACTACGAGTATCCCGGGCCAGACACCGTGTCGGCAGAATACGAAGCGCTTCGTCCGGCCTTTTCCGAAACCGGGTCGCCAAGGTTGTCCATGGGACTGAACCTCGGCGCACAGATCCATTGGCAGTTCATGATCGATCCTGGACTTCGGAAACGGACCGACGCCATCGTCACCTACCCGCAGTTCTGGGGCCATCGCCTGACAGGCACATCGGCTTGCGACATGTCTTCGCTCGGCGCGCACACGGATCTCTGGAATCCGCACGAACGGCGGTTTTCGTCATTGGTCGAGCGAATGGACCTGGCGGACAAGATGGCGCCGGCTCGCGCATCTGACGACATCCTGGGACCATTGCTGCCTGAAGTCGCGGACCGGACCGGAGTGCCGCCCGAAACGCCCGTCCACTGTGGCATTCACGATTCCAACGCCTCGCTTCTCCCTCACGTCCTGCACCGCAAGCCGCCGTTTTCGGTGGTGTCGACCGGCACCTGGGTGATTGTGATGACCATCGGCGGTGCAAGGATCGCCCTCGAACCGGCGCGCGACACGCTGATCAACGTGAATGGACTGGGCGCACCCGTCCCGTCTGCCCGATTCATGGGCGGGCGCGAGTTCGAGATGCTTTCAGGCGGGCACGCAGTCGAGGCGAACGAAGACGCAATGGCACGCGTCATAAGCGACGGCATCATGCTAATGCCTGCGGCAGTCCCGGAAAGCGGGCCGTTTCAAGGACGGCACGCACATTGGAGGGGCGCACGGCCAAATCCGGGCAGCCCGACGCGCGCGGCGGCGCTCGGGTTCTATCTCGCAATGATGACCGCAGAATGCCTTTCGCTCACAGGTCACAGAGGAAACATCGTGGTTGAAGGGCCCTTTTGCCGCAATGCGGCCTACATCGCGATGCTTTCAACGGCGACCGAATGTACGGTCATCACCTCCAAAGGGGCGACAGGCACCAGCCAGGGCGCGGCCATGCTCGCGCTTGATCTTGAAACCCTCCTGCCAGGAACGGTTGATTGCCAAGTTGCGGCCATGCCCCGCCCGGACCTGATTGACTACGCTGCCGGCTGGAGAAGCGCCGCTCGTGCGACGTAGCGGGCGTCGTCACGCCGGACAACTCGATGGCGCCGTGACGTGGGGGCCGGTTGGAATGCCTCGGTCCGCCTGGCCCTGAAGCCGCCGATCACGACGCGCCCGATTTCCAGATTTCCTCGTTAAGCCGAACGTGGCGGTGGCATCCGCGTTGTGTCAAGCGCATTGCAGGGCGGCAGGTGTAGCCCAGATTCTTTGCAACGAGTCGACCTTCGACCGCTTCTGGCGATCGAGGGCAGCCAGACAGCCCCACTGTCTTGGCAAAGTGCCAATACTGTCGAACCAAGAAGCACCACCGTCAAGAAAGTTGGGATGCACCCGCAGGGCGGCTGACGCGAATGAGAATGTGGACGACTGTCGACAAGGAATCCTGTTCGGTGCTGCGGGCGAGGCGTTTGAGCCGGAAGGATGCGGGGAATGTGCTGCGGGGCTTCGGCGCGCAGTTCGGCGCCGGACCCTGGCGGATGGGCTCGGCGACAGTTTCCGCAATGTCGTTCAGCCCGCGAGGCATGTTCCGCACAGACGCCCGTCACTGCCTTGCGCCGACTCGGCTAGACTGCCAAACAAGGGCGCGAAGGGAGCGATTGATTGGCACTTGCGGCAAGAACGCAGCTAACGGCCTGGGGCATCGCCATGGCGGTCTTTCTCGCTGTCATGTGGCTACTCGGCGACGTCATCCTGCCTTTCGTCATCGGTGCAGCCATTGCCTACTGCCTTGATCCGTTCGCGGACCGGCTGGAACGGCTGGGATGCTCTCGGGCGATTGCCACAGGCATCATCACGTTTCTGGCCATCTTCGCGTTCTGCGTCACCATACTCCTGATTCTGCCCACGCTCGTGAATCAGGCTGCCGGCCTCGTGGCAGCGGCACCCGTGATCGCATCGGATCTGCAAGCGTTCCTGCTTGAAAGAATCCCCGCACTCGGGGACGCGAACTCGACGATTCGGCGCTCCCTTGTCACTCTCGGAGAGACGGTCCAAGCCAAGGGCGGCGAACTCCTGAACACGGTCATTGCCTCGTTCTCGGGCATCGTGAATCTCCTGGTCCTGATCGTCGTGGTCCCTGTGGTCGCGTTCTACCTGCTTTACGACTGGGACAGGATCGTCACCAAGATCGACTCGCTCCTGCCCCTCGACCACGCGCCGACAATCCGCCGCATTGCCAGCGACATTGACAAGACCATGGCCGGATTCGTGCGCGGCCAGGGCACCGTCTGCCTGATCCTGGGCATCTACTATGCCGTTGCCCTGATGCTGGTCGGGCTGAATTTCGGGCTGGTGGTGGGCGCGGTTGCCGGAGTCCTGACATTCATTCCCTATGTCGGAGCCCTTGTGGGCGGTGCATTGGCAATTGGTCTCGCCCTCTTCCAGTTCTGGGGAGACTGGCTCTGGATCCTGCTGGTCTACGCAATCTTCCAGTCCGGCCAGTTCGTCGAGGGCAACATCCTGACGCCACGCCTTGTCGGTTCATCGGTTGGCCTGCATCCCGTCTGGCTGATCTTCTCGCTGTCGGCCTTCGGGGCGCTGTTCGGATTCGTCGGACTTCTTGTCGCTGTTCCCGTCGCCGCCGCCATTGGCGTGATTTCCCGGTTTGGCATCGAGCAGTACAGGGAAAGCCGCCTCTACAAGGGTGTAGCGGGACGGGACGACAACTGAGGCATGGTGCGGCAACTGATCCTTGATCTGCCGGTCCGGACCTCCCTTGATCGGGGAGACTTCTTTGTCTCGGAGGTCAACCACCTCGCCCTGTCCCGGCTGGAAATGCCCGCGACCTGGCCTGACGGAAAGCTGGTCCTCGTAGGTCCGGAAGGCGCCGGCAAGACCCATCTCGCCCATATCTGGGCGGAGCAGGAGGGCGCGCGCCTTATGCAGCCGCCGGATCTGGAAGGGCTGGACATTGGCAGCCTCCAGGACTCCGTGGCCGTTGATGATGCAGACAGGATCGAAGGCACCGCCGAACGGGCGTTGCTTCACCTGCATAACCAGGTTGCCGCGTCGGGTCATTGCCTGCTGCTCACCGCGCGCCGTGCGCCACGCCACTGGAAAGCCGGCCTTCCAGACCTGAGGAGCCGCATGGAAGCGACGGACGTGGTGCGCATCGACACTCCCGACGAAGACCTGCTTGCCGCAGTGTTGATGAAGCTCTTTGCAGATCGCCAGAACGCCGTGACGCCATCGGCAATCAGTTGGCTGGCCAGGCACATGGAACGTTCCTTTGCGGAAGCGCAGCGCATCGTGGCCGCGATCGACGCGCGCGCGATTGCAGAGCGTCGCAAGGTCACGCGGGACCTCGCCGCAGAGGTTCTGGACAAGCACCGGGGCAAGGGTCCATAATCGTCATCCCTCTGAAACATTGACGGTCAAGACAGGTGCCATGAACGCGTTCACCAACTTTCTGTCAGCCCCCATGCCCCAGCCAAGGGAGTTGAGGGGCAAGGACTTCTCCGGTCCAGACCGTTTCATAAACCGGGAACTGTCGTGGCTCGCCTTCAACCGGCGCGTATTGGAGGAAGCGAAGAATCAGCGCGTTCCGCTCCTGGAACGCCTGAGGTTCCTGTCGATCTCCGCGACAAACCTGGACGAGTTCTACACCGTGCGCGTGGCCGGGTTGCGCGAGCTTGCGCATACCGGGAACACGACACCTGCGGCGGACGGCCTTTCGCCCGCCGAGCAACTCGTCCTGATCGACACCGACACGCGTCGGCTGGAGAACGAGCAACAGGAGGTCTGGGAGACGCTGCGAAGCGAAATGGCCAGGCACAGAATCTGCCTTCTGACACGCGAGGAACTGTCCGAGGGAGACAAGACGCACCTCGAACACTTCTTCCTCAGCCAGGTCTTCCCGATCCTGTCGCCGCTGGCCATCGATCCGGCGCACCCGTTCCCGTTCATTGCGAACGAGGGATACTCGCTTGCGCTGGAATTGCGCCGTCGGACGGACAAGCGGGCACTGCGTGCGCTGCTGCCGGTGCCCGCCCAGGTTCAACGTTTCGTGGCGCTTCCTGCCAGGGATGGCATGCATCGGTTCATTCCCCTGGAAGAATTGCTGCTCCTTCATCTCGACAGGCTGTTTCCGGGCTACGAGATGGTCGGGCACTGCACCTTTCGCGTGCTTCGCGACAGCGACCTGGAACTCGAGGAAGAGGCAGAAGACCTGGTCCGCGAATTCGAGGTGGCGCTGAAGCGCCGTCGGCGAGGCGAAGTGGTCCGGCTGACCATGTCGGAAGGCGCTCCGCAAGGACTCCGCCGGGTCATCATGGAGGAGCTTCGGGTCTCCGAAGCCGAGGTTCTTGAACTGCCAGGACTGCTGGGTCTGGGCGATCTGAACGAACTCGTTCTCGACGAGCGCTACGATCTTCTCTGGCCGGCATTCCTGCCTCGAGTGCCTGAGAGGGTGCAGGACCACGATGGCGACATGTTCGCGGCCATACGCCAAAAGGACATGCTGCTGCACCATCCCTATGAAACCTTCGACATGGTCGTTCGATTCCTGGCGCAGGCCGCGCGGGACCCAGACGTGGTCGCGATCAAGCAGACTCTCTACAGGACGTCTCGCAACTCGCCCATCGTCGACGCGCTCTGCGAGGCGGCGGAAGACGGAAAGTCGGTCACGGCACTTGTCGAGCTCAAGGCGCGGTTCGACGAGGCCGCCAACATCCGGCAGTCGCGGCGGCTGGAACGGTCAGGGGCCCACGTTGTCTACGGGTTCCTGCACTACAAGACGCATGCCAAGATATCGACCGTAGTGCGCCGCGAAGGCGGAGAACTGGTCACGTACACGCATTTCGGCACCGGAAACTACCATCCTGACACCGCGAAGATCTACACGGATCTCTCGCTCTTCACCTGCGATGCCGCGCTGGGCCGCGATGCAACGAAAGTGTTCAACTACCTGTCCGGCTACGCTCAGCCCGAAGGCATGGAGAACCTGCGA
>JAPPCV010000029.1 GCA_028824715.1 Boseongicola sp. | reverse complement strand
CCTTCCTGCGCGAGCGATGGGCGACGCTGTTCGACGCGCGGTTCGACATCCTGGTCTATGACCTGACGACAACGTGAATCCAAAAGCTGGCCCTGACCGGCATCATTTCCCGACGGACCGGAGCCTTGGGGCGGCGACGCCGGCACCGGAACGGAATGGCAGATCGTGACCTCGTCCTTCCCGACCCTCACCTCGCGAACGAGCAGGCGCACGATGCGCTGACGTTCGGCAAGAGCGAGGGACTTTGCCCCTTTGCGCAGCCGCCCCAGAAACCGCTCCGTCGTCTCGGCCAGCGAAAGCCGGGCGCCACGGTCAAGTTCCGCAGCCTTCAGGGCTCTCAGCTCCGACTGGATGGCACGCTGCCGGGCCTGGAGCGGGGTCTTTCTCTCCCGCAGTTCCTCAAGGGTCATGACCTCGTCCTGGTAGGCGTCGAGCAGACGCCGCATCCGGGTGGTGATGCGGGCAAGCTCGCCCTGCAGTGAACCGGTCCGTTGCCGGACATCGGTCGTGTCGTTCGCGGCTTCCAGCCTGCGCGTGATCTCCCCCTGGACGAGGTCCGGGTTCTCGAGCAGGGCCAGCACCTCGGTCCAGACGGCTGCGTCGAGCTCGTCGGCGCGCACCGCAGGATTGTCGCACACGACCCCCTCCGGATGGCGCCAGCCCTCGGACCCGTGACACCGGTAGTAGTGCACGCGTGGCGTCCTGCGGCTTCCCGTCCCGGAGTTCCGTCCCATGGCGTAGCCGCAATGCAGGCAGACGCACAGCCCCTGCAGGAGCGTCGGCTCGACGGTCTTGCGCCCCGAGAAACGCCGGTTGGCCGCACGCTGGTCCTGCGCACGTGCGAAGAGGGCGGGGTCCACGATGGCCGGAACGGCCAGTTCGATCCAGTCCTCCCTCGGGCGTGCCACGCGCCCGGTCAGGCGCCTGACGGCGCCGCCCTTTGCCGGCCGGTCCGGTTGTGCCGGACGCGTTGGCCGGACCCCATCGTCTTCATGTAGGCCGCCTTGCCGATGTAGGCCTCGTTCCTCAGGATGACAGCCACGGTCGAGATCGGCCAGTGCCGCGAATGCCGTGGATGCAGGCCCTCCTCGTCGAGCCGAGGGGCGATCTGGTGCATCTTCAACCCGTCGCGGACGTAGAGATCGAAGATCCGGCGCACCACGCGGGCTTCGGCTTCGTCGATCTCGAAGCGGGCTCCGCATGTCTCGGTCTTCCGGATCAGGCGGTATCCGTAGGGCGCCCGCGTGAGCATGTTCAGCGAGCCCTGGCGGGCACGATGGATCTTGCCGCGACGCGAGCGCTCGGCGATCTGCGTGCGCTCGTATTCGGAGATCACGGACAGGATCTGGCGCAGGAGCATGCCTTGGGGGGTGGCGTCGTCCGGCTCCTGGACGCACCGGACCGTCGCGCCGGAACGGGCGAACTCCTCCTGCAACAGGATCTGGTGAGCGAAGTTGCGGCTCATCCGGTCGATCGACAGGACCAGCACGGTCTCGATCTCGCCGCGGGCGACGCCGTCACGCAACGCGTCGAGCGCCGGCCGCTCAAGGGTCGCGCCGCTGAACCCGTCGTCGGCGAACAAGAGGTCGTCGGGAATCGCCCAGCCGAGGCTGCGGCCATGGTCGAGAACCGCCTCACGCTGACTGGCGATCGTCTCGCTCTGGCGCTGGGCCTGGCTCGACACCCTCAGGTAGGCCGCGACCGTCGCGGTCACTGTCGGCGCTGGATGCTGCATCGTTCGCTTGCCTCCTCGTGGACCAGCTTCGTTCGGGGACCAGGCATTCGTAGGCTTCGCAAAGCCGCTCCCGGGCGGCACGGTCGAAGACCCGGAGCGTGCGAACAGGTCGCATTCAGTCGGGCGTCTTGTCCAGCCAGCTCGCGACCGCCTGCGTCATCAATGCGCCCAGGCTGCGCCCGGTGCGGCGCGCACGCATGCGCAGCCGGGCGAGCAAGGGACGCGGGATGCGCACCGTGACCGGATCCTTGATCGCGGCCTGGGCGAGCGGAGACGCGTTGGTCGTGGCCCGCACGTAGCGCCGGGCCTGCCCCGGCGACAACGCGTAGCGTTCGGCCAGCAGCCGGGCGGCCTCGGCCGGGGAATTGCGCTGGACCAGGTCGCGGGCGGCGTCCATCCGCTCGGCGCGCTGCTGCATCGTTGCTCGAGCCATGAATCACAAAATAACGCTTGTATGAGATCATTGCAAGGTCCTTGCCCTCTTCGGACGGGCAATTGTCCGCTCAAAGTGAAACGCTCTTTTTGAATCCACGATGTCACCTCGACCTACTTCGAGAGCGATCCTCCGTTCGACGACAAGCGCCAGTTCGGCT
>JAPPCV010000040.1 GCA_028824715.1 Boseongicola sp. | reverse complement strand
ATGGCAGGCCGATGTGACCGCTCCGCAACATATCCCGGGCCGCAACATATCTGCAGAGATGTTGCATGCAACATCTCTGCAGCTTGTCAAGGGGCCGGGAACCGGCCTTCGGTCGCGAAGCGTGCGGGTTGCCGCGTAGCTTGGCCGAGAAGCCGTCGCCTTCAGGCGACGGAGTGTTCACGATCGCAACCGGCAAGCCTGTCACGGCATCTGAAGCTGAAAAGATCGGGCTGATCGATGCCATTGCCGAGGGCGATTTGGCGGAAGAGGCAATTGCACTTGCCCAAAAGGCTGCATCGGAACCCTTGCGCACTCCGTTGGCGCAGCGCGCCCCGCTCATGGTGGAAGACGGAGCGGCATTTGAGGCGGCAGCGGCAAAAATCGAAGCCAAGGCCGGCCAGCAAAATGCGCCAAGGGTCGCGGTCCGAGCCGTGCGAAATGCACTCGATCTCCCCGCAGAAGCAGCGCTTGCCGCAGAGCGCGAAGCCTTCTTGGCATTGAAGGCCGATCCGCAATCAAGCGCCTTGCGCCACGTTTTCTTTGCCGAGCGTGCCACGACCCGAATCGAACGCCTAAGGACGGTCCGGCCTCGCATTCTCAAGGAGGTGGGCGTGATTGGTGGTGGAACAATGGGGGCAGGCATCGCCGCGGCCTGTCTGCTCGCGGGCTATTCGGTTACGATGGTCGAACGGGACTCCGAAGCGGCCGCCGCCGGCGAGGGTCGCGTGAAGAGCGTCCTTGATGGGAGCCTGAAGCGCGGCCTCATCAGCGCGTCGCGGCACGCAAGCCTGCTGGCGGAATTCAGCGCATCTGACGGCTACGACGCCTTGTCGGGCACCGACCTGGCGGTCGAAGCGGTCTTTGAGAATATGGATGTAAAGAAAGAGGTCTTTGCCAAACTCGATGTGCATGCGCGCCCGGACTCCGTTCTGGCGACGAACACCTCCTATCTTGATGTCAATGAAATCGCGAATTCATCTGCTTGCCCGGGCCGCGTGATTGGCCTGCACTTCTTCTCGCCCGCACACATCATGAAGCCTCTGGAAATCGTCGTCTCGGATGCCGCGAGCGACGAGATTCTGGCCACGGGCGTCGCCTTTGCAAAATCCTTGAAGAAGATCCCGGTACTGGCCGGAGTTTGCAACGGGTTCATCGCCAATCGCATCATGTCCGCCTACAGGCGGGAGGCGGAATGCATGCTCGAAGACGGCGCGCTGCCCTGGGAAGTCGACGCGGCGATGACGGAATTCGGCCTGCCGATGGGCCTGTTTCAGATGCAGGACCTTGCCGGCCTCGACATTTCGTGGGCGATGCGCAAGCAGCAAGCGGCAACGCGAGACCAGGACCAACGCTACGTGGACATCGGGGACAAGCTTTGCGAAATGGGGCGTTTCGGGCGCAAGTCCGGTCGCGGATACTACCTTTATGGCGAAACCGGCAAAGCGACTCCGGACCCAGAAGTCGAGGCGCTCATCCTGTCTGAGTCCGCACGAAAGGGAATTGTCCGGCAGAGGATGACCCGCAGCGACATTATGGCGCGCATTCTTGAGGCGATGCAGACGGAAGGTGCCGCAATTCTCGATGAAGGCATCGCCCGGTGCGGCGATGACATAGATGTTGTCATGATCAACGCCTACGGGTTTCCGCGCTGGAAAGGTGGGCCGATGTTCATGAAGGGACAAGAAAGCGAGCTGCATCGGAAGCGGCATGAATGAATTGGGACTTATGTAGTTCGCTGCAACGAGCGTCAGGACGCAGACATGCACGGCTTCGGTCGGCGCGGCGGCGCATTGTCGCCCTGACGCGTTGCTGCGGCAGCAAACCGAGTTGAGGAACGCCGCGATTGAAGAACGGATCGACTGCTGAAAGACGGGCAAGAGCCTGACGGCATTCGGCCAGATGAAGTCCGTCACGGTCATTCGTGGCGAAGAGAAGGACTTCCGGCAGTTCCGTGCTGCGGCGGCTGGACAAGGCTTTCGAGAGCTTCTTCGAGCGCGTCAAGTGCGGCGAGACGCCGGGCTTTCCCCGCTTCAAGGGCCGCGATCGCGGCATCCGGTCCTTCGACATCCCCGAGCCGGTGAACCGTGACGGCCCGTTGTGGGTCAAGGGAGTCGGTCGCTTCCGTCTGCCTCGCGTGCCTTCCGAGAAGAACGCGCTCGCGCTGTAAAGACCGCGCTGCGAGTTTCCGTCCTGTTCGTCGTCGAACTGGATGACCGGCCTTCCGTCCCGACCGAACCTGTCGGCATCGTCCTTGGGGTCAAGGATCGGGCGGGGAGCGGTCATGCTGCGCCATGTCTTCGGGCGGTGGTTCGCCGACGCGCTGCATGCGCAGATTGAAATGCGCG
>JAPPCV010000142.1 GCA_028824715.1 Boseongicola sp. | reverse complement strand
TGAAACCCTTACCTTGAGGGTTGACGTCGGAACAGGCCTGTCCAGGGCAACTAGTTTGCACGCGGCAGCCTGTCGATCCGGGGCCGCATCCACTCTACCAGCCGCTCTTCCAGTTCGGCCGAGAGCTGCACCTCGGGACAAACGGCCGCGCCGAGAAGCCTGAACCTGTCAAATATGGTGGCCTGCCCGGTCAGCGCCGCGATGTTCAACTCGCGTTTCTGAATGATGAAAGGAGCAGCAATTCCAGTGCTGGGCTGAACAGCGGAATTCATCAGCTTTTGCCATAGCCCCGGATTCGGCGTATTCAGCTTGTCGCGCCAGTTCTTCCCGCTCGCACACTGCAAAAAGTAAACGGGAAGCGCTTCGCGCCGATCCGGAAACGACCGGTAGCAGACAATGTCCAGGCCGGCGTCATTGGCGTCCGGCGAATGCCACTCTTCCAGGTCCAGGGCCCCCCTGACATGAATGCGGTCGCACAGTTCATCAACTATCGCAGGAACATCCTTCGCATCGCCTGGCGACCAGCCCGCGCGAAAGACATCCCATCCAGGCAGCAGGCCCGGGCATATTCTCTCCACGACTTCCTCGAACAGGTTGCCCTGATTGACGCTGTCTCTGTTTTCCTGCGCCCAGTCCGGAAATATCCTGAACAGCGAGAGCAGCAGCAGGAACGACCGAACGGGAAGGCTTGACCAGTCTGCGTCATCCTCCAACCGGTTTTCGGATATTGCGAAGCTGTCCGGCAATCCGCCCCAGGACTTTCTCTGCCGAATTTCATTCCAGCCGTGCCCGGCTATCTCATGGGCTAGATCTTGCGCCGAGTCGGGACAGACCTGCCGCTCGATCAACACATCAACGACATCACTCTTGGAAACCTCGTTCTGGTCGAAGAGAACAATGGCCTCGAGCCAGTCCCCCAAGGCGTTGGAACACACGTTCGACTTGTTCGAGGACCGCTCAAATCCTACCTGCGGGACTTCCATCATTGGGGCTCAATCCCAAGCGTCCTGCGAATCTGCTCCGCGTTGGCAACAAGCCGCCTTGATACGGCGATCAGCCGCTCGTCGTCCTTGTAGAGATGAATGGACGACAAGGCTTCCTGGAGGTTGTAGGCGGCAGTGGAAACCAGTTCGTAGATCTCTTCCTGATCTCCCCCGGCAATGACGTATGCCTTCTCCAGGCTGGGTGTACGAACGGCACGAAGGTACTGAAGACCTTCGTCGGAGGCAAGCACGGTCGCAAACCTGTCGACTTCTCGAGAGTCCCTAACGACCGGAGGCGTTTCGCCGTCGCCGAACAGCCAGCGCGAATACTCCTTCAACTGCTCCAGCTTGTCGGCTTTGACTGGAGGGTTGACCTCCTTCGGGTCAACGCCGAACTTGTCCTCGACCCCGAGGAACCGTTGGACGGCCCTGGAGCGCAGGGACAGGAACAGGACGCTAAACCGGTTCTTTACCTCTTCGACGCTCAGGCCTTCAACAGATTCCATTTGGGTCAGGATGCTGAATGCGATGTAGTTCCGCTCCACAACGGGGGTCGTGCTGCCAATCTTGCGCATAACGTCCCGGTAGCCCAGCTGGCCCTCGTCTATCAGCTTGGCGATGAACCGGGCCTTTTCGGGAGGGGCCCAGTCCTTGATGCCGGTTACATGCCTGAACCCTAGGAACGCATCGATCTCGCTCCGGCTGCCGATCCGGATGTATGGCACGTTGCTGAAGAGATCCTCCGGCTTCTCAATGCCGTCGACCAGTTCGAGCCACCTTTTTGAACTCTCTTCGCCCGCGTAGGTGTTCCGGAGACGTTTCAGGGCGGCGATGCGCCGGTTCCCTTCGATGACGACCAGCCTGTCTTCGCCGTCGATCTCCTCCGTGGTGCAGAGCACCGCTTCATGAGCCCAGAATCCGCTCTCAAGAAACGAGATGGCCAGTTCTTCCAGCGACCAGTCCCGCATACGCTGGTAGATTTCCTCCTGTGGAAGTTGTGTAACATTGTCGGAAAGTCCAAGACGTGGGTTCCTGGGGTCCAGGTAGAATTCCGAGAGCTCTTCGTACTCTATCTGGCCTGCCATTTCCTGCACCGTCAGCCTCCTGCGCAAGTGTCGACGAGATTCCTTCGTCGCTTCCTGGGGTTGTGCGAGATTCCGGTCTCGCATGCCAGCAGCCTTTCCGCCACAAGCTCGATTACGTCGGCGTTGACGGCATTTCCCAGCGCCTTGAAGGCTCGGGTCTTCGAGGCGGGCAAATACTCCAGGTCGCCGAGGCTTTGGAGGCGCGCGCACTCGCGCACCGTCATGTACCGCCTTTGCCACGCGATTACAGGAACCTGGCTTGTGGTCAAGGCAACCAGGGAAGGCGAGGTGGCAGGATTCTTGACCCTGATACCTGACGCGCGGAACTGAATGACCTTGTCCCAAACCGTCCTCGATCCCCTTTGCCAGTTCCACTCGAACTTCTGGAAGCTCGGCGGGAACCGGCGCACCTCATGAAGCCATTCCGCAAGGTTTTCCCTGTGCGTGGCAAAGAACTCCCGGTTCTGCATGATGAAGCGAACCTTCCAGCGCGGAAAGGATCGGGTTGCGGCTCTTGCGTAAGGGGGCAGCAGGGCGATCTGCTGGCGCTTCGGCTTGCCCGCGAGACTGTCGCCGAAAGCGCCGCGGAACCGGGCCAAGTATCGTTGATCGTATGTTGCAGGAGTCCGTGACTCGCAAGGGTAGTCCGCCCCGAACTCCATGGCCCAGACCGGAAAGGACGGCATTTTCGTGTCTCCGCCAACCCGATCAAGAAATTCCTGCCAGACTTCGAGGTACCGGAGATAGGTTTGTGGCAACTCGTCCTGACCAGGGCGTGGGTCGTCCAGCACCGTTGAAATGTGGAGATCGTGCACGCTTCCATCCAGTTCGGGCCACCGAAACCTCTCCAGGCCAAGGTTACACGCGACGATGATGGCGCGAGTCCGCACCTGCGGCACGCCAATCTGGTGCGGTGAGATTTTCTTGCTGCTCAACGAATACCCGCGAACCCCCAGGCATTCCTGAATCCGCCGCCAAGTCGCCTCTTCCGCGTGCCTCAAGATGTTGGGAACGTTTTCCAACAAGAGAAACCTCGGGTTGTGGCGGTCGATGATCTTGAGAATGTAGTCGAACAGGTCGCCGGAGTCCGGGCAGGAGAAGCCGCTTTGGCTGCCTGCTTTCGAGAACGGCTGGCAGGGAAAGCCCGCGCAAAGCACGTCGTGTTCGGGGACATCCTTCCAGCAGAACCTGATGTCGGACGCCGGCCTGATCCCGAAGTTCAAGTGATACAGATCCTGGAGGCCGCGATCGATTTCGGCCGCAAAGACGCATATGTGCTTTAGCCGGGTCAGCGCCACATGAAAGCCGCCCAGGCCCGCGAACAGGTCAGCAAATCTGAGACTTGGCTTACTCATGCCTCATGTGCACTCCCTCACCATCCTCGTTGCCTTCCAGAGACGTGACTCCGAAGCTGCTCGAAGGTCATCTGGACGTCGCGCAAGGTTCTCTCGTACGGTGTTCGCTTTCCAGGTTCAAAGTCAGTGAGAGCCGCAACGGAGACTTGGGCGCACGTGGCAAACTGCGGCCGACCGAGGCCGACTGCCGCCCTGGCCATCCGGCACTGACACGGGCTCAACACGAAGACCCTCCTGCATTGTCTTCAACAACGCACATATGTCGAATAGCCAAACATCAGTCGATAGGAAACCCCTTCGTTTGGCATGGACGAAGCCGACTTCGTCTTGACCGAGAGGTTCCAGCTGCGCACATTCGACAACCCAAATTCCTCGAATTCGTCGAGGCGACGCCACGGCTCTCCCGCAGGCGCGCTGACGGACCGCTATGCTGGTCCCTGGCCGCCAGACCCGCTTGCCCGAAGCGGAGGCAGGTTGCCGTCCAGTGGAGGGGCAAATCCGCCCTTTGGATCCCGGCGCTCCCTCCTGGAGGAATTCACGTCACTGGCTATCCGTGGAGGCTTCGATTTCAGTCATGCTATTTTCCTTTCCCACGCACGATCAACGTTCCAGATCCAACTCCTCGGACTGCGAGTCAGAGAGTACCGCCTATCTCGTGCACGAGATCCGGATCACGGACCTTCTCCTGGACGTCGACAAGGCCACGGGCTTCACCGACGCCTTCATGCACCTGCGCACCGGCACGCCATGCAATGACACGATCGAGCTGCTGAACGTGGTCCTTGTCGAGGGCCTCAATCTTGGCCTGAGCAAGATGGCCGCGGCTACCGACAGCCACGATTTGTTCCAGTTGGCCCGCCTGTCGCGCTGGCATGTCGAAAGCGATCCGATCAAGCTGGCCCTGGGATCGGGATCGAGGCGCATACCAAGCTGCCCATGGCGCAGTTCTGGGGAGAGGGGCTGACCGCGTCAAGCGGCGGACAGTTCTTCCCGACCACGCGCCAGGGCGAGGCCATGAACCTCGTCAACGCCAAACACGGAAACGAGCCGGGGCTGAAGTCCTACACCCAAGTCTCCGATCAACATGGCCCCTTCACCACCCACTTCATCCCGGCCACGGTGAACGAGGCGCTCTACATCCTGGACGGGCTGGTCATGACGGCGGCCGACTGGCGCATCAAGGAGCAATAGGCCTCATCGCATGATATGTACGCTGGATTACCCTAACCCGGCATAGCCGGAACCAAAACTTTTCGAGATGATATGCTGGATCCTGCATCCTTGCGAGGGAGTTGGATCATGGCATGCCCATTCGTCGAGCGTCACCAGGCTGATGTCGCCGGGGTGGTTTCGTGTTTTGACCGGGTTGTTCTGACAGGCTCTCTGCCGGACATCGGCCATGCCCGGGCGGTGGAGAGCTAGCTGCGCATCCACCAGGTTCGGTTGGCGGACTACCCGCGCTGGGCCGAGCCGATGCGCGAGGAGATCCGTGACAACGCCATGAAGGTTGCTGCAGAGGCCGGTGTCCAGATCGAGTTCATCCGCAGGCTCAAGGCCTTTCGCAAGGAGGATCGGGTCAAGAGGGTCCTCGAGGAGCGCGGTGACGCGCCGGGCCTCGTGCACATCTTTTCGGCGATGGAGAGCTGCACGTCGTTCCGCCACTGGCGGGATCCGAAGTCCGGCACCACGACGCTACGCCCGACTTCGGGAAAGTGCCTGCACTACTACTTCTACTTCATCGATGAGCGCTTCAGGCTGTGCTACGTGCGCGTGCCGACCTGGGCGCCGTTCCGCCTCCAGGTCTACTTTAACGGGCACAACTGGCTGGCGCGACGTCTGCAGGATGCCGGGATCGGCTGTCAGCTCGCCGACAACGCCTTTCTTGCGATCGACGACTTCGAGCAGGCCCAGGCCCTCGCCAGGGACTTCGATGTCCGGGTCCTGCATCGCCGCCTCGATGCATTGGCCCGACGCTTCTGTCCGGCCGTGCGGCATTTCCCGTCCGGGCATCACTGGAGCATCATGCAGGCGGAGTACGCCACGGACATCCTGTTCCATCGTCAGGACCGCTTCCAGCCGCTCTACGACGCCATGACCCGCACCGCCGTGCACAGCGTCAAGGCCGACCAAGTGGCCACCTTCCTCGGGCGCAAGCTCACGAAGGCCTATGCCGGGGAGGCCGGCAACGACTTCTCGACGCGGATCCACGGCACACGGATCCGCCACCACATGGGTCCCGCTTCCATCAAGCTCTACGACAAGTTCGGCATCGTTGCGCGGGTCGAATGCACCACCAACGATGCCTCGTTCTTCAAGCTTCACCGCGACGTGAAACAGCGCGACGGAACCTCCACGTTCAAGCTCGCCCCCTTGCGCAAGTCGATCTACAGCCTGCGCGACCTCGCCACCTGCATGATCAACGCCAACCGGCGCTGCCTGGCCTTCCTCGCCGCCATCGACAATCCCGTGACCTCGTGGAAGGACATCGACCGCATCGGACGACCCGCCCGCGACAACAAGCGGTCGCTGCGCGGCTTCAACCTGATGACGGACAGCGATCTCAAGCTGTTCCTCGTCCTCGCACGCCCGGAATGGACCATCTCCGGCCTGCGCGCCGCCAACCTGCGACAGCACCTTCCTCACTGCTCCGCAGCGCAGATCTCCCGCCTGCTCAAACGCCTGCGTGCTCATGGCCTCATCAAGAAGGTCGGGCGAACCTACAAGTACTACCTCACCAAGCTCGGTCAGCGCGCCATCGTCGCCGTCCTCCACCTCCGCGAAAACATCCTCCTGAAGGCACTCGCTCCGGTGACGCCATGAAATCTTCGCCATTTTGCGAAAGAATGAAGATGTAAGGGACTAAGGTCTGCCCCCGGCTGTACGCCTATTTGATAGACGACGACACTCACGCGGGCCTCTTGAAGGTCGGCCAGACCACGTGGGGAGTTCGAGCGCGACAGTCACCCCGCAAAACCCGGCCCCGGAGCGCCGGAAGGCGGACCGACGGCGCGGTCCTGTGCGGGTCAGCCGGGCCACAGCCGCGCCAGCCAGCGAATCTCGTCGGCGGCGTCCAGGAGGAGCAGGAACGACAGGACCGGGCCCCAGAACCGGATCCCGCGCCGCACGCCCTGGATGGCCGACAGGATGGACTCCTGGACCGCCGCGCAACTGGCCAGCCGGCCGGAGCACTCGTAGACCGCGGTCCTGGTCGACACCACCATCGCCGACACGTCCTCCAGGGCCAGGACGATCTCCGCCCTGGAATTCGCCGCAGCGATGGCCGCGCGGGTCGGGAACGCCTCTTCCCCGTCGGCGCCGTCCCCGGAGGGCCTCGCCCTGTCCTCCCGGATCCCTCGCAGCGCCTGAGCCGTCTCCCGCTGCACGTCCAGCATCTCCTTCCACGGAAAGCTCGCCATGGCCCTCACGGCCTCCGCCACGTCCGCTCGCGTCACCTGTTCCCGTTCCCCTGCCATGTCCGGCCCCCTTTCGTTCCGTTGTCGTTCATTGCCATCCCTTGTCCGACAACCCGCCGGGTCCTGTCCACCGCCAAAGATCCCAGCCCGCCGGACCGGGGCCCTCCCGCTGCCTGCCCGAATCCCGGGACGGCCTGCCAAGGCTTCCAGGCCGCAGCCCGGCATTCCGCGCCGGCCCGAACTTCCCAGGTGGCACGGTCAAGGCCGAATCCGTATGATCGCGTCATGAAAGAACGGACTCACCCATGGTCGCCACCGTCACGTCCCTGACCTCCGCGGCCGTGACGACCCGCTACTTCGAGCGGGACGGCTACTACGCGAAAGCCGACCCGGAGCATCGGAAGGCCAGCCGCTGGCACGGCGAGGGCGCGGCCGCGCTCGGCCTCGGGCGCCATGTCGCCCCCTCCCGCTTCGAGGCGGTCCTCGCCGGCGCGGTGCCGGGAACGGACATCACGCTCGGGCGCATCCGGGACGGGAAGCGCGAGCACCGGCCCGGCCTCGACGTCACGCTGCAGGCCCCGAAGTCGGTCTCGCTCGCGGCGCTTGTGTCGGGCGACGGCCGGATCGTCCGGGCGCATGACGAGGCGGTCCGCGCGACGCTCGACTTCGTGGAAGGCAACCTGCTCGTCGTCAGGCAATGGGACCGGGAACGCAAGCGCCACGTCCGCGTGCCTGCGCCGTCGATGGTGGCGGCCACGTTCCGGCACAAGGCCAACCGCAACCTCGAGCCGCACCTGCACACCCACGCCGTGATCGCCAACATGACCCGGAAGCCGGACGGGCGCTGGGCCAGCCTTGACACCGGAGCGCTCGGGCGTTCGGAACGGCTCATCGGCGCACACTACCGGAACGAGCTCGCGGCCCGGCTCCTGCGCCTCGGCTACGCGCTCCGGCCCTCCATGGTCGGTCAGGTCCCCGGGTTCGAGATCGAGGGCTACGGCCGGAAGCTCCTGGAGGAGAACTCGTCGCGGCGGCAGGAGATCGTGGCGTGGGTCCGGAGCCACGGCCTCGCGAACACGGCGGCGAACCGGCAGCGGGCGGCGCTCGCCACGCGCAAGACGAAGGACGAGCCGCACCACCGGGAGCTGGAGGCGGGATGGCGCGCCCGGGCGGCGGAGATGGGGCTCGACCGCAATCCGCCCCGTCCGGAAGCGGGGCGCAGGAGGGCCGCGAAGGAGGCGGGACGACATCCGACGATGCTGGAGATCGTCAGCCGCTCCGCGGAGCATCTCGCGGAGCGGGCGTCGGTCTTCCGCGAGGCCGACCTCTGCACGCTGGCGCTGGCCCATTCCCCAGGCCTGCACACCCTCGCCGACTACAGGGCTGCGCTCGACGGCATGAAGCGCGACGGCCACCTCGTCGACGCCGTGCGCGGCGGCCTCGGCCCCTGCCTGGTGACGAGCCGCGCGCTCCGCGCGGAGCGCGAGATCGTCGGGAGGATGCGGGCGGCGCGTGAAGCAGGCGGTCCGCTCGCCGATTCGGGACGCGTGGAGGCGACGCTGGGAAGGGGTCCGCTGACGGAGGGGCAGCGGGACGCGGTGCGCGCGATCCTGCTCGGAGAGGGCCGGATCGCGGGCGTGCAGGGCTACGCGGGGACCGGCAAGACGGCGATGCTGAGCGCGGTCCGGGAGCTCGCCGGGGACAGGCGAGTGATCGCGCTCGCTCCGAGCGCGGCCTCGGTGCGGGAGCTCCGGCGGGAGGCCGGGCTTCCCGCGCGCACGCTGCAGGGCTTCCTGTCGCGGCACCGGGACGTCGCCGACGGCACGGTCAGCGACGAGGGGTTGGCGCGGCTTCGGGCGCTGCATTCGGGATCGGTGCTCGTCCTCGACGAGGCCTCGATGGCCGGGACCGTGCAGATGCGCTCGCTGATGCGGATCGCGGACGCGCTCGACGTCGGGCGGCTCGTCCTCGTCGGCGACACGCGCCAGCTCAGGGCCATCGAGGCGGGGCAGCCCTTCCGGCAGCTCCAGGAGGCGGGCATGCCGACGGCGGTGATGGACGACGTGCTGCGCCAGCGGACGCCGCATCTCAGGGAGGCAGTGGCCCACGTCATAGGCGGCAGGCCGCGCGAGGCGCTGGGCCGGCTCGGCGACGACGTCCACGAAGTGGGCGCGGCAGAGCTCGGCCGCACGGCGGCCCGCCTCTGGCTGGACCTGGACCCGAAGGCCCGCGCTTCGACGGCGATCCTCGCGCCGACGCACGGGATCCGGGCGGAGGTCGCCGCGACCGTGCGCGAGGGGCTTGCCAAAGAAGGCGTCCTCGAGGGCCGGGAGATCGAGATCCGGCGGCTCGTCTCGCGCGGCCTGACGCGGCCGCAGACCGGCGACGTCCGCAACTGGGACGAGGGCGACGCGGCGGTGTTCCACCACGACCTCTGGGGCGGCAAGGCGAAGGCGGGCGAGGTCTTCACCGTCGATGCGGTCGACGGGGAGCGCGCGGAGCTCGTCCACGGAGACGGGCGGGTCCTGAAGGTGAAGCCGGGCGGAAAGCTGCTCCGCTACCAGCTGGAGCTTCACGAGACGGCGACGATCCGCCTGCGCGCGGGAGACGAGATCCGCTGGACGCGCAACGACAATCGCCGGGACCTGGTGAACGGCGGGCGGGCGCGCGTCCTCTCCGTGGGCGCGAACGCGGTGCGGTTCAGGACCGCGGACGGACGCGGCCTGAAGCTCTCTCGGGACGACCCGCAGCTCCGGCACATCGACCACGCCTACAGCTCGACCGTGCACGGGGCGCAGGGCACCTCCACGGACCGGGTGATCGCGGTGCTGGATTCGGGACACGGCGCGCTCGCCGACCAGGCGACGTTCTACGTGGAGGTGACGCGGGCCCGCGACGAGGCGGTGATCCTGACCGACAACAGGAAGCAGCTTGCCGAGACGCTGGAGGAGCGCACGGGGCTGCGGATGACGGCGCTGGAGGCCGTCGGCGAGCGGGTCGCGGAGCGGGAGCGCGAAACCGTTCCAAGGGCCGTGCCGGAAACCGCGCTGCCCGAGAAGGCGCCGGTGCTGACGACCGCCCGGGCCCTCGACAATCTTCAGGCGCAGGCGCGGGTGGCCGGCGCCAGCGTCCTCGACGCGCCGGGGTTCCGGGCCATGGCCGAAAGGCTGGACCGGGAACGGAAACGGCCGGGGCTGCCGGAGCGCGAGCGGAAGGCGCTCGACGAATGGAAGGAAGAGATCGACCGCGAGACCGCCCGGCGGGACGCCGTGACGCACTGGCCCGAGCGGGCTCTCGCTGCGGCGAAGGCCGTCGAGGCGGCGGACGGGCCGCCCGGTCCCGAGGACGCCGTGACGATGGCGGCGGGCGCCTTGGTCGCCGAGGGGCGGTCCATGCTGGCATCGCCGGAGCACGCGCCGCATCTTGATCGCCACGAGGGGTTGCGGAAACGCGCCGAGTCCGGACTCGACTCTCTCGAAGCTGCCCTGGCCGACAGCGACGCGGACCGGACCCTGGCCGAGTGGCAGGCGCTCGAGGCGCAGGCCGACGCGGAGGGCGCGAATCCGTTCAATTCGGCGGAAAGCGAGGAACTGCTCGGCCGCATCGAGACGCTCGCCGGCGACGGCCGCGTGCCCGCGTCCCGCAGGGAGAGTCTCGACCGGATCCTGGCGGACCACGCGGGCCATGTCCGCGACCGGGAGCTCGGCGCGATCGGGGACGCATGCCGGAGCCTGCGGGCCCGGGCGGAAAGGGGCGGCGTGAACGTCGCCGTCCAGCCGGGAGCCGGCGCGGTCCTGAAGCGGATCGGCGACTTCGCCGAAAGGCATCCCGGAGCCCTTCCGGAACCGCTTGCCGGTTTCGCAAGCGAATGCGGCGCCCGGATGCGCGAACTGGGCGACCGGCTCGAACATGCCGGCGCCGGAATCGTGCAGGCGGTGCGGGAGCGGGACGAGGCGATGGCCGGGATCGAGAGGGACTGGCGGAGCCGCCGCGCCAAGGCGGCGATGCAGCATCACGACATCGCCTTCCTGCCGGGAACGGAGGCGCTGCTCTGGCGGACCCGCGAGTTCGAGGAGAGGCATCCCGGCGTTCTGCCGAAGGCGACGGCCGATCTCGCGAGGGACTGCGAAAGCGTGCAGCACAGATGGAAGCGGTTCGAACAGGTGACGGGCGAGCTTGCCGATTTCGCGAAGACGCCGGAATCTCCCGGAGAGGACACGTGCAAGGCCATGGCCGAGGCGGAGGGGCTTCTCGCCGACGGTCGTCTGGCCGCCAGGGCCCTGGACCTCGGCGCCCTCGCGCCGATGCAGTTCGCTCTCGCCGACCTGAACGAAAGGCGCGCCTACGAGGACAGGTTCCGCGACGTGCGCAAGGAAAGGGACGAGATCGAGGCGGAGGCGGAGTGGCAGGGCTGCCATCCGTTCCACGTGGAGGGGCACCGCCGCCTCGTGGAGCGGCTCGCGGGCCTCGGACGCGACCTGCCCCCGGACCTCGCGTCCATGGTCGAGGAGCTGCCCGGGCTGGAGGCGAGGGACCGGGGAATCCGGCATCGCGTCAGGGAGGTGACGGGTTTCGAGGCCAGGAGAAGGAGGATCATCGAACGGGCCGCGCGGTGGCGGCCGGAAAGCCCGCTCGGCACGAGCCTGGCCACCAGCTACGGGCGCTGGAAGCTGTCCGCGCCGAAGGTGATCGAGCGGGGCGAGACGCTGGCGAAGGACCCGCTCATCTCGCCCGACGACCGCAAGGCGCTGGAGAGGGCGACGGCGCGCATCAGGGACACGCTCGATGGCTGCGGCCTCGAGGCACGGCATCTCCGGACCTGGGAACGGATCCTCGACAGGGCGGAGGAGCAGGGATGCCACCGCTACTTCGTCAAGGGCTACAGGAGCTGGGTCAGCGACCTGGGCCAGCAGGCGTGCGTGGGTCCGGGAAGCAATGCGCTCGCGGCCCGCGAGAGGCTGCTGCGCGACGACATGCGTGTCGCGCAGGCGTGCGTCGAAGGCCTGGAGGACGATCTCGAAAAGGCCGTCCGGGAACGGGAGGAAGGCGGCGAGCGGTTCGTGTCGGAGATGCACCCCTACGTCGGGTGGAAGCGCGAGGCCACGCGCAATGTCGGGTTCTTCCGGCATGTTGTCGGCGACAGGGACCGCTACGGCCCGCATCTTGACAGGGTTCCGGGAATGGAGAGGCGGATGCGGGAGGCGGCGGCCACGATCACGGAAACGGTCACCCGCGACGCGCCCGTGCGGAAGGAGGTCGAGACCGCATACAAGGAGAGGATGGAGCGCGAGAGGGAGATCAGGCAGCGCGAGCGGGAACTGGAGAAAAGCCGGAGTCCGTCGCGCTACATGGGCGCCGAGATCGACTACGGGCGGTAGGCGACGGCGGCCCGCGATCATCGCGCGACCTGCGAAGCCGGCGTCGAGAACAGGCGCGTTACGCACGCCTCGCCGGGCGGCCGACGGCCATCTCGACCAGCTTGGCACCTTTCTCTTGCGCAAGATCTGGTCGGTGCCGACAAGGCTCGTGAAGTGACAATCGATCCCGGATCGCCGGAGTGGCATCGTGCATGCAAGAGCGCTGCAGGCGGTGCGTCATTCTCTCACCCGTGGCAACGCGCGGTGGCCCGACGCACTTGGCGCCATTCGCGATCACTTGGGGAATGTCGGAATCAGGCCCGGCGACCCGGGAATCATCAAGCTTCTAACCTGTCTGGCGAACACACTGCCGGCATTCCTGAAGGTGCCTGAGGCCCGGGCGAAACCGCGGGTCCAAATCGCCCTAAATGCGATCAAGAACCTGCTCGAATCCGAGGCGGCCTGATGTTCGGGCGGTCCGCTGCATAGGGGACATTCATAACGACCCCTTTGGAGCAAAAAAGTGTGCTCAAGGTTCCTTTTGCCCGCTACACTGCTTGCAGGCGTTCTCGCGCTGGCAGGGTGCGAGGGCAGCGACAACAACTCGGACCCAGAGTCAGACCCGGAACCGATGCCCACACCGGGGAATGCGTGATCAGCGACCTTGCCGATGCCTTCTCGGCTTCACGCCCGACCCTCTGCCTGACGCTGAACCGGCCCGACAGTGTCGATGCCGATGATCCATGCCGGCGGGATGGCCGAGCGGTATGCCATGCCGCAGTCCGTCCGGAGCGTTTCGCAGCGCAAGTCCGGGTGGGCCAGTTCAAAGCTCCAGACCTTGAGCAGCTCGTCGACCAGGTTGGGAACTTCGCCTCGCACGAGGCGTTCATCGACGGTCCAGTGCCGATTCGCGGCGTCCAGGGCGACATCGCCCGGAACGGCCACACGGATGACCGTTGCCTGCCCGTCCTTTCCGAGGAGCTCCACGCCATCCGCACCGAGAAGCTCATGCGCCACCCGCTGGTCGAATTCGGAACCGTGGGTGAGGTAGTGATTGAAGCCGTTGACCAATCCGCAACGGGAAAGTGTCAGATGCACCTGCCCCTCTCGGCGCCCCGCCCTTTCGCCGGGGCCGTAGTCTCGCAGCGCCGCATCAAGCCGATGCGCGACGCGTCCCCATTCCGGATGGCTCGAAAGCGCCCTCCTGAGCCTGATGCGGCGCGCGTCTGCCTTCAGGGGGAGCAGCCCGCGGGCGCGAATCGATTCGGCTTCGCACGGGTTCAGGCGCGTTCCATGATACCCGGCGACGGAGGTCGATCTGATCCACGATAGTGTAGCATCGACAATTCGGCCTCGGTCCGCGCACGAAAGCAGAAGATCGCGCGCGTCCTCGACGAATTGCGGAGCGGCGGCGGCCAGTCTGTCGAGCGCGCCGTCCGTGAGCAGGCCGCCCAGGACGCCGGTGAGTTCCGGCCCCCAGGCGCGGTTGTCGTCGAAGTCCAGCACGTAGCTCCCCGTTTCGGCAATCGCGGTCGCGGACATGGGATGACCCCAATCCGCCACAAACAGCAAGCCGCATCGCTTGCCGTGCCGTCGCCCGTCGCGCAACTCCGGAACGGTGGACGGGGACGCGGGCACCGTTCGGCGTTGCACCCGTGACATTGCACAGGGTGGTTCGAGCGCTCTCTCTCTGTTGCCGCCCAGAACGTCTTGCCGGAGGTCCGGGTCCGTCCGAAGCCGTCTCCGCGCCCCGTCCACGGGACGCCGGAATTCCCGTTCGCCCGGCCATTAAATATTCAAAAGCTGGCTTTTGACTATTTTAGTCCGCCATTAGAGATTCATGTGATATCTATGGCACCAGAAACCGAATCAACGAAAGGAAGACCGATGAACATGACAATTCGACTGGAAGGCACGGCGGCGGAAATCGGCGACGTGCTGGAAGCCCTGTCGCAAAAGGGGGTGCTGAGCGCCACAGCCCTGGAACTGAGCAGCGTCGCGACGCCAGCCGCTACGGAACCGGAAGCGGAAGACACCGAGAAGGCGTTCGCAAGTACCAGGTTTGCGAAGCGCGTGCTGCAGAGACTTCCCCTCTCTCCCGCCCAGGAGAGTTTGTTCACGAAGCTGCACGGGGCACATCCTGACCTGGTTTCGGCAAGGGAATTGCAAAGTGCGACTGGCTACACTCCGCACCAACTCGCTGGACTGCTGGGGGCGATTGGCCGGCGGGTGGCAAACACAAGTGGCTACGATGACAAGAAGGATTTCTTCATTTGGAGTTGGAACGAGGGCAAGGACGCCTGGGACTACGGCCTGCCCGATAGCGTGTGCAGGGCGCTCGAGGAATCGTTCCCCAGGAAATTCCCGCCGCCCGCCGACGAGCGCGTCCTGACGAAATAACGGGAGTGAAGTCCAAAGCTCCGTTTGGGGCCTGGAACGGGGAATTGCCCGCGACCACTCAGGGCGCGGGAAGGGCGTGAACCGCAGAAATCACGCACGCCGCCGGGTCCGGAGACCCGGGCGCGGCAACCGCCGACCGGACCCTGGCGACGGGGCTCAGCCGGTTTCAGCGTAACCGTCGGGGGGGACCAGCCATTCCGCCGTCGCCGTCAGGCCTTCGTCATCGTCGAAGACAAGTTGCAGCAGCGCGCGAAGCTCCTCCGACCGTCCTTCCCGCTCCATGGAGACGATGCGGTCCTCGCACAGGATCCGGAGGGCGGCCCCGAGGTACGAGCTGTCGTCGTGTCCGGGCTCCGCTGCCGCCGCTCCGAGTCCGAGGACAGCCTCGTGCATGTCGCGCTGCTCCTGCGGGGACAGCGCCTGCGCCGCCCGCGGCCTCGCGTTCGGCGACGGGTCGTCGGTCAGGCACCTGCGGACGACGTGGCGGCCGATCCCCTCGCCGGCCCCAGCGGCGGCGGCACAGATCCTCGCCCACTCGTCGTCGGTGCAGGACATCGAGTTGCTGATTGCCCGTTCCTTCCGTCGCCGCGTCATGGATCGCCGTCCCGGTTCAGTTCGTCCACGACGTCGTCGAGAAGATCCCTCCCGAGCGAGCCGTCATCTCTCCCGGGCGCGCCGTCACCTGAAGGCTGGCCTCCGTGGAAATCGTCGAACAGGCCCGCCTGCAAAGGGGGCGGGTCCGGATGCGGCGGGGCGTCGGGCAACCTCGCCGGCCCGGTCTTCGGGCGTGGTTCGGCAGCTGCGCCATCGGCGGCGCCGTTGTTGCGATCCATGGCCGGTACGGAAGACGCGACGGTCGTCGGCTCCGGACGGTCGTCGGGCATGTTCTCGCTCCGGCTGTCCTGCCCGGTTCCGGTCGCTTGCTGCCTGTCCGCAGAGGAGGCGAGCACCAGGAACTTCAGCGCCTGGCGCAGAGTCGTTTCCGTGTCCCGGACGAACCGCTCCTCCAGGAACCGGTGGCGGCTGGCGGCGAGCCGCTCCACGTGATCGAACTGGCGGCGCTGTTCGGCGCCGGTGAGTGCCATCGGGTATCCGGCCTCCGGGTGCGGCGGGCCGTCGGGAGCCTCTCCGTCGAGGACCCTGGCGAGGATGTACGCCGAGACGTCCACGCCCTCGGCCCGCGCCCTGGCCTTGATCGCCCGCCACTCGGACGGCGTGCATGTCACGCAACGCTGCCGCCGGCTCCGGCCCGCCCTCGCGGTCATGCCCGCCCCAGGGCGAGTTCCGCGTCGAGCCATGCGCTCTCCTCGGCTACGATCTGGTCCCAGACTCCCGTCGCGCCTGCGTCGGCAATCCGCCTCTCCTCGACCCGGGCGAGGACCAGCATGGCCAGCGCCATGCGCCGTCGGACCTCCGGCGGCAGCCCGGAAGGCGCATCGGCCTCAGGCGCAGGATCCTGGGAATCCAGCGCGCGCTCGACGAGGAAGCGCGAGTTCGACATTCCGGCGCGACGCGCCAGTGCGCCGATCATCTCCCATTCGCTGTCGGTCGTCATGACGCAGCGCTGTCGCGTTCTCTCGCGGGGCGTTCGGGCCATTGCGGGGCTTCCTGATTCGGGGGCCGGCATGTCGGCGGTGATCATACACGCGCCGTCCGCGACCTCAACGGCGTCGGCACCGCCTTGTGCGACATGACACTCTCATATGCCGCCCATATGCCTGTCGCGCGCATATCGCGCACCTGAAGGTGCTCATCCGACGCACCGGGCTGTTACCAGACGCGACTCGGCCGATCGTACGGGTTCGCGTCAGGATCACGGACTCCGCTTGCTACATCCTCTAACATGCTGTAAAGACGCGGCTAAGCGAGAGCGGGAGTCCTGTATGTAGGGTATCTATAGGCCACTTTCTGCGGCCTTAATCTTTACACCCGTTCGATCCATGCTGCGGTTGCCTTAGGATCACTTACAGTCAGGTTCACGTGTTCGAGTTGCGTCGGGGACATGGTGCTCTTCCGTTTCTCTGTGCGTTCGGTGAAGCGTAGCATGCCTGGCTTGGCCGGGGTCAAGCGACGAGACTGTTGACCGCCGGATTTTCCGGGCGATCCGAGCGCCGGCCTCGCGGAGAATGTGTGGAGCCAAAGTCCTCGGCACGGCTCCAGATCTCATTTTCGGGCGCGTTCGACATCCGATTGCCTGCCGCTCAGGGAGAACCATGATCGAGGCTTCGTCTTTCGAGCGCACAGGCGAGCGGCCCGAACGCCGGAATGGACTTGGCAGGCGGCACTGACGGCGGTGCCGGCCCCGGCTTCGGGAAAGGAAGGAATCACGCAGGCGTGGCGGCGGCTTTGCCAATCCTTCGGGACGAGGTCTCCCACTTGTGGAGAAGTTCCGTTTCGCGGCCGCGCGGATGGCGCAGAGTCCTCCGCGACCGCCCTGGAACGGTGCCGTGACCGACTTTCTCCCCTGCACGGGATGCGTCTGGTCCAGGCGAGCCCGCGGCATGATTCCGGTCGCCAGCCCGTCGTCCGTGTATCGAGCTTCCAGGCGATGGCTCGGCGCAAGTCGTGCCGAATTCCTGCCCCGGATCCGTGACGGACATGAGTGTCTTCGGTTCTTCAATCGGCCACCGAGCCATCTGGCAGGCGTTCTGGCACGTCGCGGCCGCGCATGCGCGGGCACCCATGGATGCCGACTTCCGGGGAAGGGGCGCACGGTCCAGGAGAGCATGATTGAAGGGATCCGACAAGGCCGCGAGGCGGAAATTCCGGAGCAGGTGCGGCTTGGCTTCCAGGCATTGATGATTGACGATTGAGTGGCATGGATCTTGCAGGCGGTGGACAATCTGGCCGTGATTGCCCCAGATTGCCGGGATATCTGCAAGGTGGACACAGGCGCCGTCCGGTTCGCGGCTAGACAAAACCAGTGAGGCACCCCGACTACATGACTAGCCCCCGCTCGAACCCTGCCTTTCTGACGCTCTTCGCCAGCCAGGTTGCGTCCCTCGTGGCGGTCGGGCTGCTGACAGTGGCGTTGGCGCCGGCGGCTTGCCGGACCGGCCTCGCTGCGGCGCGCAATGCTTTGGGGCCGTTGCAGGTGCTGAAGTTGGTGGGCCATGTGGTCATTGCCCCGCTTGCCGAAGCGTTGTTGCGCGGCATGCCGCGCAAGTCAGCGATGATTGGCCTGGGTCTGGGGCGAGTGTTGCTTTTGGTGCCGATGGCCTTCGTCGCGACCATGTTGCGGATCGCGACGCTGACATTTGCCTCTTTCGTCCTTGCTCCAGCGTTCACGACGCTCTACCAGTCAGTCGTTCCAGACGTGCCGCCCGAAACAGTGACCTTTGCCCTTGCGCTGGCTCGGTCGTGGATCGCCTATGCGCTGGAAGCGGCCCTTGGTCCGGCAATTTCCGCTGCATTGCTGGGCGTGAAATGGGCTGAGCACTTGTTTCCTGCCGCCGCGCTCGCACTTGTCGGTTCAATCCTTGCACGCTTGGCGACCCGATTCCCCGCCAGAGCCTTCGGTGACGGCAGGAAGCCAATTCTGGAACGCGCGGTCATTGGTTTGAGAATCTGCAGCCACACACCCAGGATTCGATGCCCTGTTCTCTTGAACCTCGCGCTGATGCTGGCATCAGCCTGGGTTCTTGTGAAGTCGGTGGTTTTCGTCGGGTTGCGTCCGGGCGATGCGGGAAAGCACCATTCGATCCTGATGGCGTTGCACGGGCTGGGCGCTGTGTCGGGCGCGGTCTTGGCGCCAACGATGGTCAGGCATTTGGGTGAGCGCATGACGATGATGTTGGGCGCGCTCGGCATTGCAGCGCCCCGCCCTGCCATCCTCTGTCCTCTGACTCTTGCCGGCTTGCTGGTGCGCCGTGCCGGCGCCGGGTTGACCGCTTCGCTTGTGTTGACCCCGGGCGGGCTGGAGACCACGCGCTCAACGCACGAACAGGATCGCCCAACGGCTTTCGCGGCGCAGCTTTCGCTCAGCCGCGCAGGTTGGTTGTTGGCCTGTCCTCTGGCCGGTTGCCCAGGCATCGTCGCCGGACTGGAACCGGCGCTGGTCTCGGTCTCCGGGCTGGCAGCCGTAGCGGGGTTCGCGGCAACCAGGGTCTGGCCTGTCGTTGATCCGCTGCAACGCACGCGCGGGCAAAGGCATCTGACGGCGGATCACCCGCAACTGCGCGACGCTCCCATGAGCGGCCCGGACCACGCACACCTCCGCAACTATCACTTCGACGACCTGCATCCCGGTTGGGCCGGGTCGACGGCCTAGTGGGGCGGCCAGAACACAGACGACAGGACAAGACATGCCAGACACCGAGCCTTCCCCGATCGACGACTGCGGACTTCCGGTGCTTGAGGCGCGCCTCAATGAGGACCTTCGCTTCCTTTGCTATCCTGGAAAGGATTGGGTGCCGCGCCGCGAGGGAGTGACCGACGTGACAATCATCGGCGCAGGCATGTGCGGGCTGCTTGCTTGGTTCGCGCTCAGCATGGGCGGAGTGCTGAACACCCGAGTGCTTGATCGCAGCGCGAAGGGGCTAGAGGGCCCTTGGTTGACCTATGCGCGGATGGAGACGCTTCGTTCGCCCAAGGAACTGACCGGCCCATGCTATCGGCAGGGCACGTTGACGTTCCAGGCTTGGTTCCGCGCGCAATTCGGGGCGGCAGCCTGGGGTGCGATGGACAAGATTCCGCGCCCCATGTGGATGGACTATCTGCGCTGGTACCGAAGAGCCTTGGAAGTGCCCGTCGAGAACGACGTTTCGGTCGATCTGGTGGAGCCCGAGGGCGACCTGCTGCGACTGCATCTGTCCGGTCCGGACAGCGACACGATCCTGACCCGGAAACTGGTCTTCGCCACCGGACGCGACGGCATCGGCGAAGAGAACATACCAGGATTCGTCGACGGCCTGCCCCACAAGTACTGGGCACACAGCGCCGACGAGATCGATTTCACGGCTCTCGAGGGCAAGCGAGTGGCTGTAGTGGGCGTCGGCGCCTCGGCCGTCGACAATGCCGCCGAGGCGCTCGAGCATGGCGCCGCCGAAGTCCGCCACCTGATCCGCCGGAAAGAGATGCCGACGATCAACAAGATGATGGGAATCGGCAGCTTCGGTTTCACGGCCGGCTTCGCGGAATTGCCCGACGAATGGCGCTGGCGTTTCATGCAGTATTCCTTCGTCACTCAGACGCCCGCGCCACATGGTTCGACGCTCCGGGTCAGTCGGCATGACAATGCGTTCTTCCATTTCGACAAGGCGGTGACATCGACTCAGGAGGAGGGAGACGCCGTGCGTGTATGCTTCGCCGATGGCACGTCCTGCCTTGCGGATTTCGTCATCCTCGGCACCGGGTTCACCGTCGATCCGCTGTCGCGACTCGAGTTTGGCAATGCGGCGAACGAGATTCTGCTTTGGGAGGATGTCTATGCGCCGCCCAAGGACGAGCTTTCCGCCGATCTAGGGCGGTTCCCCTATCTCAACCCGGACTTCAGTTTTCGGGAAAAGGTGCCGGGCAAGGCGACCTGGCTGAAGAATGTCTATTGCTTCAACTACGGTGCTTCAGCGAGTCTTGGCAAGGTGAGCGGCGACATTCCAGGCGTGTCCGAAGGGGCCGAGTGGCTGGCCCGTGCGCTGGCGGCGACGCTTTACGCCGAGGACATTGAAGCCCATTGGCAGGGCATGCTCGACTACTCCAAGCCTGAACTGGACGGCAGCGAATGGACAGCCACCGAGCTGGAACCGACGGAACGAGAAGGGCAAGTGGCATGAGTGCGAACGAGACCACGCTGGCCACGGCCGGCTTTGGCGAAACGGGGCCTGCGGCCGATGTGGTGGCGCAGCGGCCGAAAATCTTCGAAATGACCGCAGTGGCAGAAGAGGCAGTGCTGCGGCCAAAGGAGGAGGGGCGCTGGCCGCATCCCTTGCGGGCTGCAATGGCCGCGCGGATCGCGGCGTTGAACGGTTTCGGGGACCTCGCTGTCCGCTATGCGTCGGAGGCAGGCGACTTTGCCGGGCTGGCCAATCCGGCCCGCGATGGCGTGGCGGACGGGCTTGGCCCGGTGCTTGCCTTCATGGACAGGGTCGCAGTCGAAACGCGGAACGTGGTGGCAACCGACATCTCCGCACTTCAGGACGCCGGTGTCGCGGATGCCGACATCGTGCGGCTGTCCGAGTTGAACGCATTCCTCGCCTATCAGATCAGGGTTGTCGCCGGGCTGCGGCTGATGTCGGAGGGCAAGCCATGAGTCCGGTGGTCAGGAAGTTCACCCGCAGCGTGCCGGAATGGCGTCCGCGCGTGGTCCCGGTGAAGCTGGAGGCGGCGAGCGAGGCGCAGCTTGATGCGCTGAGCGTGACGCCGTCCGGCACCAAGGTTTCGGACTATGTCTTGACGTTGGCGCACGATGTGGAGTCGCTCAAGGTCCGTTCGCCCCTGTTCAACGCGATCATGTACGACAAGGGGGGCATGAGCCGGGCCGAGCGCGAGATCGGCGCGATTGGTGCCTCGATGGTCAATCGCTGCATCTATTGCGCCGCCGTTCACGCCGCGCGCCACGCGCAGCTGGAGGACAGCACAGAGATCACCGACCGGTTGTTCCTTGATGGTCACGCTGCGGCGTTGCCAGATCGCGAGCGGGCGATATTTGAATTCGCGGCAGCGCTCTCGGAAGCTCCGCCCGAAGCTGGACAGGAGCAGATGCAGGCTCTGCGAGAGGCGGGCCTCGAGGAAGCCGAGATCCTCGACCTGATCCTGTCCACGGCGCTGTTCGGCTGGGCCAACAGGCTGATGCATGTGCTCGGCGATCCGGTGCGTCCTGACGGTGCGGAGGCATGACTTGACGACATCAGCGATGTGGCGCTTTATTGATTGCGGGGGGCTCCGCGTCTGATGGGAGACGAGATCCGGATCGGCATTGCAGGTGCAGGCTCGATCGCCTTCGGAACGGCGGCGCTTGTTGCCGCGAACGGGCATGACCCTATGCTCTGGTCGCCTTCGGGGACGGGAACAGCGTCGCTGGCCGACGGCATTCCGTTGATCGCAGAGGGGGCGCTCGACACTGTTCTGACACCGCGCATCGCCGCCACAGCCGGGGAACTGGCCGAGGAGAACGATTGCCTCATGATCGCTCTTCCCGCCTATGGCCATAGACCGGTGATGGACGCGCTTGCGCCGGGAGTCCGGGACGGCCAGCACGTGATCATCTCGTCTCACGCCTCGCTTGGCGCGATCTATCTGGGTCAGCAACTGGCGGCGCGAGGCATTCGCGCGCCCGTGACCGCCTGGGGCACGACCGCGGCAACCGGACGACGGCACTCGCCGTCGCGGGTGTGGGTCAACACGGTTCGCGAGCTGATCGACGTTTGCACCTTGCCAGAAGACCTGTCGGGTGAGGCTCTGACCCTTTGCCAGCAACTGTTCGGTGATCGGTTCCAGCGCCGAGAAGGGTTGCTGGCGATATCGCTCTCGAACCTGAACCCGCAAAACCACATGGGTATCGCGCTGGGCAACATGACCCGGATGGAACGCGGCGAGGACTGGAGCCAGGGCGAGAACGTCACTCCAAACATCGGCCGCCTGCTTGAAGCGCTGGATGCCGAGCGGTTGGCAATCGCCGAGGCATTGGGGGTGAGGGTGCGCACGATCTTTGAGCATTTCCACCTGTCGTTCCATGTGCCTGTGGCCTCGATTTCGGAGATGAACCAAGAGATGCATGCCGTGGGAATCGGCGGCACCGGACCCGCGACGGCCAATAGCCGCTACGTTACCGAAGATGTGCCCTACGGACTGGTGCTGACCGCCGCACTTGGTCGAATGGCGGGTCGACCGGCGCTGCTGCACGAGGCAGGCATTCGCATATTCTCGGCCATGTATGGCCGGGACTTCACCGCCGAGAACGCGCTTCTCGATGCTATCGATTTGTCGAGCCATACGCTCGACGACCTGAAGGAGGCTGCGAAGACTGGCCTTCTCATCCACGCGGATGTCGCCATGGCGTCCGCTGATCAATAGCCATCCAAACAGAAATGGAGAAAGAAATGACCAATCCGACATTTGACCGTCGTCGTTTCCTCAGCACCACTGTCGCTGGGGCGGCCATGCTGGCAAGTCCGGCCTATCTGCGGCGCTCCCGTGCGCAGGGCAGTGGCGAGGTGAACGTCTGGACCTACAACCAGTTCATTCCCGACGCCTTCAAGGAGCAGTTCGAGGCCGATACCGGCATCGAGGTGAACGTCCGTCTTGTGGACGACCAAGGCAAACAATTCAATCTCTTGGCCGCCGAAGCGCCGAACCCGACGGTGGACGTCGTCACGGTCGCCGGTCACCGGTTCCTTCAATTCATCGACAGCGAGCTGTTGGCACCGATGGACACCGGCCGGCTGTCGAACTGGGGAAATATCATTCCGACATTCTCTGAAAGCGACTGGGCCACGATCAACGGCCAAAAATGGGGGGCGCCGATCCTCTCAGGCATGGAAGTGCTGTCCTACAATACCGAATTTGTGACCGAGGAAGAGGCCCAGACCTGGGACACGCTGTTCAGCGAGAAATACAAGGGCCAGACCGCGTACATCATCCAGGACATGATGTCGATCGTAATGCTGATGATGGGTTACGACGGCAATATGGTCGCCTACCTGGACGACCCGGACGAGGCTGCGCGAATCGTCGAGGAAGCGAAGAACTTCCTGATCGAGAAGAAGCCGCTTGTTCGCAAGTACTATGACAGCGGTGCCGAAGTGCAGCAGATGTTCATCAACCAAGACATCGTTCTGGGTCACTCGTGGAACGGTCCGGCTGCCGCATTGATCAATGATGGCTTCCCGTTGGGCATGTCTATCCCGCAGGAGGGTTCATACGGCTTCGTTTACACGCTGAACATTGCCAACAACGCTCCGAATCCGGACAACGCATATACGCTTCTGAACGCGCTTTTGGCATCTCCCGAAATCGGTGCCTCGATGACCAAGGCTTCGGGCTTCATCTCGACATACAAGGACGCCTCTCAATACCTGACCGAGGCCGAGAAGCGGTCCACCTCCTTCCCGGAGGAGCAACTGGCCAACCTGCAGTTCTTCCGCGCCGAGGCGAATGAGATGAAATACGGTCTCGTCGACCCAGCTGTGGAAGCCGTCAAGGCGGCCTGAGGTCCTTACACTCCGCACGCCCCCTCTCGCCGGGGGCGTGCGGGCCGAAATTGATACCTCCGTTTCCACCCATTGGAATCCGCCCCTTCACCGAGGGCGTGCGTGCCGACCTGACCGGCTAGGGGAACGCCATGAATTCAGAAGTCGCATCCGCGTCTGAACCACGGGGCGCACCGGGGGAGGGTCACGCCACGTTTTGGGGCCGAGCGACCCGTTGGGGGCCCTACAAGGCCCTGCTGACCTTCGTCTACGCGTCACCGCGGCGCCAGTTCTTCATTCTCGCCGCGCTGCCGGTCCTCTGGGTCCTGACGCAGCATCTCGGGCCAATGCTTCAGATGCTCCGTGTCAGCCTGACCGACGCCTATCCGGTTGCCCAGGACGCCCAGACCCAATTCACGCTGGAACATTACGGGCGTTTCTTCGGGGACAGGCTGTTCTGGATGCCGTTCTTCCGGACGCTCGTCTTCGCGAGCACCTTCACCTTGGCAACGCTCATCATCACATACCCCGTCGCGTATTTCCTTGCCCGGCATGTCAGCCGAAAGAACCAGCTCCTGTTTCTTCTCTTGCTTCTCGTTCCCTTCTGGGTCGGCGAGATCGTGCGGACCTATGCGATCATGATCCTGTTGGGAAATACCGGAGCGGTCAACCTTGCGCTGAAGTGGCTGGGGCTGGTCGACCGGCCGATCCCGTTCATGTACACGAGCTTCTCGATGGGCGTGGGCATCGTCTATCTGACGGCGCTTTACATGCTGCTTCCGCTCTACTCGGCACTGGAAAAGCTCCCGCAAAGCTACTGGGAAGCGGCGGCCGATCTTGGCGCGGGCGCCTGGACCAGGTTCCGGCGCGTGACATTGCCTCTGACCATCGAGGGCATTTCCTCCGGGTGCACGCTGGTGTTCCTGATCTCGACGGGATTCTACGCGACTCCGGTGCTTCTTGGCGGTCCCTCGACCACGGTCTTTGCAGAGACCATTGCGGGCTTTTTCCACGTGGCAGGTGACGAATGGCCGACCGGCGCGGCCTTTGCGACGATCATGTTTTTTGCTGCATTGGCGATTTCGGGTGTCTTTCAGCGGTTGATGTACATGCTTAGGAAAGGCGACACCAAGTGACCCGCAACACGCGCGTCTTGCTCTCCTGCGTCTACTGGGCCTTCGTCCTTTATGTGTTTGTGCCACTGATCCTGATGATTCTCATGGGATTCAAGGATTCGAAGTTCATAGGTTTTCCGATCAAGTCCTGGACGCTGGACTGGTACCTTGGCGTGTTCGAGGATGCCGAGGTGATCTCGGTCTTTGGCTATTCGATCGCGATTGCTGTGTCCGCATCCGTGATTTCAATCGCAATTGGGCTTTGGATCGCGGTGTTTCTGGAGGGCCGGAAGTTCTGGGGACGTGCGACGGTGTTCGGCCTTGCCATCCTTCCAGCGCTCGTGCCCGGCATCATCTCGGCAATCGCGTTCCGAATCTATGCACGACTTCTTGGCATCGAACCGGGGATGTTCGCGATAATCTGGGCCCACGCGGTCCACAATGTGCCCTTTGTGGTGCTGGTTGTCATGGCGCGTCTCTCCACCCTGCCGAAGAGCCAGACAGAGGCGGCGCGCGACCTTGGCGCCGACCCGCTGGTCGCCTTCCTCAGGATCACTTTGCCCTATCTTGCTCCCGCCATCATGGGCGCCAGCATTTTCTGCCTGCTGCTCAGCTTCGACGACTTTGTCCGCTCGTTCTTCCTTGGCAGCTACGAGCCGACCCTCCCAGTTCTGATCTTCGCCAAGCTGCGCTCGGGCATGTCGCCCGAAATAAACGCAATTGCCACTGTCGCGTTGCTCCTTACAGCTGTCCTCGGCATTTGGGCCGAGCGCTATGTGAGACGAACCAACAAGGATTCCGGAAGATGACCTCGCAGCCTCCCCTTGTCAGCATCGAAGGGGTCTCGAAAACCTTCGGCAATGCGGTCGCGCTTGAGCGGATGGAGATAGATATCGCCGAGGGCGAGTTCGTCACCTTCCTGGGCCCTTCGGGTTGCGGCAAGTCGACGACGTTGCGTCTTCTCGGCGGATTCGAGCGCCCGGACTCCGGACGCATAGTGCTCGAGGGCAAGGACGTGACCCGGCTTCCGCCAGACCGGCGCAATGTGAACATGGTTTTCCAGGACTATGCGCTGTTTCCGCACATGACGGTCCTGCAAAACATGGCCTTCGGACTGGAGCTGACCGGCATGAGTCGAGGCGCCATCAATGCCAGGCTGAGAGAACTGATGGCGTTCCTTGAGCTTGCCGACTATGGTGACCGATATCCGGGCCAGCTTTCCGGCGGACAGCGCCAGCGTGTCGCCCTGGCGCGCGCACTTGCCCTTGATCCCGCGCTTCTCCTGCTCGACGAACCGCTGGGCGCGCTGGACGCGAAGCTTCGGGGGCAGGTCCAGCAAGAGCTAAAGTCGATCCAGAGGCGGACCGACAAGACTTTCGTCTTCGTCACCCACGATCAGGAAGAGGCACTGACCATGTCCGACCGGATCGTGGTGATGAATGCTGGGCGCGTCGAACAGGACGGCACGCCAGAAGAGCTCTATGTTCATCCAGCCAACCGATTCGTCGCGGAGTTCATTGGCGAAACAAACTTGATCTCGGGTGAAGTCCTCAGCCAGGAGGGTGAAGAGGTGGTGATCGATTGGTACGGATCGACCTTGCGCGGTCACAGGCAGCCAGAAGACCCACATCCCGACGGACAGGTCACCGCCTCGGTCCGGCTGGAACGACTGGAGTTGCACTGCGAGAGGCCCGCAAGAGTCAATGCGGTTCAGGGCCGGGCGGTCGCCAAGACCTTTCTCGGCAGCCGGATGATGGTGGACCTGCTCGTCGAACAGGCTGGAGGCGCGACTCTGAAGGCCTATGTCAACATGGAGACAGGTCAGGACGTGGGCGACGCGCCGGTGTGGATCTGTTGGGACGCCGACAGCATGGCCGTTTTGAGCGACTGAGCCCGAGGCGCTGCAGCGTCCAGGATTTGGCACGCCGACTCGCCAGAACGGCGGCGAATCCCTACACATGGCGATCAGCGTAGCGTGACACTTGATTTATTCCGCAACGAGCGCAACATCGGCGCCCGCCGCCCGAAAACGGCCCAAGTTGCCGTAGAGCGCGCGAAGCATGATGCC
>JAPPCV010000001.1 GCA_028824715.1 Boseongicola sp. | reverse complement strand
GCGAGGGCGGACAAAATCAAGGCGCGGGCGTAACGTCGTGCTTTAACCGCTTACGCACGAACGGCGCTGGCCGCTCGCGCCTGCGCAGCGCCGCCCGCACCCGCGCGGTGAGCTCGGCGGGCGAGAACGGCTTGACGACATAGTCGGCGGCACCGGCGTCGAGCGCCCGCGCGACAGTCTCGTCGCGGCCGTAGGCGGAGACAAAGATGACCGGCAGGTCGGCGAGCTCCGGGATCTCCGTCATCAGCTCCACGCCGTCGGCGCCGGGCAAGGCCAGGTCCAGGACGACGAGCGCCGGCCTCTCCACGCGCAGGATGCGCTTGATCTCGCCGGGATCGCCCGTGACCACGGGCGCGTAGCCCCCGGAGGAGAGCGCGTCGCGCACCAGGCGCAGCGTCCGGGGATCGTCGTCGACCACGAGGATGCGGGCGGGGCCGGAGCCTTCGCCGGACTGACGCGACGGTCGCCGCGAGGCGCCACGCGCCTTGCCGCCGGCCTCGTCGGCCGCCGGCAGGGTGAAGACGACGGTGGTGCCCAGGCCGGGCCCTGCGCTCTCCGCCCGGATGCGCCCGCCGTGAGCCTCCACAAGGCCCTTGCAGATCGCGAGGCCCAATCCGTGGCCCGACGCCCGGCCCTCGCGTCCGCCGTCCCCGGGGGCGGCGTGCTTTCGGAACAGGTGCGCCACCCGCTCCGGTGCCAGTCCGCGGCCCTCGTCGGCGACCGAGATGGAGACGTGGTCGTCCTCGCGCACCGCCGAGACGCGGATTTCGGTCGACTCGGGAGCGTTGCGCGCGGCGTTGGAGAGCAGGTTGTTGAGCACCTGCACGACGCGCCGCCGGTCGGCCATGACCTGGGGAAGGTCCGACGGAAGGTCGACGACAACGCCGTGCCGCGCGCCGCCGCCCTGAAAGGTCGCCCGCGCACGCTCCACGAGCCCCGCCGCGTCCGAGGGTTCGGGCGAGACCGAGAGCGTGCCCGCCTCGATGCGCCCGGCATCAAGCAGGTCGCCGATTAGGCCCCGCATGTGGTCGGCCTGCTCCCCGATCAGGCGGTGGAACTCGCGCATCTCGGCCGGGTCGAGCGTCGGCGCCTCCTCAAGAAGCGTCGCCGCCGAGCCCTTGATGGCGGCCAGCGGCTCGCGCAATTCGTGGCTCACCAGGCCCAGGAACTCGGTGCGCAGCCGCTCGATCTCGTCGAGCGGCGCCAGGTCCTGAACGGTCACCACCATCGAGCCGACCGCGTCGCCTTCGGAAAGGATGGGCTTGGCGTTGATCAGCGTCCTGACGCGGCGCCCGTCCGGCACCGACAGCGTCATTTCCTCGGCGCGCAGCGTCTCGCGGCCGCTGAGCAGCTGCGCGACGGGAACCTCGCTCAGGGAGAACACGCGCCCGTCGGCGCGGCGGAATGACAGCACCTCCAGGAGCTGCTCCGGCGGATGGCCGGGCATGCGCAGGCTTTCCACGATCCGCCGCATCTCGCGGTTGAACGACACGGGACGGCCGCTCTTCGCGTCGAAGACCACGACGCCCACCGGCGAGGTCTCGACCAGGGCCTCGAGATCGGCCCGCGCCCGCCGCTCGCTGTGAAGGGTGCGCGCGTTGGCGATCGCCGACGCGGCCTGCGAGGCGAACAGCTCCAGCACCTCCTCGTCACCGTCGGTGAAGGCCTCCCCGTCCGCCTTGCCGGCAAGGAAGAAGTGACCGAATTCGGCGCCCCGGTGGCGCATCGGCATGCCCAGGAATGTCTCGGAGACCGTCCACGGGGCGTCGATGCCAAGGTCCCGGACGCAGGCCGGGAAGTCGGCCGACCGCAACGGGCCCGGCAGGGCGCGGAGATGCTCGAACAGCTGGGCGTTGCCGGGCCAGGCGAGCTGCTCCCGCTCCTCTTCCGGCGCGAGGCCCGAGAACACTGGGGCCTGGGGGGCGCCCACCTCGTCGACGGCGACGATGGCGCCGTAGCGGGCGCCGGCAAGGACGCAGGCGCCCGCCACCGCCTCGCCGAACACGGTGTCGAGGTCGAGGCTGGCGTTGATGCGCAGGATGGCCGCGCTGAGCGTGGCGGCGGGCTCGCGCAGCGCCACGCATTCCTGCCCTGCGTCGTCGGGCTGCGTCATGGCCATTCCCTCCCCGAATCGGCACCTGCCGAGGGCCCGCACCGGCACCGGATTCGCGGTGCGTCATGCCGTCTGCACCGCAGCGCAGGCGAAGGCAAGCCCGAAATTAATCAAATCGACATCATGAACCCGGCATCCACATGAACATTTTACGTACGCGGCACGGCGAGGCGGTTAGGAAAGAATCTGTGAAGTGGAATGCCGGCACCCGGCTCGCGTCGTCTCGCTGCGCGCGCCGCGCCGGCAGAGCTTCCCAAGGACGGCGGAACCGATGGGCCAATGGGTCTGGGCTGTGCGGTTCCGCCACTTGGGTTGCAATTCACGCCGGCAACGACCGGACGCTGTTGAATTGAGGAAAGAGCAGTCATGAAGATACTTTCACGTATTGTACCGAACTCGCCGCACACATGCATGATCGCGACCGTGATGGCCGTAGCCATGCTGGGCGCGCCGCCCGCCGAAGCCGGGGGGAACTCATGCCAGCACGGCTGCACGGGCCCGAGAGGCCCCTCGGGCGCGACGGGTCCGGCAGGCCCCGCTGGCCCTCGAGGCCCGGCGGGCGCAATGGGTCCGGCAGGCCCTCAGGGCCCCGAAGGGCAGCAAGGCGCGATGGGCATCGTCAAGCCGGACTGGGCCGCCATGAATTCCGCCCAGGCAGGCATCCGGTACACGGACGACCCCGTGTCCGTCGGCGTCGGCCTCGGTACGGCGGAGAGCGTTGGCGCCGTCGCCTTCGGCGTGGCCGTCAACCGCGAGAGGTGGCGAATCCACGGGGCGGTCATGCGCAGCCATGACGGCACCACCGGCGCGTCTGTCGGCATCGCGTGGGGGTTCTGATGGCATATGGGCAAGGAGGTTTCCGAATGATGCAATTCGAGCAGTGCATGATGGATTTCGTCGTCGGCCCGGCGATATTCGTGGCAGGCATGGCCGTGGCCGCCCTCGTGGCCGGTGTCGTCGTCTGGCTGACCGTGGGCTGATCCGTCACGAGTCGCGCCACGCGACCGCATTGAGCTACACGTCGACGTGAGCGGGACCGCCAGCTTCGTGGAGGGCCCGGAAGAAGGCCCGGCGCGGCAAAGCCATCGCGTTCCAGGAGTCCCTCGTTCCCGTGTCCTGTTGCACCGGTTCGCAAGGTGCCGGCCGGTCGCACGGCATAGGGGAGGAAGGACAAGTGAGGACCGATGCCATCGTGCCTTGCGCGCTGGTTCTCGCTGCTTGCGGCGGCAGAGGCGGCTCCGGGCCGTCTTCGCCACCATGGGACTCCGGGTCGCCGGACACCATCGCCCTTGGCGATTTCATTCTTGCGGCACGCGGGCAGCCGCTTCGGGCAGGGGCATCCCGCAACGGCACGGTCTGCACGGTGACGTGACAGGGAGAACAGCTGACGATGAACCTGGGCCAGGCGGAGCCTACCGCGAGCGCCCGGGTTACAGGTCGGCAAAGTCGTAACGGCGTCCAGATCAGGCGCATCACGGAAACCGAAAGCGGATAACGCGTCGATTCCTGCGGCGTATGGGAAACAACAACGCCGGCCGCGCATTGTTTGCGTCAGGAGCGATTCAAGGCATCGGCTTCCGTGCGGCGATCTCGACGTCGCTCGGCGTCGGCAGCGGCTCCGATCCCTCCGTCGGCAACGCGTCATGGGCGGGCGCGACGGCGGGCGTCAAGGTCGGAAGCGGGAGCATCGGGCCGGAAGTCGCGGTGACGCGACCATGTCAGTCTCGGGGCGACGTCGCTGGGTCTCGAATTCACGAACATCGCTGAACGGTCTGGTGTCCAGAGCGCGGACATCCGACGACAGGGCGTCCCGATGCAGCGCGGTTCGTTCAACGCCTCTGGCCTGGCCGGGCGGTTCTACGACCCGAACCACCGGGAAGCAGGCGGCGTGTTCAGGCGCGAAGGCACCGAAGGCGCGTTCTCGCTGGCGCGGCAATGGCTGAACTGCCCGGTCGCGCTGCTGCACGGAGAGGCGGGAACCCGTCGAAGCCGGTCACGTCACGGTGCCGCGAATTTCGCATGCATTCCTGCGTGTCGGGCGCTGCGGCGCGGACATGCCTCATCTGGAATTCGGATCTGGGAGCGGCAGCATCTCTCCGCAAGTGCTGGACATCGAGGCCTCTGCCATGCCGCGATTCCGTTCTGGCGGCCGTGCATCCGGACCTGATCGAGCGCTGGACGCACCAGACAGCGAACGCGGTGGCGACCTGCGGCGATGCGCGCCCCGAGCATCTATCGCCGGATGCCCGAACGCGCGTCCCGGCGAACCCCTGCCCGGAACATCAATTGTCTGTCAGGCAAACATGCCGTGCGGGCGTTCGCCATGCCCATGGTCCGTCCGAAGGAATTCAATTCAGTTCGCGCCGTTGGCGCTGCCGTCATCGGCCGTGACCGTTGCGGGCGTAAGAGCATCGAAGATGCCCGTGAACCGTCCGTGCGAACCGTCGGCCTCGGCGAAGTGAACGTCGGTCGAACCAACCACGCGGCGGGGATTGCCGTCGCCATCAGGCCTGTTCGAGAACTGGCCGCGCCACGTTCCCACGGCGTTCGTGACCGTGCGTTCGGGATGCATCACCGCGATCGCGGTGTCCTCGAAGGCGCCGTTGGCGCCAAGAGATGCGGAAAGGCGGATGTCGTAGTCGGCCGGCAATGCCGTCGGATCAGGATCCCACCAGGTCACGACCGGAAAGAGGTGCTGACCGGGCGCCGTCTCGATCGGCCCGATGCACCCCAGGCAACCGGTGATGCGGTTGCTGTCGAAGTCGGCGGTCAACGCAAGAAGCCCCTGGAACTCGGTGAGATCGGAAGATCCGGCCAGATCGTCCCAGTCGTGGCCGTAAGTGTACGTGTACACTCCTCCGGCGCCGCCGACGTAGGTGGCGGTGCTCGCCAGGGGCAGGTCCGGCGGCCTTGCCGGGTCGAGTTCCGGGCCGTCGATGAAGACGCCGCGCGTGGCGGATTCGAATTCCAGTAAGTCACGTGCCTCGGGAGGGTAGACAAGCCACCAGCCTGCCGAGAGGTAGTCGCCGGGGTCGGCATCGTTCCACGATGCGGTCGCGTAGAGCAGGACCTTGCCGTCGTAGTGGTTGTCCGTGAGCAGCCATTCGCGGCTGGAATGGTTCGGCATCACGGGCCGGGCGAGGTATTGCGACCACGACCCGGCCTGGTGCAGGGCGGTGTTCAGCGTTCGGGAACGGCCCTCGGGATAGCGAACGTCGACGCTGAGGACGTTGTCGACGAAGGTCGTCTGAGTGCGAAACTCTTGGGGGACGGGTGCGAACGTGGGTGCCGGGATCTCGACCGGCGGCGGATCGGCACGGTCGGCGGAACAACCCGCTGTCACCGAAGTCAGAAGAAGCGCAATCAATGCTGAAATTTTCATGTCAAACTCCGAAATCTGGATAAAGATCCCGTAAATTTAGGCTTCGTGCAATGTCAAGACCCTCACGGCGCATCCCTGGGCGGTCGCGTCCGGACTTCCCGGGCCCTGTGCACAAATCGGCAGGATTGCTGCCAGGATGCACCAGGCAGAACCGCCGACTCGCCGCGATGCTGGAAGGGTCGACGCCGAGGTGGTCCAGTTCTTCTCGGTCAATGGTCATGTGCGATGAAGATCCTGATGGCGGTGCACGATCTCGACCTCCCAGGCATCGCCATTGCGCCTGGCGAAGCGGATGCGTAGTTGCTCGTTGACGCGAACGCTGTGCTGCCGGTCCGGTCGCCACGAAGGGCTCCCAGCCGGTCTCCGGGCAGACTCCCCGGGTCTTTGAGGTGGCCGGCAGCATCGCACGACCCACAGCGCTTCGTGAGCGATCGTCTGCCTGCGATCGAACGACACGGCTTGGCCGCTGCTGCGGGAGGTGCTTGTTTTCCGGCGGCCTTGACTTGTTGCCGGGGCCTCGCGCCGTCAGAATCGTCGATCGGTTCCCGCGATGCAGTCCGCGGCCGCTTCGGATGCCCCCGGCTGTACGAATTCGCCATCAGGCCAAGCTGTTTGCGTCGGGTGCCACGCTCCCTTGAAACGGGCGAAGCCGGTTTCGGGACAGACCGAATGTATTGGCTCGGGCCATGCGGAATGCAGATTGTGTGACCGAAATCCGGGACCCGATCACCCCTTTCTGGCGTGGTGATCAGGCATGTGCTCAAGGCATTGGCGAAGCGCCGGACAATCACGAGCTCGCCGTGCTGGAGGAACGCATAAGCACGACGCAGGCGACACGCGAGAGTGCCATTGGCCGGCTCAGGGCCGACATGGCCAAGCGTGACGCCGAAGAGGTGCTGAAAGGTCTCCGGGACCTTCGTGGAAAGCTCCGCGCCGCCGAGCGGCTTTGCCGTGATGCCGCGAATGAGCGGCAAGATCGTCGACACGAATGTCGTACTCTATCTTCTTGATGAGGGCCCCAAGGCCGACCGCGCCGAAGCCATTCTGCTGCAAGGACCGCGCATCAGCGTGCAGGTCCTAAACGAGGCGCTGGTGCACTGTCGTCGAGAGCCTGGGCTGAGACAGGCAGGTTTCTCGCCGGCCTGATTGAGCTCTGCCCTGTAGAGGACTTGACCCTGCGCACGCACGAGATCGGCCGGAGCCTTTCCGAACGATACGGGTTCTCTGCATATGACGCGATGATCGTCGCTGCCGCACTGATCTCAGGCTGCGATACGCCGTACTCCGAAGACATGCATGACGGTCTCCTGGTCCTGGAGCGGCTGCATCTGGTCAATCCCTTTGCGTGACTGGAATCTTGCGCAGTGGCCAAGTGTCGCCCGGATCTTGCCGGCTTGTCCGGCAACGGGACGACGCCCGATCACGAACGAGTTCGGGTTGCCGGCACGGTCAGGCGCGTGCCCAAGAAGTCGCACGCAATGCGGGACGGTCCTGCAGCGGCGCCTTCCGAACTGGACTGCCGCCACCAAAGCACGTATGTCTCGATGGAAGGGGGAGGAACGATGGCCGAAGCCGACATCACCATCTACCTTGCGGCGCCGAGGGGATTCTGTGCCGGGGTTGACCGCGCCATCAAGATCGTGGACATGGCGCTGGAGAAATGGGGGCCGCCGGTCTACGTGCGCCACGACATCGTGCACAATCGCTACGTCGTGGACGATCTCCGGTCCAAGGGGGCCGTCTTTGTCGAGGAGCTCGACGAGTGCCCCGACGACCGGCCCGTGATCTTCTCCGCGCACGGCGTGCCGAAGTCCGTGCCGGCAGAGGCAAACCGCCGCAACCTGATCTACGTGGACGCCACCTGTCCGCTGGTCAGCAAGGTGCATATCGAGGCGGCCAGGCATCACGGAAACGGCCTTCAGATGATCATGGTCGGGCATGCGGGCCACCCCGAGACGCTCGGCACCATGGGGCAGCTTCCCGACGGCGAGATTCTCCTGGTCGAGACCGTGGAAGATGTCGCGCATGTCGAGCCCCGCGACCCCGACAAGCTGGCCTACATCACCCAGACCACGCTTTCGGTCGACGACACGGCCGAGATCGTCGCCGCCCTGAAGGCCCGCTTCCCGTCAATCGCGGGCCCGCACAAGGAAGACATCTGCTACGCCGCAACGAACCGCCAGGCCGCCGTCAAGGCGATTGCGCCCAAGATCGACGCGCTCCTGGTCCTGGGCGCACCGAACTCGTCGAACTCGAGCCGCCTAGTCGAGGTCGGGCGGACGGCAGGCTGCAAGCATGCCCAGCTCCTGCAGCGTGCCGTGGACATCGACTGGCGCTCGATCGAGGGCGCACGCAGCATCGGGCTCACGGCCGGCGCCTCAGCGCCCGAAATCCTGGTGAACGAGGTGCTCGACGCCTTCCGGGAACGGTTCAGCGTGACGGTCGAAGCGGTGGAGACCGCCATCGAGAACGTCGAGTTCAAGGTGCCCAGAGTTCTTCGGGACGCCGCTTGACGGCCTGCAGGATGCGAGCGGGCGAATGACCGCGGACCGCGCGACCCTGGAGGTCTACGGCCGGAAGGCCGGCGACTACGCGGCAATGGTGCATCGGGAACGCAACGACCGCCACCTGGATGCATTCATCAAGTCCCTGCCTGCACGGGCGCGCGTTCTCGACCTCGGCTGCGGACCGGGCCGCGCGGCGGCACGCATGTCGCAGGCCGGCCTGCAGGTTGACGCATGGGACGCCTCGCCGGAAATGGCCGCGCTTGCGCGCGAGCAGTTCGGGCTGGAAGTCCGCGTTGCAGCCTTCGATGCGCTCGATGCCGACGCCGTCTATGACGGGATCTATGCCAATTTCTCGCTGCTCCACGCACCACGATCGGAAATGCCGGGACATCTCGACAGGATCGCGAAAGCGTTGACCGCATGCGGGCTGTTTCATATAGGGCTCAAGACCGGCACCGGCGAGAGACGCGATTCCCTTGGCCGCTTCTATGCGTATTACGAGGAGTCCGAACTTGCCGGGCTTCTTGAATCTGCCGGATTCGAAGTCTTGTCGCGTGCCACCGGCATGGAAGCGGGGCTGGACGGCGTCGAGGCCCCATGGATCGTGATGAAGGGAAGGAAAGTTGACTGACCTCATGCTCTACTCGATGCCGTCTTCGGGCAACAGCTACAAGGTGCGGCTGCTGCTGGCCCTGCTGCAGCGCAGCTACACGCACGTGGCGCTTGAAGAAGGCTCCGCCGAGCTCGCCCGGGTTCACGAAGAGGGATGGCTTCCGTTCGGGAAGCTCCCGGTCCTCGAGCTTGGGGACGGAACCCGCATGCCGGAGTCCAACGCGATCCTTTGCTGTCTCGCAGACGGCACGGCGCTTCTCCCCGACGATCCTGTCCGGCGAGCGCACGTTCTGGCCTGGATGTTCTGGGAGCAGAACCAGCACGAGGGGGTCATCGCCGTCCGTGCAGCATTGAAGAGCTACCCGAGCCGCGCGCATGAGGCAACGCCCGACCGCATGGCCGATCTCCTGAGCCGGGGCCACGAAATCCTGGGCGTCATGGAGGGCCGGCTTCAGGAGGCGGCGTGGCTGACGGGCGACCAGCTGACAGTCGCCGACGTTTCGCTCTATGCCTACACGCATACGGCCGACTCCAGGGGCGGATACGACCTGCCGCGTTTCCCCGCCATCCGGGCATGGCTGCAGCGAATGACGGAGCAGCCCGGTTACGTCGGGCTCGATCACGTCCCTGGGTGACCGAGGTCCTTGCCTATACCGATGGCGCTTGCTCGGGCAACCCGGGACCGGGCGGCTGGGGCGTGCTCCTGGTTGCCAAGGAACGCGACCGGGTCGTGCGCGAGCGAGAGCTCGCGGGCGGGGCGGCCCGGACCACGAACAACCGGATGGAGCTCCTGGCCGCGATCCACGCGCTTGAAGCGCTGAAGCGTCCGTCCCGGATCACGCTTGTCACCGACTCGGCCTATGTGAAGAACGGCATCACGGCCTGGATGCCCGCGTGGAAGGCCAAGGGCTGGCAGACGTCAGCCAGGAAGCCGGTGAAGAACGTGGACCTGTGGCAAAGGCTGGACATGGCCCGGAGCGAGCATGACGTTCAATGGGCCTGGGTTAAGGGCCACGCCGGCCATCCGGAGAACGAGCGCGCGGACGCGCTCGCGCGACAGGGCATGGCGCCGTTCAAGAAACGGAAATCCGGCCAGGGATCACCGTCACGAGCAGGGCCCGATGCGGAGCATCGCGATGCACCAACCCGTCCCGAACACGGCAAGGCGAAAGCGCGGCGAGCCCGGCGCGCCGGTTGACAGCCGGGCCCCAGGCCTAGTTGCCGGTCGCGCTGTCGATGCTGACCGAGACGCCCGGCCCCATCGTCGAGCTGAGGGCGACCTTCTTCATGTAGGTGCCTTTCGATCCTGAAGGCTTCGCCCTGGACACGGCGTCCACGAACGCCCGAACGTTTTCGGCAAGTTTCGCATCCTCGAACGAGGCCTTGCCGATCCCGGCATGGACGATGCCGGCCTTCTCGACCCTGAACTGAACCTCGCCGCCCTTGGCAGCCTCGACCGCCTCCCTGACGTCCATGGTCACGGTGCCGACTTTCGGATTCGGCATGAGGTTGCGTGGCCCCAGAATCTTGCCGAGACGGCCGACGATCGGCATCATGTCCGGGGTCGCAATGCAGCGATCGAACTCGATCGTGCCGCCCTGAACCGTCTCCATCAGGTCTTCCGCGCCAATGATGTCCGCACCGGCTTCCCTGGCCTCGTCGGCCTTGGCCCCGCGCGCGAACACGGCCACTCGAACCGCCTTGCCGGTTCCGTTTGGCAACGTGACCGAACCGCGAACCATCTGGTCCGCGTGACGTGGATCGACACCGAGGTTCATCGCGATCTCGACGGTCTCGTCGAACTTGGCCTTGGCGCTGGTCTTGACGAGGGCGATCGCCTCTTCGACTGTCACGTTCTCCTTGCCGGAGAAGGACTCGCGAGCCGCCTTGATGCGCTTTCCGATCTTCGCCATGACTTACCCCTTCACCTCGATGCCCATCGACCTTGCCGAGCCGAGGATGATCTTCATTGCCTGGTCGATGTCGTTCGCCGAAAGATCCTTCATCTTGGCCTCGGCGATCTCGCGAACCTGTGCGCTTGTAACCGAGCCCACGATTTCACGCGACGGGAAGTTGGCGCCGGATTTCAGCTTTGCCGCCTTCTTGAGAAAATGAGACGCCGGAGGCGTCCTGATTTCCATCGCGAAGGACTTGTCCTGATAGTAGGTGACAATGGTCGGGCACGGCGCGCCCTGCTCCATGTCCTGCGTTCTGGCGTTGAACGCCTTGCAGAACTCCATGATGTTGATGCCACGCTGGCCCAGTGCCGGACCTACCGGCGGCGAAGGGTTCGCCTGCCCGGCCGGCACCTGCAGCTTCATCGTGCCGGCAATTTTTTTGGCCATCACAGGCCTCCTTTCTCAACGCTCCCGGGACGCGTCCCGCGAGATCGTGGTTGATGTGGTCCGGCCCAGCGATCGCGACCGCCATGCCTCCCACTAGGTTCTGCCGCAAGGGCGACAGTCGCACCCGTTACAGCGGGCATGCCCTGTTGGCAAGCCTGTCCTGACCGTGGCGATGCCCAGCCTGGAGCTGGCTTGCCGGTCCACAGACCCTCGCTCTTCTATGGAAGGCAGCATCTCGGTGTCGGCCCCCGGCGGACGGTGAGACCCGCGCACCAGTTTCGCTGTTCGGCACCGTCGGGATCCGGGCTGCGGGCGCCTTGGCGCCGAAGCCTGACGTCCGGACCTTTGATTCGCCGTCCAAGACGTGCATCCGCGTCCCTTGCGTGGTTTTCCAACGCGTGGAATCCGTCGATGCGTCGGACTTCAACCTCGGTCCCTCATTGCAACCCTCGGTTCCCGGCCAAGCGCAAACGCCGCTTCCGGCATCAACGCCGCGCCCCGTGCCGCCCGCGCCGGGAGGGTCTCGACGGGTTCGGGCTCCGTGGCCGCTCATGCACAGCCGTCGGTGCTAGACGTCGGGCCCCAGTTTGCGGAATGCGTGGAGAGCTTATGCGCGTGAAGCGTGAACTCTTCGCGTTCGCCGTGATGACACGCTTCGGCAAGCGTACTCCCTCTGTTGAGGCTGCCGTTGAAAATCTGGCCAAGCCTGCTGGTGAGCGCGTTGCGCTGAGCGGTGCCCCTGCAACCAACATGCTTGGGCTGTCGAATCACGTCCCGACTCGTCAAGCCAATTGAACGTCCGGGCCGAGTCGTCACCTGAAGCTTGGCGCTCAAGAAGTGGAACGGTCGCCGTGATCGAGAGCAGGGCCGCTGTTTCTCCGGGTTCCGGTGCACCGTGAGTCCTGCTCCTCTCGGGATCGTTGACTTCGGCAAGATTGAGGGCCACGGACGGAGTCCCGGGCGAGCCGCAGAGCGCGGCGTCGGGCCCGGCCCTGTTTCACGGGAAGCGCTGGAACCTGCGGGGTCACGTGCCCGACTGGTCTTGTTTCCGCTCTGCCTGGCACAATCCGAAATTGCCGCAACCGACCCAGATTTCGAATGGTTCACGTCAATCGACCCCGCAGGTTCCGGTGCCTCCTGACCCCCCGTCACTGACGCGAGTTCATCCAGGATCAGGGACTTCTCCGAACGCCCTGCCCAATGTCGGCACCGGCGCAAGACACCAGGCAATTCGCCTCTTGCCGACATGCTCCGTTTCCTCGTTCTCTCGCCCCAAGACAATCGGTTCGGTCAACATTCTTGACAATGCAACGGATTCATCGAAAGCGAAGTCTTGCGTGCGGTAACGCGACCATCATCCAGTTTGCCGCGCTTCAGGTGGCGTCGTCAGCGACGATGCGATCCGCTCGCATGTGATTTCGCACCGTCCGCTCGGCACGCGCGACATCATCGTCGTTCAGGCCCCTTCGGATGCAATGGAAACCAACATCATGGTTGGTGCTGTCCTGCATGGGCCGAGACAGCGTCCTGCTGGTTCAGGTCTTGTCTCGGCAGAGGCGCGCTGCCCGATACGACACCCAAAGCCTCAGCCCAATGCTGCAGATCGATCACGCTGAATGCCTATGCCAAAACAATGATACAATCTTGTAACTTCATGGGTCTTGACCTAAAAAAGCTACAAGACGGTATCATCACCCTTCAAAGCTCAGCCGCGATGCCGAATTCGAACAGGAGCGACCTTGCAATGGACATCAAGTTGGCAGGACAACGCCTGGCCCGGGAATTCGGGGCCAGCCTTCGGCACCGCAGAAAGACGCTGGGGTACACGCAGGAGGACCTGGCGTCGATGATCGGCACCAACAGGCGATTCATCAGCGAACTCGAACGGGGCAAGGGAACCAGCTATCTCGGGCCCGCGCTTGCCGCGGCCGAAGCCCTGGGCATCGACATCTCGATGCTCTTCGAGGACCGCCGCGGCGCGCGCCCGGCGCTGCCCGGGGCGTAACCGGACATGGACATCTATTTCGAGCGACATCTGGTCGGGTCGATCCAGACCGTGGCCGAACCGGCGCCGGTCTTCCGATATGCACCGGAGTGGCTGGCCCTTCCCGGCGCCTTTCCGGTATCGACCACGATGCCCCTCTCGGATCGGGCATTTGACTGGAACGGTCTCGCGCCATGGCTGATCAACCTGCTTCCGGAGGACATGGACGAGCTGCGCATTATGGCGCGCATCCTCGATGTGCCGCACACCGACGTGCTCGCGCTGCTGGCAAGGGTCGGTCGCGACACCTCTGGCGCCCTGTCGTTTTCAGAGCGCGGCACGACCGGGCGGAAAGTCCTGCCGGTTGCGACCGAGACCGAGCTTGAACGGATCCTGAACGAGCTGCCGGCAAAGCCGTTCCTGGTCGGTGAAGAGGGCGTGTCGATGTCGCTTGCAGGGGTCCAGTCGAAGCTGTCGGTGCGTCTGCTGGATGACGGGCGGATCGGCATACCCGTGGACGGGACGCCGTCGAGCCACATCCTGAAGCCGGACAGCCCGGATCGCTTTTGGGGCAGCGTGCAGAACGAGGCCTTCTGCCTGACGCTTGCGCGCCGGGTCGGCCTGCCCGCGGCATCGGTGACCACGCGCCGTGCGGGGCAGCGCTGCTTTCTCTTGGTGGAACGTTACGATCGGGTTGAGGAAGGCGACCTGTTGCGCCGACTGCACCAGGAGGACTTCTGCCAGGCGTTCGGACTGCCGCCGGCGGGCAAATTCCAGCATTCTCAGTATCGCGGGCAGAAGGGCAGCTTTTCGAAGATGATGGATCGGCTGCGGCAAGTGGGCGGCGGCACGGATGTCATGCAGCTTTGGGACATGCTGGTCTTCAACGTCCTGTGCTGCAACACGGACGCACACATGAAGAACCATTCACTCATGCTGTCCGCACATGGCGCGCAACTGGCACCTCTCTACGACGTCGTGTGCGCCGCCGTATGGCCGAACATCACGCGCAACCTTGCGCTCGACGTCGGCGGCAAGCGCGACGGCACCTACATCGAGCGACGCCACTGGGCACGCGAGGCCGAGGCCTGCGGACTTGCGCCGCGCCGCGCAGTCGCCCGGGTGGATCAGCTGGCCAGACGCGTGAGAGCGGAGCTGGCGACGACGGCCGACGACATCGCCGCCATGCCGGCGGGTCCGCACGACGTGATCAGCGGGGTGATCGAAGCCATCGACGCGCGGTGCCGCACCATTCAGGCAACGCTGGCCAAATGACAATGACTGCTGTCCTGCACTCCTGCAACGGTCCGACGACCCGACACTCGATCGTCTCCCGCCCGTGCGGGGATGATCCACGCCATGGTGGTTCCCACTGTTGGCTCGCTCACGCTCGCAAATTGCCGGCATCCGGCCAGCCTGCCAACATCAGCAAGAGAAGAATCAGCTCAAGCTTCAAACACGGAGCGAGACAGCGCGCCAAGCACGAACCGCCGCCGTCAAGTGTGGCAAGACCAGGGTCCGTTGACAGTCACGTTGCGATTCGTCCGGATTGATGCCATTTTCCGTCCCAATGACCGCCGGAACGGCGGCACGGGCAACGAGCAGGTATCAGATGAATGCAGACAGGACGGTGCTGACCGACGCCATGTGGGCGCGGATCGAGCACATGCTGCCGGGCAAGGCGACCGACCCCGGCGGCACGGCGGCGGACAACCGCCTTTTCGTGGACGCGTTGCTCTGGCGGTTCCGCACCGGATCGCCGTGGCGCGACCTTCCGGTGCGGTTCGGCAACTGGAACAGCGCCTGGGTGCGGTTCCGCCGCTGGACGCTTTCCGGGGTTTTGAGCGTGTTTTCAACACATTGTCCGAGGAGTTCGACCTCGAGTGCGTGTTCGTCGACGGCACGGTGGTCCAGGCGCACCAGAAGGCGTCGGGGGCAAGGGGGGGACCGAAAGGCAGGGGATCGGCCGCTCCCGGGGCGGCCTGACGAGCAAGGTCGTGGCGGTCGTGGACGCGCTCGGATACCTTGTGCGCTTCGTGATCCTCCCCGCCAGGCGCACGACCTCGCAGGGGTGCCGGCGCTTCTCGACGGCCTCCCGTTCGCGGCCTTCGTCGGCGACAAGGCGTTCGACGCGGACTGGCTGCTCGACGATCTGGAGGGGCGCGGCGCGGAGGCGGTGATTCCCCGCGGCGGAACCGGACGGAGCCACGGGAGCATGACCGGGACATGTACGACCGACGGCACCTGGTGGAGAACTTCTTCGCGAAAATCAAGGAGTTCAGAGCAATCGTGACGCGCCATGACAAGTCCGATGAGAGCTTCGCGGCGGGAATCCACCTCGTCGCCGGCATGGTCGCGGCAAAATGACTGTCAACAGACCCTAGTTCTGCTTTGCCACCTGCGTGAATTCGAGCTCCACCGGTGTCGCGCGACCGAATATCGAGACGGAGACTTTCAGGCGCTGGTTCTCTTCATCCACCTCCTCGACGGTGCCGTCAAAGTCCTCGAACGGACCGTCATGCACCTTGACCTTTTCGCCGACGTCGAACGAGATCATGAGCTTCGGCGCAGTCTCGCCCTCCTCTACACGGTTCAGGATTGCGTTCACCTCGGCATCCGGCATCGGCATCGGCCGGCCACGGGACCCGAGGAACCCGGTGACGCGATTGATCGAGTTTATCAGGTGATAGCCTTCGTCCGACATGTCCATCCTGATCAGCACGTAGCCCGGCATGAAGCGCCGTTCGGCCGTGACCTTCTTTCCACGCCGTATCTCGATGACTTCCTCGGTCGGAACGAGGACTTCCTCGATCTCCTCCTCAAGGCCGGCATCGTCCACGGCGTGGCGAATCTGTTCTGCAACCTTCTTCTCGAAGTTCGACAGAACGCTTACGGAATACCACCGCTTGGCCATGGCACTTCCTTCTCTTCGTCAGGGGATCAAGCCCCGGAGATTGCCCGAGCACAGTCCTTTTGCCGTCCGAATGCATTCAACCGTGTCGGGGAGACACGTGCGAAATACACGTGATGAAGTGGCAGTTCAAGACCCGGAAGCGTCCCGGTGGGGATGTCCAAGGATCATGCGTCGCCGGTCGGACCTCGGGCGTTCCGGATTTCGTCGCGCGTTCGCCCTTTCGCGCCGCCTCTTCGCTTTCCGCAAGGACGTCGCCGACGCCGCGCGAGGCGACCTGGTGCACACGCCGGATTGCAAGGCCGAGTGGCTGGACAGGCGCTTGGTGAGGGTCGACCGGAGGTTCGCGTTCACAAGGCCTGCTCCGTCGGCGATCCAAGGGTGGGGAAGCTGTCGCTGCGGCGATGGACGGGACGTCAACGCCGCCGAGAGTGCCTGGCGGCAAGGCATCCTGACGAAGAAGGCGGAAGGCCTGACCGCCTCTGCCCTTGAAGGCCTCCCTGCAAGACAAGGGCACCTCCCGCAGCAGCCTGAAGCGTGAGGCCCCGACACAGGGCGTGGGGCGGCCATCCTGCGGTCGCACTGTCGCGTTTTCGTTCGCAACGAGCTGCGCACCCTCCCGCAGGCGTCAATTTCACCCCCCAATGCAAGGACGTACGAAACCGCGTTCCGCGATGCCAGGCCAATTCCGGGTTCGGTTCTCAATGTCATCGAGGCGGCCCTGGATTCCACCTCAGGAGCACTGCCGGACAGGCTTCATGGGAAAGGAGCGCCTGTCCGGGATTGCGTCCGATCCGCTGAAGGAACCGTCGCCGGGGCGCGAGCGCGCGCAGCGGATCACGGTCGACTCCCGCGCGTTCGGGAAGCATCCGGCTGACTTGCGGCGCCGGATGCCGCGGCCGACCGCCGACTCGCCCGGTGCGAGCCTCGCCGGTCCTGCGCGGCCGCGCGGCGCTGCCCGGACCCTCACGGCGAGTCCCGTTGTTGGACACGGCCCGGTCCTTGAGGCCGAGAGATCGATGCGAGACGGGGCCGGAGACGCGACCGCGCGGCTGCACTACGCCGGCATGCAGCGCAACGGCAGTCCGTAGAGGCCGCGGAAGACGATGCCGGTGCGGAAGCGCGGCCTGTCGTCGAGCAGCCGGATCGACGCGAACCGCTCCAGCAGCATCTCCAGCGCGATGCGCCCTTCGAGACGCGCGAGAACGGCGCCGAGGCAGTGGTGAATGCCGCGCCCCAGTGACAAGTGGGTGGATGCGCCGCGACCGACGTCGAGGCGGTCCGGGTCATCGAACGCATCCGGATCGCGGTTGGCCGAACCCAGCAGGCTCGCTGGACGGACGCGGTCGTGCCTCACCGGTTCGGGCGCGGTTCGGCCACAACGCGCCAAGCGGGCGGCGCGATGCCTGGCCTGACTCCCCGATCGCCCGATCGGCATCCGGCAACAGCCCTGCGTGAGGCCTTGTGGGCGGGGACCCGGCCAAGCCCGCGCCGCGAAGCGCCGCATTCCCGTCACTGCGAGGCGGGCAGATCGCCCGTGCACAGAAAGCTCGAAGGTGACCGGGTCGAAGCGGGAATCTTGAAGATCGCTCCCTGGGATGCGGTTGCGTCGACTGCAGACAGGCGAAATGTCCCACACACGGATCTGCAACCAGCTTTCGGTCCTGGTCTCGCGGCTGTCCAGCGGTTTGTGAACAAGCTACGGAACAACAATCGCGGAGCGAACTTCCGCACGCCGCGCTGGGATGCGGCGCCAGCCTGGTTGTCGGCGGAGTGGTGCAGGAAGCGCTACGCCATCCGGCCTCGGGGAAGGGCGGCGGCTGTGCCCGCCTTGATTCGGTCGGATGCTGTCAATTGGCTGGCCAATTCAGATTGCCAAGCGTATCGGCATACGATACAAGCAGTCATGATCCGCAGCTTCCGTCATAGAGGTCTCAGGCGGATGTACGAACGCGGGGATGCAAGCAGGGTGGGGCCCGACCTTTCAAGTCGCGTCAGTCTCGCGCTGGCCGACCTTGACGAAGCCGCCAAGCCATCGGACGTCGACTTGCCCGGCTACCGGCTTCATCGTCTGAAAGGCAACCTCAAGGGGTACTGGAGCATCTCGATTTCCGGAAACTGGCGAGTGACGTTTCGTTTCGAGGACGGTGACGTCCACGACGTCGATCTGATCGACTACCACTAGAGGAAGGCATGAACATGGCAATGATGAATCCCCCCCACCCCGGGCGCGGCATCCGCGAGAACTGCCTGGAACCGCTCGAATTGAGCGTAACCGAAGCGGCACGCGAACTGGGCGTCGCCCGTCACACGCTGTCACGGGTTCTCAATGGCCATGCAGGCATTTCTCCGGAAATGGCGATCCGTCTGGAAAAGGCGGGCTGGTCGAGTGCCGAGTTCTGGCTGCGCCGTCAGGCGGCATACGATCTTGTCCAGGCCCGCCGTCGAGGTCATCGAATCGCTGTCCGCAACCTGACCGAGACATGCGGCAACTCTGCTTCGGGGGGAAACCGCTTGAACACTTCTTCTCGCCACTCCGCATAATCTTGAATGGCAGCGGACGCCGCTGAACGGCCCGGAGCTTCGGCACGGACATGGATTTCCTGCACCGCGCCAGCATGTCTTCTCCCGGGCAAGTCCTCGAGTAGCGCCTTGTTGCGATCCTCCCGCTTGCCCTGATCGCGGAACCGCATCTCCGGGCACTGCGCATGAAACCGCTGTTCTGCCTGTCGAACTGTCGCGAGGCGGCAACTTCTGCAGAATGGAATTTGATGGCCGAGCGGAAGCGCCTGCGGCACGGCTCAGGCGTAGTCGCAGGCTCCTCGAAGACGAGACCGGGCGTAGGGTGCTTTACTCAAGAGAGAGCCACCTGGAGCGAAGCGACACGATCAGGCCGTGATCGGCAAGTTGGTCGCCTCGCTTGTTCCCGGTCTGAAGCTATCGCCCCGAAGGCTCGGCCGCTTGGACCGGCTCCCGCCCATACGGGACTCCGCCGATGCGTGAGCACGCAGTCGGAGCGTTAGCGTAGCCTTCTTCAAATCCATGTCGAAAGGGTTGTTGCGGTCCTGCGCAGCTTGGTTGAAATCACAGTGCCGGGCATTAGCTCCCGATCCGGGGCTTTGCAATGCCCATCAATCAGGATGTATGCGAAGCGGGAAACGGGAAAGCCATTCCCGGCGGGCATGCATGGCGGCGACCGAAATCGGCAACCGATTCCGTGGCCGCCGCCGTGCGAAGAATGAATTCCCGGTACCGGTCAGCAGCAATTGACCGGTAAGGCGATCCGACGCCTGGAATCACCGCACGGACTGGCCAACGAAATGCACCTGGGGTTCATTCTCCCAGATTCCTGCCGAGCGCGCCCTGAATCCTGTATCCGTCGCGCCGGTACCAGAGTGTGGCGGCCACGGCTTCCCCGTTGGGGCCGTAGAAACTGCCCGTTGCCGTCCCTCTCTCTTCTCCCGGGGACGTCTCGAACTGATCTACGGCCAACGTGAATGTCGCGGTATCCTGAAGCGGGTCGGTGTCGGCTCGGTTGGTCTCGACGTCGCCGCTGAACTGCATCCCAGGCAAGTGGTCGCGACCGCCATCGGGCAGCTCCCGCCACATGTCGCGGAGAAGCAAAGCACGACGCTTCGTCCGCGCCTTGATTTCGTCCGCCCTCGCGCGAGAGCATCTTCCGGTCAAATCACCCTGACCGGAGGTTCCTACACGACAGACGACGCACCAACGACGACCGTGGGCCGGCGCCCACGCTCACGCTGCCCTATATTTTGCACCGAGGCAGAGCGGCAGGCCCTGATGGCAGAGTTCGAGCATCTGGGACGGCACGCAGGTCGACTTCTGCGAAGCCAATGGGGTGGTCCCCAGAACCTTGATGGGCTGGCTCAGAAAGTGCGATCCCGCCGTCGCAGCGATCTCCGGCAAGCCCGCCTGTCATTTCCCTGAATTGCTTCGGCATGAATTTCCCGCACGGTTCAGTCAGGCCTGGGCCGGTTCTTCCTGTCTCGCGCTGACCAGACTGGAACCGGACGCCTTCGACCAGGCGGACTCCTGCCCACAGATGCCGTGGCGGATCGGTTGACCCGCCATCAGTCCGCGAGAATTCGCGCTCTTGGTCAGGCTTCGGGCAATTTGCCGCCCGGAAACGACCGGCGGGCTTTGGCTCATCGAGTGTTGTCACTGCCAAAGCGAAGCTTCTCGCTCGTCGGATGCCTCCCGTTCGGGCGGCGAGACACCGATGAGCGCCGGAATGTACAGACGCCGAAACACAGGCTGTGCGCACAGGATCGGCAGGACTTTCGCGTGACCCGGGTGGTCGGAAATCCGAAGGCCGTCGGCCGGCAGTCGCGAAGCGCGTCCCAGAGGGAGTCGCGCACGATCCACATGCACGTGCAATGCGCATTTCACCACGGCTGCGGCTTGCACCACACCGCCTTCACGCTGACCTCCGGAGGCGCCTGCCGCGCAGCCTTGGCCAGGACCGGCTCCGTCTCGACACGCGCCACTGAGGCTTCCGGTTCGGTAAGGGAGCCCGGCAGCCCGGACGCAAGGCAGCCCTGGAAGGCGAGACCCGGTGTCCGGACAGTGCCTGTGCACAACGCGCGCATCGCCATTGGGTGTCATTCGGGCGAACGTGCGGTGACGGGCGAACGGGCATCAGTCCTTCCGTGCACCGGATACGTCTCCGGTGACGCGCGTTGCCGCGAGTGTCGCCGCATTCCTCCTGCGTCATGTCCGTCACGAAACGGACTCCATTCTGTGGAACCCGGCCACTTCCGGGTTCGGCTCTCAATGTCATCAAGGCGGCCCTGGATTCCACGTCAGGAGCGCTGCCGGACAGGCTTCATGGGAAAGGAGCGACTGTCCGGGATCGCGTCCGATCCGCTGAAGGAACCGGCGCCGGGGCGCGAGCGCGCGCAGCGGATCACGGTCGACTCCCGCGCGTTCGGGAAGCATCCGGCTAAATTGCGGCGCCGGATGCCGCGGCCGGCGGCCGACTCGCCGGTCCTGCGCGGCCGCGCGGCGCTGCCCGGACCCTCACGGCGAGTCCCGTTGTTGGACACGGCCCGGTCCTTGAGGCCGAGAGATCGATGCGAGACGGGGCCGGAGACGCGACCGCGCGGCTGCACTACGCCGGCATGCAGCGCAACGGCAGTCCGTAGAGGCCGCGGAAGACGATGCCGGTGCGGAAGCGCGGCCTGTCGTCGAGCAGCCGGATCGACGCGAACCGCTCCAGCAGCATCTCCAGCGCGATGCGCCCTTCGAGACGCGCGAGAACGGCGCCGAGGCAGTGGTGAATGCCGCGCCCCAGTGACAAGTGGGTGGATGCGCCGCGACCGACGTCGAGGCGGTCCGGGTCATCGAACGCATCCGGATCGCGGTTGGCCGAACCCAGCAGGAGCACGAGGTTGTCGCGCCGTCGCAAGGGAATGCCGTTGACCTCGCAGTCCGTGAGCACGTGCCGGAAGATTGCCTGCACCGGTGCATCGAAGCGGAGCAGTTCCTCCACCGCAACCGGGATGAGCGACGGGTCGTCGCGGAGGCGCTGGATCTGCTCGGGATTGCGCAGCAGGGCAAGGATCCCGTTGCCGATCAGGTTGGTGGTGGTTTCGTGGCCGGCAATCAGGAGCAGGCGCAGCATGTTCAGCATTTCGCGTTCGCTCAGCCGCTCGCCTTCCTCCTCGACCTGCGCCAGCGCACTGACGATGTCGTCGCGGGGCGCCTTGCGCCGCTCGGCGATGATCTCGCGGAAATAGGCGTCGAAAGAGATCATGGTGGCGGCGCCGAGCCGGCGTTCGCGCCGGCCGATGGTCGGCTCGAGCAGGCGCGCACGCCGGGCAGACCAGAGCTTGAACCGGTCGCGGTCCTCCGCCGGCACGCCCAGCATCTCGGCGACGACAATCACCGGCAGGGGCTGGGCGATGGTCGTGATGAGATCGAATCCGGACGGGTCGGCAATGTCGTCGAGCAGGGAACCCATGGTGGTGCGGATGCGGGCCTCGATGGCGGCGACCGCGCTGCGGGTGAAGGCCTTGTTGACCAGCGCGCGCAGTCGCGTATGGTCCGGCGGATCAAGGAAGATCAGCGTGAACTCCTCCGAGGCCGGCAGGCGCCTTTGCTGCCGTGCCGAGAGGGTGCCCTGACGCGGATCGTTGGCAAAGCGCCGGTGGTCCCGCAGGATTGCGTCGATGTCTGCATGCCGCGTGAACACCCAGCCGTTGACCAGCAGGCTGCGATGCACCGGATCGCATGCGCGGAGAGCGGCGTAGGAGGGATAGGGGTTCTGGGCCATGCGCGCGGAGAGCGGATTGTAGACGATCCCGCTCCGCCAGCGTTCGCGCAGCAAGATCGGGCTCGCAAGCGCGGAACGAAGGGCTGCGGCAGGCGAGAAGCTCATGGCGCGACTCCCAGCCCAGTGCGGCGGACCGGCGCGAAGAAAGGCTTGCCCGCGATGGTGCCCGGCATGAAACGGGGCCGGGACGATCCAGCGCCGGGGCGGGGGACATCCCGCGTTGCATGGCGGGGAGTGGCCGGAACCGCATTCTGATCAGCCCGCTTGTCGTGGTCCTCCGCAAGGGCCGTGCAGGCACGGGCGAGGCACCGGGTCACACTCTGTCCCGACCGAACTGCTCGGGCAACGCCAGATCGCGCGCGATCGGCGAGGCCCGCAGCCAGTGCCTCGGGTCGCGGTGACAATCGGCAAGCTTGGTACATGACATTCGAGACCGGCTTTCGGACGATGCAACCCACCAAGGCCAATCCAGTCAACCCTGCTGCTCGTCGGGCGCTTCCGGAAGCGCCTGTCGCTGGCCTTCCACGGCAATCGCGGAGTCCGTCCGGTTTCGCGATGCGCGGCGCCGTGCCGACCCGCATGTTCGGGCATGTCGGCCGCCGGCCGTGCGGTCCAATCCGGGTCTGGTCGTGCCGGGAGCCCGCGCAGGAGGCCAGGGTGCAAGGGCGCCATGAACGGACGGAAGGAAGTCGACCACGATGCGACGGCGCTGGGCGGTGCGGCGCTGCACGACACCCCCTGACCAAAAGCCCGGGCGCCGATCGATCAAGCTGCCGCGGCATGTGCACGCTTGCCCTCCCGCGACGACGGGAACGCGACGGGCTTTGCCGTACCGCCTCCTCGCCCCGGACGTGCCAAGACGCTCGTTTCCGGAAGATCGAATCTCGCCATTTCGAGGGGCATTGCCGGCGCACGGGCGCGGCCCCCGCATCGGGCAACTCTCCGACGGCATGCAGGTGCAAGCACGGGGCCCCTGCACCAACGTGAAGCGGAAGATCTCGACCACCTGCCGCCAAGTGACGCCACGCAAGGATCCCCGCAAGAGCATGAACGTGCACGCGGGACGCGGTGCACGAATTGCCCGGGCCTTGGCAATCAGGTCGGTGGCGACAAGCGGTCGTCCTTCCCGGCTGGGATGATCGAGCGGATCCTTCCGCACGGGGGGCGATGCGAGAACGTCTGGCAGGTGCTGGCCGATTCCCGCGCGCGTGGCTTGTCGCTCGCCGGCCTGCCCGACATCCGCGGCACGGGCATCTCCAGACGGAAGCGGCGCGCGCGGAACGTGGCGGCGAACGACATTGCCCGGGAAGTTCGGCAGCGAGTTTTCGGGCTTTGCAGCAGACGAAGCGGACCGCGCGCCTGGCTGTCGACGGAAGGCGCCCCGACAATCGTTGCCGTCGCGGACGCGGTGGCGCTTCGACGACCTGGCTGCCGCCTCTATGGTCCTGGCGCATCCGAATCTCCTGCAGCGGCTGGCGGCACATGCCTGCTCGGCGGGATCCGCCGGCCCGGAATGCAGCCCGTCGCGCGTGGTCGCGCTCGCTCCGCCTTGCGCCGCGGCGATTCCCGCACTCAACCACGCCCTTTCCCGGCGGCCGCGAGCGACTGCACCATTCGCGTCAGTTCCGCCTGCCGGGTGCAGCCATGCTTGGCAAGCATGTTCTTCACGTGCGATCGGATCGTGCTCTCCTTGCGGCCCATCAAGGCAGCGATCTGGCTCACGCTCTTGCCCTGCGCCAGCAACACCGCGACCCGGCTCTCCATTCGGGTGAGATCGAACACCGCCGCCGCCTCGGCCGGATCGATGTCCTGCTCCTTCTCGGGATCGACAATCAGCACCAGTGCCGCGACTGGCCAGGCCGGGAAACTGGCCTGGCGGCGGCCCACGGGACACAAGCGCAGCATCAGGGGATGCAGGGCGCCTGATCGTCTCACGATCGTAGAGCCGCCGCTTCCTTGCGCCCCGAAGGGCGGCAAGGCACGGTTCAGGAGTGCCTGCAGCCTGTCGTCGTCCTGCTTGACGCGAGCGGCAAGGAAGCCGTCCCTGTCAAGCAGCCCGTCACCGCGCCGCAGCAAGTCCCGCGCGCGGTCGTTTGCCGCCACGATCCGTCCGCGTGCGTCGAGCTGCACTATGCGCAGCCCGGTGCGGTCGAGCATTTCCGTCAGCGTCTCGCCCAGGGAATTCGCGTGAGCCAGCGTCTGAAGGACGTGCACGGTGTTGCGGACATGAGGCAGCAGGCGCCGGATCATGTCGAGCTGCGCTGATGACCAGCCCTCGCCGTCTGCCCGGTCGTTGATTTCCCACAGGACGCGTGAGCCCCCCAGGCCATTCAGGCGGACATCGATCGCGTTGCCTGCATGGCCAACTGTCCGCAACACGTTGTAGGCCTCGGAGGCGTTCCGTTCCTCGTCAGTGTAGAGCTCGGCAATGTGGAACAACCGATTGAACGGGAGACGCCGGAGGCGGGGAATCCTTTCGTCCAGCGGATAGTATGTCTCATACCAGAAGCGCTCCAGATCCCGGCGCCTTTGCCCGAGATGGCAGATCCACATGAAGTGGGTTCGATAGTCCGTTGCCGTCTCGCCGTCACCGCACGCCAGGGTGCTGCCGCGCGTGCCGAGGACCTCGTCGATCAACCCCGAGGCGTTCGGCCAGCGACTTGGCTCCAGAGCCGCCTCGTGCAACGACGCGAGGATGCGCTCGAACATGTTCATGTCGCTTCAGAGCGGCGCTTCATGGCTGGACGCTCCGACCGCCGGACAAGTCCCGGTTCGCGAGCAGCGCCCTGCCGCGTCTGCGACGATGCCGGTCGCGGCCCTGACTGTCCCTTTCGGTGGCGCCGCTCGCGGCTGCGCCGCATCCATGCGAAAGACAACCTGCCCACATGGTTTCACTCTACCATACGTTGGGTCAGGATAGTCGGCCTGCAATCTCGCGACCCTCCCCAAAATTGGGGAGACATGGCGAATTTGTCCTTTGCAGGCGTGGTTTCGCGAAGGTGCGCAAGGAACCAGACACGTGAGTGACCACGACAGGCCTGGAAATCGCATGGTCGCACGCGCGTGTCCCCAAGATCTTGCGGGAAATATGTCCACACGTTGACGGGACGCGGGCTCCCCCCGGCCGGCTCCGCGAATGCGGTTCGCTTTCCCTCGTTCATCCTTGACCTGCAGCCAGCCCGTCTCGACCGTCATCGTCGCGGCGTTAGGCAGCGGTGCCTCCGTGCCTGTCGTCGGCGGAAACGCGTCACCTGCCGCCCCGCGCCTCGGCGATCAGCCGTTTCAACCGCGCGCCTCCGACCGCGCCTCGCACCAGATCGTCGCCGATGACGAAGGCGGGCGTTCCGGTTATGCCGAGTTCGCCGGCAAGGCGCTGCGTCTCGTCGAGATACGCAGCGATCTCCGGGTCGCCCATGTCGCGACGCAGGCGCTCGACATCGAGACCGACGCGCTCCGCGATCGCCATGACCGCCCACTCGCTGATCCTGCCCCGGGCGCCCAGGACCGCCACGTGGAACGCGAGATACCTGCCTTGGCGGTCCGCCGCCATTGCCGCCCGCGCGGCGAGGCGCGAGACCGGTCCCAGCACGGGGAACTCCTTCCACACCACGCGGAGCCGCGCATCGCCCGCGAGCAGCTCCATCACGGGATCGAGGGACCGCTTGCAGAAGCCGCACTGGTAGTCGAAGAACGCGATCAGGGTCACATCGCCCTCCGGATTGCCCGAAACCGGCGACATCGGGTGCGGGACATGCGCATGGCGGTGCTCCGCGAACGCTGCGAACCCTTTCGCGCGCCTCCCGTCCCGACGATTCGCGTTTAGCGTGATCAGCGCCTGCTCGGCCGCCTCCGGGTGCCCGAGCAGGTGCTCGCGGACGATCTCACGGATCGTTTCCCTCGCGTCGGCTGGAGGCGCCGTGGCCTGTGTACTAGCATCGCCGTTGATCGCAGCGTCGGCCAGGATCGCCGCCAGCCTGAGCCGTGCGGTCCGATCCATGCACCCGGTCCCTTGCGTGCGTCGCCACCGCCATCTTGGCCCATGGGCGCCGTACGCCGGTCCGCCGGGAATCCGAGAACCCGGCACATGCGCCGATGCCCGCCGTGTCCCGCGCTCGCCCAGGCCGTCCTCCCCAGTCCCTCCGTGGTCTGCCGTGCCTACCATCGCGCGTTGATCCTGCGCCTGCCACTTCGCCCCGGCGCGCCGCCGTCGGCCGAACCGGGCCGCAGCGCCTCGGGGCGCAGCTCCAGGTCCTCGTGCCGCACGCCTTCGAGATGCCTGCAGATCCCAATCCCGGGCTCCGCGTCCGTCTCTGCGCCTGCTGCCCACCCGGCGGCCTGGCCGAACCTCGACGATGCCGCCGCAACCTTGCAGGTTCGCAACTGGCAGCCGTCTTCGATGAAGCCGAAGCGGAATTCGCTCACTGCACCCTCCCCTCGTACGCTCGGCAACCATTGATCCCGGGTGCAAGCTCTTCGCGGCCGGCCGGAACGGTCCGGGCCAGCCGTGGTGGACAAACACGCGGAACGTAACCGTGATTCCCGCCCGTGCGCTTCCCCAAGATAGGGGAGAAACTGCCATTTTTTCGGGTCGGTTCCGAAAGGCGGGAGACCTGCGCAAGGGAGCAGGCGCGCCCGGTGGATGCCCAGCGAACATCAAGGCGGTCCCTGGTCCGATGCTCTCGAGTTCAGAGATCAGTGCCGCGCGGGAAGGAACGCGGGCATCCGGTCGATTCTCTCCTTGCGTCCAGCGCGCCGCGCAGGGGAACATCCGGGAAAGATCGCTTCCAAACCCGGGCCGCTCTTCCTGGAAGAGCGGGCAGTCACAAGTTGACAGTCACGGCGCATCGTCGCGTCGGCGGTGGTTGCCCTGTCGCCTCGTTTCGAGAATGCGGTTCCTGGAGGGCCTGATCACAACCCCGGTGTCCTCGCGGGGCCGGCACGGCCACGTCTCGAGAGATCAAGCGCGGGCAACGCGACCAGCGTCAACCGGGCGCCGAACGTCAGGGACGGCCGGCCTCGGCAACCCGGTGCCTGGATCAGGTCCGGGCCTCGGCCTTCGGGCCTCGCCCCCGATCTCGTCCGATTCGCAGATGACGTTGCGCCGTAAGCGGTTAAAGTACGACGTCATTGCCCGATCTGGGCCGGATTTCCGTTTG
>JAPPCV010000155.1 GCA_028824715.1 Boseongicola sp. | reverse complement strand
CTGGGCGAGATCCTCGATCGAGTAGATGTCGTGATGCGGCGGCGGCGAGATCAGGCCGACACCGGGCGTCGAATGCCGCACCTTGGCGATGACCGCATCCACCTTGTGCCCCGGCAGCTGGCCGCCCTCGCCGGGCTTGGCGCCTTGGGCCATCTTGATCTGCATCATGTCGGAATTGACGAGATACTCCGTGGTCACGCCGAATCGACCCGAGGCCACCTGCTTGATGGACGAGCGCATGGAATCGCCGTTGGGCATGGGCAGGAAACGGTCCGGCTCCTCGCCCCCCTCGCCGGTGTTTGACTTGCCGCCGATCCTGTTCATGGCAACCGCCAAGGTTGCATGCGCCTCGCGCGAGATCGAGCCGAACGACATCGCCCCGGTCGAGAACCGCTTGACGATCTCGGCTGCCGGCTCGACCTCGTCGAGGGGGACCGGCGTTTCTGCCGGGATCAGCTCGAACAGGCCGCGGACGGTCATCATTCGGTGGTCCTGGTCGTTCACCTGCTTGGCGAAGTCGCGATACTTGTCCGGCAGTTCGCCGCGCACGGCGTGCTGCAGGTGAGTGACCGTGTCGGGCGTCCAGCAGTGCTCTTCGCCTCGCAGGCGATAGGCATATTCGCCGCCCGGATCGAGAGCGTTGCGATAGACCGGCGCATCGCCGTAGGCGAGCTGGTGACGTTCCACGGTTTCCCGCGCGACCTCCTCCAGCCCGACCCCGCCGATCTTGCTCGCCGTGCCGGTGAAGTACTGTTCGACGAAGCCCTCGTCGAGACCGACCGCATCGAAGATCTGCGCGCCGCAATAGGACTGGTAGGTCGAAATGCCCATCTTGGACATCACTTTCAGGATGCCCTTGTCGACCGCCTTGATGTAGCGCTTGAAGAGTTCGCGGTCGCTCAGGTCCTCCGGCAGCTCGTCCCGCAGCGCCGCGAGGGTCTCGAATGCAAGGTAGGGGTTGACTGCCTCGGCGCCGAAGCCGGCCAGGGCGCAGAAGTGATGGACTTCGCGAGCCTCTCCGGTCTCGACGACCAGGCCGAGAAAGTTCCGAAGTCCCGTACGCACCAGGTGATGATGGACCGCCGAGGTGCCCAGCAGCGCCGGGATGGCGATGCGATCGCGGTCGATCGCGCGATCGCTGAGCACGAGGATGTTGTAGCCTTCCTGGCACGCCGTCTCCGCTTGGCCGCAGACCGCATCGAGCGCGGCACGCATGCCCTCGGCACCGTCCGCTGCGGGATAGGTCAGATCGAGTGTAATGGTCCTGAATGCGTTGTCCGCGATCTCGCCGATCGAACGGACCTTTTCCAGGTCCTTGTTCGTCAGCACCGGTTGGCGGACCTCGAGACGCCTTTGCGGCGTCGTGTCGTTGATGCCGAGCAGGTTGGGCCGCGGGCCGATGAAGGACAGGAGCGACATCACCAGCTCCTCGCGGATCGGGTCGATCGGCGGGTTGGTGACCTGGGCGAAGATCTGCTTGAAATAGGAATAGAGCAGCTTGGGTCGCGACGACAGCGCCGATATCGGCGTGTCGGTGCCCATGGAGCCGACGGCTTCCTGTCCGGTGAGGGCCATCGGGGACATCAGGAACTTGAGGTCTTCCTGGGTGTAGCCAAAGGCCTGCTGGCGATCGAGAAGCGTCTGCAGGTCGGGCTGCGCGACCGCGACGTCGGCCGCAGGCAAGTCCTCCAGCACGATCTGTGTGCGGTCGAGCCAATCCTGATAGGGCTGGGCGGCGGACAGGTGTGCCTTGATGTCGTCATCGTCGACGATGCAGCCCTGCTCGAGGTCGATCAGCAACATCTTGCCCGGTTGCAGGCGCCACTTCTTGACAATGCGGCTTTCGTCGATCGGAAGGACGCCGACTTCTGAACTCATCACGACAAGGTCGTCGTCGGTGATGACATAGCGCGCGGGCCGCAGCCCGTTGCGGTCCAGCGTTGCGCCGATCTGGCGACCGTCGGTGAACGCCACGGCGGCCGGACCGTCCCACGGCTCCATCAGCGCTGCATGGTACTCGTAGAACGCTCGGCGGCGTTCGTCCATCAGCGGATTGCCGGTCCAGGCCTCAGGGATCAGCATCATCATCGCATGGGCCAGCGAATAGCCCGACCGTACCAGCAGTTCCAGGGCGTTGTCGAAGCTCGCCGAGTCCGACTGGCCCTCGGTGATCAGGGGCCAAAGCTTGTCGAGATCGTCGCCCAGGAGTTCCGACTCCATAAGATGCCGGCGCGCCGCCATCCAGTTGATGTTTCCGCGCAGCGTGTTGATCTCGCCGTTGTGGCAGATCATCCGGTACGGGTGGGCCAGCCGCCACGACGGGAACGTGTTGGTCGAAAAGCGCTGGTGAACAAGGGCGAGCGCGGAGACCATCCTCTCGTCGTGGAGGTCGAGATAGTACTCGCCCACCTGATGCGCCAGCAGCATCCCCTTGTAGATGAGCGTGCGCGACGAGAGGGACGCAATGTAGAAGTCGTCGCACGCCTCGCCCAGCGCGTCGGCCTGGTGTTCCGCCTGCTTGCGAATGACGAACAGCTTGCGCTCGAACGCATCCTGGCCTGCGCAGGTCTCGCCGCGACCGATGATGACCTGGCGAACGAATGGTTCGGTCGGAGCGACGCTTTCGCCCAGCCCCGAATTGTCGACCGGCACGTCGCGCCAGCCGATCACATCCTGGCCTTCCGCCTCGACCAGTTGCTCGACGATGCGAATGCAGTCGGCCCGTGGCTTCTCGGCCCGCGGCAGAAACAGCATTCCGACGGCGTAGTCGCCTGGCGGCGGAATATTGAGCCCGATGTCGCCGCATACGGCACGCAGATGGGCATCCGGCGTCTGAATGAGTATGCCTGCCCCGTCGCCGGCCAGCGGATCGGCGCCCACCGCGCCGCGATGCGTAAGGTTCTTGAGGATCTGCAAGCCCTGATCGATGATCCCGTGGCTCTTGCGGTTCCCGATGTTCGCCACGAAACCGATCCCGCACGCGTCATGCTCGTTGCGTGGGTCGTAGAGCCCCTGCTTCCGGGGCAATCCCTTGTGCATGTGCCGAGCAGGTGCGGTCATGTGTCCCCACACTCTCCCTTGTTCTAGGCGGGACCGGACTTGCCGGGTCCGAGCATTGCGAAGGCGAGTGGCACTGGACAGTTCAAATGGCGCCAATACCGGCCAACTCCCGATGTTATTTGCACCGTCGAGGGAAAGTCAAACTGATACAGTGCCCGCGCGGGTCGGACCGGTGCAACGGACACTGCGGTCAAGGCCGCAGCAAGGGATCCTGAGTGCGTCTTCGCCGGCGGCGACCGGTCGGAGAGTCGGCGCTCCTGCCTCCACCCGCATTGAAGCTGACATCCGGAAGTTCCGGCAGGTGTGGAAACAGGTCCGACGCGTGCGGTATCGCGTTTGCCGCCACGAAATGCTCCTGGAATCTCGGCTCGATCGCCGTTTCGACCTTTTGGACGCGAAGCACTTCCGCTTCTATCCGGGCCCGCGCCGAGATGTCACAGAGGGCGATCCGTGCGCCCGTTCCTGCGGCGTTCCCGACCGACCTCACCTTGGCGGGATCGCAATCGGGAATCATGCCGAGGACCATGGCGTGCCTCGGCGAGATATGCGACCCGAACGCGCCCGCGAGCGCGATGCGGTCCACGCGTTCGACCTCGAGTTCGTCCATCAGAAGGCGTGCACCCGCGTAGAGCGCGGACTTTGCCAACTGGATGGCGCGGATGTCTCCCTGCGTGACGGCAATGAGGGGGCCGCCATCGTCACGCGCATCCCAGATGACGTATGCGTGCGTGCGACCGTCCGGGACGCAGAGACCCGATCCCGTCTGTTCCGCCGATCCGATAAGCCCCGAGGCGTCGAGCAAGCCTGCCATGCGCATTTCGGCGACGGCCTCAATGATCCCTGACCCGCAGATGCCGGTGACGCCGGTCACGGCAGTCGCCTCGGCAAAGCCGGCCTCGTCCGACCAGAGATCCGAGCCAATCACCTGGAACCGAGGCTTCTTCGTCATCGGGTCGATCTCGACGCGCTCGATGGCACCGGGAGCGGCCCGCTGCCCGGAGGAGATCTGCGCGCCCTCGAACGCCGGGCCGGTCGGCGATGAGCATGCAAGGACCCGATCCTTGCTGCCCAGCAGTATTTCTGCATTGGTGCCGACGTCGCAAATGAGGATCAGGTCTTCCGACTTGTAGGGCTCCTCCGAAAGGGCAACGGCCGCACAGTCCGCCCCGACATGTCCCGCAATGCAAGGCAGCACGTATGCATTCGCGGAGGGGTTTATGGATGCAAGGCCAAAATCGGCGGCATGCGTGTTCACGGCGTTCGACGTGGCCAACGCAAATGGTGCCTGGCCGAGCTCCACCGGATCGATGCCCAGGAGGAGATGGTGCATCACCGGATTGCAGACCACCACGGCCTCCACGATCTGGCGCAGCGGGATGTCCGTTTCATCTGACAGTTCGATGGCGAGCTGACCGATGGCCTCGCGCACTTCCCGGGTCATTTCGGCATCGCCGCCCGGATTCATCATCGCATAGGAAACGCGGCTCATCAGGTCCTCGCCGAAGCGGATCTGGGGGTTCATCACGCCGGAAGACGCAAGGACCTGCCCGTCGCGAAGGTCACAGAGATGCGCGGAGATTGTCGTGGAGCCCAAGTCGATGGCGAGCCCGTGGAGTCGTCCCTCGAAGAATCCCGGCCATATGTCGAGAAGCACAGGGGCGCCGCCGCGATGATCGCGCCAGACCGCGACGGTGGCCTTCCAGCCGCCGTCGCGAAGGGCGTGCTGCAGCGAAGCGAGGAATGCCGGGCTCGCCTCGGGGTCCGAGATATCCCAGTCGCGCTTCAGCGCTTCGCAGAGCCGTTGCAGGTCACCCGTGGGTTCGTGCATGTCCGGCTCGCGCACTTCGACGTAACGGAGCTGCGTTGCTGGATCCATCGTGATCTGGCGCCGGGTCGCTGCCTTGCGGACAACCTGCCTGTGGACCTGGCTTCCGGGAGGCACGTCGATGACCACGTCGCCTTGAATGCACGCCTGGCAGCCGAGGCGACGGCCTTCCTTCAGCCCTCGTTTCTCGTCATACCTTGCCTCGACCGCATTCCATCCGGACAGAGCGCCCTTGGCGACCGTGACGCCGTGCTTGGGGAACTTCCCGAAGCCTGGCGTGACCTGGCACTTGGAACAGATCCCGCGCCCGCCGCAGACCGAGTCAAGGTCGACCCCGAGCTGCCGCGCCGCAGACAGAACCGGGGTTCCGACCGGAATGTTCCCGCGCTTGCCCGACGGGGTGAAAATCACGAGTGCGGTCTTGTCGCCCATTGAGGTTCCCGTCCTGCCTCAGGCAGCATAGCAACATGAATCGCGAGAGAAAGCCAAGCCGTCACGCCAGAGTCCGGCGGCCTTCGCGAACCGTCGGCCTTCCCGACGGTGTTGTCGTGCCCGGGAAACGGGGTCGTCGGCAAAGGTCTGCAATCCGGTCCGCGAATGGCGACATCAGGCCCTCCGGCGCCGACGCCCTTCGCGCCGGCCACGGCCGTTCTCCCCGCTTCCGGCAGGCTTGTTCATCCTGATCCAGTTGCTGCCTGACGGATCGTTGTTGTTCAGGAAGTCGGCAGCCCGGATCGACAGGATCTCCTGCGAGGCGACTCCGGTCTTCGGGGAGAGCCCGAGAAGTGGAGCCAGGAGGGCGGCGCTGGCGCCCTCCGGAACGACGATTCCCAGATCCGCAAGCCTTGCGATTCGCTCCTGAACCAGGTCCTCCGAAGGCTCCATCCCCAGAAGAGGGCGCAAGGTGCGCAGGTCGACCTCCTCCGGCGCCGTGACACCCAATGTCTTCAAGGCATCAAGGCGTTCGCTGACGGCCTTGAGCGTGCGCGGCATTGCGACCGGGTTCATGATCGCGCTGGTCATGCCGTGCGAGGAAGCCATAGCCAGGAATGCATTGTTGATTCCGTGCCGGTTCGGCAGTCCGAACGAGATGTTCGACGCGCCGCAAGTGGTGTTGACGCCCAATTCCAGGCGCAGGCGTCGCACGAGCGCGAAGACCTGCTTGCCTGCGGTCCCCATTGCGCCGATGGGCATCACGAGCGGGTCGACCACGATGTCCTCCGCCGGGATGCCGAAATCGGCCGCCCGCTCGACGATCTTCCTTGCAACCTCGAATCGCACGTCCGGATCCTCGGAAATCCCCGTGTCGTCGTTCGAGATGGCAACGACCGGAACGTTGTATTTCTTGACCAGCGGCAGGACCAGTTCCAGTCGTTCCTCCTCGCCTGTCACGGAGTTCAGCAAGGGACGCCCTTCGGCGGTTTCGAGGCCTGCCTCCAGCGCGCCGGGCACGGAACTGTCGATGCATAAAGGCACTTCGACAAGGTCCTGCACCAGCCGGACCATCCTGTGCATCAACGGCGGCTCGGTCTCGTTCGGATTGGGATTCGAGTTGTAGACGACACCCGCATTCACATCGAGGACCTGCGCGCCGCAGGCGACCTGCTCGACAGCATCCTTCTCGACCGTCGAGAAGTCGCCGGCCTCCAGTTTGGCGGCGAGAATCTTGCGCCCGGTCGGGTTGATGCGTTCGCCAATCACGCAGAAGGGTTCATCAAACCCGATGACAACGGTCTTGGACTTCGATTCGAGGACAGTGCGTGCCATGGATCTGAGTTTCCGGAACTGTAAATTCGTCAGGCGGTCAGGGCCGCCGCCTCGGTCGTGCTGCGCGCCCGTGCCCACGTGGCGGCGGTCGTGATGCCGCCCAGCGGAAAAAGGTGCAAGCAGGTAATTGCGGAATCCGGCACGTCCGCCTTGTGCCGGGCAAGCGCCTTTACCACCTCATCCGGCTCGAACGGAAGGAGCAGCTTGCCGACGTCGATCGCTCGTCGCTGGAGCACCTTGAGGGACGGCCCGACCCCGCAGGCGATCGCAAACTTGATGAGCGTCTGCAGTCTTGCAGGTCCGGCAATGCCGACATGCACCGGCAGGCCGATGCCCGCGTCCCGAACGCCGTTCGCCCATTCGATGATCGGGCCGGCCTCGAAGGCGAACTGCGTGACCAAGGCCATTTCAGCGTCTGTACGCTCGTTGAACGCGGACTTCCAGCGCATGGCTGAATCGACGTTTCTGGTGCCGCCATCAGGGTCGATGTCCCGGTTGCCCTCAGGGTGGCCCGCGACATGCAGATGCTTGAAGCCGGCCCGGTCGAATGCCCCGGTCTCCAGGAGCTGCATCGAGCTGTCAAACTTTCCGACGGGGGACGCAACTCCACCGGCAAGAACCAGTGCATCCTCTACGCCGGCCTCGCCTTGGTAGCGCGCGACCCAGTCCTCGATCATCGCCTCGTCCTTGATGATCCGCGCCGGAAAATGCGGCATGACGCGGAAGCCGTCGGAAGAAAGACGTCTCGCGGTCGCCACCATGTCCTCAATGGAAGTGCCCTCGATATGCGCAACGTAGACGCGGGTGCCGATTGGAAGGATCGCCCGGAAATCGTCGACCTTCGCCGCCGTGCGGGGCATGACCTCGATCGAAAAGCCGTCCAGGAAATCCGGGACCAGGGGGTCGATCGGCGCGGCACGTTCGGAACCGGAGCGAAACCTCATCAATGCCATCATGAGCCCTCCGGGTTCGAAGGTGATCGAGCCCATCCGTCATTGTCTATCAGGTCCGCCAGCCTTTCGCGATCATACTCGCGTTCGATGCGTGCCGCCTCGGCCTTTGCGATCTCTTCGGCTGCACCATCGCGGTCGCCTTCGACGACCTTGCGCCACTCGGACAGGTAGGCGTCGCTGTCCCGTGCCCCGACTTTCATGGCGGCGCGGTCGATCGCCTGTTCGAAGCGCTCGGGCAGGGCTGCCTTGGCCCCGCGCCGGCCCTTTCCGACGATGACCTGCGCGGGCATGTCCCGCCAGTAGACGATGGTGACCTCGGCCATTCGGCAATCCTCGTTCCGCGCGTCTCTTACCGCTGCTTCGTTGCGTTCAAAAGGCGAATATCGACTTCTTTCGAGAGCTTCGCGACCTCTTTCACTGCGCGCAGCCAAAGTGCTGGCGGGCATCCATGGATGCCGGGCCAATGCTTGCCAAGCCCGGAGCGCAGCTATAGGGTGCGCGAATTCGGGCGGGGCGCACATTGCGCCTCGAATCAATGACAAGGACACATCCAATGATCGTCACGCCAGCCTTTGCCCAGGCCGCCGGTGGAGGCGGAAACGCGCTCCTGATGCAGTTGCCCTTTTTCATTCTCATCTTCGCAATCTTTTACCTGCTGCTGATCCGCCCGCAAAGAAAGAAGATGAAGGAACATCAGGCCATGGTCGAGGCGCTGCGTCGCGGCGACCAGGTGATCACACAGGGCGGTGTCGTCGGCAAGGTGACCAAGGTCCGCGAGGACGGCGAAGTCGAGATCGAGATTGCCGAAGGCGTGAACGTTCGTGTGATCAAGAACACGATCCAGACCGTTTTGTCAAAGACGGAACCGGCGAACTAGAGGCACAGATGCTGCAAATCGCGCTCTGGAAGCGGGTTCTGATTCTTGCAGTTTGCGTGTCGGGCCTGCTGTTTTCCTTCCCGAACGGGTTCTACTCTCGCGTCGAGACCCATAACGATGCCATTGCCGCCATCGAGGCTTTCGGCTCGACCTCCGAGCGCGAGGCGGCGGCGGCCATCTGGCCTTCGTTCCTGCCTTCGTCGCTGATCAACCTGGGCCTTGACCTGAGAGGCGGGGCGCACCTGCTGGCCGAAGTCCATGTCGAGGACGTTTATGCCGATCGCATGGACATCTACTGGCCGGAGGTCCGCCAAGCCCTGGTCGAGCTGCGCGATCAGGTCGGATTCGTGGAGCGCGTGGACACGGCGCCACGCGGCACTTTGCAGGTTCGCATCCAGCGTGCCGGGGCGATTGATGCGGCTCTTCAGGCGGTGCGTGACCTGGCGCAGCCCGTCGTGAGCCTGACCGCCGGAATCGGCGCGACCGACATTGTGGTGTCGGGGCAGGGCGACGTCGTTACCGTCGAGCTTTCGCCCGAGGAAAAGGCCGCCACCGACAACAGGACCGTGCAGCAGGCGCTCGAGATCATTCGCCGGCGGATCGACGAGGTTGGCACACGGGAGCCGTCGATCCAAAGGCAGGGCGAGAATCGGATCCTGATCCAGGTGCCGGGCGTCGGGTCGGCCGCCGAGCTAAAGGCCCTCATCGGCACGACGGCGCGCCTGACATTCCATCCGGTGATCAGTTCCACAACGGATCCGGACGCAAGGGCGGGGCCTGGAAACATCCTGGTGCCGCATCTGGATCGTGAAGAGGAGTTGTACATCGTTGAGCGTGCGGCCGTCCTGTCGGGCGAGGACCTCGTGGACGCGCAGCCGGCATTCGACCAGAACGGGCTGCCTTCGGTCACCTTCCGGTTCAATCCCGCGGGCGCTCGGATATTCGGCCAGTACACGAGCGACAATGTCGGCGCGCTGTTCGCCACGGTCCTCGACGGGAAAGTCATCACGGCACCGCAGATCCGTGAACCGATAACTGGCGGCTCGGGCCAGATCACGGGCAACTTCACGGTCGAGAGCTCGACAGAACTTGCCATACTCCTGCGGGCCGGTGCACTACCCGCCGAGTTGACCTTCCTCGAGGAGCGGACGGTCAGCCCCGGGCTGGGCCAGGACAGCATAGATGCCGGCCGCATCGCCTGCATCGTGGCATTTGCTGCCGTGATCGTCTTCATGGCCCTGTCCTACGGCCTGTTCGGCGTTTTTGCCGACGTGGCGCTCATCCTGAATGTCGCGCTGCTCCTGGGAATCCTCTCGGTGTTCGGTGCGACGCTCACGCTTCCGGGCATTGCGGGAATCGTGCTCACGATCGGCATGGCGGTTGACGCAAACGTGCTGGTCTTTGAGCGCATCCGGGAGGAACTCAAGACCGCGAAGGGGCCAAGTCGTGCCATCGAGCTGGGCTACCAGCGGGCGCTGTCCGCCATCATTGACGCCAACGTCACGACAGGAATGACGGCGGTGATCCTCTTCGCGCTCGGTTCGGGACCGGTCAAGGGCTTCGCGGTCACCCTGATGTGCGGCATCGTCACATCCGTCTTCACGGCGATCTTCGTAACGCGTCTCCTGATCGTGATGTGGTTCGAGCGACGGCGTCCGCGGACCATCGAGGTATGATGTCATGCGTCTGAAACTTGTCCCAAAGGAGACGAATTTTGACTTCTTCCGCTATCGAACCGTCACGATGGGCGCCTCGATCGCGGCGGTCGTTGCATCGATCCTTCTGTGGCTGGTGGTGGGCCTCAACTTCGGCATCGATTTCCGGGGCGGAACGACCATCAGGACCGAGGCGGTTCAGCAGGTCGACGTCGGCGCCTACCGGCAGGCGGTTTCGGCGCTGGATCTCGGCGAGGTTTCTGTCATCGAGGTCTTCGATCCCAATTTCCGCGACGACCAGAACGTCACCCTGATCCGCATCCAGGCCCAGGAGGGGCAGGAAAGCGTAACGGGCGCCATCATCACCGACGTCGAAGCGGCGCTGAAGGATGTGGACACTTCCATCGAGTTCACATCCGTCGATTCCGTGGGACCCAAGGTATCGGGCGAGCTCGTCCAGACCGCGATTCTGGCTGTCGCCTCTGCGCTGGCCGCGATTCTGATCTACATCTGGCTCCGGTTCGAGTGGCAGTTCTCGGTCGGGGCCGTCGCGGCGCTGTTCCACGACGTGATTCTGACCATCGGCATTTTCAGCCTTCTGCAGATCCGCTTCGACCTGTCGACGATCGCCGCGCTCCTGACCATCGTCGGATACTCCATCAACGACACGGTGGTGATTTTCGACCGGCTCCGCGAAAACCTGCGGAAGTACAAGACAACGCCACTGAAGGACGTAATGAACACGTCGGTCAACGAGACGTTGAGCCGTACCTTGATGACCAGCGGGACGACGTTGCTTGCGCTGATTGCATTGCTCGCCTTCGGCGGCGACGTCATCAGGGGCTTCGTGTTCGCGATCACCTGGGGCGTGATCGTCGGCACGTATTCCTCGGTCTACGTGGCCAAGAACGTTGTCCTGATGCTGGGGGTGAAACGTGACTGGTCCAAGCCGTCCGATGGCGGCGGCGCGGGCACCCAGTTTGCAAACGTGGATGCTTGAGCCTTTCGCGATTGCGGTCCAGACGGACGGGTTGTGGCTACTGGGCCTGGGCGCGATCCTGGCAGGCGTCGTCAGGGGCTTCACGGGCTTCGGCACGGCGATGGTCTACCTGCCGGTCGCGGCGCAGGTCCTTGACCCGTTCGAGGCGCTCACCTCAATGATCGTGATGGACCTCGTGGCACCGCTCATACATGTACCGCGCGCCCTGAGGGACGGGCATCCACCGGATGTTCTGCGCCTCGCGTGCGGGGCGTTGATCGCCTTGCCCCTAGGCGTGCTTGTCCTCGCCATGGTCGAGCCAGAGGTGTTTCGCTGGGGCGTTTCGGTCGTGGCCCTGGGACTTCTTGCCCTCTTGGTTGCCGGTGTTCGCTACAGGGGCAAGCCGACGTCGGCCATGATCTACGGCACCGGCCTGATTGGCGGGTTCACGGGCGGTTCCGTCGGTCTGCCAGGGCCGCCAGTGATCATCCTGTACATGGCTTCCACGCTCCCGGCGGCGGCGGTGCGCGCAAACAACACGCTGTACCTGATACTGGCCGAACTGGCCTTGCTGGCCGTATTCCATTGGAACGGATATCTTTCGGTTCCGGCACTGGCGCTCGGAGGGATCCTGATCTTGCCCTACGTTGTCGGCAACTGGAGCGGGGCGATGCTGTTTCAGCCGAACGCCGAGCGCGTCTACCGCAGCATCGCCTACCTGGTCATTGCAGGATCGGCGATCATGGGCCTGCCGGTTTGGGACTGAGGAAAGACCGTTGCGCATCACCGAAATCGCCTACACGGAAGCCCTGCCGGTCGACGGGTACGGGCCGGGGTTCTTTCGCGTCGGTGGCGAGGCCCACGATGCGCCGTTGGCGATCCTGCCGTCAGGCATAGCGGCATGGGGCGGCCTGGACGATTGCGACTCTCTCCTTGGCGCGGCCGGCCAGATCGATGTTCTCCTCGTCGGGACAGGGCCTGAACTGGTCAGGCTTCCGGAAGAGTTCGGCGACAGGCTGGCGGCGGCGGGCATTGGCGCGGAAGCGATGGCATCGCCGCAGGCGTGCCGTACCTACAACATTCTCCTGGGCGAGGGTCGTCGTGTCGGCCTGGCGCTTCTTCCGGTCTGAGTGTCTGCATGGACCCGCCGGATACGCATCAGCTGCAGCCTCATCGGACCGCCGGTGTTCACGTGTGGCAGGGTCCGCAAGGAACCGGACTTCGTTCAGGATCGGGCGCCTATCGGTCGCAGGTCACATGACCGCCCCGTTGCTGATCCTGACCTGTCTTCATTGCAGCCGGGGAGGCGTTCCTCTCCTGGAAGACGTCTCGCTCACGGTGCATCCGGGCGAGGCGGTCGTGGTCAGGGGGCCGAACGGATCGGGCAAGACGACGCTTCTCAGGACCATTGCCGGATTGCAGCCGATGACCAGTGGCGGGATGCTTCGCGACGGCGAGTCGATTGCCTATGTGTCTCATGCCAACGGCGTGAAGGACACGCTGACCGCAGCCGAAAACCTCGCTTTCTGGGCCGGGCTTCACGGCGTTGACGGTGTCGACGCTGCGCTCGACGCGCTTTCCTTGGGCAGTTTGCGAAACCGGCGCGCCCAGACCTTGTCTGCCGGACAGAAGCGCCGGCTTGCATTGGCACGGCTCCTTGTGACCGGTCGGCCGCTCTGGCTGCTGGACGAGCCCACGGACTCGCTGGACGAGGCGTCCGTGAGGCTCTTCGTGGATCTGGCGCGGACGCATCTCGCATCCGGCGGTGCCGCTCTTGTCGCGAGCCATGGCGATCCAGGCCTTGACGCGCGTGTGCTTGATGTCGCTGCTTTCAGGCCTAAGGGCACGGATGCTCGTTTCGCAGACGAGGCGTTCCTTTGATCCGCGTTGTGCTGAGGGACTTGAAGCTTGCCGTTCGGGCTGGCGGCGGCTTCGGACTGGCGCTTGCGTTCTTCCTGATCGCCTGCGTGCTGGTGCCCTTCGGCGTCGGACCTGATTCCGGACGTCTCGCGTCCATTGCCCCTGGCATGCTCTGGGTTGGCGCGCTGCTTGCCTGCCTTCTTTCGCTTGACCGGATCTTCGCGACGGATTTCGAGGACGGCTCGCTTGAGCTTCTCGCTACTGCACCGCTTCCGCTTGAAGCTTTGGCGCTGTCCAAGTCCGCAGCCCACTGGTTGACGACCGGGTTGCCGTTGTCTCTCGTGGCCCCGATCCTGGCCCTGCTGCTCAACCTGCCGTCCGCCGCGTATGGCTCATTGGTCCTGAGTCTGCTGATCGGCACGCCGACGCTTTCGATGATCGGCACCTTCGGCGCGTCCCTGACGGTCGGGCTGAAACGCGGCGGGCTTCTCCTGTCCCTGCTTGTGCTGCCGCTCTACGTGCCGACCCTGATCTTCGGGTCCGAGGCCGTCAACCGGGCCGCTGCCGGGCAGGGCAATGCCACGCCACTGCTCCTGCTGGCGCTGATCACGCTTGGCAGCCTTGCCGTCCTGCCCTTTGCCTGCGCCATGACGCTACGCGGAAACTTGCGTTGATCGGGACGGGACGATGCGTGGATGACGGCACACGCGATGAAGTCCGCGACGAGCCTCCCGACGGCAGGATCACGCGGTCACGCCTTGTCATGTCGCTGTCAGTCGTGGCTCCTCAGGCTCGGGCGTCGCCCACCAGCTTCCAGAGGCCCGGAATGACAAGTGCGGCAAGCACGAGCTTCAATCCGTCGCCGATCAGGAACGGCCAGAGGCCCCACGCCAGGACAGGCTTGTCCCAGCCCACGACTTGACCAAGCCAAAGCAGGCCGGGAACGTAGATGATCGCGTTGCCGACCAGCAGCGCAAGAGCCATCCACTTTATGTCCCTGTCCCAGCCTTTGCGGGCGAACCAGCCGAGCGCCGTTGCGGCCAGGGCGTATCCGACAAGGTAGCCGCCGGTGGTGCCCATCATGTAGGTCAAACCGGTTGTCCCGGCCGAGTTGCCGGCGAAGACATCAAGGCCGAATGCGCCGACGGCCAGGTAAACAAGAATGGTGGACAAGCCGAGGGCCGGGCCGTAGGCCGTGCCGATCGCCAGGACCGCGAAGGTGCCCATGGTGATCGGGACTGGCCACATGGGCACCTTGAGCTTTGCCGCGATCGTCAAGGCGAGAACGCCCGCGACAAGGAGGGCGACACGCTTGATCCAGATACCGGATTCGGTCGTTTCCCAGAACGTGTCAGCAAGAACCGGACGGGTGGCGAGCGTTGTCATGGGCCTGTTCCTCTATTCAGGATTCCGTTGGCGGGCGCATATCATGTGACACCTCGAACGTGCAAGGCGGAGCAGCGCTGAGAGGTGGTGCCGCGGTGCGCGAGAGGGCGCATTCGCGGCGAATTCACGGGCGCGGACATCATTCGAACGCTGTCAAGGCCGAGCGCCGCAAAGTCACGGAATTGAACCTGAATTGCTGGACTTGCTCTTCGTCACCTGCCTTGATCGGGCGTGTAGGCGGAGTTCATGACGTAGTCCTTGCGCGGCCCGGTCACGGTCCACACGCTTCCCCAGATCGGCCAGCGTGCAAAGTCGTAGGCGACGTGGTACCGATCCGGCGGGCAATCATGGATCGCCTCGGGGCTCGCGTTTCCGAGCGGGATTTCGTGAAACGGTCGCATGTCGGCGAAATGAACCCTCAGCAATGACCCGTCCTGCTTCCAGACAAGACGCTGGCGGGCCTCAAGAGCCTGGTCGTCGAGCCGGAGCACCCCGGACTCGTCCTGGATCAATCGGGAGCCCGAACAAGTGAACACGGCCTTGCCGGCGAAAGAATTCTCGCGACCGTCGGCATGCCGAATCTTGCGCACCAGCGACCATTGTCCGGCGAGAGACCAAAGCGAAGCAAGTTCGGCCGACCTCGCGTCAGCAAGCAATGCCATCGGTCCTCCTTGTCCCTCGCGAAGTGTCCGTTAGGGCCCGGCCCGGGAAATCCATACACCGTTTCCTCGTCCTGGCGTGACTCGAAATTGCGGACATGCCGCTGCACTGCCGCGCAGCCGACCTGGATGGGCATTTGCTGCAGCCATGACAGAAGCTGCAGGACAATTCCCAGCAGCAGCGCCTGCATGCAAGAAACCAGGTGTCGGGTGCACGGCAAGGCGCCAATGGCACTGCGTGATCAGAGCGGGGACGTTGCGCGAGCGACGCTCCTCTGTCTGGGGCAGGTCGACGCTGACACGGCGATCAATCTCGCGTGATTGGGGCTGTCATGTCCCGGGAGCGGATGCCACGTTCAGGCAAAGATCAGGAAAACATGTCGGGAATGGGGAGACAGTCCATGGAAATGTTCCGCTTGCTCTGCGTCTTGGTGCTGGCTCTAGGGCTGGGCACGGTCGGACCTGGCTCGTTTGGCCACGGATCGGCAAGTGCAGATCCCGCGTTCTGGAAGCACGAGTGGCCGAAGACGGATTTCGAGGTCACAAGCATCGAGAACTGGCGGGAGATCATGTCGGGTGGACCGCCAAGGGACGGAATCCCTGCACTCAGCGCGCCCGGATTCATTGCAGTTGCCGAAGAGGACAGGATCGGTGACAGGGAGCCGGTGATCACGGTCGAGGTCGACGGCTCCGTGCCGCGAGCCTACCCGGTGCGCTACCTGACATGGCACGAGATCGTGAACGACACGGTCGGTGACGTGCCTGTGGCGGTGACGTTCTGTCCGCTTTGCAATTCGGGGTTGACCTTTGACAGGCGTGTAGACGGGCGGGTCCTGACCTTCGGCGTGTCCGGCAAGCTAAGGAATTCCGACATGGTGATGTTTGACCGCGAGACGGAAAGCTGGTGGCAGCAGGCCATCGGCACGGGCATCGTAGGAGAATTTACCGGCATCGAGCTTGTGCCGCTGCCGTCCTGGATGGAAAGCTGGGCGGAATTCAAGACCAGGAACCCGGATGGCTTGGTCATGGACCAGCCCAAGTGGCCTAGGATGTACGGGCGAAATCCGTACGTGTCCTACGATTCGTCGCCGCGTCCGTTTCTCTACGGCGGCGAACTCCCGCCCCACGGCATTCCGGCGCTGGCACGTGTGGTCCGTGTTGGCGATCAGGCCTGGCCGGTGAGCCGACTGCGCGAGGAAGGGCAGGTGACCGAAGCGGGTGTGACGATTTCGTGGACGGGCGGACAAGCCTCGGCGCTGGATTCGAGCGATATCGGAGCAGGGAAGGACGTCGGCACGATCCGGGTGCGTGATGCGCAGTCCCGGGACGTTCCGCATGACGTGATGTTCGCGTTCGCCTTTCACGCGTTCTGGCCGGACGGGAAATGGATGTTAGGCGGCTGAACCGTGATGGCGCGTGTCCGCGCGTGATTGCGCACTGCCCGAACTCGTGACGTCACGGCAGTTCCAAGGTCCGTTGCGAACGAATCGCAATTCAGTGCCGGGAGATCAGTTGGGTCCATGCGGCTGCCACCGCCGAATTGTGCGTGGGACGGGGAGAACGCGGAATTGAGCTGGCGGGCTTGCGGCGGCAATCGCGAGAAGTGTGCAGCACCGTTGCCCATGGCACGTCAGGACGAGTCCAGCCACCAATTGATCACGACCATGAATCTCGTTCCGGCACGTGGCGGAGGGAACGAGAATTCGCGCGCCACGCTGGACGCATGATGGCAGGATTCAGGCACTGGCGGCCAGAAAGCCCTATGGGATCGACTCACCGAAAGCGACAAGGGCCTGCAACATCTTGGGCCGTGTCCGCATCAATCTGGCGGCTCTGGACGCGGCACAATGCCATGGTCACCTGACGCTCCTTTTCTGCAGAGATTTTCTGCGCCAAATGCGACAAACTGGCTCTTGGCGGTTTTTTGCTCGCAAATTCGTGCCTGATGGTCTATGGTCAGGAGGTTATGAGTTTGACTGAAGCGATTTCATCCGCCAACGATTGTCCAGTCCGGAAGCGTTTGTCCAAGGCGGAAGGGCGGGTCTCCCGCCGAACTTCGAAACGGCATTGCGCGGCCCATAGTGTGCCGGAACCTTACGCAATGCGGGATGCAATACGAAGCGTCCGGGTGCGTCGCATTTGCACTGCGTGGGGTGTTGGCCACCCCGACGAGCCGTGAATTCAGTCGTCAGGGCTGGAACGCGATGCGCTTCAGTCGACGGCATGAATCTCTGTGGTCTGGAACATCCTGCCCGGATTTGGCTCGCCGACGCGTGCATGCGCCTTGCGTGACCAGACGAGCGCCGCCGCCGACATGCAAGTTGGCCGTGCCCGTTCCGATGAAGTCAGGAAGCAGCCATCGGATTGCCGTTGGGAACCCAGAAACGGGGGTATTGGAAGTATGAGTGGACACACTGGAAAGGAACAGCCGCACGGCCGGTATCGTGCACTGACCGCAAGGCACCTCGACAGGATTGCCGAATACGGCAACGTGAGAGGTGAAGACCTGTTTGCGATGCGTGTCGTCAGCAAGGTGCTGCCGTTCCGCACCAACCGATATGTTCTCGAAGAGTTGATCGACTGGGACAGGATCCCTGACGATCCGGTCTACCAGCTGGTTTTCCCGCAGAAAGGAATGCTTGCCGACGAGGATTTTCATCGCATTGCGGGCCTGCTGGCCCGCGAAGCGCCAGCGCAGGAAATCGAAGGCGCAGTTGGCAAGATCCGCGCCCGCCTCAATCCCCATCCTGCCGCGCAGCGCGAACTGAACATACCCGATGGCGCGGACGGGGCATTGGAGGGGATCCAGCACAAGTACCGCGAGACCGTCCTGTTCTTCCCGAGCAAGGGCCAGACGTGCCATGCCTACTGCACTTTCTGCTTTCGCTGGGCTCAGTTCGTCGGCGACAAGGAGATGAAAATCGCGTCAAATGATGCTCGGAGCCTTCACCAGCACCTCGCCTCACACAGGCAAGTTTCCGACCTGCTGGTCACTGGCGGCGATCCGATGGTCATGAAGACCCGTGTGTTGGCACGCTACTTGAGGCCACTCGTCGACGATCCGAAGCTTGATCACGTCCGGAACATCCGGATCGGCACCAAGGCGCTTACCTTCTGGCCGCACCGATTCGTTCATGACAAGGATGCCGATGACCTTTTGCGCCTGTTGGAGGACATTGTGCGCTCAGGGCGTCATGTCGCCATCATGGCGCACTTCAATCACTGGCAGGAAATGCGGACAGACGTCGTTCGCGAAGCGATCCGCCGCATCCGCGACACCGGCGCGATCATCCGCAGCCAGGCGCCGCTTCTCAACCATGTCAACAACGATCCGAATGTCTGGGCGCGCATGTGGAGCACACAGGTCGGCCTCGGCATTGTCCCCTACTACATGTTCGTAGAGCGGGATACGGGGGCAAAGTGCTATTTCGAGGTGCCGCTGGTTCGCTGCCACGACGTGTTCAGGCAGGCAGTGCAACAGGTCTCAGGTCTTGGCCGTACCGTTCGCGGCCCGAGCATGAGTGCGACACCCGGAAAGGTCGAGGTGCTCGGTGTTCAGCGACTCGCAGGCGAGAAGGTCTTCATGTTGCGCTTCCTGCAGGGGCGCGATCCTGACTGGGTGGGGCGGCCATTCTTTGCCAAATTCGACGCGCAGGCAACCTGGCTGGATGAACTCGAGCCGGCCTTCGGCGAAAACGCCTTCTTTTTTGAGGACCGGCCTGCGCCAGTCTTGCAGGCAGTGCGAGAGGCCCAAGGATAGGAGATTCGCCGATCCCCGTGCAGCCATCAGGGATTGGCGACGAAATTCCTTGGCCGAATGACCCGCGCCATTCCATTTTTTGGGGTGTTTCCAGGCACTGAACATTGGCCTGGCGCCAGTTGGTGCATCGGCCGCGCCCGTGAATTAAGGCGGCGGGGGATCCTTCCGGATGCATCTGCCTTGGCAGGAAGCCGCTCTTGATCTCCAAATGAGGCTCAAATTCAATTTGTCAGAGATTCAAGTGGCGGAGAGACAGTCCGAAAGTCAATATTTATCAATGGACTAAAGTGCTGATGTGAATGGAATTGTCGCCCTGACGCGCTGCAGGTCTTGCAGCAAGACGTGCCAGAGATTTGGGCCACACTCGCTACCCGGCGCCCTTCTCTCTGGGAAATTGCCACTGTGCGCCGAGCAATGCCGCCAGTGACATCCTCTGCGCCAGGGCATGCGGACAACCGTGGTGTTGTGCTCCAGGTCGCGAAACTGCAGCAACGCGTTCCAGTTCTTGGCTGCCGAAGATCCAAGCCGATGTCGTTGCAGCGCAATTCCCCGAGAGCGGTCATTGGCCACCAGTCAGTTGCGGAGGCTCTGTTCCAATAGGAAATCTGCAGTCAGGTTCTCTGTCCATGGCGTGAATGTCGCATATGAGAGATACGAGGCCGCTCCGAGAGGCTATCGTGCAAGCGAGCTTCATTGAATTGCACGGCATGACATCATTGGCCCCTTCCACTTCCAAAGCGGATGCCCGCAAGTTCGGTGTGCTCTTGGTGTTTGCCGCCGGGGTCCTGTGGTCAACGGTTGGTCTTGGAGTTCGCATGATCGAAGACGCCGTCGTCTGGCAAATCTTGCTCTATCGATCAATCAGCATGTCGCTGTTTCTTTACGTGGTCATTCGCGTGCGGTCGGGAGAAAGCCCCTTTGTTCTGATCCGCCGCGCCGGAATTCCTTCGGTAATCGCCGGGCTTGCACTGGTCGCTGCCTACTCCGGCGGGATCTACTCAATGCAGAACACCTCGATCGCGAATGCAATGCTGCTTTTTGCAACAGCACCTTTCATGGCTGCGGTCCTTGGTTGGTTCATTCTGCGTGAACGCGTGCGCCTCGCGACCTGGGTCGCGATTGCTGTTGCCATAGGCGGGATCGCGATCATGGTTGCAGACAAGTCCGGTAGCGTCGTCCTCAGAGGCAGCCTCGCCGCACTTGGGTCGGCACTAGGCTTCGCCGTCTTCACCGTTGCCTTGCGATGGGGACGGACGGCCGAAATGCTCCCATCGGTATTCCTGTCCGGTCTGTTCGCCATCGTCGTCACATTCGGAATATGCCAGTTCTCGGGGCTGTCCGTTGCCCTCAGTTTGCACGATGGCACGATCTCCACGGGCATGGGGGTGTTCCAGGTGGGGGCAGGATTGATCCTCTACACGCTGGGGTCACGCAGTCTCCCTGCTGCAGAGCTTGCCCTATTGTCTCTGGCCGAGGTACTGCTGGGCCCACTTTGGGTCTGGCTCTTCCTTGGTGAAACAGCGAGCTTCAATACGCTGATCGGCGGTGCTGTGCTGCTTGCGGCGATTGCGGGCAATGCAGTGTCAGGCCAGCGACGCAAACCTCCGCCAATCACCGCACCTTGAGGTTGCTGCGAACGGCCAAAAGCTGCCGCTGCCGGTCTCCGTCCATGACAGCCAGGCAGCGATCCCGCTTGCGAAGATGACCGACGTCCGCGTGACCAGTCTCGACGACCTCATGGACGCGGCCCATGACGCGAAGGAGACCCACGAGGCGAGCAAGGCCCTCGGCCACGTCCCGATCATCGACGTCAACCCGCGTCGCGACAGGGAGCTCAAGGAGGAGATGAAGCGCGCGGCCCGGGCGCTGCGCGCGTGCGGTCTCGCCATGCCGGAGAGCGTCCGATACCGGATCCGTTCCGGGGTCGAGCGGACCAACGACCGTCTCAAGGACGAGTTCGGCGCCCGCCATGTGCGTGTCCGCGGGCACGCGAAGGTGTTCAGCCACCTGATGTTCGGATTGCTCGCGCTGACGGCCGATCAGCTGATGCGTCTCGCCGTCCCTCCTTGACGTGCGCGCCGCCCTTGGTGACGGCTCCGGCGACAGCGATCCATTCGGGAAGGCCGGCGGATGGCGAGGCTCGGCCATCGACCGGACATGTTCGCCCCCTTGTTCCCGCTCTTGGCGAAAGGACGCCGAAAACCCGGTCGATTCCGGAAGGCCGACGCACACAATTGACCTTGCAGGAAAGCCGAACCTGCTCATCGGCTGCGCAACTCGATGGTTTTGCAAGAGGCTCATCAGAGTATTGGGGTAGGTCGCCCTGGACCCAAAGTGGCGGGGAGATCGACCGTCTACTGCGGCGTCTTCCGGCGGGACGAGACCTCCGCGGTTTCCTTCTCCTCCATTCGGGCCTGGGTGAACCGCCTTCTGCCGGCATTTCCAGTCCGGCCGCGTCCGGGAGCTCAGGCCGGGGCACGGGCAGTGACCTGCACTCAGGGAAGATGTTCAATTCGGGGCGCAGGGTGGCTTTTGCCTGTTCGGGCCTGTATTGCAGGGGCGGACGACGAACGCGGATTCCAGGAGGAGGCTGCACATGTCACGTGAAGACGCCATCGCGCTCCTCGCCGAGGCCGAAGAGCGGTATCACCTGAAGATATTCGAGAACATCTCGGAGAGCACCGTCAAGGGGCGTCCGCTCCCGAGGCGTCTCCGCGCCGTGGGCAAGGCGGTCATGGAAAGGACCGATTACGCGGGATACGTTCTCGGACGCAGGCTCCTGGCCGCCGCGGACGAGCTCGACGGACGATGCTGACCGAGCTGCAGGCGCGCGCCGCGAAGCTCATGGCCGCGAACAGGTCGGAAGGAAGCTACTTCGCCGGCGGGGCCGTCCTCAACGAGCACTGGCAGCGGCTTTCGGATGATCTTGACGTCTTTCATGACGACGAAAAGGCGATCGACCCGCTTGTCAGGAAGGATGTCCAGGCGCTTGAGGATGACGGTCTCGACGCTTTCGTCGATCACGATCTCTGGGGCTGCGTCGAGGCCAGGGTCAGAGACGAATTCCGGCGCGAAACCATCGTCCAGTGGATGGGCGAGACCCGGATGCGCTACTTCCCGCTCGTGGCGGATCCGCTCTGGGGGGTCCGGCTGCACCGTTCCGACCTCGCGGTGAACAAGGTCATCGCCGCAGCGTCCAGGATGCAGGCCCGCGACGTGGCGGACATGGTCCTGGTCTCGCGGCACTACTGCCCCCTTGGCCCGCTGTTCCTGGCCGCAGCGGCCAAGCTCGGACGGACCTCCCCTCTCGAACTCGTCAACAGGGCCCGCCACCGGACGTCCGCGACGCCCAACGAGGAGATCGAGGAGCTTCGCGAGGCCTTGGACTGCGAGAACGAGGGCGAGATCAAGGCGTCCGCGTTCGTCGCTCTGGATTCCGCAGAGAATTTCCTGCTGAAGCTGCCGGAGCCGATGCTTGGCGGGCTGCCTGTCAACGCCGACGGCATCCCCGTGGACAAGGTGGAGGGCATGGCCTCCCTCCGCCCCGTCCTGGACGGCGGGGGACGCTTTCCGGACTTCCCCGAAAGCCAACCTGAGTTCGGCGGGGCCGGCGACCTTGACGACGGTTCTTGACCGCCCCGACCTGTCCCGTGAGCGCCGGACATCCTGGTTCCTGTCAGCCGTTCACCAGGCCCAGGGTGAGCTGCGACAGCATCGGCGCCACTGAGGCGCCGCCCGCAACGACGGCGATCACGATGGCGTCTTGCCGCCAACCAGGAAAGAGGCGAGACAGAACGCCTTTCCAGTCGCTCGACCAGCCTTGGTGCCAATCACGTGACTCTGGCTTCGGCGAGGTCCAGCGCGAGTCCTTGCCGGGTGGACCCTTTCCGGGCAGCTTGACAAGCCGTCCGGGCTGATCGCTGTCGGCTGCACCGACGGGCAGGCATGAAACCGGTCTTGTGGGTGCGGAGCCGGCGGTGACCGGGCCCCTCGCATGCCCGTTCCGGCCGGAGGCACGACGGGCCGCCCACGCGAGCCTGACACGCAGGAGTTGTCAAACGCCATCCCGCTCATTCTCGACACAGGCCAGCGCAGGAAGCGGCGCTACCCGCCCGCGGACCGGGGGAGCGATGCGGGTTCCGGGTCGAGCGCGTCTCCGCAGGCCACGCCGAGACAGGCAACAGCCCGTTTCATGACTGAAAAATTCAGCAAAAACAAAGGTGTCTGGCGGAGAGACAGGGATTCGAACCCTGGGTGGGCTTGCACCCACAACGGTTTTCGAGACCGCCCCGTTCGACCGCTCCGGCACCTCTCCGCAGGGCTGAGAGAGCCGGATACTTGAAAAGGCAATCCGGCGCAAGGCACTTTGCCACGGCCTTGAACGGGCCTTTGTCCCGTTTCAGCGTGCAGGAATTTTTTCTTCCGCAATGTGCCTGATGAGCGCATGAACGTGCAATTCTTGGATGGCGCCGACTGGCCACGCGGTGGCAGTTGGATTGGAATTGCCTCCTGTGGCTTGGTCAGCTGATCGGAACGCCGCCCACGCCTGAGAGTGTCGGGCGCGAACCTGAGTTCCTGTGGGCCGAACACCATGAAACCGGTCCGCATCGGGCAAATCTCAGCATCGGGGTGTTCCGAAAGCCCGCCCCGAGATGTACAAGTGGCAGACAGGAGATGGCAGCCTCAGCCGACTTTCGTGTGTGCCGTTCTGAATGTTGCCGCACAAGCAAGAGAGACGTCCTTTGGAACGATGTCCGCCACTTCGCCGCATTCGCCTTGCGGTTGATGATCCTGATACGGTTGGTACCGCTGGCCGGGAACGCCGATTTCGAGGACATTGTCACCTTCGCAGGCAGCATTCTCGTCGATCCTCGGCGGTGCACCGGGCGGAACGCTGCCTTGGCCGACGTGCGGCGAAGTGTTCTGGAGTTCGGTGGCATTCAACCTGTCGCCCGTGGTGCCCACGAGGCAGATTGCGAGATTGCGCACGCGAGATTGCCTTATCAACCGGAATCTCTTCTGCGCGCTGGTATTGTGCGGGATGCATGGCATCATGCGGCACGACGACATCTCGATGCGCATCGCCCTGTGTCGCGCATTGGCCAGGGTGCGGCCAGCTTGAACGGAGAACGCAGTGGATGGAGCGATCGCCCGCGGCCTCGCCGGCGCAGGAGGATGCATCGTCGATGCGCCCGTCACGCTTCCCGTCCTTGATGACGCCGGAGCTCTCCGCCAACGAGAAAGGGTCTCCACGGTGCACGGCACATTGCACCGGCAAACCTGACCGGCTCGACGACGCCTCGGCCCGCTCGCGAATTGCATGCCGCGCGGCGACCGAGACCGCCAGGTCCGGGTCAGGGAGACGGCAGTGAGGCGCTCGACCGGATTGCTGATCGCGCAAGCAATGCGGAAATTGGAGTCGCGGCTAGGCGACTGGGCCATCGAGCGACGGCGCACGATCATCGCCGCCGCCTGCGCGCTGTCAGCGGTCGCGGCGAGCGGCACGGCATTTCTCGAATACTCTGCCGATGACCGCATCTACTTCTCCAAGGACAATCCACAGCTTGTAGCAGCCGAAGCGATGGAGAAAACGTATGGCGAGACCAGCAACGTCTTCTTCGCCATCGTGCCCGAGGACGGCAACGCGACCTCAGCCCTCGCGCTTGAGGCCGCTCTCTGGCTCACTGAACGGGCGTGGCAAATCCCGTTTGCCACCCGCGTCGACTCGCTGACCAACTTCCAGCACAGCATGGCTGACGAAGACGACATCGCGGTTCGCGACCTCGTCGACCGCGGCACTTTGGGCGATGCCGGGGAGCGAGCCCGGGTTCGTGCGATCGCGCTGGCGGAACCGCTCCTAGCGGGGCGCCTGATTGCGCACGACGGCGGGGCCAGTGGCGTCAATGTCACCGTGGCGCTGCCGGGCGAGGACCAGATGCGCGAAGGTGCCCTGGTAGCCGAGGTCTCCTACGGGCTCGGCGATCAGGTCCGCGAGCGTTTCCCTGGCAGTGACGTGCGCGTGACCGGCCTCGTGATCTTCAACCAGGCGTTCATGCAGGTCTCGCTGAGTGATCTCAAGACGCTGGTTCCTGCGAGCTTCGCGGCAATGACGATTACGCTGCTGTTCCTGACCGGGGGGTTGGGCGGGACGTTCGCGATCATGCTCGTGGTCGCGCTTTCGGTGATGGTCTCGGTGGGACTCGGCGGTTGGGTGGGGCTGCCGATGACGGCGCCGTCCGCCATTGCGCCTGTCGTCGTGCTCACGGTCGCGGTCGCAAGCTGCGTCCACATCTTCTCGAGCCTGGTACATTCCATGCAAAGAGAATCTTCCCGAACGCTGGAGGACCGTGGTGCCGACGGGCCGCCCCCGCCGCCAGGAGATGAGACGCTCAAGCGGAACGCCATCGCCGAGTCCATGCGGGTCAATCTTCAACCGGTCTTCCTCGCATGCCTGACCACCACGCTCGGCTTCCTGAGCATGAACGCCTCCGAAGTGCCGCCGCTTCGCCATCTGGGCACCTTCGTCGCGTTCGGGGTCGGCGCGGCGTTTTTTCTTTCGGTGACCCTGCTGCCTGCGCTGCTTTCGCTGCTGCCGATTCGGGTGCGCGCAACCGCGGATCGCCGCGATGCCGCGATGGCCGCACTCGGCGAGTTCGTGATCCGCCGACGCCGAGTGCTCGGGTGGGGGTTCGGTGCGGTCACGGTTGCACTCGTCGCCTCGATACCCCGCAACGAGCTGAATGACGTCTTCCTCCACTATTTCGACGAGAGCGTCGGGTTTCGCCGCGACGCGGAATTCACGGTCGAGAACCTCACGGGACTTTACACCATTGAGTACTCGCTCTCATCAGGCGGGCCGGGAGGCATCAGCGACCCTTCCTTCTTGTCAGATGTCGCTGCGTTCGCCGAGTGGTACCGGGAACAACCCGAAACTGTCCACGTCAACGTCATCACCGACACCTTTCGACGACTCAACAGGAGCATGCACGGCGACGACCCGGCCGAATACCGGCTGCCCGCGAACCGGGAGCGGGCCGCGCAATACCTGCTGCTCTACGAGCTGTCGCTTCCCTTCGGCCTCGATCTCGACAACCAGATCGCCGTGGACAGGTCGGCCACCCGGATGACGGTGGCGACGCGGACGCTGTCTTCAAACGAGGTGATCGCGCTCGATCGGCGTGCCCTGCAGTGGCTGGCCGACTACGCACCGAAAATCGTGCGTCCCGAAAGTGCCGGCGGCACCCTGATGTTCGCCCATCTCGGTCGACGCAACATCGTCGCGATGCTCATGGGGACCACGGTCGCACTCGTTGGAATTTCCCTCGTCCTCGTGTTTGCCCTCAGATCGCTGCGGCTCGGGCTCGCCAGCCTTGTGCCGAACCTGGTTCCAGGCGCGCTGGGGTTTGGCATTTGGGGGTTGACGGTCGGGGAGGTGGGGGTTTCGCTTTCGATGGTGTAAACCATAGAAGACCAGAGTGCCGCGTAGCGGCTCCGTTGCCCAGACTCTTTCTCCCCTCTCGATCAGTCAGAGATTACAGGAAGTTGAGTTCATACACAAGAGGAAATCATGTGCATTGCACATGGCGAAGCCGTGGAAGCGGGATGCACGGGAGTTGCATTTCCGGGAATGCCATGTGCAAGAAACGGACAAGGCGGAATCGCTGGAGAACGGGCAGGGTTGGCATGCGCAGGGTTCTGTGCAATATACAAAAGGTGTCTGCAGTGACTTAAGAAGCGCGCCTTTAGCAGGTACCTGCACATGAAGGAGACGACCATGCAAGAGGGGTCCGCGGAGCCCAAGGCCGTCAGGAAGCAGAGGGCCGTCAAGGCAACGGACAGCGAATGGGACATCGTGCGCGCGCGGGCGAAGGCCGCGCGGATGTCGGCGAGCGGCTACGTCGTCCGGCGTGCGCTTGCACCTGAAAGGGCGTCGGGGCCGTCGCTTGAAACGGTCGTGGCGCGGCTCGACCGCATCGAGACAGCGGTGCTGACGCTGGCCGAGGTCGAGCGGATGCGGCTGGCGGAACGCGGCGAGGACGGCGGCTGGACGGCGGCGCTGCAGAGGGTCGAGCTCCGGCTTCGCACCGAGCGGACTGTTTCCGGAGAGGCGGAGGGATCGCGATGGGCCTGAAGAGGGGACACCCGGTCTACTGCAGGGATCCCGCCGACTGGGACCGGATTAGGAAGCGTGCTGACTCGGTCGGCAGGAGCGTCTCGGAGTTCGTGATGACCTGCGCGCTGCACGACGGAGACGCGACGCCGCCTACCGTGCTTGCTCTCACGCCCGAGCGGCAGCTGGAACTCTACAGGAACGTTCGCGAAATGCATCGCCGTATCGAGCAGATTTTCGACGAGAGGATGGACGGCTTTCCGGGGATAGACAGCGCAGTCCGCCTGCTGTTCCTCCTGCACGGCGGGGAGGAGAACCTCCACCTGCTGGCGGAGGGCGATGAATGACGCGGCCTCGCGGCATGCCGGAGAGGAAGACGTTCCATGTCTCCTGCACGGACGGGCAGTGGGCGGAGGCGAAGAGGCGGGCCGCAGCCGCCGGGATGAGGACGTCGCCCTGGCTCGTCGAGCGGGCGCTGGAGGCGGACCTGTCGATCTTCGACGCGCGGCCGGAGCCGCAGCGGCTGGCGCTGAGCCCGAACCAGCAGGAGTGGATTCTGGGCGATGTCGAGCTGATGACGAACTCGCTCGAACAGCTTTTCAACGGCAAGGCGATCGAGGAGATGGGCAGGCAGGTCGCGCTTGTCCGCGACGCGAAGGTGAGGGAGATGATCTCCCAATGGCATTTCTTTTGACCGCAGGGTCCGACCGGACTCTTTTTGGGACTCCC
>JAPPCV010000028.1 GCA_028824715.1 Boseongicola sp. | reverse complement strand
TCCGCCATCTTCACCAATGACATCAACAAGGCGTTCCATTTCGCGCGCAACATCGGAGCCGGCATGTGTCACGTCAACGGACCGACAGTTCACGATGAAGCGCACGTGCCGTTCGGCGGGAATGGCGAAAGCGGCGCGGGACGGGAAGGAACCGATGCCGATCTTGAAGCCATGACCGAGCTCAAGTGGGTTACGGTGCAGCTATGACGTTCACCCTGTATCACCATGGATCGTCCGTATGTGCCGCCAAGGTCCGCTTCGCCTTGGCGGAAAAGGGATTGGACTGGGCCGGCGTCTATGTCGACATCCTGAAGGGCGAGCAGTTCGAGCCCGAGTACCTGAAGCTGAATCCGAAGGGAGTCGTGCCTACGCTGGTGCATGACGATCTGGTGATCCCGGACAGCACCGTGATCATCGAGTACCTCGACCAGATAGCGCCCGAGACCAGCGTGCATCCGGCCGACCCTTGGGAACGGGCGCAGGTGCGGTACTGGACCAAGGCGGTCGACGAGGACCTGCATCCGGCCTGCGGGACGATGACCTTTGTCTGCTCGCACCGCCACACGGTGCTGAAGAACCTGGGGCCGGAAGGGGCCGAGAAGTTCCTGGCCTCCACCCCCGCGATCTCGGTCACGTCAGACTGGAAGGCGCAGAAAGACAATTTCGTCCGATACGGGTTTGAAGCTCCGGGGGCTGCGGAGAAGGTCAGGCTGTACGATACCTATCTCCACAAGATGGATGAGGCGCTTGAGGGCAAGGACTGGCTCGTCGGCGACAGGTTCACGATCGCCGACATCTCGCTGACGCCCTATGTGAACCGTCTGGCGATGATGTCGATGCATGGCATGTGGGAACGCGGGCGCCTGCCAAATGTCGAGCGCTGGTTCAAGGCGATCCGGGACAACCCGAACTTCAAGTCCTGCCTCATCGACTGGGTGCCGGAGGACCTGACGAACGACTTACGCGAAAACGGTGCCAGGAGCTGGCCCGAAGTCGCCGAAATTCTTGACATCGAAACCTGAACAGGAGGGGAGACGGAAATGGGCCGACTGAACGAAAGGACGGCGGTGATCACGGGCGCCGGTCGCGGGATCGGTGCCGTAATGGCCAGGCATATGGCTGGAGAGGGCGCGAATGTCGTGGTGTCGGATGTGCTCGATACCGCTGACACCGTTGCTGCCATCAAGGAAGCAGGAGGCGCGGCAATGGGCCTGAGCGTCGACGTGACGTCGGACGACGACCTTGCGGCGATGGTCGAGGCGACGGAAAGCGAATTCGGCGCGCTGAACATTCTCGTCAACAACGCGTCGATCTTTGCCGCGCTTCAGCCCAAGCCGTTCCTGCAGATCGACAACGACGAGTTCGACAAGGTCATGACGGTGAACGCGCGGGGCGTGCACCAGGCCACGAAGGCGGTGGTCCCTGCGATGTTGCGTGCCGGCGGGGGAAAGATCGTGAATATCGCCTCCGGCACCTTCTATTACGGGCCGCCCGGACTGGCACATTACACAGCCTCAAAGGGTGCGGTCATCGCGCTGACCCGCGGCTATGGGCGTGAGCTGGGTGACAAGAACATCCAGGTCAACGCGATCGCGCCGGGGTTGACGGAGAGCGAGTCGATACAGGGCCACACCGGCTTCGACCCAGCACGCGGCCCGACCGTGCAGTCACGTTCGATCAAGCGCGAGATGGTGCCGGAAGACCTTCTCGGTTCGCTAATGTACCTGATCACCGCAGACAGCGACTTCGTCACGGGCCAGACGCTGAATGTCGACGGCGGCAAGGTGAACCTCTAGGCGCGGGTCAAGCGGCATGCCCTTGCCATGCGCGTGGCCCGAAGCGCCGAGCGGTGGACCATGCCCTGCTTGACGCTGTCCGGGTCGGCGCAGGCGGGCAATGCACGCCAAGGGAGGGCGGCCCGAAGGCCAGTTTCACGCCTGGTCTTCAGGTGCGCCGCTGACACGCGGAGACATCTTGCGTCACAATGGTGGCGGTCGACTTCCAAGACGGGCGGGGTTGAACCTCGGGCACGACCTCGTCAATGGCGGTTCCGTTCAAGCCTTTGGATGGCGACAGACTCATGGTTCGCCCAAGCGGACCCACAGCAAACCAGGATACTCACGAAATGGCCAAACTGGGTGAAGACATAATCGGCACAAGCGGTCTGCCGCCGTTTTTCTCGGTCTCGAATGCGGACGAAGTCACGATCGACGCTCCGGAGAGCCGCAAGGGCGACGCGTTGCGCACGTGGGTGCGCTCGCTCAGCGGATTCCAGAAGGAAGCGCTTGTGCGGTCTTCCGACACGGGCCGCACTTGGCGCCTCGTTTCGGACGAGGGGCCCTACCTCAACGGGCATGATGCCGCACCCTGTCCCTTGGCGTTCCTTTCGACAGGCATGGCCGCGAGCTACTTGAACGAGATCAGCGCCCTGGCCAAGATGCGCGGCGTCGAGCTGCGCAAGCTGCGATTGATCCAGAACAATTTCTACACGATGCAGGGATCGATGCCCAAGCGCACCATGGTTGGCGGGGCAGAGCCCGTTGAGCTTGAGGTCGAGGTTGACTGCGACCTGGACGACGCTGCATTGAACAGCCTCTTGATGGATGCGGTCCACGCCTCGCCACTGAACGGCCTGATGCGCGGACACCTTGAGAGCCTGTTCAAGCTGTCCAAGAACGGATCCGAGTTGGCGACGGCGAAGGCCATGGAACTGGACAGCGACCTTTTCCCCGATCCGGGCGACCATTTCGCGACGTCAAGACCTGCGGAAGTTCAGCCAGGGCTTGTCGGTGCCGTTGGTCCCACTCCCAGGAAGGAAGTGGCGAAGGGAACCGCCGCCGCCTCGGGCAGTCTTGCGGATGAACAGAACCGCCGGCTGAACATTGGAGCCATCGCGACCCTGCGAGAGGATGGAGTCAAGGACATCCAGCAGATGCAGTATTCGCCTTGGGGCACCTCGTTCCGGTTCCTCAGTTCCGAAGACGGGCGCGCGCCGGACGCAAACACCCTGACCAGCGCCGGCATCGGATTCTGCTTCATGACCCAGTTCGGACGCTTTGCATCGATGCTCAAACTGGACTTGCCGGATTACCGCATCGTTCAGGACACGCATTTCAGCCACGGCGGCGCCTCTGGCGGAACAGGAAAGGCCGGCGAGGCCGATCCGATTGAAACCCATGTCTACCTGGAGACGTCCGAGCCCGACAATGTGGCGCAGGAGATGCTGGACATGTCCGAGCGGACCTGCTTCCTGCATGCCTTCTGCCGTACGGAACTGAAGACCAAGCTGAAACTCACGCGCGTTTGACGCCCAGGCAAGAATTCGTCGAGGCCGGGAGGCCGCGCACGGCCGGAATTGCGCCGGACAGACCCGCGTTGCACAGGTTTTCGCAGTTCGACCAATCGGTGGTGGAACGCGGGCCGTTGCGACGCGTTCCGAACCATCTGGCATGACGATGGACGCATGAGGGCTGCCTGAAACCGGGCACCGGCATGGCTTTCATCGAGGGGAACAAGCGATGGCGCGCGGAGTGTCCATGTCGGAGAGCTGCGTCATGGGCGCAAGTCCATCGCGACCGCGGATCAGGTTCCCTTGGGTCGCCGGCCTGATCCGGTCGGAACGCAGAAGATCACAGGCGCCGGAAGGAAACCGCAAACGGCGGATGAACGTTCAAGGTCGCAAGCGCGCCCTCTTGCGCGGTGGCCCGGCCGTCCTTGTCGAGCGGGAAGAGGCGATCGCTATCTGCCAAACGGCCGGTCGCCGGCCCAAAGGCGGAGAAGCCGGCGTCAGGACTGGCAGTTCCGAGCAGGAAGCGGGCCTCGGGCGCTTGCAAAGGGTCGGAATCAGGCACCATCCGGCAATGGGCAAACTGGCCGTTCCTTCTGAATGGCGGAGTTGACATGCATTTGGCATTTGGCATACAAAATGCGAATGGATCAATGACTGATCCTTGAAACGATCCTAGGGAGCAAACCATGAAGATTTCTTTCGGAGCAAAGCTGGGCGCTGCCGCGCTACTCGCATCGGCGGCCATGTTCGCTGGCGGCATCGCAAGCGCGGACGAGTATCCAAGCAAGACAATCGAGGTTGTCACTCACGCCGGCAACGGCGGCGGCACCGACGTGACGACGCGCATGATGATGCTGCGTGCGCGTCGCGAATTGGGCCAGGACATGGTTGTCGTCAACAAGAGGGGCGGCGGCGGGGCCGCGGCGCTGGAATACTACAAGACCGTTCCGGCGGACGGCTACACCATCCTGACCTTCACGGTCGGCCATGCGGCCGTGATGGCCAAGGGCCAAGGCGGCATGATGATCGACGAACTGCGCCCGATTGCACGTGGCACGGATGACCCGCAGATCCTGATGACCAAGTGCGGCGCCTACGAAAGCGCCGAGGACTTCGTGGCCAAGCAAAAGGAGGCCCCGATCACTTATGGCGTGACGCATCTGGGCAATATCGACGATGTGTCCGCCTTCATGTTCACCTTGAAGGGCGGGATGATGACACCCAAGATGCTGCCCTTTGACGGTGGCGCGGAGCTTGCCACGCAACTGGTTGCCGGCGCGGTTGACGCAGGAGTCTTGAACCTGGCCGAAGCCGGCGCGCAAATCGAGGCAGGCGAGATCTGCCCGACTGTTGTTCTGGCAGACGAGCGAATGGCCAAGATCGGCGACGTTCCAACCGCCAAGGAACTGGGCATTCCGGTCAGCTTCTCGACCGTGCGCGGCTTTGCCGTGCATGCCGACACGCCGCCGGAAATCGCGGAGAAGATCGAAGCCGCGCTGCTCAAGGCCATGAGCCACACGGTCTACCAGGGCTTCTTGACGTCGGTCGGCCTGGACAGCACCTCGGTTGCGGGATCGGACGTTTGGGGTCCGCAGATCCAGACCACGGTGAACGAGATGGCCGCCGCTCTGAAAGAGCTGGGCTTCATCGAGTAGACCCGCGCGACATGCGGTGCGGCACTTTTCTCGCCGCATCGCATGTCGTCATCCTCCCTCCAGCCCGCCTTCGGATCCGCCGATTTGCCTGCAACGTGACATTCCATGACGCCGACGGACAAACCCAAGCTGCTGGGCCAGTGCGAACGCTGGCTGATCCCGGTCCTGATCCTGGCCTTTTGCGGGGCGACATACTGGGTGAGCACGACTTTCAAGAAGATGCCGCCGATCCTGAAACGCGGCATCCAGCCTTCTGACTTTCCACAGCTCCTGGTGCTGCTGCTGGTCCTTCTGACGCTTCTGATGGTCTGGAAGGATCCGGTTCGCGTCCGCGACAGGCTCATGGGCAGCACCCTTGGGACGATCGCGCTGTTTGCCGGGTTCGCTGCGTTGACGAGCATTGACTTCTTTCTGGCCCTGGCGGTGTTTGCCACCGTGTTGGCACTGTTCTGGGGCGAGCGGAGGGTGCCGGTCCTGATCCTTGTCGGGCTTCTGGTGCCAGCCGCGATCTTTTTCACGTTCGACCAAGTCTTCGAAATCCGTTTCCCGCGCGGGTTGCTGACCAGCATTTGGTACGGGTGAGACCATGGATGCGTTTGTCCATGGACTGGTATCCCTGTTCGACATCCATCTGCTGTTTCTGATTTTCTGCGCGACCATCGGCGGCGTGATCATCGGCGCACTGCCGGGGCTGAACGCGACGACCGGGGCGGCGTTGCTGCTGCCGTTCACGCTGACCATGGAGCCGGTGCCCGCCATCGCCACGATGACGGCGATCTATTGCTCGGCAACTTTCGCCGGGGCAATCACGGCGATCCTGATCAACACGCCGGGCACCGCGGCCAGCGCCACCACCTGCCTGGACGGCTACCCGCTGGCGCAGCAGGGCCAGGCCGGGCGCGCCCTGGGAATGGCAGTTGTGGCCTCGACCTTTGGCGGAATTTTCAGCGTAGTCTGCCTGATGCTGGCCGCACCGTTGCTGGCGCGTGCCGCCTATCACTTCTCGCCACCCGAGTATTTCGCGCTGACTCTCTTTGGCTTGTCCATGCTGGCCTCGATCGGTGACGGTTCGGCCATCAAGAACCTGATCGCGGGCGTGTTCGGCATCTTGATCGCCATGATCGGGGTGGACAACCTGACCACGGTCGAGCGGTTCACGTTCGGATCCTACCACCTGTACGAAGGCATCGGCTTCGTTCCTGTCATGATCGGCGTCTTTGGCATTTCCGAGCTGCTGGTGCAGTCCGAGAAACTTCACCTCAGGCGCGAAGTGATCCGCATGAAGTCGGTCGAACTGCCCGGCGCCAAGGACTACAGGGACAGCTGGCGCGCAATCTTGCGGTCCTCGGGCATTGGCACCTTCATCGGCATCCTGCCCGCCGAAGGCGCAACCGTGGCCTCGATGATCGGGTACAACGAGGCAAAACGCTGGTCCCGCAACCCGAAACTGTTCGGCAAGGGCGCAATCGAAGGCGTGGCGGGATCCGAGGCGGCCAACAATGCGGCCACCGGCGGCGCAATGGTGCCCACGCTGGCGTTGGGCATTCCCGGCTCGGCCACGGCGGCGGTGATCCTGGCAGGGCTGATGGTGCACGGGCTTCAGCCCGGGCCCAACATGTTCACCGAACAGGCAGGATTTGCCTATGCGATCTTCTGGTCGATGATGCTGGTGAACCTGCTGTTCTTCTTTGTCGGGCTGCGGGGCGCCAAGATCTTTGCCCGCGTGACGCTGATCCCGGTCGAGGTTCTGTGGCCGGTGGTCTTCGTGTTCTCCATCGTCGGCGCCTATGCCTTGGACCAGTCGATGTTCGACGTCTGGGTCGCATTGGTCTCCGGGGTCATAGGATACTTTATGCGCCGATACGGCTTTTCCGTCGTGCCCTTGGCCATCGGCTTGATCCTGGGTGGGATGCTGGAGCAACGTTTGGGGCAATCAATGGTGATGCTGGACGAGAAGTGGTGGCTGATGTTCACCCGTCCGTTGACCTTGCTGTTCCTCGTGTTGACGGCGCTGGCCTTGTTCGGCCCCGCGATCTGGGGCCGCTTGGTGACTCGCCGCGCACCGCTTGATTCCACCGGAGAATGACATGAGCAAGATCAAGTCTGTCCGCACACGCGTCTGGAACTGGACCGGCCCGACCGTGCCGCCGACCGGCAATTTCTGCACCAACGCCTCGGACGCGCTGTGGGACAACGGCGACGCGATGTCGTCCTTCCGCTTCCACCAGTGGCTGACGTGCGAGGTCGAGGTCGAGGATGGCACCATTGGCACTGGGAACGCTGCGCTGGCGCCCACGGTGGTCAAGAAGGCGATCGACGATTGGTATGCGCCGATGGTGATCGGCGAAGACCCGTTCGACTACGCCCATGTCTGGGAAAAGATGTACCGTCGCAGCCATGCCTGGGGGCGCAAGGGCATCGGCATGACTGCAATCAGCGCCATCGACATCGCGATCTGGGACCTGATGGGCAGGCTCGCGGGCAAGCCCGTCTTCAAGCTCCTCGGTGGGCGCACAAAGGAGCGGATCCCGGTCTATTACTCCAAGCTCTATGCAGGTCCGATAGAAGCGATGCAGGCCGAGGCCGAGACGGCGATGACGAACGGCTACCAGGCGTTCAAGTCCCGGTTTGGCTATGGCCCCAAGGACGGCATGGCGGGCATGCGCGAGAATCTCAAGCGGGTTGAGGCCGTGCGCGAGGTCATCGGTTACGACCGCGACCTCATGCTCGAAGCCTACATGGGCTGGAACCTCGACTACACGCGCCGGATGCTGCCCAAGCTGGAAAAATACGAGCCACGCTGGCTGGAAGAACCGGTGATTGCGGAAGATGTCAATGGATATGCGGAACTCAACCAGGGCCCGATCCCGATCTCGGGCGGCGAGCACGAGTTCGGCCTGATCGGTTGCGCGGATCTCCTGCGCAGAGGCGCCGTCAGCGTTCTGCAATACGACACCAACCGGGTCGGCGGCATTACGGCTGCCCAGAAGATCAACGCGGTTGCCGAGGCGTTCCAGGTCCCGGCGATCCCGCATGCCGGTCAGATGCACAACTATCACCTGACGATGGCCAACGTGAACTGCCCGATCAGCGAGTATTTCCCTGTCTTCGACGTAGAGGTCGGCAACGAGCTCTTCTATTACATATTCAAGGGTGACCCGGATGCCGTTGACGGCTTTTTGCAACTGGATGATGATCTGCCGGGTCTCGGCATCGAGATCACAGACGAACACATCCACAACTTTGAGATCATGGAGTAGACATGGACGTTCTTGAGAATCTGATCGGCGGCGCTTGGGTCGGTGGCAGCGAGGTCGCGCAAAACGTGAATCCGTCAAACACGGAGGATGTGATTGGCGAATACGCCCGCGGCGATGCTGCGTCGGTCGATGCCGCTGTCGAGGCGGCTCAGTCCGCTCTGCCCGGCTGGGCATTCGCGTCTCCTCAGGTGCGCCATGACTTGCTTGACAAGGTCGGCGCAGATCTGATGGCGCGGCGCGAAGACCTCGGACGACTCTTGAGCCGTGAAGAGGGCAAGACCCTGGCCGAAGGCATCGGCGAGGCCACCCGTGCGGCGCAGATCTTCAAGTACTTTGCCGGAGAGGCGCTGCGACTGGGCGGCGAGGCCATTGCCTCCGTCCGTCCGGGTATCGAGGTCATGATCGAACGTGAGCCCGTGGGCGTCGTCGGTCTCGTTACGCCCTGGAACTTTCCCATTGCGATCCCGGCCTGGAAAATCGCGCCCGCACTGGCCTTTGGCAACACCGTGATCCTCAAGCCTGCGGACCTGACTCCAGCCTGCGCCTGGGAGATCGCGAAATCGTTGGAGGAGGCGGGCTGCCCCGACGGCGTCTTCAACCTGGTGATGGGCCGCGGCTCGACAGTGGGAGAGCGCATGGTGGAGCACCCCGGCATCGACGCCATCAGCTTCACCGGTTCCGTGCCAGTGGGCCGCGGCATCGCCGTGGGTTGCGCCACGGCCGGCAAGAAGGTGCAGATGGAGATGGGCGGCAAGAATCCGATGGTGGTGCTGGATGACGCCGACCTCGACGTTGCGGTGAGCGTTTCGGCCAATGGCGCGTTCTTCTCCACCGGCCAGCGCTGCACGGCCTCGTCCAGGCTGATCGTGACCGCCGGCATTCACGACGCCTTTGTCGAGAAGCTGACTTCCGCCGCCGCAGGGCTGAAAGTGGGAGACGCGCTGGATCCGGATACGCAGATTGGCCCGGTGGTCGACCAGTCCCAGTTGGACCAGAACCTCAGTTACGTGGCCCTAGCCAAGGAAGAGGGCTGCGATGTCGTCGGCGGCGAGCGCGCCGATGGCCCCGGCTTCTTCCAGCGTCCGGCGGTGTTCGCGAAAGCGACCAACGAGATGCGCAGCAGCCGTGAGGAAATCTTCGGTCCCTGTGCCAGCGTGATCAAGGTGGCGGACTATGACGAGGCGCTTGCAACGGCCAACGACACCGAGTTCGGGCTGTCATCGGGCATCTGCACCACTTCGCTGAAACACGCGAGCCACTATCGTCGTCATGCCCAGTCGGGCATGGTGATGGTCAACTTGCCAACGGCGGGGGTTGACTATCACGTGCCGTTTGGTGGCCGGAAGGGATCAAGCTACGGGCCGCGCGAGCAAGGATCCTACGCCCGCGAATTCTATACTGCCGTCAAGACGAGCTACATTGCCCCATGAAGCCCTATTCCGGCATCTGGCCTGTCGCGCCGACTGCCTTCCACGACGATGGCACGCTTGACATCGAGGGTTCCGCCCGCGTGCTTGACTGCATGATCGACCAGGGATCTGACGGCGTCTGCATCCTGGCCAACTATTCCGAGCAGTTCCTGCTCAGCGACCAGGAGCGCCTCGATCTGACCAGGATGTCCCTGGACCACGTGGCGGGTCGCGTTCCCGTGATTGTCACGATCAGTCACTTTGCCACCGACATCGCAGTGGCGCGCGCACGCCAGGCCAAGGAGATGGGTGCCGATATCGTGATGATGATGGCGCCGTACCACGGGGCCACCCTGAAAGGCACCGCGGACCAGACCTTTGAGCAGTTCGCGCAGGTCGGCAAAGTCGGCATCCCGATCATGCTGCAGGATGCGCCCCTGTCCGGGGTCGAGCTGACAGTGCCCCTGTTGGCGCGAATGGCGCGCGAGATCGAGATGCTGAAGCTCCTGAAGATCGAAAGCGTCGGCACGGCGGCAAAGCTGCGTGCCTTGCTGGCCGAGGTGGGCGAACACATCGACGGCCCCTTTGACGGCGAGGAAGGAATCACCCTGATGGCCGACCTCGACGCCGGCGCGACGGGCACGATGACATCGGCCACGATCACCGATCAGGTCAAGCCCGTCGTGAGCCATCATCTTGCCGGGGACCGCGACAAGGCGGTGGCGGCATATGCGCGTGTTCTGCCAGCCATCAACCACGAAAACCGCCAGTGCGGATTCCGCGCCGCCAAGGAGACCATGAAAGCCGGGGGCGTCATCAAGTCCGCCTACAGCCGCCATCCGGTCCCGGCCTTGCCGGACTGGGCGCGCGAACAGCTCTTCGACCTGCTGCGGCCCCTTGATCCTGTCGCGCTCAAGTGGGGACTCTGACGTGGGAGACACCGCCTGGGCAGAGGAATTGCGGGAAATCGGGGGCATCGGCCCTCGAAAGTCCCTGGCGGAACGCGCCGCCGACACATTGCGCGAGTTCATTCTTCTGGGCAAACTGCCGCCGGGCGTTGCCGTTCCGGAACGCGAACTTGCGGACGCGCTCAGCATAAGCCGGACCCCTTTGAAAGAGGCGCTTCGCATCCTCGAGAACGAAGGGCTGATCGCTTATGGACCGACGCGCCGGCCTCGCGTGGCCGACCCCTCGCTGGAGGAACTCGCTCAGAACCTCGCAGTCCTGGGTGCGTTGGAGGCGCTGGCGGGCGAACTGGCTTGCAAGAACGCCACCAACGCGGAAATCGCCGAGGCCGCCGACCTGGAGGAACGCATGCGTTTGGCCGACGAAGGCACGGAGCCGTTGCAGTTCTTCGGTTGGGACATGGACTTTCACAAGACCATCGTCCGTGCGGCACGAAACGTGCCGCTGCTGGAGTCCCACAGGACGTACAATGCGCGCCTTTGGCGTGCGCGCTTCATCTCGTCCAAGAACAGGATGGCGCGTGACCGCACACTCGGCCAGCACACGGACATCCTGGCCGCCCTGCAGGCCCGCAACGGGCCAGCTTGCGCCATGCAAATGCGGCGGCACCTGGAGGCGGCGATCGCCAACATCGCCGCTGCGCAGGAGAGCCTGACGGCGGAGAAGGAGACGTGACCCTGAAGACCATTGCCCTTGTCCAAGGCGACCCCGGGGGCATCGGTCCGGAACTCTTGCACAGGCTCCTGAGCGACGACGAGGTGCGCAATTGCGCGAACCTCGTGGTCATCGGGGCGCCTGAAGTGTTTGCGCGGGGCGAGGACCAGACGGGATCCAGGATCGAGGTGCGGCACGCAGCGCTTGATGCCGAGTTTGACCCTGTCGATGGCCAGGTCCTGCATCTCGACCTGCCGATCGATGGCATCGGGGAAGTTCCGGTGGCCGAGGTCTCGGCGGCGGGCGGGAAATCCTCGATTGAGGGCCTGCGCCGGGCATTCGAGCTGTCGCAGGCAGGAATGGTCGACGGCATCGTGTTCATGCCCTTCAACAAGGAATCGATGCATCTGGGTGGCAACGAATTCGCCGACGAGCTTGGCTTTGCGCGCTCGTTCTTTGATCTCAGGACTCCGGCAAGCGAATTCAACGTGGCAAATGGCATGTGGAACGGCCGGGTCACGAGCCATGTCGCGATGAAAGACGTTCCCGATCTCCTGACGAGCGAGAGGATCGAAGAGAGCATCGGGCTCACGGACAGGACGCTGAAGATGGCAGGCCATGAGCGTCCGCGCATCGTGGTCGCTGCCTACAACCCGCACGCCGGCGATGGCGGCCTGATGGGCGACGAGGAGATCCGGGTGATCCGCCCTGCAGTCGAGCACGCGCAGCGCAAGCAGATCAATTGCGTCGGGCCTTTGCCGGCGGACACGTTGTGGCTCAAGGTGCGTGATGGCGAGTACGATGCTGTCGTGACGATGTACCACGACCAAGGCCAGATCGCGATAAAGCTGCTCGGGTTTGATCGCGGCGTGTCGGTTCTCGCTGGCCTGCCTGTCCCGATGACGACACCTGCCCACGGCACGGCGTTCGACATTGCAGGCCAGGCAAAGGCAAACCCGGTGCCCGCGAAGAACGCGTTCACGATGTGCCTGAACATGGCCAGCAACCGTAACGCAACCACCGGCGTTGATGCCGGAACGACCGGCTGATCCGGCGACTGCGGCCAAGCCGGCGAGATCTTTCAGCCAGACGCGCCGAAGCGGGCATTTGCGACGCCCGAAAGGTTGACCCTTGCGTCCCGAATTTCGGTCCCGGCATTGGGCAACTCACGGTGCCAGGACTCGGCGACTGAACTTGTCAATGCGGTCGGCCGGACCTGCAAGATGCGAGAAGAATCCAAATGCTTCAAGGAAATCCGGAAGCGGGAGGACTCAACCAGCCCTTGGATGCGCGGCTTCATAGACTTCCATTAGCCGCGACGCGTCGACGGCCGTGTAGGCCTGCGTTGTCGAAAGCGAGGCGTGACCGAGAAGGTCCTGGATCGTGCGAAGATCTCCGCCTGCATCCAGAAGATGCGTCGCAAAGCTGTGACGCATGGCATGCGGCGTCGCGCTTGGTGGAAGGCCGAGCTGTGCGCGAACCGTTGCCATCTGTCTCTGGACCTGGCGCGGGCTGAGGGCGCCGCCGCGAACTCCGCGGAAGACCGGGCCGTTCCCGCCGATCTCGAACGGACAGGCGTCAACATAGGCCTTCATGGCTTGCCGCGTTACCGGCACGACCGGAACCAGGCGTTCTTTCCGGCCCTTGCCCCTGACGCGAAGGGTCTCGCCAAGCGGGAGGTCCACGCCCTGCAGTCCGAGCGCTTCCGAGATCCGGAGCCCGCATCCGTAGAGCAGCAACACAACCGCGTGATCCCTGAGCGCGACCCAAGGTGTCTTGGCATGTTGCCCTACGGCCTCAAGCAATGATCGTGCGTTGTCTTCCTCAAGCGGTCGCGGGAGCTTGGCCCGGGAGCGCGGCGCCCGTCTCATGAGAACGTCCGTCGGATCGAAACCGTCTCTTTCGGCCATCCAGGCCACGAAGCCCTTTACGGCGGACAGGGCCCGGGCGAGTGACCGGGCGCTCAGGCCGCGCCCGCGCTCATGCGCCATCCACGCCTGCATCGTGCGCGTGTCGATCCGGGCGATGGCGCCGGTGCCCAAGGCCTCTCCTTCGTAGTCCTGAATGAATTCGAGAAAGCCGCGCACGTCCAGGCGATAGGCTGCAACGGTGTTCTCCGAACGGCCCGCCACCGAAGCCAGTTCAGCCAGCCACCTGTCAAGCGCGTCATTCAGGCCAGGCTGGATCACTCGAGCCGGCGGCGCATGGCACGCTCAATCACGCTGCCCAGGAAGTCGAGGAGGTCGGTGCCTTGGTTCGACGAGAACTGGAGCGGCTCCTCCGAAGCAAGTGCCAGCATGCCACGTGGCCGGGCCTTGCCCAAATCAAGCACGATGCAGGCTTCGGAACGGACCCAGTCCGAGTTCGGTCCGTACATCGTCTGCGGGTCGCCGCTGAAGCGTCGAAGCGTCACGCGACGGGCGGGTTTCCCCTTCGCGAGATAGTCCTCGATGAAGCCGGATTGCACTTTCCTGAGCGTGTCATGGCGGATGTCTTTCATGCCCGCCTCGCCGCATTCCAGGGCAAGCCGGACCCGTCCGACACGCAGAATGTCGGCAACTTCCATGTCAAGGCAGTAGAGAAAGTCCTCGAGTGTCAGGGGCTCGAGAAGCTTGGTGACGGCAGCATGGACCTGATGCATTCCGGCAATGTTCTCGTAGGCGGCCGCCAGGACGGAACGATGCATGTTCTCGAGGGATTGCAGGCGCTCCTCGAGGCGGGTCATCGCGATGCCCCTGATGTCAACGACATTGTTGCCGCTCGCGCGTTCGCTTGCTGCAACGAGCGCCCGCATGACGTCGGGGTCTTTCAGTATCGCGCCGGGATCACCAAGAATGTGCGTACGCACGTCCTCTTGGGCAATTGCTGCCTGCTCGCTCATCTTTCTGCCTCTCTGACCCTGCACTGCCGGCGGGAATCCAGTTTTGGGCGATCTTGGCAGGTGTGGCGGGAATTCTCAAGTGTCGAGTTGCCTGTTGGGCGCATTTCGCGGACTCCGGCATGAATCACGCTGACAGCGGGCCATCCCGCCAATGCCGGAATCAAGCCTCCGGCCTGCCCAATGCTGCGTCGCTGCTTGGCGCGTGCAATGTGTGCAGAGTCGCTCTTGGCCGCTGAACGGCCATCTCGCACCCAACCTTCGGCCAACCCTTCGGATGCCGCATGGCGCTCGGCATCCTGGGAGCGCGTCGACACCTGCAAGGCGTGCGTGGGCAACCCGTCCGTCCAGCGTTGCGAATCGAATGCCCGCAGTGCGCAATCCGGCGGCTGCGTCGTGCATGCGGCGCCCGAGTCAAGTGCGGTCAAGTCACTGCGCGGACGGCCCGGGAGAGCTTCTCGGTGATTTCGGCCACGTGATCGTCTTCCAGGATGAAGGGCGGGGCCAGCAATACGTGGTCGCCGTTTCGGCCATCGCGGGTGCCAGACATCGGGTAGCAGATCAGGCCCTCTTCGAATGCCGCCGCTTTCAGCTTCCGCGCCAGGCACTTGGCGGGGTCGAACGGCTTCCTGGTTTCGTGATCTTCGACAAATTCCAGCCCCCGGAACAGGCCTCGCCCGCGAATGTCGCCCACATGGCCGTGCTGTCCCAGTTCGTCGCGCAGCGCAACGTCCAGTTTCGCGCCCATGTCGCGCGCCCGCGACACAAGATCGTCTTCCAGGATGGTGCGGACCACGGCCAGTCCTGCCGCGCAGGCGGCGGAGTGCCCGATATAGGTATGTCCGTGCTGAAAGAAGCCGGAACCCTGGGCGATGGCATCGTACACCCGCTTGCTGCACAGCATCGCTCCGACCGGCTGGTAGCCCGCACCCAGGCCCTTGGCGATGGTCAGGATATCGGGCGCGACCCCCTCCGCCGTGCACGCGAAAAGATGCCCGGTCCGTCCCATGCCGCACATCACTTCGTCGAGGATCAGGAGCACGCCGTACTGGTCGCATATCTCGCGGATGCGCTTGAAGTATCCCTCGACCGGGGGCACGGCGCCGAGCGTGGCGCCGACGACCGGCTCCGCGATGAAGGCCATCACGCTGTCCTGGCCCAGGCGCAGGATCTCCGCTTCCAGCTCGTTCGCGACCCTCTGGCCGTAGTCGAGGGCGCTCTCGCTCGCGGACCTTTCGGCATACTCGTAGCATGGCGAAATGTGACTGACCTCGATCAGCATCGGTTCGAACTGGGCGCGGCGCCATTGATTGCCGCCGGCAGCCAGGGCGCCAAGGGTGTTGCCGTGATAGCTCTGGCGGCGCGCGACCAGGTGGCGGCGCTGCGGTTCACCGCGCTCGATGTGGTACTGCCGGGCCAGCTTGAGTGCGGTTTCGATGGTTTCGGAGCCGCTTGAAACGAAATAGGCCCGGTCGAGATCGCCCGGTGCATGGGCGATCAGGAGGTCGGCCAGCTCTTCGGCAGGATCCGAGGTGAAGAAGCCGGTATGGGCAAAGGCCAATCGGTCGATCTGGTCCTTGATCGCCTGTTTGACCTTCTCGTGGGAATGGCCCAGGCAGGAAACGGCCACCCCGCAGGATCCGTCGAAGTACCGCTTGCCGCTCTTGTCGATCAGGTAACATCCCTCGCCGCCAATCGCAGTGGGATACTTGGAATGGCAGTTGCGGGGGAACACGTGGCTCATCAGACATTCCTTTCAAGCCTGCCGATCTGTGCGGCAACCGCGGCGGCATTGTCCTTGTGCAGCGATTCGTCAGCGTTGGTTGGGCTGTTTCCGACTTCCGCCCGCAGGTTTCCGCCAAGGCCGCGACCGCCGCGATGCAGGCATGCCAACCCCGGGGCTGCAGGCGCAGGGTGTCCGGCGCGTGGCGTCGGGGGGCGCATGGCGAAAGGGCGCGAGACGGCGCCCTGCGAACAGGGCACAGTCATGCCCGTCTCGCGGGATGCGCCAATTCTCCCGGTCCCGCAACAGGGCGATGCTCGCAAAGTCGCGGGGCTCGTGCTGAACCTCGGCGCCGTCGCCACGACACGTGCCGTGCACCCATGCGGCCAGGCGCGGCGCCCGAGAATTCGCGCACGGAAACGGAAGCCCATGCCAGCCAGCTCCGCGCCGGCCGCCATATGAGCGGCATCGATCGCCTGCGCATCTTCATTCTTGCGCACGAATTCCCAACCGGTCGTGCCGATGCTGGGCATGCGCGCTGCACGGCCATAGTGGCGGGCGAATTGGGCTGGGCCTTCCCCGAAACAGCCAAGGCGGATTGGCTCGAGCGCGCGGCAGCGATGCAACGATCAAGCGATCATCGCGCCCGGGTTCATGATTCCAAGGGGATCAAGCGCCGCCTTGATCGAGCGCATTGCTGCCAGCTTTGCTGGATCGGCATAGCGCTCCAGCTCCCCGGACTTGGCGCGCCCGACTCCGTGCTCCGCGCTGAAGCTTCCTCCGCAAGCGGCCACCATGTCGTGCACCACGCGTGTGACGTCCGGCGACCTGTCCATGTAGGCATCGCGCGCCTCTCCTTCGGGCGGAAAGACGTTGTAGTGCAGGTTGCCGTCTCCAAGGTGCCCGAACGCGCTGATCCGGCAAGGCAGGATCCTGCGGATCGTGGCGCCGCACTCCTCGATGAATGCCGGAATCTCGGACAAGGGCAGCGAAATGTCGTGCGAGGCGATGGAACCGATCCTCCTGTTCGCATGCGGAATTGCCTCGCGGAGCGCCCAGAATTCGGCCCGCTGCCGGTCGCCCTGCGCCACCCGGCCATCGAGGACAAGGCCGGCCTCGGCACCGCGTTCGAAGATCGTGCCAAGATGGCTCTCGGGATCGCTGCCGGGACCCATGCCGAGTTCGGTCAGGACCGACCATTCCGGAGCCTCGTCGAACGGTTGACGCAGGTCGGGTTGCGTCTCGGCCAGGAATGCCAAGGCTTCGGCGGAGATCAGCTCGAATGCCGAGATCAGCTCGCCCGCCTGCTCCCGGCAAATTGCCAGGAGCGACAATGCGGCCTGCGGTGAGGCGACCGCCAGGAATGCGGTCGCAGTCTCGGCTGGCCGGGGCAGGAGCCTGAGCGCGGCTGCAGTGATCACGCCCAAGGTTCCTTCGGATCCGATCAGCAGGTGTCGAAGGTCATAGCCGGTGTTGTCCTTGCGTAGCCGCTTCAATGCATGCAGCACGCTCCCGTCCGGCAGCACGGCCTCGATTCCGAGACAGAGATCCCGGGCCATCCCGTATCGGAGCACGTTCAGGCCACCGGAGTTGACCGACAATGCACCCCCTAGCTGGGCAGTTCCCTGGCTGGCATAGCTTAGGGGAAAGAGGCGGCCGGCATCGTCCGCGGCGACCTGGATCTCGGCAATGGTCGTGCCCGCCTCGGCGACCATCGCGTCTTCCGCCAGGAAGACCTCGCGGATCGCCGTCATCTTCTCGAGCGAAAGGACCAGCGGGGCAGGGCCGTCCGTCGCCACCTGGCCTGCCACAAGCCCCGTGCCGCCCCCGAAAGGCACGATGCCGACCCGGGCCTCGGCACAGATCCGCACGATCCTGGACACTTCGTCCGTGCCTGTCGGCAGGGCCACGTGCCTGGATGTCCCGTTGTACAGCGAACGAGGTTCCTCGAGATAGGCCTGTTGCGCCGGCTTGACCGTGATGCCGGTCCGGTCGAGGACTTCGGCAAAGGCGTCGTCCGCAGCGTTCAACATGGCGGATCGGGTAGAACGCCGTTGCGCGGCTGTCAATTCGGGCTATTCCGTTTCCTGCATGTAGGTCGGCTGGAGCACGACGACGGTCGGGCGCGACGGCAGGCTGCGCAGCGAAATTTCGACCTCGCTGCCTTGGCGGCGGTCGATGCCGAACTCGTCGCTTACGCCGTCGAGAAACCGCTCAAGCGACAGCCCGGAGAACCAGTGCATTGGAAGCACGATCGAGCTCCGCAGCCGCTTCACGATCCGAATCATCGTGGGCAGGTCGACGGTCATGCCGCCGTCCACGGCCGCCATGACCACGTCCAGGCGTCCGATCGCGGCATAGGTCTCATCGGAGGGCTCGTGATGGAGGTGACCCAAGTGGCCGATGCAAAGCCCGGCCACCTCGAAGATGAATATGGAATTGTTGTCCTCGATGGCCACCCCGCCGCCGAACCGGTTGCGGATGTCGGTCGTCACGTTCCGGACCAGCATTTCCCCGAGGTCGACGTAGTGATCGGCGGGCGCGCCGTTCTGCCACCAGCCTTGCAGGACATGGGGAATGTCGGGATGCGGAAAGGCGGTCCAGTGGCTCTCATGCGCGATGTTCATTGTCACCACGTCGGGAACGAGTCCCACGTTTCCAATGAATCCGGTGTAGTCGGTGACGGCATTGAGACCGCCATGTGTCTGAAGCAGATACATGGAATGATTGACGTATCTGAGCCGAACGGTGAATTCGTCCTCGATCGGCGTGTTCCAGGCAACCCTGTGGACATAGGTCAGTTCGGGGGCCAGTTCGGCAATCGCGAAGCAATGGCTGGGGCGGCGATCCTGGGCCGGCGCCGCAACTGCCGCCATGATCAGCCAGGGAACGATCAGGATGGTGCGCATGCAGCTTTCCTCCCTTTCGCCACGTTAGCCCGGATCGCGCGTTTCACAAACAGTTCTCTTCGTGTATTTCCCCTCAAGCGCGCAAAATCGAGTGAACATGGGAGGAGCCGCACATGACTTACGTCATGGCCATCGATCAGGGCACCACGTCCAGTCGCGCCATCCTGTTTGATGGCGAACTTGAGATCGCCGCCGTTGCCCAGAAGGAGTTTGATCAGCACTTTCCTGCAGGCGGCTGGGTGGAACACGATCCGGAGGATCTCTGGCAAACGGTTGTCGAAACGGCGCGGGAAGCGATGGACAGCGTTGGAGCGACCGCCAGTGACATTGCGGCAATCGGAATCACGAACCAGCGCGAGACCACGCTTGTCTGGGACAAGGCAACAGGCAAGGCCGTGCACAACGCCATTGTCTGGCAAGATCGCCGCACGGCGGGCTACTGCGCCGAAATGGTGAAGGCGGGTCATGAGGAAACCGTTACGGCCAAGACAGGGCTGCTCTTCGATCCCTATTTCTCGTCCACCAAGCTCAAGTGGATTCTCGATCAGGCTGATGGTGCCCGAGACCGCGCGGCTGCAGGCGAACTGCTGTTCGGGACCGTGGACACGTGGCTCATTTGGCGGCTGACGGGCGGTGCTGTCCACGTGACCGATGCCACGAATGCGGCGCGGACAATGCTGTATGACATCCATGAAGGGCGTTGGTCGTCGACCATGTGCGAGTTGCTGGGCATCCCCGGCGGCATGCTGCCCGAAGTGCGTGACTGCGCGGCCGAGTTCGGCACCACGGCCCCGGGTGTCCTCGGCGGCCCCATCCCCATTCTCGGTGTCGCGGGCGACCAGCAGGCGGCCACGGTCGGACAGGCCTGCTTCGAGAGCGGCATGATGAAGTCCACGTACGGGACGGGGTGCTTCGCCCTTCTCAATACCGGCACCGCTCCCGTGCGCTCGGAAAACAGGCTGCTGACAACCATTGGCTACCAGCTCGACGGAAAGCCGACATATGCTCTTGAGGGCGCGATCTTCATCGCGGGCGCTGTCGTGCAATGGCTGCGTGACGGGCTGAAGCTGATCTCCGGTGCGGACGAGACCCAGGCCATGGCCGAAGCCTCCGATCCGGACCAGTCGCTTACGCTTGTGCCTGCCTTCACCGGCCTCGGTGCGCCCTACTGGAAGCCCGATTGCCGGGGCGCGATCTACGGCCTTGTCCGCAACTCGGGCCCCAACGAGCTTGCGCGCGCGGCACTTGAAAGCGTCGGCTTCCAGACCCGCGATCTTCTCGAGGCGATGCAGGCGGATTCGCCCGCGCTTTCCGGTGGCGTCCTGCGGGTCGATGGCGGCATGGCGGCCAGCGACTGGACCATGCAGTTCCTTGCTGACGTGACCGGGATGCCCGTGGACCGGCCCGAGGTGCTCGAGACGACCGCGCTAGGTGCGGCCTGGCTCGCCGGCATGAAGGCGGGCGTCTACCCGGACGCGGCGACATTTTCGGCCGGCCGTGCCTTCGAGCGCCGTTTCGATCCCGACATGGACGCAAGCACGCGCGACTCGAAATACGCCCGCTGGAAGGCCGCCGTCGAGGCCACGATGGCGGTCTGACGAAGCGCCTGGGCGAGGGTGGATCAAGGAACAGCGCGCCGCGGCGCGATCCCGGCATTCACTCCCTGTGATACGGGCTGCCTGAAAGGATCGATACCGAGCGGTAGAGTTGTTCGGCCAGCATGACGCGCACCAGCATGTGCGGCCAGACCATGGGTCCAAGACCAAGGACGAGGTCAGCCCGATGCCGCAGCGTCGATGCGACGCCGTCGGCGCCGCCGATCACGAAAGTGGCCTGACGGTGGCCGTGGTCGCGCCATGCTTCAAGTCGCGCAGCCAGGCCGGGTGAATTCAGCGAGGTGCCGCGCTCGTCAAGCACCACCAACGGCTTCGCGTCGACTGTCGCTTTCGCGAGAAGCCTGGCCTCTTCCTTGGCGCCGCCCTTCCGGGCTTCGACTTCCTGGATGTCCACGGGGCCGATCCCGACCTGCATTCCGGTCCTTCCGGTTCGCGCAAGATAGTCGCGGACGAGGTCGGCTTCGGGCCCGGACCTGAGCCGACCGACTGCCGTGATTTGCAGTTTCATTGAAGGTGGGCACTCACGTGCCGGATGCAGCGGCCTGGCCTGGTGCCAGCCAGAGCTTCTCGAGCTGGTAGAACTCGCGCACTTCCGGCCTGAAGACATGGACAATCGCGTCTCCGAGGTCGATCAGCACCCAGTCGCCTGCGTCCTTTCCCTCGATTCTGGAGAGGCGGCCGTGATTCTGTTTCAACCGGTCCACGAGATGCTCGGATATGGCAGTCACCCGCCGCGACGAACCGCCGGAGGCGATGACCATCCAGTCCGCAATCTGGCTCTTGCCGCGGAGGTCGATCTTCACGACTTCCTCGGCCTTGATGTCGTTCAGCGATGTCAGGATGACGCCTACGAGCGATTCGCTCGTGAGGATGTTGGCTTTGCCGGACACTGCCGTTCCGGCGCTCTCGGCGGCCTCGCCACGGACCGCGTCCTTGATTTGTGACAGGACCTTGTCCTCCTTTGCTTGTTGCGCGAAACCGGAGAATTCGCGCTTGGGTCCCCAAGCTGTAGCACTGCCTTGCAACGATTCCAAGAAGGCCGCGCGGCCTTGCGGGCGGCATCCCGCGCCTCCGGTGCCGATTGGACATGTTCGGCCATGCCACTGCCTTGATGTTTGCGCGCCCGCAAGACTCCAGGTGCGGGATGGCTCCGTGCAGGATGACCGTGCGGCACGAGTCAGTCGCCGCTGAGATTGTCAAGAATCGGGCAGTCGGGCCTTTCATCACCTGCACAGCTTGCGACCAGATGTGCCAAAGTGTCCCGCAGGGACTGGAGGTCGGTGATCTTGCTCTCGATGTCCGTGAGATGACGTTCGGCGATTTCGCGCACTTCCGAACTTGACCGCGTTCCGTCCTCGTAGAGCGCGAGGAGCGCCCGGCAATCCTCGATCGAGAAGCCGAGCGCGCGTGACCGCCCGAGGAAATTCAGCTTGTGAAGGTCGGGTTCGGCAAACACGCGGTACCCGTTTTCGCTCCGTGCGGGCCGCACAAGGCCGATCTCCTCATAGTAGCGGATTGTCTTGACCGGCAGGCCGGCAGCCCTGGCCGCTTCACCTATGTTCATGCGAAATTCCCTTCGGAGCGGCGCAGCCTGAGCGCGTTGGTCACGACCGCGACGCTGGAAAGCGCCATGGCAGCCGCGGCCAGCATTGGTGACAACAGGATGCCGAATGCAGGATAGAGCGCTCCTGCCGCAACCGGAATCAGCAGGATGTTGTAGCCGAAGGCCCAAGCCAGGTTCTGCCGGATGTTCCGCATCGTGTCACGGCTGAGACCGATGGCCGTGACGACGCCTCGCGGATCGCCGGAGGTCAGGATCACGTCGGCGGATTCGATCGCGACGTCGGTGCCGGTGCCAATGGCGATGCCCACGTCGGACGTCGCGAGCGCGGGCGCGTCGTTGATGCCGTCGCCGACGAAGGCAAGCGTGCCTGAGCGCGAAAGATCGCGGATGACGGCAGCCTTGGCTTCCGGCAGCGCGTCCGCGAAGACATCCCCGATTCCCAACCGTTGCGCGATCGCCTCCGCCGCATCGCGACCGTCGCCTGAGACCAGGGCAACACGATGGCCGCCCGCGTTCAGGTCGCTGATCGCGCGGATGGCGGTGTCCTTCACCGGGTCAGCGACTGACAGGACGGCTGCCAGCCGGGCATCGACGCTGACGAAGAACGCGGTTTCGCCGAGCCGGGCGCGTTCCTTGGCCGCATCTGCCAACGCGGAGACGTCAATCCCGGCCTCCGCCATCATCCGTGCCGAGCCGATCCGCACCTGCCGGCCGCAGACCGTCGCCACGACGCCGCGACCGGACAGCGACCGGAATCCTTCAGCTTCCGGCCATCTCTCGACAGAATCCGTGACGGCTCGTGCAACGGGATGTTCTGACAGCGCCTCGACCGCAGCCGCGGCCTCGATCACTTCTTGGCGTTCAAACCCCTCGGCAATTTCCACATGTGTCAGACGGGGTGCTCCTTCGGTCAGCGTGCCCGTCTTGTCGAAGGCGACCGTGTCGGCGCTGCTCAGGCGCTGCAGCGCGTCGCCTTGCCGGAACAGCACGCCCAGTTCCGCAGCGCGCCCGGTTCCAGTCATGATTGACGTCGGCACCGCGAGTCCCATGGCACAGGGACAGGCGACGATCAGGACCGAAACGCCGGCAACAAGTGCAAGTTCCGGCGCAACGGCAAGCCAGGTCACGACGGTCAAGACGGCGACCAGCATGACGGCCGGCACGAACCACGCGGTGACCCGGTCGACCAGGGCCTCGACGGGAAGGCGCGCGGCTTGCGCGTCTCGCACTATCTGCACGATCCTCGCCAACACGGTGTCGCGGCCGACCCGCGTCGCCCTGACCAGGAGCGCGCCCTCGCCGTTCACGGTTGCACCAGTGACAACGTCGCCGTCAGCCTTGGCCACCGGAAGGGGTTCGCCGGTCAGCATGCTCTCGTCGACCAGCGAACTGCCTTCTGACACGATCCCGTCCACGGGCACCCGCTCGCCGGGCCGTACGCGGACCAGGTCGCCAGGCCGAAGGCGTTCGATCAGGCGATCCTCCTCGCCACTCTCCGTCACGACCCGGGCAACTTGCGGTTGCAGCCCGATCAGGGCCTGAATTGCAGAGCCTGCCCTGCCCTTGGCCCGCGCCTCCAGCAGCCGGCCGAATAGGATCAGCACGATGATCACTCCGGCCGCCTCGAAATAGACGGCCCGAGCGCTCGCCGGGAGCAGGGCGGGAACGAATGTTGCCACCGTCGAGAACCCGAATGCCGCGGACGTGCCCAGCGCGACAAGCGCGTTCATGTCGGGGCGGCCTCGCAGCAGGGACGGCACGCCGCTCTCGAAGAACCGGCGGCCAGGTCCTGCCAAGGCGACTCCAACGAGCAGGAACTGAAGCATCCAGCTTGCCTGAAGCCCGATTGACCGTGCCACGAAGTGATGCACGGGCGGATAGACGTGCCCTCCCATTTCGACCAGGAAGACCGGCAGGACCAGCGCCGCGGCAACCAGCGTGTCGCGGGCGAGCCGGGAATTCTCGTCCTGTTCCTCCGGTTCCGGGAAGCTTCCGGAGTCGATCTCGATTCCATAGCCCGAACGCTCTGCGGCCTCTCGAATGCTGAGCGGGGTGACGGAGCCGAGCATGGAAAGCGTGGCGCTTGCATCCGCGAGATTGACCCGTGCTTCCTGGATGCCCGGAACGGCGGAGAGCGCAGCTTCCAGCCGTGCCTTGCAGGATGCGCAGTGGAGTCCCGCGACCCGGAATCGCTGCGTTGACTGAACCGTGTCGTCCATGTTCGACGACATAAAGACTCCAGTCACTGGAGGGTCAAGGCCGGGAGTTGCCGGCCGACAAGGACAAAGGGCTTGACATTGTTGCGAACGGGTCGCAAGTATGTCGCGATTGCGACTTATTCTCAAAACAGGTTGCGCGATTCGATGGTCACGAGACGGACGCTATTGAAGGGGCTGGGCAGCGGCATTCTCGCCGGCGGCCTGTCGGCACCCGTCGCCGTCGCGGCGGACCGGCCGCTCAAGGTCGTGGCCACGACAGGCATGATAGCCGACGCGGCGCGCCGGGTGGGTGGCGACCTGGTCGAGGTCAAGGCCCTGATGGGTCCGGGCGTCGATCCGCATTCCTATCGCCAGACCCGGACGGACATCGTCGCGACGGCGAAGGCGGATCTCGTGCTCTGGAACGGTCTCTACCTTGAGGCCCAGATGGAGGAGGTGCTTGCCGAACTCGCGCGCCGCGTTCCGGTCGTGGCGCTCGCCGAGGCGGTTCCGGAGGATCGCAGGATCGCGCATGACGACTACGCCGACCGTTTTGATCCGCATGTCTGGATGGATCCAGGCCTCTGGCGGCTCGCGGTCCTGGCGACGCGCGACGCGCTGTTGTCCGTGAAGCCGGACGGCGCTGCGGCATTTGCCGCCAACGCGGACGCGTTTCTCTCCGAGCTTGACCGGCTGGAGGCCTACAGCTCCCGGGTTCTCTCGACCGTGCCGGACGCCGCACGGGTGCTGGTGACGGCACATGACGCCTTCAACTATTTCGGCCGCGCCTACGGTTTCGAAGTTGTCGGGATCCAGGGCATCTCGACCGAGAGCGAAACCGGCCTGAACCGCATGACCGAGCTTGTCGGCCTCATCGTCGAGCGCCGGATTGCGGCGGTCTTCGTCGAGAGCTCGGTCTCCGACCGGCTTGTCCGCGCACTTGTCGAAGGAACGACGGCGACGGGCTGGAGCGTCCGCATTGGCGGCAAGCTCTACTCGGACGCGATGGGCGCCGCGGGGACCTACGAGGGCACCTATGTCGGAATGATCGATCACAACGTGACCGTCATCGCGAAGGGCCTGGGGGGCAACGTCCCGCCGCGCGGAATGTCCGGACGGTTGAGTGCAGGGAGCTGACGACATGCAGGCACGGCTGGAAGACGTGACCATGCGCGACGTGCGCGAACGGGCGACCCGTGGCAGCCCCCTCGTCATTCGCGGCATGACGGTCGCCTATGACCGAAAGCCGGTGGTGTTTTCCGTGGACGCCACGTTCCGGTCCGGCAGGATCACCGGGATCATCGGGCCGAACGGAGCCGGCAAGTCCACTCTGCTCAGGGCGGCCCTTGGCATCGTCAAGCCGCTTGCGGGGCAGGCGACCTTCTTTGGAAGGACGCTTGCCGGGAGCCGTGACCGCGTTGCCTATGTCCCGCAGCGTGCGAGCGTCGACTGGGACTTCCCGGCACGGGTTGTCGATGTCGTGGCACAGGGGCTCTACAGGCGTCTTGGCCTTCTTGGACGCTTCGGCCGCGATCACGAGGACATGGTCATGTCCGCCCTGGAGCGCGTCGGCATGGAGGACTTTTCCGCACGCCAGATCGGGCAGCTCTCGGGCGGGCAGCAGCAGCGCGTGTTCCTGGCGCGCGCACTTGCGCAGGACGCGACGCTCTACCTTCTCGACGAACCCTTCGCTGGCGTCGATGCGGCAACCGAACGGGCGATCATCAAGGTGCTCAAGGCGCTCCGGTCGGCAGGCAGGACGGTGGTGGCGGTGCATCACGACCTGTCGACGGTCGAAGAGTATTTTGATGACGTTCTGGTGATGAACGTCCGCAAGATCAGCGACGGGCCGGTCGGGACCGCGTTCACGACCGAGGCGCTGGACACGGCCTATGGCGGACGCCTGGAGCGGGGCATGCGGGATCCGCAGAGGGCGCGCGCCTGAGACCGATGCTGCGTGACGCGCTGACGTTTCAACTCGGCTACAACGCCACGCTCGTGACCGTCGCGGCCGTGCTGCTCGGAATCGCCGCGGGCGTGACCGGAACCTTCCTGTTCCTGCGCAAGCGCGCGCTCGTCAGCGACGCCATTGCGCATGCGACGTTGCCAGGCATCGGTCTCGCCTTCATCGCGCTTGCGCTGTCCGGGCATGACGGACGGCACCTGCCTGGCCTGCTTGCCGGCTCCGCGGTCACGGCGATGTCCGGCCTGTTCGCCGTCCAGTGGCTTTCATCCCGCACGCGCCTCTCCGAAGACGCCGCCATCGGCGCGGTCCTGTCGGCCTATTTCAGCCTTGGCATCGTGCTGCTGACCGTCATCCAGACCATGTCGACCGGACGGCAGGCCGGCCTCGAGAGCTTCCTCCTGGGGTCCACCGCCGGCATGCTCCTTTCCGACGCGATCCTGATCGCGCTCGGCGGCCTGCTCGTCGTCGCTCTCGTCTTCCTTTTCCGGCGCCCGATGTCGCTGGTTTCATTCGATCCCGGATTTGCATCCACCAGCGGAGTGCGTCTTGACCGGATCGACCTGACGATGATGGGGCTGGTGCTGGGTGTCACTGTCGTCGGGCTGAAGGTCGTGGGGCTCATCCTGATCGTCGCGCTTCTCATCATCCCGCCAGTGACGGCTCGGTTCTGGACAGACCGGGTCGAACTGGTCGTGATTCTTGCCGGCGCTTTCGGGGGTGTCGCGGCCTGGCTCGGCGCAGGCCTTTCCGCCAGTGCGCCCGACCTGCCGACAGGTCCGCTGATCGTCCTCGTGAGCTTTTGCCTCTTTGCGGTCTCGATGGCGCTCGCGCCGCGCCGCGGCTTGCTCTCGTCGTTTGTCCGACATCGTCGGTTCCAGGCTGGTGTCCACATGCGGCAAGGACTGCTGGCTTTGGCCCAAGGCCAGCCGATTTACGAGCCGTTGACGATTCGGTTGCTCAAGGCCCGAGGTCTCGCCCGGGCGGACGGCATGCCGACAAGAGAGGGCACCATACGGGCTGCCCGAGCGTTCCGGGACGAGAAACGCTGGGAAGTCGCGCGCGCCACGCCCGAACTCGAGCTTGCAGCCGCCCGCTACGACGGACTGACCCAGATCGAAGACGTCCTGACGGTCGATCAGATTGCGGAGATCGATCGCAGGATCGGTCCACCGGAGGCTGTCCAGTGAACGGCGAGGACTTTGTCACCTTTTCGCTGACTCCCTTGCTGATCGGGGGCTTGGCCGCATTGGCCTGCGCATTGCCGGGCAACTTCCTTGTCCTGAGGCGGCAGGCGCTTGTCGGCGATGCGATCAGCCACGTTGTCCTGCCGGGCATCGTGCTTGCGTTTCTGGTCACCGGCACGATCTCCACCTGGCCGATGCTGCTCGGGTCCGCCGCTGCCGCCGTCGTGGCCGTCGTGCTGATCGAGGCCATTCGCCGGTTCGGCCGAATCGAGCCCGGCGCTGCAATGGGCGTGGTGTTCACCGCCTTGTTTGCGGCCGGCGTGCTGGCCCTGGAGCAGTCCGACACGTCCGGTGTCCATCTTGATGTCGAGCATGCCCTGTTCGG
>JAPPCV010000016.1 GCA_028824715.1 Boseongicola sp. | reverse complement strand
CGTCGCCATCCAGATCGCGCTTGCCGGAAAGGCCGCCGACATGATCAAGTTGCACTATGCCGAAGCTGCCCCCAAGAAGGGGTGAGCAGTTACGCCGACAGTAAGCGAGATTGTAGGCCCGAATGGGATACCAGCAGTGACATGACGGTCTTCTCTGCTTGTCGGCAGCAGCCTGCGGCCCAAGTAGGCAAGGCAAGATCGTCCTGGGAGTTCAAATGTACTTCTCTCCCGCCCACTCGGGAACTTGCTGGTCATACCTCAGCCGCATCCTCTGAAGACAAACAGCATCAAAGACGTCGTCAAGGGTTCCTTCCGCGGCGCGGATGCCGGGAAGGCTTGAGTTTGCCTCAAGCCAAAATCGATCGGAGATCATCGGCACGCCTTCCGCGTAAGCTGGCCCCCACCAGTTCAACACTCGGTCCTGGGCCGATCGAAGCAGGCGGTCACCCGGCAGGTGAGCACGCTTTTCCCTTTGGTTCACTGTCCGGTGGGCTGGCATGAGGTTCCAGAGATCGCCGCAAGGCCACACTATCCATGGAAGGCAATGATCTACATCCAGACTCTTGTCGTCCAGGCGCCTGCCGCTCCAGACGCAATACAGGTTCCCGCTGGCCGACAATTCCAACGCCCGGTCACGCGCCAGACTTACGTCCCTGTTTGGCTCTTCCCAAGTCATGGCGGCTGCCATCACCCCGTCGTCGACCTGTTTGCCTTGGCTTGAAGCGTAGCGCCGAATGAGGCGGCCCCATTCGGCGACGATGGCTGGCTCGATCCACGCGCCAAAGCGCTGCAGACTTTGCCAGAGATGCCTGGGAACCAGCATTTCGCCAAAGCTGAACAGGTATTCCTGGTTGAGATGTATCGAACTCGGACATGACTGCCTGCGGGACCTTGTCACCGGAAATACCTGGCCCCCGCCCTGATAGGTCATGTAGGTAGCGGGCATTCTTTCGATCGTATAGGCGGCATCTTTCAACGCCTGGTGAAGGACAGCAGAAAGCTCGCTCGGAAATCTCATGCCCACTCGCAGGTCGAGATGCGAGACGTCGTCAAGCTTGCGGTAAGCCTTCTTGACGAAGCCAAGTCGCTCCAGGCCGACATTGGTCGGGCTTTGCGGAAGGCCAGCCGACAGCAGTGGCTTGAACAGCCGGATCCAGTTGAGGGCGATCAACCCGAACGGTACGGCAACATGATCGGCATCAGTATGGCGGACAAATCCGGCGGCACTGTCGGCCACCCGAGACAGTGCGCGCAGCAAGGCCAGCTTGTAGGTTGAACTCTTGTCATCATTCAGGATGACGTGTCGGAGCAGCGGAAGCGCTCCGGTGCCATCGTCTGGCAGCCTGATCGCCATTTGGGCCCAACGGACATCATCCCGGCCCAGCACGTCCATTGCCTCCACGTGTTTCTCGACAAGCGCTCCGTGATCTCTGGCCAGTGCTTCGACCTCTTCCGGAGCGACGGAGTGGAATCCCCGTCCAGGGTCTTTCGGGCCAATGCGCAGGGTGAACGCCATCAGACCGCCAGGCCTGAGCAGATTGATCAACTTTCGAAATGCACGACGCCGGTCATTCTCCGGCACATGCATCCACACGGCACTCAGGAGTATCAGGTCGAACGACAGGCCAGATCGCGAGACCACGCCCAGTGTTGGCAGACGATCATCGATCCAGTTGATGGCTGGGTCGTCATGCAGGGAAGCGGCGGCAGCCCGCATGGACGCGGACGGTTCGACGGCGACCACGTCATGACCGTTGGCAGCCAGCCACGCAGCATCACGACCGCTGCCTGCGCCTATGTCGAGCACTGAAGCCGCACCCTGGGGCAGCAGGTCCCGCAACCAGTCGTGGACAACTTCCGACCGAACCGTTTCATATCGCGTCACGACCGCCTCGGCGTTGGCATCGTACCAAGCGATCGGATCTACCATTTCTTCCGAATCCCGCTGGCTGTCGTGTCGGTCATTCGCATGCTGTGTTCGACCTCGATCGCCAAGGAAGATCCGGGACGCTGCGCCGGGTGCCGCATTCCGACGCCGTGCCGCGTCACCGTATGGCCATGGTCCAATATCTGATCACCGTCCAGAGGAACACTCCCAAGCCGCAGAATTTTCCTTGCCGACGATTGGCTTGCGGCCAAGGCATATTTCCGAACTGGCAGGCAGCGCGGCTTTCCGATCCCGACGGCCGCAACTCGCGCACTACGTGGCTTGCAATCCGTCGACATTCCAGGTTCGTACCCCAGGAGGTCGGCACTGCGTGGCATCCGCTGGACAGTCGGTGCCTTGTCGCCACGAAGAGATTCGTGACCTGCCTCATGTTGGCAGGGTCATGCCGGGCTGGCGCGGCTTGACGTTCTGGTTCACCAGTTCTTGGAGTCGGCCTCTCGTGGCGGGCTTCATGGTCGAGTCATGTGTTCGTGCACCAGGCCATGCCCCGCCAACCTTTCAAGATGGCTGACGAACGGCCGGACCAAATCCCGCGCGGATTGCCAAACAAATCCGGGACGGTGCCCCTGCGTTCAGACGCTTGGCCACACGGCGGCGGCATAGGAGTGAATTGCCGCAGGGGTCGTGCCTCCATTGCAATTCATGCCTGGCCAATGGCCTTGACGTCGAAGGCGGCGGCCATCAGCTGCCGCGTGTAGTTGGTCTGCGGATTGTCAAAGACCTGCGCTGCGTCGCCTTGTTCCACGACATCGCCGCGCTTCATGACAATCACCTTGTGGCTCAGTGCACGCACGACCTTCAGGTCGTGGCTGATGAACAGGTAGGCCAGCTTGTGCCGTTTCTGCAGGTTCCGGAGCAATTCGACGATCTGTACCTGGACGGTCATGTCCAGAGCTGATGTCGGTTCGTCCAGCACCAGGAGCTTCGGCCTCAGGATCATCGCCCGTGCAATGGCGATCCGCTGTCTTTGGCCACCGGAAAACTCATGCGGATAGCGATGCATCGTCGCCGGATCCAGCCCCACCTCTCTCATGATTTCGGTCACCATTGAGCGGGGGTCGCGATCGGAATCCACCGGGTGGATCGCCAGGCCTTCCGCGATGATCTCTTCGACGGTCATTCTGGGCGAGAGCGACCCGTAGGGGTCCTGAAACACGATCTGCATTTCGGACCGCAACGGCCGCATTTTTTTCGAGTTCAGTTTCTGGATCTCGCGGTTCATCAAGATGACGGGACCTTCCGACGAGATCAGGCGCAGGATCGCCAGTGCCAGCGTCGTCTTGCCCGAGCCGCTCTCGCCCACGATTCCCAGGGTCTCTCCGGCACGGACCGAAAGGGTCGCGGAATTCACCGCCTTGATGTAGCCGACCGTGTGTCTCAGGAGACCGCGCTTGATCGGAAACCAGATGCGCAGGCTGTCCGTTTCGACCACGGTCTTCGCACCCAAGGGCACGGGGTCGGGAACGCCCGCGGACGTCGCCGACAGGAGCTCCCTCGTGTAACGGTGTCTCGGGTTCTCGAACAGCGCACCGGTCTCGCCCTGTTCGACGATCTCGCCGTCCTTCATGACATAGACCCGGTCGGCGAACCTGCGCACGATGCCAAGATCATGGGTGATGAAGAGCATGGACATGCCCTCGTCGTCCTTGAGCTTGGCCAGCAATTCCAGGATCTGCGCCTGGATTGTCACGTCCAGTGCGGTCGTGGGCTCGTCGGCGATCAGGAGGTTCGGCCCGTTCGCGAGGGCCATGGCGATCATGACCCGCTGCCGCTGCCCGCCGGACAGCTCGTGCGGATAGCTCTTCAGTCGTTCCTCCGGGTCGGGAATGCCCACTCTTTGAAGCAAATCGACAATATTGGTTCGCACGTCGCGACCCGTCAGTCCTTGGTGCAGCCGGATTGATTCCGACAGCTGCTTTTCGAGCGTGTGCAGGGGGTTGAGCGACGTCATCGGCTCCTGGAAGATGAAGCTGATGTCGTTGCCGCGGACCCGTCGCAGTTCCGCCTCGCTGGCACCCGAAATCTGGGCGCCCTCGTAAGTGACGGAACCGGTGATTTCCGCACTCTCAGGCAGGAGCGAGACGGTCGACAAGGCGGTCACGGACTTGCCGGAGCCGCTTTCCCCGACCAGGGCCACGGTTTCCCCTCGCTCGATGTCGAAGCTCACGTTCCGCACGGCACGGGTTTCCGCACCCTCCTGCCGGAAGGTCACGTTCAGGTTCCGCACCTGCATCACGGCGCTCACGGGCGCCTGCTCCTGGAGGGGGGCATTGAAGGCGGATGCGGTGGCAACCCGCGCCCGATTCGCGTGCCGGAAACCGCAGCCAACAATTTTGCTGACACACCGTTCAAGTGAAGGTCTTCCTGGGATCGAAGGCGTCGCGCACGCCCTCGAAAATGAAAATCAGCAGCGAGAGCATGATCGCGAACGTGAAGAACGCCGTGAACCCGAGCCAGGGTGCCTGCAGGTTCTGCTTTGCCTGAAGCGTCAACTCGCCGAGCGATGGTGCGGATGATGGCAGGCCGTAGCCGAGGAAGTCCAGTCCGGCGAGCGTGCCAATCGCGCCCGTAATGATGAACGGCAGGAAGGTAACGGTCGCGACCATGGCGTTCGGAAGCAGGTGCCGGAACATGATGGTTCGGTTGGAGACCCCAAGCGCCTGCGCGGCACGGACATACTCGAAGTTCCGCGCTCGCAGGAATTCGGCGCGGACCACGCCTACGAGGGTCGGCCAGCCAAACAGCACCGTGAGAAAGACGAGCATCCAGAAACTTCGTCCGAAGATCGCGAACATGATGATGATGACGTACAGCGCGGGTGTCGAAGACCAGATTTCCAGGAGGCGCTGGAAGACCAGGTCCAGCCAGCCCCCGAAATATCCTTGCACGGCACCGGCAATGATTCCAATCACGCTGCCAACGGTTGTCACGATCAAGGTGAACATGATCGACAGCCGGAACCCGTATATGACCCGTGCCACCACGTCGCGCTTCGTGTCGTCGGTTCCGAGCCAGTTGTGCGCGTTCGGAGCGGACGGGGCGGCACCCTGAATGTCGACGATCGTGTCATAGCGGTAGGGAATCAGCGGCCAGATCATCCAGCCCCTGTCGACGGGCTGGCCGAGGGCTGTGCCGCTTTCCCCGATTTCGGCCAGTATGCCCTCGGGATCGTCGAAACAGTCGATCACGCCGCCTGAAATGATCAGGCAGGCAATGTCCTCGTACTGGTACTGCGCCTCGATCGGGAGATCGCCGCCGAAAGTCGTTTCCGGGTAGAAGTTGAAAACGGGCATGTAGTATTCGCCCTTGTGCTTGAGCAGGATCGGCTTGTCGTTGGCCAGGAACTCGGCAAAGAGGCTGAGACCGAAAAGCACGCAGAAAATCCGGAGCGACCAGACTGCGCGCCGGTTGCGCCGAAAATTCCGCCAGCGGCGCTGGTTCAGCGGGGAAAGCCACGGACGCCTTGTCCTGTGCTGGAGTTCCACCATCTTCAGACCTCCCGCCGCTCGAAGTCTATGCGGGGGTCGACGAAGACGTACATGAGGTCGGAGAGAATGCCGACAAGCAGATACATCAGCCCGAAGGCGAATAGTGTCCCGAAGATCACCGGGTAGTCCCGCGCAACCGCTGCCTCGAACCCAAGCCGCCCCAGCCCGTCAAGCGAGAAGATCGTCTCGATGATCAGGGATGCCCCGAAAAAGATTCCGATGAACAGGCCCGGAAAGCCTGCAATGACGATCAACATGGCGTTTCGAAAGACGTGCCCGTAGAGAACGCGCTGCTCGCTCAGGCCCTTGGCCTTGGCGGTCATCACGTACTGTTTCTTGATCTCGTCCAGGAACGAGTTCTTCGTGAGGAGCGAGAGCGTGGCGAAGCCGCTGATCGACGTAGCGATCACGGGCAGCGTGATGTGCCAGAGGTAGTCCACGGCCTTTCCCAGAGCGGACAGCTCCTCCCAGTTTTCCGAAGTCAGCCCCCGCAGGGGGAACCATTGGAGGTAGGTGCCGCCGGCAAGAAGGACGAGAAGGAGAATGGCGAAGAGGAAACCGGGGATGGCATAGGCGACGATGATCAAGCCGCTTGTCCAGGTGTCGAAGCTCGACCCGTCCCGTACCGCCTTCCTGATGCCGAGCGGAATGGAGACCACATAGGCGACTACGGTCGACCAAAGGCCCAAGGTGATCGACACCGGCATCTTTTCGATCACGAGGTCCACGACGGAGATCGAGCGAAAAAAGCTCTCGCCAAAGTCGAAGCGCAGGTAGTTCCACAACATGTTGAAGAAACGGACATGCGCCGGCTTGTCGAAACCGAATTGGCGCTCGAGATCCTTGATGAACTCCTTGGGCAGGCCCCGGGCGCCAACGTAGCCGGAATCGCCAGCGTCCGCACCGATGCTGATATCAACATCGCCGACGCCGCCAGAGATTGTCTGGAACACATCACCGGAACCTTCGAGGCGTGCCAGGAGATGCTCGATCGGTCCGCCTGGAACGAACTGCGTCAGCGTGAAATTGATCAACATGATTCCGAACAATGTCGGGATGATCAACAGCAGCCGCCGCAGAATGTAAGAACCCATTGGCGGTCTACCTCAACGCACCCGCCGCCCTGAGCGCCTCGGCCTTCTCGGCATTGAACCACCAGTAGTCCAGGTGCCCCAGCCCGAATTCGGGAAGGTTCTCAGGGTATTCGAACATGTCGAAGTAGGCGACCCAGTTTTCCTGCAGTGTCCACACAGGCACGATGAAATAGTCGTGCCGCATGATCCGGTCGATGGCACGGACATGAGCTGCGAGCTCGTCGTAGGTCTCGACCTCGAGAATCCTGTCAGCGAGTATGTCCACGACCGCGTTGCAGTACCCGGCGGGATTGAAGATGTCGTCCCTGTCCTCGCAGCCGTATTTCTGCGTGAGGCCCGAACCCTCCACAAGTCCGCTGGGGTAGCCGGTAAATCGCATGTCGAAGTCGTTTTCCTGCCGTCGGTTCTGGTACTGGCTTGGGTCGACCCGGTTGTAGGTGATGTTCACGCCGAGCGTCTTCAGGTTCTCGACATAGGGCAGGAGGATGCGATCGAATGCAGGCGAACGCTCAAGGAGTTCGATGTCCAGCGTCTCGCCCCGCGAATTGCGCAGCAAGCCATCGTCGCCAGGGCTGAATCCGGCAGCCTCCATGAAGCGCAGGGCTTTCCTCAGGTTTTGCCGGTCGAGAGGCCTTTCGCCACTTTCATGCGGCAGAAGTGCGGGTTCGGTGAAGACCTCGGGTGGCAGCTGATCACGGAATTCCTCGAGAAGCTCCAGTTCGCGCCCCTCGGGCAGGCCCGACGCTTTCAGGCGAACGTTTTCCCAGAAGCTTTCGCGCTGCTTGAACAGGCCGTATTGCAGGTTCTCGTTCGTCCAGGTGAAGTTGTACATGTGGCCGAGCGCCAGCCGCAGGTTCCGGTCCTGGAACTTGTCGAGACGCATGTTGAACACGAACCCGGTGGCTCCGGGCAACGATCCGTCTGGCAAGGTCTCTCGCTTCACCCAGCCCTTTTCGAGCGCGGGGAAATCATAGAGCGTTGCCCAGTTGATCGAGCTGTTTTCCTGCCGGAACGTGTACTCGCCAGCCTTGAATGCCTCGAAGGCGGCCGAACTGTCGCCGAAGTACTCGACCCGGATGCGGTCGTAGTTGCCGCGGCCCTTCATCAGGTAGTGGTTCGCGCCCCAATAGTCGGGATTTCGCCTGTAGACGATGTTCCGCCCCACATCGAGGCTGTCCAGCACGTACTCGCCGGTTCCCGGGCTGATTTCCAACCGGCTTTCGTCCAGCCGCGCGCCCGTCTCCTCGTACCATTTCTCGGACCAGACGGGCAGCGAACCCATCTGCGTGATCAGCCCCTTCTTGGGGACATCCTCGGCGAAGGTGAACTTGATGGTGTGCGGGTCGAGGATCTCCGACTCCGCTATGACCTGCTTGATGTAGTTGGCATAGGAGGGGGTTCCTTGCTCGATCAGCAACTCGTGCGTGAACAGAATGTCCTCCGCCGTCATCGGTGTGCCGTCCGAAAAGGTCACGTCGTCACGCAGGTGGAAGATCACCCAGCTCTCGCTTTCCGGGTACTCGATGGTTTCGCATAGCAGGCAATAGTAGGAGCCGACCTCGTCGGATGTCGTGACCATGATGTCTTCGTAGCCGATTGTCGAAAGAAGGCCCCAGCTGCCCCTGCCGGTCGCGTAAGGGTTCATGCTGTCGAAGGTTCCGATCGTTGCAATGCTGATCTCGCCGCCCAGTGGCGCGTAGGGGTTCACGTAGTCCAGGTGCGGGTCGTCGGGCGTGTATTTGAGTTCGTCATACTCGTTGAAGCCGTGACTGACGATGATCTTCTCCGCTTCGTCGGCAAGCGTAGCCTGCGCGGGAAGCAGCAAGATCATGCCGGCCAGGCCAAGGCACGCTCGGCGCAAGTTCGGCAGATCGGATGTGCGGGGGGCGTTTCGGGGCATGTCAGCTACTCCGTACAGAATGCAGAATTCGAATAATTCTTGTCGCACACTACCTAAATTTGGAAGTGATGTTCGTTCAAGCAAGAAATGCTGACTTGTTGGTGAGGATGTCGTGTGCGGAAACGAAGTTCAGGACCCGATACTCGTTCAGCCGCACGCAACTCGCCCCGGCCGTCCGGCAAGACTCGGCCGGTCTTGAAGTCGCGTGTCGGCCTACTGGCCTATGGTGCTGAGCCATGCGATCAGGTCGGCCCTGTCCGTCGCCTTGGACATCCCCTTGTAGGACATTTTCGTGCCGGGCGCGAACTTTTTTGGGCTCTCGATGAAGCCGCTCAGGTTCTCTGGCGTCCAGGTGTCGACGACGGCGACGAGCCTGCCCGAATAGTTGAATCCATCCACGGTCGCCACGGACCGGTCCACGATGTCGTACAGGCTCGGCCCGGTGCCGTTCTTTCCGTCTTCCAGGCTATGGCAAGCCTTGCATTGCCGGAAGAGCTTCTCGCCTGCCGCGGCATCCGCCGCGGCATAGACTTCGGCAAAGTCCACTTCGGCGACGTCCTCCTGGGCGTCATGAGAGTCAAGCTCGCCGGTGTCGATCACGTAGGCCTGGTGATGATCGTCACCGCCATGTCCTGCGCTGTGGTAGATGAATTCGGCGCCGAACCCGCCGAGCAGGAAGATCAGGAAGGTTCCGCAGAGGCCTCCCACGATCTTTGTCATGGTCATGGTGTCGAGCATGTCTTGTCCCGTCTCGTCTGGTCCTCGCCGCTGTCTATCCGCTTCCATTGGTGCCGTTCAAGGGTTAAGACGCACAACCTGTGGGCTTTGTTGCCGCACCCGGGAGTTGAGGAAATGTCGAGACGAATCGCATTCCAGGGAGAGCCTGGCGCCTATTCCCATCAGGCCTGCCGCGAGACCCGGCCGGAAATGGAACCCTTGCCCTGCCGGACATTCGAGGATGTCATCGAAGCGGTGAAGGCGGGAGAAGCCGAACTGGCGATGCTTCCGGTCGAGAATTCGACCTACGGGCGGGTCGCGGACATTCATCGCCTGCTGCCGGAGAGCGGGCTCCACATCGTGGACGAGGCCTTTGTCCGTGTCCGCATCAATCTCCTTGGCGTGCTGGGCGCAAGTCTCGACCAGGTCAGGCGTGCCCACAGCCATCTGGTCCTTTTGCCGCAATGCGCCCGGTTTCTTCGCGAACGCGGCATCGAGGGCAGGGTGAGTCCCGACAACGCACGTGCAGCCCGCGAGGTGGCGGCGCGTGGCAACCCCGAAGACGCGGCGCTGGCGTCGGAACTCGCGGCGGAGGTTTACGGACTCGAAGTTCTTGCCAGCGATGTCGAGGACGAGGACCACAACACGACGCGCTTTCTGATCATGTCAGGCGAACCAGATGCTTCCCGTCGGGACGAGAGGATGATGACGACATTCGTGTTCCGGGTCCGCAACATCCCGGCCGCGCTCTACAAGGCGATGGGCGGGTTTGCCACGAACGGCGTAAACATGACCAAGCTGGAGAGCTACATGGTTGACGGCTCCTTTTCCGCGACCCAGTTCTACGCCGACATCGAGGGGCACCCGGATGACGAGCCGGTCAGGCTCGCACTGGAGGAGCTCGAGTATTTCACGTCGCTGCTTCACGTCCTCGGCACGTATCCTGCCGACAAGAAGCGGTAGGGCCGGACTCCCTTTGCTTCTGGATGTCCAAAGACTATATCGCCGCTCGAAAAACTGACCGGATCATCTTTTGCCCATGCCGACTCTTCTCCTCATCTGCGGCGCGCTGCGCCAAGGTTCGTTCAACCGCAAGCTTCTTGTCGCTGCCGGACAGCATTGGTTGGGGGAGACCGTGATGGCTGACCTCGACATGCCGCTCTACGACGGCGACGTCGAGGAGGCGAAAGGCATTCCCGAGGCGGCTACGCGCATCAAGCGTCAGATTGCAGCTGCGGATGCAGTAGCCATCTCCACGCCGGAGTACAACCAGTCGATCTCGGGCGTTCTCAAGAATGCGCTGGACTGGGTGAGCAGGGGCGAAGGCAATCCCTGGCGCGACAAGCCGGTGGCCATCATGTCGGCGACGGCCGGACGTGCGGGCGGTGCACGCGCGCAGTATGCCCTGCGGCTTGCGCTCAACACCTTTCAACCGAGACTCCTCACGGGACCGGAGGTGATGGTTGCCCACGCTCAAAAGGAATTTGACCAGGAGGGCCGCCTCGTGAGCGAAAGCTACCAAAAGGCGCTCGGGGCGCTGGTCGGAAAACTTGCGTCAGAAGCGGTTCGGTAGCTGGACCGTTGCGAATTGCCTTCGCGGCCGGGCTATCGCCTTCGGTCGCGTCGGTTGGACATGGGCTGGAACGCAACACCCACATGGGCCTCGCAGTATGGCTTGCCCTGCTGGACGGCCAGGCCGCAAAACCAGAATTCGTCTGTTGCAGGATCCCCAATTGGCCACTTGCAGGTTCGTTCCGTCAATTCCAGGAGTCCGATCTTCTTTGCCGTCTTTTCCACCTTGCGCACGTTTTCCAGGGCCTCCGGACTGATCTCGTTTGCGGATGGTTGCGGCGGCAGCGGCTGCCCGGCCGGAACAATGGGCTTCCGGGGGGTGACCGCGACCTCCACAACGCGGACTTGGGATGTCTTCGTCCGCGTTGCCGGTTTCGATGCGGACGCGCGGGCAGGCTTCTTTTCGGGCGTGGGCGCCGACGCCCCGGCACGGTTGGACAGCCCCAGGCGATGCACCTTGCCAATGACGGCATTCCTGGTGACGCCACCCAGGTCCTTGGCAATCTGGCTGGCGGACTTGCCTTCCGCCCACATTTTCTTGAGGCCTTCTACGCGCTCGTCTGTCCACGACATGGGGAATTCCTGCATTTTTCGAACAGAGCCATTTTAGTGATGCGGGAAGACGTTGCAAGGGTCTGCCTCCAGTTCACAGTCTTTTGGGAACCTCTGACAAACTACGCCCGAAACAGCTGTGCCTAGTCCCGGCGGAGGCAACATTGACCTCAGTCAAGGCCATGACATCCTCGATATCGGTTTCGATTCCCGATTGAGTGTCGCGGCTCTTCGAACAATCTCCTGGTGCGCCAATCCGCCCACAACGTGACTGCAAACAGCTTCAAGTTTCCCCTTTCCCTTGGTCCGCAATTTGCATATGCGTTGGCCCATGACGTGCGCCGCAAATTCTTTGCTCCGACGCCGACGCTGACTCTGCGTCCGAAACTGCACGCCCGTTTCCGTCATCGTTGACTTGGTCAGTCACCACTGGCACGTCTGAAAATCTGTCGAAAGGAAGACCGAATGATACCGTCCATTCTGCCCACCTATTCCCGTGCGCCCCTCAAGTTCGTGAAGGGCGAAGGCAGCTGGCTCTTCGAGGCGGACGGGCGACGCTTTCTGGATATGGGTTCGGGGATCGCGGTGACACTGCTCGGTCACGCCAATCCGATACTGGTGGATGCGCTGACGTCGCAGGCTGGCTCGCTGTGGCATGTCTCGAACCTCTATGAAATCCCGGGACAGGTCGAACTTGCGGACCGCCTGGTCGAGGCGACTTTTGCGGACACCGTGTTCTTCACGAACTCGGGCACTGAAGCCTGTGAACTCGCCGTAAAGATGGTCCGCAAGCACCATTACGAGAATGGCCAGCCTGAACGGGTCGAAATCGTCACCTTCGAGGGCTGCTTTCACGGTCGCTCCAGCGCCGCAATCGCCGCATCCGGGGCGGAGAAAATGGTCAGGGGATTTGGTCCGTTGCTGCCAGGATTCGCGCAGGTTCCATTCGGTGACATTGATGCCGTTCGCACCGCGGTCACGGAGTCGTGTGCCGCCGTCATTGTCGAGCCCGTGCAGGGCGAAGGCGGCATCGTGCCTCTGCAGGACGAGTCCCTGAAGGCGCTTCGTCGAATTTGTGACGACACGGGCGCATTGCTGATCCTGGACGAGGTACAGTGCGGAATGGGACGGACCGGAAGGCTCTTTGCATATGAGCGGGCAGGGATCACGCCAGACATCATGATGATCGCCAAGGGAATCGGAGGCGGATTTCCTCTTGGCGCGGTGCTGGCCACCGAGCATGCGGCCTCCGGCATGACCGTCGGAACCCATGGCTCGACCTACGGCGGCAGCCCGCTTGCGATGGCGGTCGGGAACGCGGTGATGAAGACAGTGGCCGACGATGCGTTCCTTGCGGAAGTGAACCGCAAGGCGGGTTTGCTGCGCCAGAAGCTCGAAGGGCTGGTTGCGGGACACCCTGACGTGTTCGAGGGCATTCGAGGCGAGGGACTGATGCTCGGCATCAAGTGCAAGTTGCCAAGCGCGGACGTCGTCAAGGCCGGCTTTGACGCCGGCATCATCACGGTTCCCGCCGGTGACAACGTGGTTCGTCTTCTGCCGGCACTGACCATCAGTGACGACGAAATTGCTGAAGCATTGACTCGTCTGGACAGGGCGGCGACGGCGGCCAAGGCTGCGTGACGCCAACGACGATCGAACAGGCACCACTCGCATGAGACACTTTCTCGACATCCACAGTACCGACGCGGGAGATCTTCGCGGCATTCTCGACCAGGCCAAGTCAATGAAGGACGCGCGTGCTGGTCGTCCAAGGGGCGCAGAAGACGATACGCGGGCGTTGGCGGGCCGAATGGTTGCGCTGCTCTTCGAGAAGCCATCGACTCGTACCCGCGTTTCGTTCGACGTCGGAACGCGTCAATTGGGCGGCAGGACGATTGTCCTGTCCGGCAGTGAAATCCAGCTCGGCCACGGAGAGACCATCGCGGACACCGCCCGGGTGCTTTCGCGCTACGTGGATCTCGTGATGATCCGAACGTTCGAGGAGGAGTCTCTTCTCGAGCTCGCCCGCCATGCCACGGTGCCCGTCATAAACGGGCTTACGAACCGGACGCATCCCTGCCAGGTCATGGCGGACGTGATGACCTTCGAAGAGCATCGCGGCCCAATTTCCGGCAAGAGAGTGGCATGGGCCGGAGACGGCAACAATGTTTGTGCGTCGTTCCTGCACGCCGCCGGGCAGTTCGGGTTCGAAGTGGTCGTGACGGGTCCGGAAGATCTGATTCCAGAAGCCGAGTTCGTTAAGCTTGCGCGGGCCAAGGGTGCTTCCGTCGAATTGAGTTCCGATCCGGTCAAGGCCGTGCGCGGGGCCGACCTAGTGGTGACCGACGCCTGGATCTCAATGCACGACAGCCCGGCGATCAAGGAGAGTCGTCGGCGGCAGCTTCAGCCGTATCAGGTCAACGCGGAACTGATGGCACATGCGAAGTCCGACGCGCTGTTCATGCACTGCCTGCCTGCGCACCGAGGCGAAGAGGCAACCGACGAGGTTTTGGACGGCCCCAACTCCGTCGTCTTCGACGAGGCCGAAAACCGCCTTCACGTCCAGAAGGCCATCATGCGCTGGTGCCTCGACTTGTAGGAGTCGCACCTACACAGTTGCACTGCGCGATTGGCGCCCGACCGACTGCAGTTGTGCGGGCGTGACTTGCTGCGCAGCGATTCAGCGACCCTTGACCGCGACCTCCACGCCGCCAAGTGCGCCGGCCAGGGAGTTCAGACGGGCCTCGGCGACCTCGCCGTACAAGTCGCGCGTGCCCGGTGCCAAGCGAAGTTCCAGGCACTTGCGCTTCGGATAGTACCTCAGCGCTCCCATCTTGTCGTCTTCGGACGCAGTGAGCATAGCGCCGAATCTCAGGGCCTTTCCGAGAATCTCGGCCCATCGCAGGTCCGTCTCCTCGACCAGGTCGAGCAGGTCCTGGAAGGGCGAGTCCGCGCGACTGTTCTTGTAGCGATGCAACAGCGCGACTCCCAGGAACACGCGCTCCTGATGGGTCATGCCCCCGAAATTTGCGCGCGTGACCTCTTCGAAGGAGACCTCGTGACGGTAGTCAGGGTGGGCGCGCCAGCTCACGTCATGCAGGAGGCACGCGGCCTTGATGAGGCGCTTGTCTGGGGCGCCGCGCCCCGAGAACAGCGGCAGGACGAAGTCATAGAGTCGCCGTCCGAATCCTGGCATCCGCGCATCCTTGGCCTCGTGGAAGCGGCAGGCCTCGATCAGCGGGTCCCGGTCGCGAATCTCCTGCGGCATCTGTTCGTAGAGCATGCCCTCGCGTATGCCGTAGCCGGAGACGGCGATGTCGTAGGGCTTGAATTCGCGTACGAGGTGTTTCAGGAGCTGTGCCGCGAGCGGCAGCAGTTCCATGCGGCCTTCGCCCAGTCTGACGCGTATTCGCAGTTCCTCCAAATCGCTCTTCTCGATGAACTCGATCGTCCTGTAGACCGCCTTCCGGCTCATCCGGTATTCGTGCAGTGCAGCCAGCGGATAGCCGCGCCGGGCCATGTCGATTCGCGCGATCGCCCGCCAGGATCCGCCGACCAGGAAGAGCCGGTCACGCTGGGGTCCCATGGACTCGGCAAGCGCGCCAACCTGCTGCTTCAGAAACCTGCCCAGTCCCTTCTTGCCGCCCTTCACGATTCGCAGTCGCTGGGGGCCGAGTTGCGAAGACAGCCTTCTTCCGACCACCCCGTCTCGCAGTTCTGCCAGTTCCATTGATGCACCGCCAAGGTCGCAGGCAAGGCCGTATGCCCCGGGCCAGCCAAGAAGAACGCCCTGTGCCGAGAGCCGCGCCTCCTCTTCGCCTGCAATCACCCATAGCTTGAGGCCGGTCTCGCGAAGAACCTCCTCGCAGAACTCGGGTCCATCCTCTGCTTCGCGCACGGCAGCGGTGGCCACGGCCGTCAATGGCTCCAGGCCCATTGCCTCGGCAAGGCCCTGGAAGCGTCGCAGGGCCGCCATTGCCCGGATCCTTCCCCTGGGGCTGAGGCAGCCGGTCTCGGCCAGGCCGGCGCCTAGGCCTGCCATGACCTTTTCATTGAAGAAATACGCGGGAGACCGGGCCGCACCGTCAAACACGACCATGCGGACCGAGTTCGAACCGACGTCGACCACACCCACGCGGCTGAGCGCCAGTGCCGAGGGGTCGTCGAACAGCGGACGCCCGAACGGTCCCCAGTCCTCGGCGTCCGTGGCCCCGCCGCTTCCGTCCATGACCGTCTCCTCGTTGCCGAGGGAGACTGTAGCGGTGCGGAGTTTCGGGTCAACGCCTGTCGGGTGGGCTTCCCAGGGACGGTTGTCAGGACGGCGGCACGGTCGAATTCGCCCGCCATCGAGGTTCGCCGATCAGGAGCGGTGGCGGAGCTTGACAGCTGGCCTTCGCGCAGTGCCATCGGCGCGTGACGGATCGTTCCAGACCTCCTGCCAAGCCTGGAATTGCAGCGGCCGGATCCTGTAGCGGGCAAAGTTGCCTTCATGGAGGCCAAGAATTTCGTCTTCGACGACTTCCCTGAACCGGTCTCGATCATTCGTTTCGACATGTTCTCCTGTCCAGCGTTCGATGCGGCTGGCGGCAGAGGGTCTGCCCAGTTTCTCAATGACGATTGCCTTGACGATTTCGCGTAGCGCGTCGCGATGCTTCAGGCGGAAAGGATCCGGTTCGCCGAGCGATTGCCTGACTGCTGCGTAGCGCGAGGCGGATCGTTCGCAGGCCCAGATGAAAACGTCCTTCAGCAGATCGATCTGGTTCAGTTCGTAAACGCCGAGCATCGCCTCCGTGTAGAGATTGACGGGAACTTCAATGAAGGAGAGCGGGGTCAGGTTTGCCTTGATCAAGGGCATGTTCGCAGCAAGGCGCGAGACGCGCTTGTTCACGTCGTCGAAGGGTTGCAGGTACGGCAGGTGCACCATTGCAAAGAGTGCCTGCTCGAACGGCTCCTCGATTGCCTCGGCAGTTGCCAGTACCTGGTCGAAGCACTCTTCGACAAGTTTCGGAATGTCCAGTGGATGAAACACGGACCCTCCAATCTCGACCGTGATCCGGCGCAGCCGACCGGCGGCGCTCGGGTCGTCCAGCAGGTTGTTCGCCAGCAAGGCATGCAGGTTCAGGATCGTTTGCCGGTTGAACCCGATCTCCTCCGCTTCATCCACGAGAAACTCGATCGCGTCCTTGTGGTTCAGGATCATCTGCGCTTCGAGCGGGCTCTTGCCGTCCGCTTCCTTGCCGAATGCAATCAGGCGTCTCGTATCGAGCCGCGAGTAGGTGTTGCCCTCCAGGCGGCTGGAGTTCCATGATAGATCAATGAGCAGACGGTCCAGTATCTGCTTCGCGTGAGTTCCGGCAGGCTGCGCGCCTGGCAGCGGAGCCGCGGCGTGTCGCAAATGCGCCCGTTCGACTTCCGACAGGTAGGCGGTCGCGTTGGGTCGGTATTCGTCGAGGAATGCTCGCCGATAGGCAACCGGCTTTCGGGCGCGGAGCGGCCTGCCGAGATGTTTCCGGATTTCAATCGTGCTCGTCGAAAGCTGGATCTCGCCGGTCAGTTCATCCTCTGATGCTTCGAGAGCCGTAGCAGGAAGCCTGGCAGGTGCAGGCGGCAGATAAAAGGTGTTTCGCCCCTTTCCCGCCTTGACCAGACGGCCTTCGTCAACAAGGCGCTTGACTCGATGCTGAACCGTGCGTCGTGCCATGTCATCGCCCAGCGCATTCTGGATGCCTTGGATTGCGATGCCCTCAGGGCGCGCGCGCACCACGGCTTCAATTGCCTGCAATTCACGTGTCGGTGGTGGCTTTGCCATTCCGCATGTCCTTACACACGGCCGATTTGCGCAATTATCAGCCTTTTCGCGCAATTATCAACCTTTTCGCGCAACTATAGGCCCCTTTTGCACAATTATTGTTGCGCAAAAGGCGAGCGCGTGCTTCCGCAAGCCATCGGCGGACCCGGCTGGATAGGCGTTCGTCCAGGTTTCTCGTCGACCCCGCCACGCCGTGCCCAGGCCACTGGATCCGCCTCGGCATATTGGTTCGGAAACGGCCGTTCGCTAAAGTCCGGCAGAGTCCGGTCCAGACCGGGGCACGGGCAAAATCGAATTGACCAGCCCGTTGAGCTTCGCAAAGCGTACCTGCAACAGGCCAAGGTTTCGCTTCCGGCAGGCAAGTGGGCCGCGTCAGGGCACGTCGGCGCCTGTCGCGCTGACATACAGTTCAAACCAGGCTTCGCGGCTCATGCTGACCTTGAACGCATCGCCGAACATGCGGATCCTGTCGATCCGGTTGCTTCCCATGACGGGAAGGATGCCCGCCGGGTGCGCCAGGAGCCATGCGACGGCCACGGCGGCTTCGCCGACCCCTTGCCGCATCGCGATCTTCGAAATCGCCGTTCGCAAGTCGCCTCCGCCGGCGAACAGCGACCCGCCGCCCAGAGGCGACCATGCCATTGGGCGTATCCGCCGTTCCTGAAGGAAGGCAAGGTCGCCACTTGTCAGGGGCGTCGTTTCGGCGAGGCTGATCTCGATCTGGTTGGTCGATAGCGGCGTCGACATCGCAGACTGCAGAAGCGCCCAGTCCCATGGCCGGAAGTTAGAGACCCCGACTGCGCGAACCTTCCCGGAGACAACGGCGTCGTCCAGTGCACGCCCGGTCTCTTCGGGATCCATGAACGGGTCGGGACGGTGAACGAGCAGGAGATCGATGCGGTCCGTGGCCATTTCGGAAAGCGATGTGTCTATGGACTTGGAAATGTGCGCAGCAGTCGTGTCGTAGTGCTTGACTCGCGCAAATGCGTACCGCCCGGCGGGTGCGACGATGCCGCACTTGGTGACGATTTCCAGCCTTTCGCGCAGTCCAGGGCTTTCCTTGAGGCAAGCGCCGAGCAGTCCTTCCGCCGTGTAGCCTCCGTAGATGTCTGCCTGGTCGATGGTCGTGATCCCTTGTTCGAGGCAAGCCTCGATCTTGGCGCGGATATGCGAGGGCGAAGTGTCATCGTCGTTGCCGACGCGCCACAGCCCGTAGGCAATGCGGCTGAACTCGATGTCATCGCAGATTCCGACGCGTTCCATCATCTTCTTTCTCCTTTGCCAGGCGGGGGTGCCACAACAGCGTCAGACACTCGGCCATTGTCATGTGCCAGCGGGCATGAATTCAGTCCCGGCAGCAGCCGCGCGCCGAACGCCTTGCGCTCGTCCATATGCGGATTGCCCGAGAAGATGAAAGACCGAATTCCCATCCGCTTGCCGGCTTCGATTTCGGACGGGGCCTAGTCGATGGAACCGAACTTGGCGGCACCGCATCAGGATGGGACGCGCCCAATGTTGGTCCAGGGATACGGCTCCACGTGGCCGGGCTGATCCGCGAGTTCGCGGGCGCGAACTTGACGGCTGACACAGTGCGAGCCCGAATCCAGTGCCCGTTAACTGATCAGCCGCCAGAGCCAGCGATCCGGCTTGGATACGATGAACTCGGCGCTCCAGCGATGTCGAGTTCTAGATCCGCCTGACGCCGAGGTGCTGTTTGGGATCCCGCATCGGCAGACCACAGGACCGGTGGCCAGCCTGTTGCAATTGAACGGCCTGAACGGGACGGTTCCGGACTACGTACGCTGTTTCGACGGCAGAAGACGCTGAACGTCAGCAATTCCTGTCACCGTGGCACGGGGCTGTTGCACCTGTGAAACCTGAAGACGTCACAAGGGCGACACCAGAAGAATGTCTGCTTGAACTGGACTTCGAACCGTTGCCGGCACCAGATGCAGGGGGAGATTTCGTCAAACTTGCGCAGATCGGCGACATCATCTACGCATCCGTCGCGTTGCCTTGGATCAACGGTGAGCTAAGGTTTGTAGGGCTGATTCGCGGTCGAGCATGGCGATGTCGCCATTCTACCACTTGCTATGAAAGGCCTGTCCTTGCTGAATTCCACCTCAAGCGATCTCTCAAAGACCAAGTGCTTTCGCCGCACGGAGGGTACCGGCGGAGCCATGGCGGATATTCACGAGATGCCGCGTGCCCAGAGCGGCGTGTCTCATCCGAGACAAGGTCTTCGGCGAGAAAGGCACATGATTGCAGATGATGTATTCTAACCAGTCCATGCCGACAAGACTTGCGACTCTCGTCATATTTTGGACGGAGGTCGAGTAGTGGGCCTGGACCTGACCCAAGAGTTTATCGATCGTGCAGAAAACGGCGAAGTCGGAAGCCGATTGGTGTAGAGAACAAGGTCACGGTTAGTGGCCTATAGATACCCTACACACTGGATTCTCGATCTCGCTTAGTCACGTCTTTACAGCATGTTAGGGGATGTAGCAAGAAGAAAACGCGTACCACTTGTGGACGTGGATGGCCCGCCAGAATCCCGTCCGGTAACAACCTGGTGCGTCGGATGAACGCCTTCGGATGCGGGAAATGCGTTCGGCGGGCATATGGATGGCATATGGGAAAGGCGTGGATCACGGAGGGTGCCGGCGCCGTTGAGGTTGCATTTCGCGCGTGTATGATCGATGCCGACCTGCCGATTCCCGAATCAGGAACCCCCGCAATGGCCCGAACGCCCCGCGAGAGAACGCGACAGCGCTGCGTCATGACGACCGACAGCGAATGGGAGATGATCGGCGCCCTGGCGCGTCGTGCCGGATTGTCGAACTCGCGCTTCCTCGTCGAGCGCGCGCTCGAATCCCGGGATCCCGCGCCGGAAGCCGGATCGCGTTCCGGGTTCCCGCCGGAGGTCCGGCGGCGCATGGCGTTGGCCATGCTGGTCCTCGCCCGGGTCGAGGAGCGGCGGATTGCCGACGGAGGCGCGACAGGCGTCTGGGATGCCATCGTCGCGGAGGAGAGCGCATGGCTTGACGCGGAACTCGCGCTGGAAGGGACATGACCGCGAGGGCGGGCCGGAGCCGGCGGCAGCGTTGCGTGACCTGCACGCCCTCCGAGTGGCGAGCGATCAAGGCCAGGGCCCGGGCCGAGGGCGTGGACGTCTCGGCGTACATCCTGGCCAGGGTCCTGGACGGCGAGGCCCCGGACGGCCCGCCGCATCCGGAGGCCGGATACCCGATGGCGCTCACCGGCGCCGAGCAGCGCCGCCAGCTCGAGCACGTGGAGCGGCTCGTCGCAGACCGTCACCGTTTCCTGGAGGAGCGGTTCGTCTGGGACAAGGAAACGACGCTGCGCCAGGCCGTGAGGTTCCTGGTGCTCGCCTCCTGCGCGGACAGGCCGCAAGAGACCGGGACCGGGCCGGAAGGCCGGAGCGAGGCCACGCCCAGCGACCGTCCGGAGCCGACGACCGCGCCGTCTCCCGCATCTGCCATGGATCGCGATGACGGCGCCGCTGAAGGTGCGGATTCCGGATTCCTGCCGATGACCGGGACGGCGGAAATGCCTGACGCCTCGCCGCCGCCGGATCCGGCCCCGTTCCAGGCGGGCCTGTTCGACGATGTCGATGCAGGCCCGCCTTCAGGTGACCACGCGCCGGAGAGGGACCTTCTGGACGACGTCGTCGACGAACTGAACCGGGAGGGCGATCCGTGACGCGGCGGAAGGAACGGGCGGTCAGCAACTCGATGTCCTGCACGGACGACGAGTGGGCGCGGATCAGTGCCGCCGCCGCTGCGGCCGGCGAGGGGATAGGCCGTCACGTCGTCCGCAGGTGCCTGACCGAGGACCCGTCACCGAACGCGAGGCCGCGGGCGGCGCAGGCGCTTTCCCCGCAGGAGCAGCGCGACATGCACGAGGCGGTCCTCGGTCTCGAAGCGGCCGCGGCGGAGCCCGGACACGATGACAACTCGTACCTCGGGTCCGCTCTCCGGATCCTGTGCGAGGACCGCATCGTCGCCATGGAGCGGGAAGGACGGCCGGAGGAGCTTCGCGCGCTCCTGCGAGAGGTCTTCGGCGAGGAAGAGGGGCAGGCGGTGGCGGCGCAGTGGCTGGCCCCGCCGGACGGTGACGCCGAAACCGGCTGAGCACCGTCGGCAGGGCGTGGTCGGGGGAATCACCGTCAACCCCGTCCGCGCCTCCGGCTTCGCCGTTGGGGGATGACCGTGGCGAGCCTCCGAAAGAGAGCATGGAGTTCGCGTGCTCGGGACGCCGGCCTCGCGACCGGACGCTGGTCCTCCGCTTGGGGACGGAAACGCGGTGCACGTCGAATTCGGGCGGAAAGACAGGATCGCCGGGCCTTGCGGCAGTTGCCGGTTGACTCGCCGCGCGAACTTCGGTTCGTCCGTGCACGGGACCGGTGCCGGCCCAAGAACCGGGCGAGGCGGAACCCGACAAGAGCAAGGGGGCGGGAGTGAGTGCAGATCAACCAGAAGCCGGACCTCTTGGCCTTGAGTCGACTGCGCAGCCGCCCGCGGTCCCAGGCCGGCTGCGGTCCTCTGCTTCGGGATGCAATGAAAGCCGGTCTCCAAGGGTCTCGCCAGGAAAGCGCCATGCCTTGCCATCGGAGCTGCAGGAACGGGCGGCGGCGTTTCTTGCCTCAAACCGGGTGTTCAACCGTGCCGAGTTCACGGCGGCCCTGGGCCTGCAGCGGGATCCGGATTCCCAGCGCCGGCTTCTTGGGGAGCATGTCGCGGCGGGCCGGGTCATGCGGGCGCCGCGCGGCGTTTACGTGGTGGCCCGCGACGCGTCGCGAGCACGCTTCGTGGTGCAGGACTGCATCATTGCAAGCAAGCTTCGGCCCGACGGGGTGCTGGGATACCACACGGCGCTCGAACTGTACGGCATCTCGTACACCGCGCTCTACAACAGGGTCCACCTGATTAGCGACGGTCGGTCGGAGACCGTCGACCTGCGGTTCCAGGAATGTCAGGTCGTAAGGCCGCACCGAACCCTGGTCGAAGCCGGCAGGACGGACTTCCTCACGATTCGGATGGAAAGGCAAGGCGTGCCCATGAAGGTCACCGCCTTCGAGCGAACGCTGGTCGACGTGCTGCATCGCGCGGACCGCGCCGGCGGCAGGGACGAGGTCATCGAGTGCCTGAAATTCGCGCCCTATGTCATCGACGACTTCGACTGCCGCAAGGTCGCGGACTACGTGGAGCTGCTCGGGATCAGCTCGGTCGCGGGGGTCGTTGGCTGGTATCTGGAGGAATGGCAGACGGAACTGAACGTCTCTCACCTGACGCTCGAACGGCTGCAGGACATGATCCCCGGATGGGTCCCCTACGCGCTGCGGTCCAGGCCCGGGCACTCGGCGCTCAACCGGCGCTGGCGCGTGTACCTTCCGCCCGACGCGATCGACAGGTCGTTCGAGGGCACGGACCCGGACATGGAATTCTGAAAGGACATCACCGCTTCCGCAGCCACTCTCCTGTCGATTTCGCTCACGCTTCCGCCCTCCTGATTTCAGTCCAGCGAAAGTTCAGTTCCGGCCAACATGGATTCCTTCCGCTTCGGCGTCCCGGACCTGGCTTCCCCGCCGACGGCATTGCGTGTCTTGCCGGAAACGCCAATGATCTCTCGGTCCTCGACTCGCGAACCGGAGAAACCGATGAAGACGTCAACTGCCCAAAGACATGGCTATGTCTGCCCCAAATGCAAAGACGATCTGACCAAGGATCTGCAAGGAAAAGGGTGGGTCCGGCACAAGAACAATTCGAACTGCGATTTCGAGAAGGGCCTGAAGGACCGGTAAGATCGCGCCTGCTGGTGGGCGCATCGCCGGTTGCGTTGCCGGCCCTCCCCCCCGGGTTGACACATGCTCTGCCTCTCTGGATCTTGCCTGCCGTCACGTTCCGAGATCCCGGTCTGCACCCCGATCGCGGGCCTGTGCGGGCATCCCTTGATCCTTGCCTTTCTTCGTTCCCGTCGCGCCCGAGCCCTGCCGCCACTCCCTGGCGACATCATCCGCGACCCGATTCGGCGCCTCGCGCTTCATCTCCCCGATGCCATCCAGCGCGGCGATGCCTTCGCCCGTGACGGCCCGGAGTCGGGTCTGGAGCACGGCCGCGTCGTCGGTGACCAGCTCAACCCTGTCCCGCGCCCGGCTGATCTCGACGTAGAACCCCTTCTGCGTGGTGAGCTTCGGGTGCCTTGCCGCCATCGCCGCGACCACGTTGTCCTCGGTGCGCCCCTGGAAGGCGTGCACCGTCGAGGCCCAGGCATGGTCGAGATGGCGAAGCTGCGGATCGTTCCCGCCAAGCTCCACGGTCCTGCAGTCCTCCAGGCGGAAGGTCACCCGCCCGTCCTTCACCTCCGCCGTGCGGCTGTTCACCAGCCCGAGGTCGGCGTCGTTGCGGGTCCAGCGGACGCGTTCGCCGGCACGAAGCTCGATGCCCTCCCGGAGGCAGACCTCGCTGCCGCCCCTCGCCCGGGCCCGGGGAAGAGGCCAGGATGATCCGGATCCTGGCCATCCCTGGCCATCCGATCAAGGAGGGCAGGCTGCCCGTAGCCTGCACCAGCAGGGTGATGCTGCGCAGCGCGAGCCGTTCGGTTCGCTTCGGCCCTTCCGGCCTGCAGCGGGAGTCCTGGTGCCAGCGCCCGGAAGTGTCGTTGCGGGCGTCGACTACCGCCCGATGTCGATCTCGGCGCTCATGGACGGTGACGGACTCTGGCTCCTTTCCAGCTCCAGCTCGCGCTGCAGGATCTCCATTTCCCGCTCCATCTTCTCCTTGTACGCCGCCTCGACCTTTTTCCGCACGGGCGCGTCGCGTGTGACCGTTTCCGTGATCCTGGCCGCCGCCTCGCGCATCCGCCTCTCCATTCCCGGAACCCTGTCAAGATGCGCACCGTAGCGCTCCCTGTCGTCGAGGACGTGCCGAAGCGCCCCGACATGTTGCGCGGCGTCGTCCTGCCACCGGGCGTAGGGGTGCATCTCGGCCACGAACCGCTCGCCACCGTTCTCGCGCTCGGCGGCGGCCTTGGCAAGATCCTCGTCGATGCCCTTCACCCATGCCTCCCGGCCTAGCATGTCGCGCCACAGCGTCCGTTCGCGGACCCCGAACCTGTTGTTCTCGATGCTCTTGCAAGGGCTCCTCTCGAGCTCCCTGACGAAGCCGCTGTAGCCCTTGACGAAATAGCGGTGGCATCCCTGCTCCTCCGCCCTGTCGAGGATCCGCTCCCACCTCCAGAGACGCAGCGCGTCCAGGCCGTCCGCGTCAGGCGCCGCCTTCATGCGCGCCAGCGCCTTCTCCAGGTCCTTCCGGTCGTCAGGAGAGACGAGCGGGTCCCTTGCCAGCGCCTCACCTCGCTCGATCACCTTCGGGGCGGACCGCGCCCAGCGCCCGTAGCTGCTGGCCATGCTCTTGCTCAGCGCGCTCTCCGGTCGCCACCTCGCGGCCCGCTCGATGATCCTCCTGCGCCTGGCCTCGAAACCCGTCACCTCCCTGACGCGGTGCCGGATCCCGCGGTCCCTCGCCTCCAGCCCGGGCAGTTCCTCGACCATGGACGCGAGGTCCGGGGGAAGGTCATGCTCGAAGCCCGCGAGCCGCTCGACGAAGCGGCGGTGCCCGGCCACGTGGAACGGATGGCAGCCCTGCCGCTCCGCCTCCGCCTCGATCTTGCCGAGGTCCTTGCGCAGGTCCTGGATCCGGTTCTCCGCCGCGCGCCTCTCGTTCAGGTCGGCGAGGAGGTCCTTCACCGTCAGGAGATGCCCCGTGTCCAGGACCCTCCTGGACAGGCGGTCGTCGGCCAGGATCTCCTCCGCCTCGGCCATGGCCTTGCACGTGGCCTCGCCGGGAGGCTCCGGCGTCTCCGCGCAGTCCGCAAGCTCCTTGACGGCATGCCCGAACCGCTTCCACCTGTGCTGCACGCTTTCGCAGTCCCTCGCGAGATCGGCCGTCGCCTTCGGCAGCACGCCGGGATGCCTCTCCTCGAACTCGCGGCTCCGCCAGAGCAGCGCCTCCGTTCCCGGCAGGAAGGCGATGTCGCGATGCTGCGTTGCCGCCTTGGCGCGGCGGCTCCGCCAGTCCCGCTCGATTCCGGCGAGGGCTTCGTCCCGCTCTTGCACCGCCCGCGTGATTCCGGCGCCGGCCTCGTCGAGCCGGTCGCCCAGTTCGCGCATCCGGGCACCGCATTCGCTTGCGAAACCGGCAAGCGGTTCCGGAAGGGCTCCGGGATGCCTTTCGGCGAAGTCGCCGATCCGCTTCAGGACCGCGCCGGCTCCCGGCTGGACGGCGACGTTCACGCCGCCCCTTTCCGCCCGGGCCCGCAGGCTCCGGCATGCGTCCCCGATCGCGCCGAGCTCCCGGTCGCGGACATGGCCCGCGTGGTCCGCCAGGATCCGGTCGAGACTCTCCCTGCGGGACGCGGGCACGCGGCCGTCGCCGGCGAGCGTCTCGATGCGGGCGAGCAGTTCCTCGCTCTCCTCGGCCAGGAAGGGACTCGCGCCCTCCGCGACGGCCTGCGCCTCGAGCGCCTGCCACTCGGCAAGGGTCCGTTCCGCGTCGCTGTCGGCCAGGGCCGCTTCGAGAGAGTCGAGTCCGGACTCGGCGCGTTTCCGCAACCCCTTCTGGTGGTCAAGATGCGGCCCGTGCTCCGGCGATGCCAGCATGGACCGCCCCTCGGCGACCAGGGCGTCCGCCGCCATCGTGGCGGCGTCATCCGGGCCGGGTGGCCCGCCCGCCGCCTCGACGGCCTTCGCCGCCGCGAGGGCCCGCTCGGGAAGGTGCGTCACGGCGTCCCGCCGGGCGTTCTCGCGGTCGATCTCTTCCTTCCATTCGTCGAGCGCCTTCCGCTCGCCCTCCGGCAGCCCAGGACGCTTCCGTTCCCGGTCCAGCCTCTCGGCCATGACCCGGAACCCCGGCGTGTCGAGGACGCTGGCGCCGGCCGCCCGCGCCTGCGCCTGGAGATTGTCGAGGGCCCGGGCGGTCGTCGTCACCGGCGCCTTCTCGGGAAGCGCGGTTTCCGGCACGGCCCTTGGAACGGTCTCCCGCTCGCGCTCCGCGACCCTCTCGCCGACGGCCTCCAGCGCGGTCAGCCTGAGCCCCGTGCGCTCCTCCAGGGTCTCGGCAAGCTGCTCGCGGTTGTCTGTCAGGATCACCGCCTCGTCGCGGGCGCGCGTGACCTCGACGTAGAATGTCGCCTGGTCGGCGAGCGCGCCGTGTCCTGAATCCAGCACCGCGATCACCCGGTCCGTGGAGGTGCCCTGCGCCCCGTGCACGGTCGAGCTGTAGGCGTGGTCGATGTGCCGGAGCTGCGGGTCGTCCCGAGAGAGCTTCAGGCCGCGTCCGTCCGCGGTCCTGAACCGCACCGCGTTCGCGCCCACGGAGAGGACGCGCGCCCGCCCGCCGTTCACCAGGTCCCGGCGATTGTCGTTGCGCGTCCAGCGGATCTCGTCTCCCGCGCGCAGGCGGATCGTCGCCGTCTCGTGAAGCTCCAGCTGGTAGCGGAGCAGCTTTCCGCCCGGCTTCACCTTCAGGACCCGCCCGTCTCCGTGGACGAGCTCCGCGCGCTCCCCGTCGACCGCATCGACGGTGAAGACCTCGCCCGCCTTCGCCTTGCCGCCCCAGAGGTCGTGGTGGAACACCGCCGCGTCGCCCTCGTCCCAGTTGCGGACGTCGCCGGTCTGCGGCCGCGTCAGGCCGCGCGAGACGAGCCGCCGGATCTCGATCTCCCGGCCCTCGAGGACGCCTTCTTTGGCAAGCCCCTCGCGCACGGTCGCGGCGACCTCCGCCCGGATCCCGTGCGTCGGCGCGAGGATCGCCGTCGAAGCGCGGGCCTTCGGGTCCAGGTCCAGCCAGAGGCGGGCCGCCGTGCGGCCGAGCTCTGCCGCGCCCACTTCGTGGACGTCGTCGCCGAGCCGGCCCAGCGCCTCGCGCGGCCTGCCGCCTATGACGTGGGCCACTGCCTCCCTGAGATGCGGCGTCCGCTGGCGCAGCACGTCGTCCATCACCGCCGTCGGCATGCCCGCCTCCTGGAGCTGCCGGAAGGGCTGCCCCGCCTCGATGGCCCTGAGCTGGCGCGTGTCGCCGACGAGGACGAGCCGCCCGACGTCGAGCGCGTCCGCGATCCGCATCAGCGAGCGCATCTGCACGGTCCCGGCCATGGATGCCTCGTCGAGGACGAGGACCGAGCCGGAATGCAGCGCCCGGAGCCTGGCGAGCCCCTCGTCGCTGACCGTGCCGTCGGCCACGTCCCTGTGACGCGACAGGAAACCCTGCAGCGTCCGCGCGGGAAGCCCGGCCTCGCGCCGGAGCGCACGCACCGAGGCCGTGCTCGGGGCAAGCGCGATCACCCGCCTGTCGCCGGCGAGCTCCCGGACCGCACTCAGCATCGCTGTCTTGCCGGTGCCCGCGTAGCCCTGGACGCCCGCGATCCGGCCCTCTCCGAGCAGGATCGCGCGCACCGCGTCCCGCTGGCCTTCCGTCAGCGGACCCCTCCCAAGCGCCGTCTCCACGCGTCCCGAATCGGCGAGCGGACCGCCTGCTTCCCGCGCCGCCCGCATTCTCTCGACGATCTCGCGTTCCGCGCGGAGCGCGCGGCTCGTCACCAGGCAGGGGCCGAGGCCGCCGCGCACGG
>JAPPCV010000149.1 GCA_028824715.1 Boseongicola sp. | reverse complement strand
GGGCATATGTTCACGGCATGAGCGAGGCGCCGTCGAACCATCAGCTCTCCGAGCGTCTCGTCGCGTTGGAGGAACGCATGAACACGGTACAAGCCGAATACCGTACGGACATCGCCAGGCTTGCCGAGGACATGGCCAAGCGCGATGCCGAAGCCGCCAAGCGCGACGCCGAAGCCGCCAAGCGCGAAGTGCAGAGAACGGAGCGAGAAGCCACCGCGCGTTGGTGGCAGACCGCGATCATTCTGGCCGGCTTCGGCGTCGTTCTGGCAGGGATCGGCCTCGCCGCGACTCTCATCATCAGCTACGGCTAGACGTCGGCGCTGCGGAACTGGAAGCGCGTGGCGGTCCGGTCCGAAGACTGCGGCGGCTGCGGTCATGCCACCACTCCTGGCCAAAGGGCGTGCCGCACGCTCTCCGGAACCTTCCCGGGCAGGAGGTCGAAGGGCGTCCGTCCTTCCCCGTCAAGCGCCGCCGTGTCGGCCCCGACCTCGACGAGAAACGCGATCGACGCGGCGTCGCCGGAGACTGCCGCGAGATGCAGCGGTGTCATGCCGATCTCGTCGCTGACGTTCGGTTTCGCGCCGGCCGTGATGAGGGCCTCTACGGAAGCGGACCGTCCTCGGCGCGCCGCCGCGTGAAGAGGCCTCCAGCCGTTCGGCATCCGCGCCTCGACGTTCGCGCCGTGGGCGATCAGGAGCGCGATTCTGTCTGCCTCCCCGGTCTTCGCGGCGGCGTGGAGCTCGATGCCGAGCGAGACGGCCCGCGCCTCCAGGCGCTCGATGCGCTCGGTGCGTTCCCGGGCCTGCCGTGCCCGCTCGCTGTCCACGATGACGGTCATGCCCGGTCCCCGTCATCTGCCGCCGGTCCGGAAAGCGGGCCGGCGGTCCTCTCCAGCCGGGCGATGGCGTGTCCGATCTGGGCGATGCGCACGCGCGCGGGGTTCGCGTCCGGACCTGCGTAGCCGGGCGCCCACGGCGCGTTGAGCCAGATCAGGACCGCCCTCGGCACGCAGTCCAGGTTGCCGAGCTCACAGTTGAGCGTGTCGCCGTCGCGATGGACGACTGCGTGGCCCTCGGGGATCTCGCGGCCCGCCTCGCGCCAGACCCAGAGCGCCTTCCGAATCCAGGAGTAGTGGAGGTGCGGCCGATGGGGATCGGGCAGGGGGACCTTGATCAGGACGTAGGGAGCGCCCGTCGCGCTGTCGTGCTGGACGCGTTCGCTGAACATGGGCCGTTCGTTGTCCGGTCGGCGGCCCTTCGAGAATCGCGTGGCGATCGAGTTCGGGTGGGCGACCATCTTCCTCCAGTTCTCGCCGCCCCTGTTCTCGCCCTGGCGGTACCGGCCGTCCCAGGCCGACCTGACATGGTTGGCCTTCGCCCACCGCATGACCTGGGCGGCGTCGGGGGTGGCTCCGAAGCGCTCGGCGAAGAGCCGGCAGGCTTCGGGCCTGCGGTGCCTGGGGAAGTTCGCCCGGATCCAGTCCTTCTGTTCCGCCGTGAAGATCGACGGGGGCTTGCAGCCGGTGATGCCGCGGCGCTTGGCGGCGTCGCGGATGGCGGGCCATGGCCGGTCCAGGCCGAAGCGGGCGTTGAATGCGGCGTGGATGTCGCGCGGATGCAGCTTCCGGTAGTTCTCGCGAAGCCAGCGGACGTGCTCCTCGCTCCAGGACGTCCTACCCATTGCGTTCCACCGTGAGCATGGCCGGCCGCTTTTCGTGTGCCGCACCGTTGGGCCGGGACGTGAAGTGCTTCTCGGCGTCCAGCGCAAGGCGCGCGTTGTCTATGATGGTCCCGGCGACCTGTGCCGCGGCCCTTGACCGCGCGATCTCGTCCTTCAGCGCCTCGCCCTTGACACTCTCGTCTCCGAGAGCCTCGACCCTGGCCATGAGGTGATCGTGGAGGTCTCCCAGTCTGTTCCTGGTCATGCAGGGGCTCCTTCTGCCGTGGTCCGGATCGCCGCCAGGGCGAGGTTGGTCGGTCCGCCGCCGCACTTGCCCGGGACGGCGATCGGGCTTATGTTGAGGCCATGAGCGAGGCGCCCTCGAACCATGATCTCTCGGAGCGCCTCGTCGCGTTGGAGGAACGCATGAACACGCATCAGGCGACTTACGAAACTGCGTTGGAGCGGCTTGAGCGCCGGATGGCTGAACGTGAGCGCCGGATGGCTGAACGTGATGCCGAAGCCGCCAGGCGCGACGCGCAGAGAACGGAGCGAGATGCCACCGCGCGGTGGTGGCAGACTGCGGTCATACTGGCCGGGATCGGCATCGCCGTGACTTTCATCATTAGCTTCGGCTAGACCGATCTGGCGCGCGACTGGTCGCGCAGGGCGCCCTCGAACCACGAGCTCTCCGAGCGCCTTGCCGTGCTGGAGGAACGCATGAACACGGTCCAGGTTGTCGAGCCGCCAGTTCATCGGATCCCCGTCAAGATGCACGACGGCG
>JAPPCV010000108.1 GCA_028824715.1 Boseongicola sp. | reverse complement strand
GGGGATTATATACTAGACTTGCATTTCCCGCCCGTTTTTGCTATGCTTACAGACAGGAATTGAGGTAGCAGAAATGACTCAGAAGGCCCCCGGAAAAGCGAAGCGCGAAGGCATCAACCTGCTGCAACTGACGCAGCTATTCCCCGACGAAGCCGCCGCCACGAAATGGTTTGAAGCGTGCGTCTGGGGCAAGGACGGGCGCTACTGCCCGGACTGCGGAAGCACCGATACGAAGCCCTGCACCCATGCCGAAATGCCCTACCGCTGCTCGGACTGCAAGAAGTATTTCAGCGTCAAGAAGGCCACGGTCATGCGCGGCTCACCGATCCCGCTGCTGAAGTGGCTTTACGCGATCTACCTGGACGCCACCAGCTTGAAGGGCGTGGCGAGCATGAAGCTGCACCGCGACCTGGGCGTAACGCAGAAGACGGCGTGGCACATGCAGCAGCGCATCCGCGAGGCGTTTGCCGATCAGGGACCGCCCGTGCTGATGGAAGGCCCTGTAGAGGTCGATGAGACGTACGTGGGCGGGAAGGCCCGCAACATGCACGCCGCGAAGCGGAAGCAACTCACCGGACGCGGCGGCGTGGACAAGACCGCCGTTGTCGCTGCGAAGGATCGCGCCACCAAGCGCGTAGCCGCCCGCGTCGTGGATCGCCCCGATCAGCCCACCTTGCAGGGATTCGTCGTGAAACATGCCGACTGGCAGGCGACGATCTACACCGACAGCGCCAGCGCCTACAAGGGCCTGCCGAACCATGAAGCGGTCAGCCATTCCTCCGGCGAGTATGTCCGGGGCGAAGCAGGGACGCAGGGCGTAGAGTCCTGGTTCTCGATGCTCAAGCGGGCGCACAAGGGAACCTTCCACAAGCTGAGTCCGAAGCACTTGCAGCGGTACGTCAACGAGTTCGCAGGCCGTCACAATATCCGCGAACTGGATACGCTCCACCAGATGGCCTACATCGCTCGGCGGCTGGTAGGGAAGCGGCTGTCCTACGCGGCACTGATCGCCGAATAGCATCCGATGACAACGGATGCCCGCAGATCGCGGGATTTTCCCGCATGTACAATGCCGCCAGGACTGGAGCCCTGATGACACACCCTGCGGCGAGACGCGTCGTCCGCAACGGAAAGCCAACGAACGACCTGATTTTCAGCGCATCCGTCGCTGGAAACGATTCCATTTTCCCCGACATTCTCCGGCTTTACGTCGCGCCCGGAAGCACCGTCGCGGACGTTACCTACGGTCAAGGCGTGTTCTGGCGCAACGTGCCGGAGGACGATTACGACCTGCTGGCGACCGACATTCTGACTGGCACGGACTGCCGAGCCCTGCCGTATGCGGATGGTGAGATTGATTGCGTGGTGCTGGACCCGCCCTACATGCACTCGCCCGGAGGGACGGCCCACAACGGTAGTCCGTTCGAGCATCACTACCGCAACAACGGATCGGGCAACGGGACGGCGCACAAGTATCACGAGGCCGTGGTGTCGCTCTACTCGGAGGCGGCTACCGAAGCGTGGCGCGTCCTCCGGGATCGCGGTGTCCTGATCGTCAAGTGTCAGGATGAAGTCTGCTCGAATCGGCAACGCTTCACGCATGTCGAGCTGATTCGCTGTTATGAGGCGCTGGGCTTCGTCGCGGAAGATCTCTTCGTCATGGTCCGGAAGAATCGCCCAGGTGTGAGCCGAGCCGTCCGCCAGGTTCACGCTCGGAAGAATCATTCGTACTTCCTGGTGTTCTGGAAGCGGTCCGCTGGCAAAGGCCTATGGAAGCCGCCCGATGCCGATTGATGCCGTCGCCATGATGGTGGCCATCATCGACGAACACGCGCCTACAGACATCTGGCGGGGTTCTCCGCTGATCGCCTACCGGATGCTCGGCAACACGAATCGCGGGGAGATCGGGGAAGCGTTCGTCCGGCGCTACCTGCGGGCGCATGACATCGATGCGGGCAACGGCGGCCGCACGTCACCCACGGACCTGCGGGTCGGCGAGACGCGCTTCGAGGTCAAGACGGCCTCGCTGGGCGCGAACGGAACCTTCCAGTTCAATCACGTCCGTCTGGACCGCGACTACGCTTTCCTGCTCTGTCTCGGCATCTGCCCCGACCGCATCCTGTTTGGTGTATGGTCAAAGAGCGCCGTCGCGGTGAACAAGGCCGGGAAGCTGGTGAGGATGGCCGAAGGTCAGGCAGTCACCTTCAAGCTCACCAAGAGGGCCGAACACTTGCTGGCCGTCGAAGACATGCCCGCCACGATCCGAACGCTGATGGAGGAAGGACGATGAGCAATAAATCGAAACAACGAGAGACGGGCCTGCCTGCCGACTACAAGGGCGCGACGCCTGAGCAGGTGGCGCGAGCGATGCGTCTGCCGAGGCCGAAGCAGAAGAAAGCCCGCAAGACCCGCGAGGATCACCGGGCTGTCAATCTGCAAGTCTAGTATATAATCCCCTTGA
>JAPPCV010000025.1 GCA_028824715.1 Boseongicola sp. | reverse complement strand
TTGTTTTCCAACAGCGAATCACGCAGTCACGAAAAAGCCAAGGGGGACTCTTCAGGGAACTCCTTCAAACGCGTGCAAAATCCTGCGACACTTGACGGAAAATCCTACAACACTTGACGGAAAATCCTGCGACACTTGACGGCGAATCCTGCCGCACTTGACGGAAAATCCTACAACACTTGACGGCGAATCCTGCGGCACTTGACGCCCGGATCCCGGCTGTCGGCCAGTGCGTTGGCGCACGGCATGCCGCGACGGCCTCGAAACGGATTTCGGGCTTGCGGGCTCTCTCTCGGAACCGCGTCCTCGGTCTTCCAACCGAAGAAAGGATGCGTGAGCACGATGAAGAGAACCGACATGAACGACTTGAAGGACATCCTGCGGCAGCGTCACGGCCTGGGCCTGTCGCGTGACGACATAGCGGCCGCGATCGGGGTGAGCGCGGGCACGGTATCGAACGTGCTTCGACGGGCGGAGGCGGCAGGGCTCTCCTGCTGGCCGCTTCCGGACGATCTCGATGACGAGGCTCTCCGGAAACGGCTTTACCCGCAACGGGCCGGGCGTGTCGGCGGGAACGTGGAGCCCGACTGGGAGGCGCTCGTCGAGGAGTACAGGGCGCCGCCCGGCCGGCGACGTGCCAAGCTGACCAAGCGGCAGCTCTGGGTCGACTACAGCAAGGAGGCACGTGCGCAGGGCGGCACGGCCTACAGCTGCAGCCGGTTCTGCGCCTTGCTCAACGAGCGGCTGAAAGGGCCGAACGCGCAGACGGACATGCGCTTCGACTACGCGCCCGGCCTCTACGGCATGTCGGACTTCTCCGGCAAGACGCTGGCCCTGCGCACCGCCGCCGGCGAGGCCGACGTGGAGATCTTCGTCGCGGTGCTGCCGCATTCGGGCCTGACCTACGCCGAGGCGGTGCCGGACCAGAAGGTCAGCCACTGGACGATGGCGCACCGCCGCGCGCTGGAACACTTCGGTGGATCGCCCGTTCGCTGGGTCATCGACAACCTGAAGTCGGGGGTCACCAAGGCGGACCGCGAGGAGCCCCAGCTCAACCCGAGCTTCCGGGAGTTCGCCAAGCATTACGGCCTGGCAATCCTCCCTGCGCAGAAATATCGCCCGCAATACAAGGCCGCAGCGGAATCTGCGGTGAAAACAGTCCAGAGCCGCATCCTGCTGCCGCTGCGCCACGAGACGTTCTTCTCCCTGGGGGAGATGAACGCCGCCATCCGCAGCGAGCTTGACAGGCTCAACGACGCGCCGACGGCGAAGGGGGAGAGCCGCCGCGCGGCGTTCGATGCTGCCGAGCGCGCCGCCCTGTCCCCGCTGCCCGCGGATCCGTGGGACTGGGGCGACTGGCTGCGTCGCAAGGTGGGGCCGAACGGTCACGTGTCCTTCAAGCGGAACCACTACTCCGTGCCCGAGGGCAACATCGGCCGCGAAGTCGAGGTGCGCGTCGGCGAGCGCATGATCGAGGTGTTCGTGGAGAAGGGCGGCGAGCGCCTCGCCGTCCATCGCCTCAAGACCGGACGCCACAAGTACGCGACGAACCCGGACCACATGCCCGACCGTCTCAAGGCGGTGCGCGACATCCGCAGCCCGGACTACGGCGAGATCCTGATCAGGCGGGCGCGCGGGATCGGAGCGAACGCGCTGGCCTGGGCGGAGCGATGCATGGCCTCTCGGGACTTCCCGGAGCAGGCCTTCGCCACCGTCCAGGGCATGTGCCGCCTTGCCGAAACCCATGGCAACGAGCGCGTCGACGCGGCGTGCGCCGAGGCGCTGAACCTCAACCGCCTCGCCTCCGGCTTCCTCCGTGACCGTCTCAAGAAGGGCGGCCCGGCGGCTCCGGCCCGTCCGGAGGCCGAGGAGAACATTCCCGCCCACGCCAACGTGCGCGGGGGATCCTACTACGCAAGGAGAAAGGGAGAGACTCCATGACACTGCGACAGCCCAACCTGGAACGCCTGCTGCAGCTCGGCCTGTCCGGCATGATCGAGGCGCTGGAGGAGCAGCGCGACATCGCCGACATCGAGCAGCTTGGCTTCGACGACCGCCTGGCCATGCTGATCGAGCGCGAGATCGCGCACCGCGACCGGAAGAGCTACCTCAACAACCTGCGGCAGGCCCAGCTGCGGATCCGCGCCGACGTGCAGGACGTCGACTGCAGCGCCGGTCGCGGCATTGCCCGCAGCACGCTGACCAGGCTCGCCGCCGGCGACTGGATCCGGCAGGGAATCAACTTGATCGTCGAAGGGCCGACCGGCTCCGGGAAAACATTCCTGGTCTGCGCGCTGGCGCACCAGGCCTGCCACCAGAAGATGTCCGTGCTCTACCGCCGCGTCCCCGAACTGGTCTCGGCCCTCGCCCACGCGCGGGACGGGGAGCCCCACGAACGCCTGATGCGCCGCCTCGCCAAGGTCTCGCTTCTGGTACTTGACGACTGGGGCCTGCAGGGCTTCTCCGCGG
>JAPPCV010000112.1 GCA_028824715.1 Boseongicola sp. | reverse complement strand
GAAAACCCGGTTCCTGACTCCCGGAAACCGCCGAAAAAGGCCGAATTCGGGCTTGACTCAAAACATGGATGCTTGTTTGAGCGGGGCCAGTCAATCGAGGCGCCCGTGCAACGGAAAGTCCTGATCGGCTCCGCGATTGGCGGATGCGGGTTCAGGCCGCACCGCCACAAGTCACCTGGGCGCGGGGCCACGCCACATTGAGCGACCTTGCGTCTACTCGGCGTCTTCCGCCGCCATCTGGTTTATGCGCCGGATCGCTTCGTCGGTGATGTCGACGGCGTCGACGGAGGCAACCACGCCACGGAGGTCCAGCACGACGAACGCACCCCTTGCACGCACGATGTCGGAAATGATGCTGGCCGCCGCGTCGCGAATGAAGTTGCGCCGCGCCTCATCTCTTGCACGGTTCAGGAGCCGCGTCTTTTCGTCCTGTTCGGCACGGTGCTTCTGGACGCGGGCATCGAAGGCATTGGCAAGGTCGCGGAACTCCTCGGGCGGCAGTTCCGCCCGCCGATCAGTCAGTTCCCGCTCCTCCGCAATGAGCTCGTTCTGGATCCTCTGGTTTTCCGCAACCAGTTTCTGGGCCTCGCGCTCAATCTCGGCCAGCACGGACGCGCCGATTCGCGTCTCCTTGAGCAGCCTGTCCTGGTCAATCGTCAGGACCGGTGTCTCAACCTGGGCGGAAACAGCACCCGAAAGCAGGCAGGCGCCTGCCACCAGTCCCGCAAGAAGCAGCCTAGAAGCGCGTGGAAATCGTGATATCGAACGTGTTGGTTTCATCCAGCTCGTTCTTGTCCAGAGGCCTCGAAAAGTCCATGCGCAACGGGCCGATCGGTGTGTCCCAAAGCAGTCCGAATCCAGCCGCTGACCTTAGCTCGAAGGAATCGTCCACGAGTTCGCAGCCTGAAGCCGGCATGCCGTCGCTGCCAAAGCACTGGCCCATCCTGTCGTCGAGACTCCAGAGCGATCCGGCATCAACGAAGAAGCTGCCGAGCATCCCGTATTCGGAGGGAAGACCCAGGGGAAATTCCGCTTCCAGGCGTGCGGCAACGTACCTGTTGCCGCCAAGCACGTCGCTTGAGGCATCCTCCGAGGTGTCGCGAGGACCAATTCCGCGGGAGCTGAAGCCCCGCACCTGTCGGGACGACAGGAAGAACCGGTCGGTGACGTGGGAGTTCGTCCCGCCAAGCGAGTGGAGCGCTCCGCCCTCAAGGGTTGCGCGCAACGTGATCTCCTCGTTGAAAGCGTCGCGTTCGGCCACCGCGCGCGCAGTCGTCTTGACGTATTGCACGTCGCCCCCAATGCCAGCGTATTCCTGGCCGAATGTCAGCCGCACGCCGCGATTCGGATTGAGGCCGCCACGCAGGAGATCAAGCGTGTACGTGTACCCGACCGAACTCCGAAACAGCTTGCCTTCCTCGCCATCTCTTTGGATGATCGGCGACGCGCTGTCGGAGATGTTCCGGAGCGCTTCCGACGCCGCCTGGTAGTTCAGCGAAAGGCGCGAGTATTCCCCGAGCGGGAAGCCGATCCTGGGAGAAACGCTGGTCACTCGCGTGTCATAGCTCGCGTTTCCGAAGTCTGTCGTCACGTGCCTGATGCTGAACCCGAGCGATACGTCGCGCCCGAGGAACGCCGGCTCGGTGAATGACAGCGTCGTGCGTGCATCGTCGGTCCCGGATTCGATGCGGAAGGCCAGCGACTGGCCACGGCCGAGGAAATTGCGTTCCGAAAAGTTGACGGCAACCGCAAATCCGGAATCATCGTTGTAGGTGCCGCCGAACGACAACAGTCCGGTTGGCTGCTCCTCGACCTCGACATCCACGATGACCTGATCGGATCTTGTGCCGGCGCGGGTGTCCACCGCCGCGGTCTGGAAGAACCCGAGCGCCCGGATTCGTTCGGCAGCGTTGCGGATCTCGCGCGGATTGAAGGGATCGCCCTCAACCGTCGTGAACTGTCGGCGAATGACCCTGTCCAGCGTGGTCTGGTTGCCGCTGATGTCAATGCGCTCCACGAAGATCCGGGGGCCCCGAACAAGCGCGAACTCCACGTCGAGCGAAAGGTCGCGTTCGTTCCGGGTGATGCGCGGGTCCACGCGAAGGAAGTCGAATCCCTGCTGCAGGGCCAGACGCTCCAGGCGCGCGATCTGCTCGTCGATCAGTGTCGGCGACCAGGTGCCGCCGGAACGGACGCGCAGCGCGTCTTCGTACTCCTGGAGATCGGTGTTCTCGAACTCGCTCGAAAGCGCAATCTCGCCCACCGAGTACTTCTGGCCCTCGCGAATCGTGAACGTCACGAATGTCGCGTCGCGCTCGCGCGACAGTTCCGTGGACACGTCGAGAACCTGGATGTCGACGTAGCCGCGCGAACGGTAGAAATCGACGATGAGCTGGCGGTCGAAGTCGATGCGCTCAGGAACGTAGGTGTCGCTGCCGATGATCGCGCGAAGGAACCCGGCCTGCTTCGTGCCTATCGCCCTGCGCAGCCGCCGGTCAGAAAAGGCCCTGTTGCCGACAAAGCTGATCCGTTCATTCTCGACCACCCTGCCCTCGCTGACTTCGAAAGCGAGGTCGACGCGGTTCTCCGAGCGGCGGATGATCTTTGGCGTCACGCGCGCGGCCAGCCTTGCCGCGGTGGCATAGGCGTTCGCTATCGCCGCTGCATCCGCCTCCGCGACCGCGGGCGTGTAGACCCTGCGCGGTTCCGACGTGATGACCCCGAGCAGCACTTCGTCGGAAAGGCGGCGGTTGCCCTCGATTGTCACGACGTTCACGGTCGGGCGCTCCAGCACCACGATCCTGAGGCCATTGCCCGTCGGAATGATCTCCGCGGTCTCGAAGTGTCCCGAAGCCATGACGCCCTGCACGGCCGCGTTGATTTCGCTGTCGCTGAACGTGCGACCGGGAGTGAGGCCCGTGAAATCAATGACCGATTCGGCTGGCAGGCGGGCATTGCCCTCGACAACGATGCTGTCCACCCGAATCTGGGCTGCAACCGCCGTGCCGAACGATGCGAGCAGCACCGGCAAAAGGGCACATCTCAAAAAACAGGAAGCAATCCTGAACATTTCTTTCCCCAGATCCAGCAGTCTTCGCCCGTCACTAGAGGGATTCTCCGGGGCTGTCAAAAGGTCGCGCGCAGTTCCGAAACCGACGAAGAGCCGTTGCCGTGACCCGATCAGGCAATTGCCGTTGCACGTCAGCCTGACGCTCCGGGGACCTGACACGCCGATGGCAGGCGATCCGTGGATCCCGGACAGGATGGCGACTGTACGCAACAGACCCCGAAGGACTCCAGTCGCGACATCGGCAGGAGAAACCGCAACAATTGAGGAACTCCGGCTGACCCTGGGACATGTTGCACCGTGCGAGAATGACCGCTACGAGATGGATCGGTGGCGACGCGCATCGTCGTCCCCGGAGGGCTAGTTGCTGTGGCCGGTAGTGTGCCTGTTTCTGCGATAACGTGCAGATATCTGATGTGAGGCCTTGACCATGACAGGATACGTCTGCAAAAGCAGTGCGATACGACGACTGGACACGTTGCCGCCGGTCGATAAACGCGCGTCGGAGACCAGTTAGACGGATGAGGTTCGGCCTTGACGCATGGTTGCCAAAGACCGGCGCGAAGAGCACTGCGGTTAGATTGTGTCGATTACGGCACGTCATCGCAGGTCTTTAGCAACGGCCATACCGACGGAGCGGCACGGGCGATGGAAAGCAGCGAGAACGGTCGAGCGTCCGCTCACGGTCACCTGCCGCCGGACCCGGAACTGCGCGTGAAGGCCTTGGAGGAAGTCCTTGTGCGCAAGGGGCTGGTTGATCCTGCGGCCCTGGACGCGATCATCGACATGTACCAGAACCGCGTCGGTCCCCGGAACGGCGCACGGGTCGTTGCACGGGCATGGTCCGACCCTGGTTTCCGGCGCGCCCTGCTCGCGGACGCCTCGGACGCAATTGCCGGGATGGGCTACGCGGGGCGTCAGGGCGAGCACGTCACTGCCGTTGAGAATACTCGGGACACGCACAACATCGTCGTTTGCACGCTCTGCTCGTGCTATCCTTGGCCGCTGCTCGGCATTCCGCCCGGCTGGTACAAGTCCGACGAATACCGTGCCCGCGCGGTTCGCGAGCCGCGCAAGGTGCTCGCCGAATTCGGTGTGACCCTTCCCAAGGACAAGGCCGTGCGCGTTTGGGATTCGACTGCCGAGATGCGTTACATCGTCATTCCCGAACGCCCGCCCGGCAGCACGGGACTGGACCAGGAAGCGCTTGCCGAACTTGTGACCCGCGACAGCATGATCGGGACTGGCCTGCCGATGGAACCGCGGCGGTGACCCGCATCCACGACATGGGGGGGCGGTTCGGCTACGGCGCTGTCGTGCCGGACCCTGATGGAACTGCCTTCGAGGAATCCTGGCATGCGCGCGCACTTGCCCTGACGCTGGCGGCCGGGGCCTTGGGCAGCTGGAACATAGACATGTCGCGACATGCGCGCGAACGGCTGCATCCGCGGGAGTATGCACGGTTCTCGTATTTCGAAAAATGGCTGGCAGCGCTGGCGAATCTCCTCGTGGAGACCGGGGCTCTGGAAGTCAGCGACCTGCTGCCACGTGCCAGTGACCAGACTGCCCAGGCACTTTCTTCACATGCGCTGAAGGCAGAAGATGCAGACGCTCTTCTTGGCCGCGGTTCGCCGACGACTCGGGACTGTCAGGGATCGGCACGATTTTCCGTCGGCGATTCGGTCCGTGCGCGCCGCCTGGCGGAGAACAGGCTGGTGCCGGGCGGCCACACGCGGCTGCCGGCCTATGCGGCGGGAGCCTCTGGACGCGTGCTCCGTCATCACGGGTTCCACGTTTTCCCCGACAGCAACGCCCATGGTCTCGGAGAAGCGCCGCAGCCGCTCTACGCGGTCGCGTTCCCGGCGGCAGAGCTTTGGGTCAACCCGGAGCATCCGCATGACGAGGTCGTTCTGGATCTCTGGGAATCCTATCTCGAGCCCGTGCAATGACACCGGGTTCCGGGCCGGCATTCGACGCACCGTGGCACGCACGCGTGTTCGCGCTCGCTGTTGCGGAGAACGAGGCAGATCGGCTTTCCTGGCCCGACTGGACCGCACGGCTCGCAACGACCCTGCGCGATTCCGGGCTGTCCCAATCGCTGGACGGCGGGGACGACTACTTTCTCGCATGGCTGGACACCCTTGAATCGGTCCTGGTCGAGGAGGGCAGGATCGATCGCGGTGAAATTGAGCTGGCAAGGGCTGAGCTGGCCAAGACCCATGCACATGCTCAGCATGAACCGCGGAATGTCCTGCATGACATGAGGTCCGATTGACGCGCCGGCGACAATCTTCCCAGCCGCGGGGATTCGTTGCGTTGATTGGGCCAATTCGATCGTTCGTCTGGGGAACTTGGGGGGTCGGGTTGCAGGCGGGTCCGTGGCCGGCGTGGCCCGGTTGCGGCAATCAGGCGAGTGATTCCTTCGCGGCCCCGCTCCCGGCACGAATTCATCCTCGAACCATCGACCGGAACGACGTGGCCCGGGTCGACGAGGAGGATCGGCATGGTCAACGGCAGGACCATCCTGCGCCGGCGCCTTGAGGTGAAGTTGTCGCGGAACGAGATCGTCGTCGCGGCGGAATTTCAGGTCATTCCAACCGGTGCGGCAAACGCTCGCGGAGTCTGCTCGATGCGTGTCATGATCAGTTCCATCAGACGGTCTTGTGCATGCCGGCCCTCGGGCGTGTTCCAGAGGTCGTCCATCTCGTGAGGATCCGTCTCCAGATCATAGAGTTCACCTGTGGACGACTCCTCCTCATACGTCAGCTTGCAGGTGCCATCGTGAACGCAGGTCAGGCGCAAGGGAACGCCGCACCGGGATTCACCCACGCGCCACTCGCAGAATGCGTGCGACAACCTGCCATTGCGGCCTTCGTCAAGAAGCGAAGTCCCATGCCATGAATCCGGAGGAGGAGAACCGGCGATTTCGGCAAACGTGGCTGCAAGGTCAAGGCTGGACACGACATTGCTTGCTTGACGGCCTTCCGGCACTCCCGGTCCGGCAGCAATCAATCCGACATTGATCAGCGACTCGTAGAGCATGGGGCCCTTCAGGTAGAGACCATGATCACCAAGAAAATCACCGTGATCGGACGTAAAGAACACATAGGTGTCTTCAAGGTCGCCGGTGTCGGCGAGGGCGGCCAGCAAACGTCCAACGTTGTGATCGACAAGTGATATCATTCCGTAGTAGTTCGCCGTCATTTCCCGCAGTTGCTCGTCCGTCTGGAAAAGCACGCGCGTGCCGGACTTCCTGAAGCGCTTGAGCACCGGATCGTCCAGTTTCGGGTCACCTTCGAGCGCGGCACGATGCCACCATGGCCGGCGTTCGAGGTCCAGCTCTCTGTGCATGGGCAATTCGACTTCGGCCGCATCGTGCAATGACGCCCAGGGTTCAGGACAGTCAAATGGGTGATGAGGGTCGCCAAAGGATGCCCAAAGCAGGAAGGGCGCATTCAGGTTGCGGTTTCGAAGGAATTCCACCGACCGGTCGCCGACCCACGTCGTGGGGTGCCAGGCAACCGGAAGTGCCGAACTCCAGGTCTGGTGTGCACCGGTCGCTGGCTTGGTCTTCTCCGCCCATTGTCGATAGCCGCTCTCGCCGCCGACAGTCTCGAAGAACCAGCTTTCGAAATGCTGACCTTGCGGCGGCCTTAGGGGCGGGCGTTCCGGGAACCACTTGCCGAAGAGGGCGAGCTCGACGTGATCGAACCCCATGTAGGGCCCGTTCCAGTCCGAAGGGAAGTCCGCCGAGGAGGCTGCGCACTCCGCACGTCCTGTTGGAGCGAATGTCGCCTTGGTCGAGAAATGCGCCTTGCCCACCAGTGCGGTCTGATACCCGGCCCGTGACAGGTGTCCCGCAAATCCGGCTTCCGCGATCTTCGGATCGAGATCAATGCCATTGTCTGCTGCACCATTCGTGAACGGCAGCAGGCCGGTCAGGATCGCGGCCCGCGCAGGCTGGCAGACCGGGGACGGGGTGATGCAGTTTCGGAAGTCAGTTCCGCGTCTTGCGAGCCCGTCGAGGTGCGGCGTATGTACGCCGCGATCCCTGAATCCGTAGCAGTCGCGGCGTTGCTGATCAGTGGTAATCAGTAGAATGTTGGGGCGCATTCTCCCACCCGGTGGGAAAGGGGCGCCCGTGCGCCCCTTTCTGCAGAGTCTCTGTCAATTCCCGAGTTCAACCATTTGCTCGACGACCGCAAGCATCTCTGGCGTGATCTCTCGGTAGTCCTGGAATGCGGCAATCGTTGAAGCCGTCGAATTGACATGCGGTGCATCGCCGAACTGCGCGAGCCAGCTTTCCTGGAAGGACGGATCCGCCCAGGTGTCCTGGTAGGCGGTCCGAAGCATTTCCAGCAACTCCCCCGGAGTTCCCGGCGGGGCCATCATTGCCGGAGATGTCGCGTGAACGTTGGTCCGCAGCCACTTGTAGGTTTCCCATTCGATTCCAGATGGTTCCGTGCCATGTATCTCGACATGGAGATCTCTGAGGCTGGGCAGGCCGTCATAGAATGGCGCTTCGTCCGGAACGATGATCGAGCCGTTCTCGTCAAAGAACGGGTGATAGAAGAGCATCATGGTTTCCCCGTCGGCGGTCGTCTGGACAAAGAAGCGGGAATATCCGCCCGTCGCGGTGTGCCCGGCCTGGAGTTCTCCCGACAGGATGCCGGGCGCCATCTTGCCCATCGACTTGAAACCGGGAATGTAGCGGAAGTCAGCGCCAATCACCGTCAACGCCAGATTGCCGATCAAGTCGTTCGTGTTGCTCGACGCCCGCCCGCCAACGCGAAGCCCTGAGACCGTCGCAATGTCGGATGGCGCTTTCAACCCGTCGCCGGCGTCCGTCCTGACGACGGTCCCGCGTTCGTTGGCGGCCGACCCGATGACCCCGAACTCTTCAGGCACGAACCTGATGCCCTCTCCTCCGGCCAGAACCGCCATCGGGTCCCAGTTTCCGTAGTAGAAGGTAAGGCCGTCCGGATCGGCTTTCTCATAGGTGAAGTTCAACGCAACCGCTCCGCCGGCACCTTCCATGTTCCGGACGACGATGCTCGGATTTCCCGGGATTTTCCCTGCAAGTCCAGCCATGAACGTCCGGGCGCTGACGTCCCCGCCGCTCCCGGCGGAAGCTCCGACAATCACGTTTATCGTCTTGCCTTCGTAGAATTCCTGGGCATCCGCGATTGAGGGCACAATGACCGCCACGGCGGCGGCCAACAATGAACTGCTCACAAACTGCGTGAACATCTGCATGGCATCCTCCCATTTGATCATGTCCGCAAGTCTAGATGTTGGTCGCCAAGTCAAGCCATGATAGGGTTCCAACTTATGTATGACCAGCAGGGCATGGCGGATGAACATCGACCAGTTGCGGGCATTCCTGACGGTAGCGGACGAGATGTCGATCAGCGGCGCCGCAGATCGCATGGGCACGACGCAACCGGTCATCAGCCGCACGATCAAACGGCTTGAAGCCGAGCTTCATGCCCCGTTGTTTGACCGGCTTCCACGCGGTGTTGTGCTGACACCTTACGGAAACGTCCTGTACGCGGAGGCGCAAAGCATGCTGGCGTCGCATCGGCGGACGGTCGAGGCGATCGACGCCCTCAAGGGAATCGGGCGTACGCGTGTTAGGATCGGTGCCGGCGCGACATGGCTGGAAGAGCGCTTGCCAGGCATACTGTCGAGCTTCAGTTCAGCGCACCCGCACGTGCGGATCGACGCCGAGTTCGTCCCGCGCTTCGAGGTGATCGAGGCCTTGCTTCTGGGGCGCATCGACATTGGGCTCGCCCAGTTCGGCGTGGAGCTGTTTCCGTCAGATGACATCGAGTATGAAGAGCTCTTGCGCGACCGGCTCGTGATCCTGGGCCGTCGCGGACATCCCCTGACAGACGCACTTGCGACGACAGAGGACTTCAGGTCACTTGTCTGGGCGATCACGCCCAGCGCCAGCGGAGAAGAGAGGCTGCGCGGCCTGTGCAAGCGATTTGGCGTCGATGATCCAAACATCCATGTCAGATGCCATTCCACTGCCAGCCTGCTTGGTATCGTGCGCGACACCGACTTCGTCACCTTGGCACCCGAGTTCATGGCCCGAACTCGCGGAAACGGCGATTTCGACGTCCTCACGGACGAGTTCCGAATCACTCTCTCAAAGGGCATACTGACTCCTCGCCGGGGAACGCTGTCACTTGGCGCAAGGCTGTTTCGGGCCCATCTCCGAGACGCATTTCGGGTTTCAGAAGAACAGCAGGAGCAAGGGCGACGGGCCAAAGATGTCGCGGGCAAGACTTCCCAGCACTGAGGTTTGCCAGAAAATCGTCAGAACGCTTTCATAGAATCCCACGAGGACACCCCATCCCGCTACAGCATAGCAAAGCGAAAACGGCCAGGAAAACCCGGCCCAGAACCGGCAAAAGAACAGGATGAACAATGGTATGCCGAGCTTCTGGCCGATGATCGGGGCGGCGATCACCACCGCACAGATCGCGAGGATGAAGACAGCCATGCCTCGCAGGAGGTCGCGCTGCCCGTCGTCCAGACGATAGGAAATCCCCACGGCACGCATGCGCATCTGGCCCTGAACCAATGCGGCCAAGGCGAGAGACGCGCCCAACGAAGATGCCGCGAGCGGAAAAAGCTTGACGTTATGGCTCCAGTCCAGCGCCAACGTGCCGAAGATCACGAATACCGCCAGGAGCAAAAGGCCGAGGCCCAGCGAAACAACCGGAATTTCGTCAAGCGAGCGCTGCGCCTCTGCCTGGTCAGTCTTTGCAGCGGCTACCTGGTTTCTGCGCATCGAGGCAATGATGGTCACGATGACGATTGCGACAATGATCAGCACGATCGGGCGAGAGAGCCAACCGAATCCCTGGTGGATGTTCATCGTGATCAGAAAGGAGTTTTCCATGATGGCGCCGAGAATGAATGCAAGGATGATCGGCGGTCGCGGCCAGCCACCGCGCTTCATCAGGTACCCGACGATTCCGGCTATGATCAGCGTTATCCAGTCGCCGTAGGTCGAGGTATCCAGCCAGGCACCCATCAGCACGAACAGGATCACGCCCGGAACGATCAGGTGACCGGGAACAAAGGCCAGGTTCGCGACACGGTTCGAAACCAGCATCATTGCAAACGCGGCGATCAGATTGGCGATGATGATCATCCAGACCATGCTGAAAGAGAGGGGGAGTTCCGTGGTAAGCATGGACGGCCCGGGCCTGAGGCCATGGATGAGCATGCCGCCAAGCAGGATCGCATAGCCTGTGGTGCCAGGTATGCCGAAGACTATGGTCGGGATGAGCCCGCCGCCCCGCATTGCGTTGTTGGCAGTCTCTGGCGCAATCACGCCCCTGATGTCGCCCTCGCCGAACTTCGGGTCCTTCTTGGTCGACTGCACCGCGTGGCCGTACGCGATCCAGTCGGTCACGGACCCGCCAAGCCCCGGAACGATCCCGACATAGGTTCCGATGAATGCGCTGCGAATGACAAGCCACCAATTCCGGACTGCATCCCGCACGCCTTGCCACATCAATTCGCGCGCACCCGTGTCCTTGACCATCCCTTCACGAGCGATCGATATGTTCCGGACGGCAAGATCGACCATCTCCGGCAATGCAAAGAGACCAAGCACGATCGGGAGCAACGGCGCACCGTCAAGCAGGTATTCGGTGCCGAAAAAGTAGCGGGGCACGGCTTCGTTCTGCGAGTATCCGATTGTCGCGATCAGGACGCCGAGCGCACCGGTGGCCAGCCCCTTGAAGACGGACTTTCCGCTCAAGGCGCCGACCATGCTGATCCCCAGGACTCCAAGCATGAAGAGCTCCGCATTCGTGAAGGATCGCAAGAGCGGCTTCAGCAGCGGCAAGGACAATGCCAGGATCAGTGCGCCGAACAGGCCGCCGAATGCAGAACAGGCGAAGGCGGCACCGAGCGCACGTTGTGCCTGCCCCTGCTTTGCCAGCGGATATCCATCGAGGATCGTGGCCTGGCTGGCTGCAGTGCCGGGAATGCCAAGCATGACCGAAGTCACCGTGTCCCCGGTCATTGTCACCGCGTACATTCCCAGGAGCAGGGCGAATGCCGGCGTACTGTCCATCCCGAAGGTAAACGGCAGCAACAGGACGATGCCGATGCCTCCGCCAAGTCCCGGAATGATCCCGATGACCAAGCCGCACAGGATTCCGATCAAGAGAGCGCTGAATGCGCTCAACTCAAGCACCATTCCAAGTCCCTCGAACAGTGCCTCAGTCATGCATGCCCTCCCTGTCGCCAATCTCGCCCGTCACCGGTCGGACGAGGCGTCCTCTTGCCGGAGCACACGGCTCGCCAGCTCCACTCCTGCAAAGTCGCCGAGCTCGCTCGCTCGCCTGAGCATCATCCCGGCCAGCGAGACAATTCGCTCAGACTGGCGTTCAAAATGCCTGTACTGGTCCTGCTTGTCGGTTCGTGGGGCACCGTAGAGGTTGAGCACCTCTTCAGGATCGGTTGACAGGTCGTAGAGTTCGTGAAGTTCGTCCCAGCTGAGGATCAGCTTCGAGTCCCTGGTGCGGATGCAGCGTTGCAGTGTACGGGCATTCCTTCGCTCCGCCTGCGTGTAGTAGGCGTCTCGCCATGCCGGGGCATCTCCGTTCACCAGTTCGAGCAGGTTTGCGCCGTCAATGTAGCCAGGAGGCCTGATTCCAGCCGCAGAGAGGATTGTTGGCATGAGATCCTCGAGCCCCACGAAGTCGTTCGGACGAATTCCATGGGGAACCCCCGGTCCCTCCATCAGGAAAGGCACGCGGATCGAGCTGTCCAGACAAACCCACTTGTGCGGGGCAGTCTCCGCGAAATCGAATGTCTCGCCGTGATCCGAGACATAGAAGACGAATGTATTCCCCGACAGACCGGTTCGAAGCAGTGCTTCCCGGATTCTCCCCACACATCCGTCCAGTGCCGTCACCGATGCGTAGTAGCCTGCGAACGGGACACCCTTGCCTCGGTACGGTGCGTAGCTTCCGGTCGGGGCCGTGAACGGGTTGTGAGGCGGGTAATAGCTCTGGACGGCGACGAAGGGTTTCTCCCGAGCCTGCGAACTCTCCAGAAAGCGGATCATCTCGTCGGTCTGGGTTTCGGGCTTGAACCTGCCACCCTGAAAGGACTGCCTGCCGTCTTCCCAATGACCTCCATGCGAGTTGAACCCTTTCCAGATGTCAAAACGGCCGGTGTTCTTCTCGCCCAGATGCCACTTTCCGAAATAGGCGGTCGTATAGCCCGCGCGCTGCATGAGCTCGAAGAGCGTGGTGTCAATCTTGCCTTCATAGGAAATGACATCGTCAATCCCGTACCGATTGTACGTGATGCCATGCTTGTTCGGATACACGCCGGTCCACATGCTTGCCCGCGCAGGCGTGCAGACGGGAAACGGCGTGAACGGCAGCCGGAAATTCGCCCCCCTTGCGGCCATCGCGTCCAGGTTGGGCGTTCGCGTGAACACGTTTCCGTTGCAAGCCAGCGAATCCCACCGTTGCTGGTCGCTGACGATGACAAGAAAGTTCGGGTTCTGCTGCATGTCAGTCCCTACTGAAGCCGGACACGGGACAGGCCCGCAGTGTCAATCTCGAAACCGAGCCCGGGACCCGCCGGCACCGCGAGCCGACCCTGCTTCGGGGCCAGCACATCCGGGTCGGCCAGGCAGGACGCAACATCACTCTCCTCGAACTGAAGCTCGAGCGTCAGGGCCGCCGGCACGACGGACATGAGATGGAGGCTTGCAACTGCCATGACAGGCCCAAGGTGATTGTGCGGTGCAACATCGAGGCCATGCACTTGCGCCTGGGCCGCGACATCCATGGTCCCGACCACGCCACAAATTCGGATGTCCGGGTTCACAATGTCGAACGCGCCTGCCTTGAGGAACGGAGCAAAGGCACGCGGACCTTCAAGATACTCTCCTCCGGCCAGCTTGATGTCGGAACTGTTGGCAGCCTGGCGAATTTGGCAGAGATCGTCGATCGAAAGGAAGTCTTCCAGCACAGGACCTTCTATCCATGCCGGGCTCTGATCGGCAAGCGCATCCACGAGTGCCACCGCGCTCTCCAGTTCGAAACGCCAATGGCAATCGACCATCAAGTCGACATTCGATCCAACTTCATTCCGAACCGTGGCAACTGCACCCGTGCCGCCGTGCAAGGCAGCAACCTGATCATCCACGCTGCGACAGTTCACGTCATCGAACGGTGCCATTTTCAACGCGGAAAACCCCGATGCGACTGCATGCCCCGCGCGCCTGGCCCAGCCTTCAGGCGACCGGTCGACGGTGCCGCGGTTGATGTTTGCGTAGCATGAGACCTGATCGTGAATTCGTGGACCAAACATGTCACCAAACGGAACGCCGCGCAGGCGGGATTCGATATCAAGCAAAGCCTGTTCCAGCGCGCTCATTGCAATCCGGAACGCAAGACCGTGCTTCCATCCGGGCTGCCGCGCAAGGTGCTCCCGCCCTTCGCCGACAGTCATGCCAAGCAGGTCGACTGCCAGGATCCGCAGCGCAACGACAACCTGGTCATTGAGCCGATTGAACGTCGCCTCTCCCCATCCTTCGGCATCCCGCGTCCCGAGCAAGCGCACAAAGAGGAACTCCGTCCGGCCCGAAACTGGCTGACGGTATGCCTCGGCATCCTCAATGCGGCACGACTGTATGTCCATGGATGGCCTTTCCCACCGACGAGTCATCCAATCACGCGATGCTCCCGGTTCTCAGCATGCACGGCGGCTCGTGGTGATGCAGGCGCGACCAACCGAAAGTGTCGCGGCCTCAACCGGCATGCGCTCGCCGTGCAACTGACCAGGAATCACGTAGCTGGAATGAATGCACGTTGAGACGTCTGGATCCGCATTTGCGGCAAGTGTGGAATCGCCTGGTCCGCACTCATGGGACCAGGCGGAAACTCGTGTGTCGGCACCTCCGGCCGGATCTGGCGTCTTCGACATGTCGCGGGTCCTCTCAAGCTGCACCCTGCCAGCAAGGCCGTGAGTCTGACCTCGCCCGCACTGAATCGAATGAACCTCATTGCCGTGCATGAAACCAATGACTTCACTCGACAAGACTTATGCCGCTTTGGTCATACCTGCTCGCTCACACGAGAACCTCCTTTCCGGCACGAAGGCCGTGGCGCGCAGCTTGCCTTGGCTGCGGGGATTCAAGAGACAATGTCCGAAGGATTGCACAGCGAGCCTTCGTGGCCGGGCTTGGAGAGCCATTGCCGGCAGAGATTCCGCGCTCCTTCGACATCATCGAGGCTCGCGTGGTCCAGCTCGCTGCGTGCAGGCAGTACATGCGGCAGAGAATCCGAGTCCGGCGAAACGCGCGCGATCGCGAGGAAGGTTCCTTGCCAGCCGCAGAGTTCAGGTTGCGGGCGGTCTCGACGCGCAGGCCGGCCCGAACGTCCTTGCCGAGGCGCCTGCATGTCTCGCCTGCCAGGACCCGATTCCGTCATTCGTCGCGCGCACGCCAATGCGGGACCTGGATCTGCCGCGCTGGACCATTGCGGGTCCTGTTGCCGCGCGTCCGTGCAACTCATTCGCGCGGCTCCCGGCCTTCAAGCGTCAGCGCATGGCCGACATGAGCCGCTGCTTCTGCACGGAACGGCCAGGCTTCATGGGCAGACGATGTCGTTTCCAATCGCAAAAGCCATGAGCGCGAGCAGAAGCATCAGCCCGCCGGTCATCAGGAGTTTCGTCAGCCTGTCATTCGGCGGCCGTCCGGTCACCGCTTCCCACGCGTGAAAGACGAGATGGCCGCCGTCCAGCACCGGAATCGGAAAGAGATTGATGAGCCCGATCGCCGTCGAGAGAAGCGCGATGAACCAGATGAAGGAGAACCAGCCCTGGCTTGCGGCCTGCCCGGAAACCTCGGCGATCCCGATCGGGCCGGAGAGATTGCAGGTCGAGATGTCGCCGGCAACCATGTGATAGACACCTGAAAGCGACGAGCGGATGATGAACTGGACCTGGTCAAGCCCGTAGGCGAGCGCCTCGCCAGGCATGGGAGTCACGATGGCAGGCACGAACGCGAGCGCGCCTGTCACCCCGATCAGCCAGCGCGTCTCGAAACCGCCGTCCGGCGCTGGAAGGTCGAACTGGGTCGGCGTCAGGTTCACCGTGCGGTTCCCTCGGCCTTCACGCCAGACTTCAAGCGCCACCGACCCGCCACCTGAGGTGGTGACCGCCTGGCGAAGCGCGTCGAAGTCGTGAATCTCCGTGCCGTTCACGGACAAGATGACGTCGCCCCGGATCAGGCCGGCATTGGCGGCAGCGGATGCCGGGGTCGTTGCGGAGACAAGCGGAGGATAGAGCCACGGACCCGCGACGTCGAGTTCCCGACCGTCCCGCAGGACCGTGTATGTCAGTTCCGGCACGGCTTCGAGACCGGCGGAAAACTCGCCGAAACCGTTTGCCCCCGGAACCGGGGCGCCATTGACTGCAAGGATCACGTCACCCCTGCGCAGGTCATGCGATTCCATGTCGGGCAGCGGATGCAGGTCGTCAACGGTCACCGGATCGGCCGCCACGCCGCGAAACATGAACAAGGCGGCAAACAGGACGAGTGAAAGCGCGAAATTGAACGCCGGCCCTGCCATTACCGTGATCGTGCGTGCCCAAAGCGGCGCACCATGCATTGAGGCCCGCCGCTCCTTCGCGTCCAGGGACGCCATGGCCTCGCTGTCCGGGCTCGACGCTGCGTCCTGATCGCCGAGGAACTTGACGTATCCGCCGAGAGGCAGGATCGCGACCTGCCATCTCGTGCCGTGCCTGTCGACCCGGCTCGCCAGCACCGGACCGAATCCCAAGGAAAAGACTTCCGCCCGAATGCCGCTCCAGCGACCGACGATGTAATGGCCGAATTCATGGACGGCGATGATTATCGACAATGCCACGACAAACGCGACAATCGTGAACGCCAGGTTTCCGAAACTCGGTATGAGTGCCGCGATTTCCAAGTTGTGCCGTCCTACCCGTCCAATGCGTCCATTGTTTCCCGGGCGCGTACCCGCGCCACCCGATCTGCCTCACGCACGGACTCGAGAGTCATCGTCGAGCTGGCGTGACCGTCCACAGAAATATTCTCGATCTCCCGTTCGACAACCCCTGCCATGTCCGTGAACCGGATCCGGCCCTCGATGAACCCGTCAAGCGCGGCCTCCTTGGCGCCATTGAAGGCGGCGCCGGCATGCCCGCCAGCAGCCATCACCTCGCGAACCAGCACCAGCGCAGGATAGCGTCCGGGATCCGGGTCCTGGAAATGCAACTGGCCGACCTTTGCCAGATCGAGCCGTTCCACCGGCAGATGCGGCCGCTCGGGATGGTGCAGCGCATAACCTATGGCATGGCGCATGTCTGCCGGCCCTACATGCGCCATGAGCGCGCCGTCACGAAAGCCGACAAGGGCATGAACCAGGCTCTCGCGGTGGATCAGGACTTCGATCTGCTCCGATGAGAATCCGAAAAACTCCTTTGCCTCAATGAGTTCCAGAGCCTTGTTGAACATGGATGCGCTGTCGATAGTGATCCGCTGCCCCATTGGCCAGTTCGGATGGCTCGCGGCCTGTTCCGGCGTTGCCCGAGCGAGCGCCTCAAGGGGCCAGTCGCGGAACGCGCCTCCCGATGCCGTGATGATCACGCGTTCAACCGCTTGCAGTCTCTCTCCGTTCAATGCCTGGAAGATCGCCGAATGCTCGCTGTCAACGGGCATGATGCTTGCGCCGTTGCGCCGGGCGGTGTCGATCAGGAGCGGGCCTGCGGCAACCAGGCTCTCCTTGTTGGCGAGCGCAAGCGTCGCGCCCTGTTCGAGGGCGCGAAGTCCCGGCGGCAGGCCGGCGAAGCCGACGATCGCCGACATGATCCAGTCTGCCGGGCGCGCTGCCGCATCAATCAGGGCCTGCTCTCCTGCGGCAGCTTCCACGCCAGTGCCGCGCAACGCGTCGCGGAGGCTGTCAAGGAGGTCGTCACAAGCCGTGACGGCGATCTCGGCGTTGAATTCCATTGCTGCGGAGGCGAGGCTCTTGATGTTGCGGCCGCCCGTCAGGGCCACGATCCGGTACGCTTCCGGCTCCTGCCGGATTATCCCCAGCGTGTTTGCCCCGATCGACCCCGTGGCGCCAAGTATCGAGACCCGGCGCGTCATCCGATTCGGGCCGGGAACTCGATGACCTGTCCGGCGGCAAGCACGAACAGGGACGCTCCCAGCAACGAGTCAAACCTGTCGCACAGGCCGCCATGACCGGGCAGCAGGCTGGAGCTGTCCTTCACGCCCGCCCGGCGCTTGAGTGCGCTTTCCGCCACATCGCCTGCCTGACCCGCGATTGCCACGAGAATCGAGATCGCGACCAGTTCGAGGCCGGCATTCGCGAGAAGGACGAATGCCAGTCCCACAAGTGCCGCCCCCGCCCAGCCGGCAATGGTGCCTGACCAGGTCTTTCCAGGGCTGATGCCCGGCCAGAACTTGGGGCCTCCAATCGCCTTTCCGACGAAATACCCCATGATGTCGGACACGATCACGACCAGGACCAGCCAGACGACCCAGACGAAACCGTGATCATCGCGCTGCACGGCAAGTCCGTATCCTGCGACGAGAACCGCCGTGCTGTACAGTGCGTAGGTTGCGCGATTGCCCTTGAGCCGCGCGAAGCCCGTGGCGGCCGGGGCAAGCAGCAACGGCCACGTGTACAGGGTCTGGTAGGTGACAAGAAGCAGCATCGCAAGGCCGCCGACAAGGCCGCAGGCGACCGCAAGTTCCGTGACGCCCACCATGCGGGCGATCTCCCAGACCATCAGGCCCGCCACCAGGGCCACAAGGGCATGGAACGGGTGGCCACCAAGCCACATGATCCAGAACCCGAGGATTGCAGTGATGCCGCCGGTCACGAGGCGGCGGCTCAAGTCACCCCAATGCCCCTCGGCAACCGTCATCAGGCGACGGTGCCGAATCTGCGTTCGCGAGACGAGTACGTTGCAAGGACCTGCTCGAACTCCTCTCTCGTGAAATCCGGCCAGAGCGTGTCCACGAACACGTATTCCGAGTACGCCGACTGCCAGAGAAGGAAGTTGGAGATCCGGGCCTCGCCGCTGGTGCGGATGACCAGGTCGGGGTCCGGCAGCACGTAGGTGTCAAGGAACCGCGCAAGCGTCTCCCCGTCGACGCATTCCGGGTCAATGCGCCCCGCCTTGACCTCGCGGCAGAGCCGCTTGGTCGCCCGCGCGACCTCGTCCCGCCCGCCGTAGTTCAGCGCGACCGTGACGTGCACGACATCGTTGCCACAGGTCAGGAGTTCCAGTTCGTCCATCAACGCAACCAGGGTCTCGTCGAGCTTGATCCGGTCGCCGATGAAGCGGACACGCACGCCGGCAGAGACCAGGGCCCGTGCCTCGTCCATCATGTAGCGCCGGAACAGCTTCATGAGGCCGGAAACCTCGGCCTGGGTGCGCTTCCAGTTTTCCGTCGAGAAGGCAAAGATGGTCAGGTACCTGACGCCGAGTTCAGGACATGCCTTGACGATTTCGCGCACGCGGTGCGCGCCGGCATGGTGCCCGAACAGCCGCGGCTTGCCACGCGCCTGCGCCCAGCGACCGTTCCCGTCCATGATGATGGCCACATGCTTCGGATTGGCCTGCCCTTCATGTCGGCCCACAATCGACTTTTCCGTTCCTGCTCGCACCTGCGGCCTCATACCTGCATTATTTCGGCTTGCTTGCTTTCCAGCGCCGCGTCGACTCTCTTGATCGCGTCGTCGGTGGCTTCCTGCACGGCACTTTCCCAGAACTTCTGGTCGTCTTCGCCCAGCCCGTCGGCCTTCGCTTTCTTGACTTGGTCCATTCCGTCACGGCGAACGTTCCGGATCGCAATCCGGGCGCCTTCCGCATATTGGCCTGCGACTCTGGACAGTTCGCGGCGACGTTCCTCGTTGAGTTCCGGGATCGGCAGCCGAATGACCGTGCCTTCGGTCACGGGATTGATGCCGAGCCCGCTTCCGAGGATCGCCTTCTCGACGGCGCCAACCAGGTTCTTGTCCCAGACGTTGATCGTGATCATGCGGGGCTCCGGCACGTTGACGGTGCCGACCTGGTTCACGGGTGTCGTGGCCCCGTAGGCATTGACCATTATCGGCTCCAGCATCGAGGCGGACGCCCGACCGGTTCTCAATGTCAGGAACTCCTGCCTGAGCGCGTTCAACGCGCCATCCATCCGTCGTTCAATGTCGTCCAGGTCGAGTTCGAACTCTTCTGCCATGCCATCCTGGCGTCCAACCTGCGGACGCCCTCCCCTCGAATTGGTCACTCTATATCGCCAAGAGGCCGCCATTGTATAGGGAAACCGTCTTTCCGGCTTCATTGCCTTCCGCCGTTCCACCGCAAAGATTTGCGCAGCAATTCGTCGTCCGATGCCAAGATTGGCTTGGGAGATGGACACCAGCAAAGAATCGGGTCGCAGGGTTTCTTTACGGAACTCGTAACGCTCACTATGGTCAGCACGCATGATTCGGAGCTTCAGGGACCGGAACACGCGCCGTTTCTTCGAGGGACAGCGCGTGGCGGCATATCAGGGCTTCGCCAGCCAGGCCACGCGCAGACTGGTTCTGCTGGACAGCGCGGAGACGCTTGGCGACATTGCCGCGTTGCCGAGCAACCGGCTCGAAGCGTTGCGCGGCGACCGTGCCGGTCAGCACAGCATCCGGATCAACGCGCAGTGGCGAATCTGCTTCCGCTGGACGGACGAGGGGCCGTGCGACGTGGAGATCGTGGACTATCACTGAGGGGGTCCGACATGAACGCAAGGAACGGCATGAGGCCGGTGCACCCGGGAGAGGTGCTGCGCGACGAACTCGACGAGCTTGGGATGTCGGCGAGCGCCCTGTCCAAGGCACTTGACGTGCCCGCGAACCGGATGACAATGATCCTGAACGGCCAGCGGGGCGTGAGCGCCGACACTGCGCTGCGACTGGCGCGGTACTTCGGTACGACGCCGCAACTCTGGCTGAACCTGCAGAAGACCTGGGAGCTCCGCAAGGCGGAGACCGAGGCAGGCCGCGAAATCTCGAAGTGCGTGAAGCCCCGAATGCAAGCGGCAACAGGCGCAGTGGCCAATGCCCGTTCCTGACTTTCAGACGCTGATGCTTCCAGTCCTCAAGGCATTCGCCAACGGCGAAGTGCCGCTCTCGGAAGTCCGCGAACGGAATGCCGCCGCACTGGGCGATCCAGGTGGATGACGCCATCGTCAAGAGAAAGCGGGAATAGCGTCACCTGTACAAGTTCGAGCCGTTGAAAGGCCGCGCGCTTCTCGAGATTCAAGCTCCTGCCAATGACGTCGAGATTCACGGAAGGAAATGTCTCGGTGCCTGGATTGAACCCTCGGCCACCCGCGCGTCCCGGTAGCCTGTCCAAGATCACCCTGATCGCCGCCTCGAACTGTTCACCTTCGTCGCTGCACTTGCGCGCTCGATTCAACGCCAAGACATGTCGCTTGCATCTGCACGCTCGCTGTGCGCAATCACTGCAGGATTGGGCGATCGGGAAGGATGGAGTTTCCCGCACGGCAAGGTGGGCAAACTGCCAATTCCATGCCTTTCAATACCCGAAGGCACTCACGCGCCGGTGTCGAGCCAGATCGTGACCGGCCCGTCATTCGTGAGGCTGACCTTCATGTCGGCGCCGAAGCGGCCTTCGGCGACCTCTATGCCGAGAGCCCGAATCTCGGCAGCAAACGCGGCGACCTGCTCCTCCCCTTCGTCAGGTGGCGCGGCGGTCGAGAATCCGGGCCGGTTGCCCCGAGACGTGTCCGCCGCCAACGTGAACTGCGAAACGACCAGCGCCTCTCCCCCGACATCCAGCAGCGAGCGATTCATGCGACCTTCATCGTCCCCGAAAATTCGGAGCCGTGCGACCTTCATCGCGAGCTTCGAAACGGCCTCAGGCGAATCGCCCACCATGGCGCAGGCCAGAACAAGCAGTCCGGGGCCGATTGCCCCGACGACCTCGCCGTCGACGGTCACGCTTGCGCAACTGACACGCTGGACAAGGGCACGCATGCGCGAACCCTCAAGTCCCGGACGATTCGGCGGCCGCGAGACCCAAGGCGCTCACGCCCTGTCCTGCACGATCGTGTAGGTCCCCTCGCCAGAGAGAATGCCTCGAAACCCGCCCGGCTCGTCGAGCGAGAACACGATGATGGGAAGGCCGTTGTCGCGGGCAAGCGCGATGGCGGAAGCATCCATGACCTTCAGGTTCTTCGCCAGAACGTCGTCGTAGCAGATCTTGTCGTATCGCTTCGCGTCCGAGTGCCTGGCGGGATCCTTGTCATAGACGCCGTCAACCAAGGTGCCCTTGAAGATGGCCTGGCATGACATTTCCGTGGCACGCAAGGTCGCCGCGGTATCGGTGGTGAAGTACGGATTGCCGGTACCGGCGGCGAAAATGCAAACCCTCTTCTTCTCGAGGTGCCGGACGGCCCGCCGGCGAATGTAAGGCTCCGCGACCTCGTCCATGCGAATCGCCGAGATCACCCGGGTGTGGATGCCTAGCGCCTCAAGCGCGGACTGCATGGCGAGGGCGTTCATGACCGTGGCAAGCATGCCCATGTAGTCCGCCGTCGTCCGCTCCATGCCCTGCGCCGAGCCCTGCAGTCCCCGGAAGATGTTGCCGCCGCCGATCACCATGCAGACTTCGACATCAAGCTCTTGCACCGACCTCACCTCCTCGGCGATCTTCGCAACGGTCGGTGGATGGAGCCCGAAACCCTGGTCGCCCATCAGCGCTTCGCCGGATATCTTCAGCAGCACGCGGGAATAGGCAGGATCGTCGGGCTTGCTCATGGTGCTCGTCCTCGCATGCTCTCGCTTTGCTTCGGGCGCGAAAATGTCCGAAAACTCCGGAATGATCAACGAAGGATCGCTGAACGACGTTCTGGACCGGATCGACCCGAATCTCCCGATCCTGATCGCCGGTCCGACCGCAAGCGGAAAGTCCGCGCTGGCCATGGAAATCGCGGCGCGAACCGGAGGCCCGATCGTCAATGCCGACGCCATGCAGGTCTTCGCCGACTGGCGGATTCTCACTGCCAGGCCTTCCGCTGAAGCCGAGGCAATTGTGCCGCATGCGCTCTACGGGCACGTGCCTGGCCACGTCGAATACTCCGTCGGCAGATGGCTCCGCGATCTTGCACCGCTTCTTGAGGGACCGACGCCAGTGATCGTCGGGGGGACTGGGCTTTACTTCACCGCCCTGACGGAAGGACTGGCCCCGATTCCCGAGATCCCGGACGAAGTGCGGCGCATCGCGACGAAGCGAATCGCCACGGACGGCATCAACAGGCTCCTTGGCGAACTGGATCCTGAAACCAGGGCCCGGATCGACGGGCGGAACCCGATGCGCGTTCAGCGCGCGTGGGAAGTCCTGACGGCTACAGGCCGGGGACTGGCCGCGTGGCAGGACGAAACCGCCCCCCCGCTCCTGCCGCTGTCCGGTGCAGCGGCCATTCTCGTCCACGCACCCAAGGACTGGCTCAATGACCGGATCGAAAGGCGTTTTGCCCGCATGATCTCTGACGGCCTCCTTGACGAAGTGCGCGCGAACGCGCCCGCCTGGCATCCCGCCCGCCCTTCGGCGAAGGCCATCGGCGCGGCCGAACTGATCGCGCATGTGCGCGGCGAAACGTCGCTGGACGACGCCCGCGAGGCGGCCATCGTTGCGACGAGGCAGTTCGCGAAGCGTCAGCGCAGCTGGTTTCGCGGCCGCATGTCAGGCTGGCAAACGATGCGCCCGCTGTCCGACATGGGCGCTTCCGCCTGACTCCGGCGATGCCGTCGCCCTGCCTTCCGGCACTCAGTTGGCCCTGAGATATGCCACGAGAATGTCTCGCGCAGCCTGCAAGTCGCTCTTTTCGACCATTTCCGTCACCGTGTGGATGTATCGCGTGCCGACCACGATTCCGACGGCGCGCGCGCCGGACGCCGCTTGCTGTGCGGCGGCTCCGTCCTGCCCTCCCGAGCGCAGCATGGTGCGCTGGTAGGGAATCTTCTTCTTTTCGGCCAGCGCCGCGAACTCCTCCGAGAGAGCCTTGTCGGCGATGAAGGAACTGTCACGCAGATGCAGGCCGAACCCCTTGCCCTGCTCGGTCGTGCGATCCTGCTCCGGCACGCCCGGCGTGTCGCAGGCAAGCGTCGTGTCAATTCCGATCCCGATGTCGGGCTTCACCCGAAACGCCGCTGTCCGCGCGCCCCTGAGCCCGACCTCTTCCTGCGTCGTGAAGACCACGTGGACTTCGGACCTGGTCTTGAACTTGCCGAGACCGCGCACCGCCTCGATGCCAAGCCAGCAGGCAATCCGGTTGTCGAGCGCCTTCGAGACCACCTTGTCGCCGAGCTCGAGAAAGGGCTCGTCCATCACGACCATGTCGCCGACCTTGACGACGTCCTTCGCCCGCTTGCCCAGGCCAGTGTCAACGAAGAACTCGTGAGGCTGCGGGATCTTCTTCCTGTCCTCCGGAGAGGATATGTGAACCGGCCGTCCGCCCGGATTCATGACGGCCTTCAGGTCTTCCTTTCCCGTGCAGACGAGAACCCTGCGCGAGAAGAGGTTTCTCGGGTCGAACCCGCCAAGGGTCTGGAGATACAGGAACCCCTCTTTCGAGACGTGGCTCACGAGGAACCCGATCTCGTCCATGTGACAGAGAAGCATGATCCTCTTCGGATTCTTCGACTTGCCCTTCCTGACGCAATGCAGCGACCCCATGGAATCGGTGGTCACCTCGTCAAAGAGCTGCCTGGCCTCCTGCTCGATCCTGTCGCGCACGCGTTCCTCGTGGCCCGGCACGCCGGGGGTTTCGCACAAGGTCTTGAGAAGAGTGATGTTCATGAGCGTTCTTTCGTTTTGGTCAAGGCGATCAAATTGTGAATCGCGGGATTTGCAAGCACTTTCACGCAAGCCGCGAGGCCGGACGCTGCCGCGCGACACGCATGGCCCGGCGCGAAGCGAACCCGTGCATCAAAGCGGCCAGAAGAACGGGATCAGCAGCGATGCGAAGATGCCCGTCGAGAGGTTCAGCGGGATGCCCACCCGGAGGAAGTCCGTGAACCTGTAACCGCCGGGCCCGTAGACCATCATGTTGGTCTGGTAGCTGATGGGCGTCGCGAACGTTGCGGACGCGGCGATCATCACCGCGATGACCAAGGGGCGTGGATCAACCCCGATGGAATATGCAAGCCCGATGGCAACCGGTGTCACGACCACCGCTACCGCGTGGTTGATCGTCTCCGACAGGACCGAGGTCACCAGGTAGATCGCCCACACGATCAGGAACGGGGGAAGCGCCGAGACCAGCGGCTCGATGGCGGAAACGATGAGGTGAATGGCGCCGGAGGTCTCAATCGCGGTGGCAACGGCAAGCATTGCGAAGATCAGGCCGAGAAGCCGGCCGTCTATCGTCGAGAATGCCTCGTCGGCGTCAATGCAGCGGGTCAGGAGCACGACCGCCACCGCAACCATGGCGAGGAGCAGGATCGGCGCGGCGCCGACTGCCGCAAAGGCCACGATGCCGGCAAGCGTGCCAAGCGCCAGCGGTGCATGCCCGCGCCTGAATGCCCGCGCGGTCGGCTCGGACACGTTGACAAGGCCCGTGTCGCTGGCCAGCCGGGAAATGTCCTCGGCAGCCCCCTCCAGCAGCAAGGTGTCGCCGACCCGGATCACGAGATCGTCGAGCTGCCGGCCGATGTTCTCGTCCCTGCGGTGCACCGCCAGCGGATAGACCCCGTAGCGCCGCCGCAACCTGAGATCCCCGAGCGAACGTCCGACCAGGGATGCCTGCGGCGTGATCAGGACCTCGACCGTCGAGGTCTTCCGCGACGAGAGCTTCTCGGCCAGCCGCACGTCCGGATTGGCCTTGAGGCCAAGGAGCTCCTCCATCTGGGTGCGCACCACGACCCGGTCCCCCGCCTGCAAGCGAACGCCATCCAGCTCCCGCCGGAGCGACGTGTCGCCCCGAAGGACATCGATCAACCTCACGCCGCCGCGCTTGAAGAGTTCAACCTCGGTCACCGGGCGCCCGATCAACGCGCTGTCCTCCGGAAGCGCGATCTCGGTGAAGAACTTCATCTTTGACCTGTCTGCAAGGAGCGTCCCCATGCTCGCCCGGTCCGGCAGGAGGCGCGGCCCCAGGAAGCGCAGGTAGATGCCGCCCCAGACGACCAGGATGACCGCCACCGGGGTCACTTCGAAGATGGTGAAAGGCTCCATCCCGCCTGCCCGTGCAACGCCGTCAACGAGAAGGTTCGTTGACGTGCCGATCAGCGTGCAGGTGCCCCCGAAAATCGCCATGTAGGAAAGCGGGATGAGCAGCTTTGACGACGAGATCTTCAGCTTCCGCGCCAGCTGGACGAAGACCGGGATCATCACGAGGACGACGGGCGTGTTGTTGACGAAGGCCGACGCGAACACCACGAGGGTCATGAGCGCGCCGATCGCCAAGGCCGGACTGTCGTCCGCCTTGGATTCGGCAAGCCTTGTGAACCATTCCAGCGCACCTGTCCTCACGAGGGCGCCCATCACGATGAACATCGCCGCGATCGTCCACGGCGCCGGGTTGGCGAGGACATGGACCGCCTCCTCGTAGGGGAGCAGGCCGAGCACGAGGAGCGCGCCGGCACCTGCGATGGCCGTCACCTCCGGCGGGTAGACTTCACGGATGAACAGCGCGAACATCACGGCCACGACCACGAGCGTCACGATTGCCGGTGCGTCCGGGTGCAGATTTGCAAGTGCAGGCATCATTGCCGTTTTTCCCCGCTTTCCGGCTCTCCCGCAAGCGCCCTGGTTCCTGGACCCGGCTGGACGAGGAACACGCCCAGCAGCATCAGGCATATGGCTGCCCAGACCCAGCCCGAATAGACCTCGCCCAGAAGCAACATCGCCCAGAAGACGCCGAACCCGGTGACGAGGTAGCTCACCTGGACGGCGAACAGTGCGCCGGCTCGCCCGAGCATCCAGACATAGAGGCAGTAGGCCGTCACGTGAACGAGCGAGACGGCAAGAAGCGCCATGTCCGGCAGGGCCCAGGGCGGCCTCGGGTCGATGAACTGTCCGGTCGCCTGCGCGAGCGGGAAGGTAATTGCGGCACCGAAGACCAAGGCGCCGAACAGCGCGTCCACCGGATCGAGTCCCGCCGTGCCCCATTTCGCGATCAGGTTGCTTTCCAGCCCGTAGAAGAGGGGCGCGATCAGCGCAAGCGGCACGAACGCGACCATTGCGCGTTCCGGAAGGCTGGCTTCCGGGCCCACGATCAGGAGAACGCCTGCAAGGCCCAGGCACAGGCCGAGCAGCCGGGTCAGCACGAAACGCTCGATCCTGAACGCTAGGGCGATCGGGAAGGCGAACATCGGCACGAATGACAGGAGGACGGACACAAGGCCGGCCGGCAGGTGCCGTATCGCCTCGTAGCTGGCAGAGTTCGGGATGACCGTGCCGACCAGCGCAATCTGGAGATAGACAACGAGAGCCGCGGCGTCGCGGCGGATCCTTCGGCGGCGGACGGCTTGCAGAATGCCCAGCGCAACCGCTCCGATCGTCATCTGCCAGAAGACCAGCCCGAACTGCCGATAGCCCTCGCTCACGGCAATCTTCGCCAGGGGCTGCGTCAGCCCCCAGCCGGCACCGGCAAGCAGCAACGCGAGAAAGGGCAGGACCAGGCTGCGGGGCATCTGCCTCAGCGCGGCGGCGCGAGCACGCCACCGTCGCGCACCGGTGTCAGTTCCAGGGCCTTGCCGGTGTCGTCATCGGTCGTGACGAGAGCGCCGCACAGCGTTGCCTCGCCCTGCGCGGCCTGAAAGCGGCCCTTCCGCATGCCGGTCACGAAGCGGCTGAGCGGCTCTTCCTTGCCCATGCCGATCACCGAGTCGTAGTCGCCGCACATTCCGGCGTCCGTCATGTAGGCCGTGCCTCCGGGCAGGATCATCGTGTCGGACGTCGGCACATGCGTATGGGAACCGATGACGGCGCTGGCGCGTCCGTCGCAGAAGTGGCCCATCGCCATCTTCTCGGACGTGGCCTCGCAATGAATGTCGACGAGACTTGCGTGAACGGCGCCGCCAAGCGGATACCTGTTCAGGATCTCGTCAATGGCCGAGAAGGGATTGTCATAGGGGCGGTTCATGAAGACCTGGCCGAGGACCTGGGCCACCAGCACCTTCCGGCCCCTGCCGGCGTCAAACACCCGTGCGCCTGCGCCCGGCGCGAATTTCGAAAAGTTCAGGGGGCGGAGAATGCGCGGCTCGCGCTCGATTCCCGACAGCATTTCACGCTGGTCGAACGCATGATCGCCCAATGTCAGCACGTCGGCGCCTGCCTCGAGCAGGGATTCCGCATGCGCCGGAGACACTCCCACGCCGGAGGTCGCGTTTTCGCAATTGACCACCGCGAAGTCCGCTTGCAGGCGTGTCCGCAGGTCGCCAAGCCGCTCGACAACCGCCGTGCGGCCGGACCGCCCCATTACGTCGCCAAGATACAGGATTTTCATGCCCTTGCCTGTTTTTGAACGCCTTCTGCCGCTCAGGTCCCGGAAGCGTTCCGGCAAGGCATTGAATCATTGCCGTTTTCCATCACGCCGACCACGCCCGGTTCCGGCACCCGCAGTTCCGAAATCGGACAGTCACCGAATCGAATTGATCCCGGATCCGGAGAGGTTCCCCGAATGTCCTGCCCCGAACGCGCGCCCTGCGCAAGCGTCGGAACCGCTCGATGGACTCAGCCATGCATCAGCTGCCGGTCCTGTCCGGGGGACCTGGCCCGCGATGCGTTGCACGATTGATCTTGTACCGTGCCGTCGGCCACGGCCGGCCCCGGCGTCTGGGCGACCTCGCGATCTGGCGGTAACCGGATCGATTCGATCCCCGATTCTGATGACGCTCCGTGTGTCCGCACCCCTGCCGGGATGTCGGCGGGAGCGCGTGGCGACCGCATCAGGCCAGCGCCCCCGCC
>JAPPCV010000015.1 GCA_028824715.1 Boseongicola sp. | reverse complement strand
AGGCGCGGCGCTTGCCCCACAGCGAAACGTTCCATTCAACGGCCAACGCCTCGCCTGCAAATGCAATTGCCAGCGCGGCTACGCTCACCCGGCCAATCAGCTTGTTCATCATCGGACCTCCTCCTGTCCTGAACGGTTTCACGTGCTTCCAGCCTGCCTGATTCCGGAGGCCTGCCCAATGAAGGAAATTGCGTGCGAACGGACGGAAACCCTGCGGATTTCCGCAACCTCAGAGCAGCGCGTCCTTGTCCAGCCCGAGTTTCACGATCTTCTCGTTCAACGTTCGCCGCGCAATGCCAAGGGCTTCGGCAACCGCATCCATGCGCCCCTCGTGGGCACGGATGGCCTTGCCGATGAGTTCGCGCTCGAATGCGGCAACGGCCTCGCGAAGGGTCGGAGGCACCTCCCCGTGCGCTTCATCCAGAGCGAGCGCGGCCGCAACCGACCCCGATCCGCGTCGCGCCTGAAGCACGCACCGCTCCGCCACGCTGCGCAGTTCGCGAACGTTGCCCGGCCAGTCATGGGCCATGAGAGCGGCGAGATCGTCTTCCGTCAGCTCCGGCGGCGCGATCTCGTACGCCAGCGCCGCCTCGGCGAGGAAGTGCGAAAACGTCAGCGCGATGTCGTCTGGGCGGGTGCGCAAGGACGGGAGAACAAGAGTGAGGGTGTTGAGCCGGAAGAGAAGATCCGGGCGAAGCCGCCCTTGCTGCACGGAAGTCTCCGGATCCTCGTTCGTGGCCGAGAGGACACGGAGGTCCGGATGCGGCCGACGCCCTTCGGCCGACAACGTGCTTTCCTCGATCTCCCTGAGCAGCATCGCCTGGACCTCGGGCGGACAGAGCGCGATCTCGTCCAGGAACAGCGTGCCGCCGGATCCTGCCGCCAATGCGCCTTCGCGGAGCCCCTCAGGGGTCATCGTGGCGCAGTTCAGGGCATGGAACGGCCCGCTGGAACGGGGACCGAGATCGTGGAGCGCGCGAGCTACCAGTTCCTTGCCCGTCCCGGTCTCGCCCTGGACAAGCACGGCAGCGGGACTGTCTGCCAGATCCAGAATCTCCGCGCGAATCCTCTCCATGCCGGCCGTCTGCCCGACAAGAATCCGGTCCAGCCCCGAGAGTTCCGCAAGCCGGGAACGCAGCCTCCGGTTGATCACGCGCATCGCGTGCTGCTCGGACGCATGGGAAAGGACCGAAAGGAGGCGGCTGGGCGAATACGGCTTCTCGACGAAGCCGTAGGCGCCGTTCTGGATCGCCTCGACCGCCATGGGAATGTCGCCGTGGGCCGAGATCAGCACCACCGGCGGCGACGTCTTCCGGTCAAGGCTCTCGAGCAGGTCCAGCCCCGACATCCCCGGCATCCGCACGTCCGTCAGGATCACGTCGGGCGCGTCTTGGGCGATTCGCCGTCCCGCGTCCGCCGCCCGTGCAAGCGCAGTGGCACGCCACCCCGCCGCCTTGATCAGGTCCACCAGCGAGTCCCGCATCTCGCGGTCATCGTCGACGACAAGCACGTGCCAGGCGCTCATTGCATTCGACCCCGTCGGAATCCCACCCGGATCACGGTGCCGCCCGCCTGGCGCGCCTCGGCGGCCATCCATCCGTCATGGTCCTCCACGATTGCCGACGATATCGCCAGCCCCAGCCCCGTGCCCCGACCGCTCTCGCGGGTCGTGGCAAACGGCTCGCTCAGCTCGCAGAAGCCCATTTCCCCGAACCCGTGGCCGGTGTCGGCCACGCTGAACCGGATCTCGTTCTCGGACAGGTCGATTCCCAGCGTCAGTTCGCGACGGTCCGTGTCCGTCATGGCATCGAGGGCGTTGCGCATGAGATTGGTCATCACCTGTTCCATCCTCAGGCGGTTGCAGAGCAGCTCGACGGGTCCGTCCGGCCACTCTTTCGCCAGCGTGACGCGGTTCGCCTTGATATCGGAGGCCACGAGGTCCAGCGCCGCCTGCATCGCGTCGCGCAGGTCCACCACCTCGAACTCCTCCTTCCCGTTGCGGGCGAAGAACTTGAGCTGGCGCGCAATCCCTTCCATCCGGTCCACAAGCCCTTTCAGGCGGGACGTGAGCGCGCCGGAGTCACCTTGCATCTCGGCGGCGGCCAGATGGTTGCGCATGGCGGTGATCGGCTGCCCGAGCTCGTGCGTGACCGAGACCGCGAGCCGGCCCAGGGCCGCCAGCCTGCCGGCGCGCTCGAGTTCCGCCTGGGTTCGCTGCAGCTGCCGTTCGGCCGCCCGCCGCTCCTTGATTTCCGTGGCCAGCTTCCTGTTGGCCTGGCGCAGCTGCGCTTCCTCCTCTTCCGATCGCCGGAGCGCGGCATCGATCTTCCGGGTCCTCTGCAGCTGGACCCCGAAACCCGTAAGCGCAGCGAGGAGGAGAAAGCCGCCCGCCGCCAGCCAGCCGAGTGTCACCGCCTGCTCGCCCGACGCGAAATAGTGAATCGACCAGTCGTTGGGCAGGTTGGGCGATTGCAGATGCAGAAACGCCTCGCCTCCGACCGTCGCGACCTGGCGGCCGGTCGGGCTCCAGTCCAGCGGATCCAGCGGCTTCGTTCCGAACTGCCGAGCATCCGCGATGCGCGACCTTTGCTCCGCCGTCAGCGGCGCGAGCGTCCGGTACCGCCATTCCGGCACCGAGGCCAGCAGCACGACGCCGTCGGCATTGGCAAGGAGCACGCGCTCGTCGGCCTTGCGCCAGCTTTCCTGGAGATCCGAAAGATCGATCTTCAGCGCAATGACCCCAAGCACGCCCGCCGCCTCGTCGACGACGGCATCGGCATAGAAGTAGCCCGGGATGCCGGTCGTGGCGCCGATTCCGTAGAACCGCCCCTGAACGCCCAGAAGCGCTGACTTGAAATAGGGGCGGAAGGCGTAGTTGTGGCCGACGAAGCTGCCGGCCGTGCCTGCGTTCGAGGCGGAGCGTGTCAGGCCGTCCGCGTCCATGAGGTAGATTGCATCGATCCCCGCGCGCTCGGCGAATTTCGCCAGCCTTTCGTCCAGCGGACCGGTGCTCGCCCCACTTGCCGTCTCGATGACGAAGGGATCGCGGGCCAGGATGAACGTGAGGTGCGAGAACCGCATGAGTTCCGCCTCAAGGGTGCTCCTGTAAAGGGACAGGCGTGCACTCGCGCGATCAATCTCTTCCATCCTGAAGTACGCATGCGAGATCCAGAATGCCGCTGTCGCACCCGCGAGCGTGAGGAGCAGCCAGAGCGTGAAGCTTCGCGTGTACATCGGGGCCTGTTGAGCGAACGCCAGCACCTTTCGAGGCCTGCGCCTGTTCTCTAATGTTCCGTTCAGACGCCTGGTCAGGGCAATCGTCGACCGGGTGGCGGCAAGCCGTGAACAAGTATCCCGAATTCTGGTCGCCGCGCAATGCGCGACTAGGGGGCAGGGCGCAATTCTCGCGCGGTTCAACCTTTGTTCCCCGGCGCACTTCCCGTGAATCAGGCGACGGGCGCGAACGACGGGCCGGCGGCGGCTGGCGCGACCTCGTGCCGCGCTGAGCGCAATGCGAATGTCGCCGGGCGGGTGCGGTGCCGATGGCTCTCGATCCGAATAGGGAGGCCAGCACGGCGAGCGAGGAGACCAGCAAGGAGGGTCGCAGGGCCAAGGAGGAAATACGTTGTCGTTTCAATTCGAAGCGATACACCCGCCAAGTGGCCAGCAAGGCAAGTCAGGAACGCCACAGCACAACGCGTCGAGACATCGCGAATGCGAAGGCGGGGGTCAGGTAGGCGTGCCGCGGGCACTTTCGTCACGGTCTGCCATGGTCCTGCGGCATTGACCCCAGTCATTGTCAGGTCAGAACTGCTCCATCCGTCAAAGCAGAATTGGACACTCTTCCAAGAAGAGCGGTCCGGGAACGGGAGCGTTTTCCTGGCCGTTCCTTGGCGCTTCGCGCCGGACGCAGGGAGAAAACCGAACCTGGCAGCGAAAGACGCCGTGACACGCGACCCGGCCCGCAGTTGCGTTTTCGTGCCCGGAAATCTGCGGTTGGAATGCAGAATGGACGGCATCGATGACTTGCGCGAACGCGGTGGCTCCCATGCTGCTCTCGCCGCGCGGTGCTGAGTGTGCGTTCGCCAGCGTCTTGCGCAAGGCCCCGATGCCAGAACGCGACCTCAGCGGCGCTGCCATCACAACCAGCGAGGACCCTATTCCAAAGGATGGCCATTTCCCTGTCTTCGGGACATATGCAGTTCGTGCGGACTTCGCTCGTTCAGGCTGGGTGTGTCGGGCGACTGGCATGCGCTGTTGAAGAACGGTCCAAAGTTTGAAGCAAAATGGTCCGCGACGCCGGGCAGGCGCTGCACTTGATCTGCCGACACGTGTGGCGCAGCGTGCGGCGGGAACGGTGGTGGTCGATGGCATCGAGAGGCGCAGGCCGTGCAAGGCGCCGCAGGCACCGGCTACTGGCCGGGACCGGTGGACATTGCAAGACGGTCCGGCAGAGGGACTTGCGACGCTTGCGAACGGTGCGCGTTCGGGGCAGGACATTCGGAAAACCTCAGGGTCCCGGGATCGAATCGATTCGGTGACTATGTGATTAGGGGATGGCGAACACTCGGGTGCGAGGAGACCGCCGGCCCGAAAAAAGAAATGAAATGCAGTGGTTTGCAGGTGCCGTGTCCGGCTCAGGCGAACGTTCATTGCGTAAGGGGCTGAAAGGAAGTGGAACACGGTCGGATCGTCCGCAGCCGGCTGATTCCTCGAGTGGATTCCGGGCGCTGCGTGGGCGGGGCCGTTGCCCGGACTGGACCGCCTTGATCGAGCTGAACCGCGACGCCTGGAGGGCCGCTGCCGTCGTGTCGCCTGGCCATGCGCTGCTTGCGCCGGAAGGCTGGTCGCAGCTTCCCAACCCTTTGTTCCGCCGGCTGGCATTCTTTGCTGCCGCGCAGCAAGACATCGTTCCCAAAAGCCGTGGACTCGAGTGGTTGCTGGCCGACGGCGATTGGTGGCTTTGGTCCGTGGAGACCGAGCGAGAAACCATGCGGCTGCTGGTTGCCTTGGGGCCGCAACTCGATGCAGACGAGCTCGCCAGGCTGGAGCGGTCAATACTCGCCGGACCGCCACGTGACATGTACCGGGCCGACATCTTGGATGAGCGCTGGACAAGGTTGCAGGAGCAGGAGGTCTGGTTGCGGCTGGCCAAGATCAGCCAGGCAGGCGCACGGCTGAGCACCGCTGCGCGAGGGCGGATGGACGAGATTTCGGCCAAACACCGGGACTGGCGGCTGGCCGAAGATGAGCGTGACGAGTTTCCGACCTGGTCTGGCAACGGCGGCGAGATGCGGGTTCACGTCGCCACGCCCCGGGATCGGAAAGAACTGATACAGTGGCTGCGCAAACATCCCGAGCCGGACCATTGGCGGCCCGACGACTGGCGCGAGCGCTGCCGCATCGATTTCGATGAAGCCGCGTCGGCGCTTGCTGCATTGGCTGGGGACGGAACATGGCCGAGCGGGCGGTGGCGGGAGGCGCTTCAGAGTTGGTCCGAGCACGAATTTCTGGAATGTTCCTGGCGGAACATTGCGCCGGTGCTGGCTGAAATGCCTACGGAGGTGCTGCAGGCGCTGTCCCATGGGGTGAGCCGGTGGCTGAAGGAGCAGGCCAGGACCTTCGAAGGACAAGAGGCGGCTTTCCTCGCGCTGTGCGATCGCGTGCTCGCACTTGACTACGAGGTCGAAGAGGACGACGACGATATCGTCGGCCTGCGGTCAACCATCCCGTGGGACATGTCGCGGCGGGGATGCTTCACTGGTGGTAGCGAAGCGACCTAGAGGATCAAGAAGGTCTGGCTGACGAACCAAGGCACGTGTTTGCGCAGCTCTGTGACACCGGGATTCCGAAGTTCCGGCATGGCAGGGTGTTGCTGGCAACCCATGTGATCTCGTTGTTCCGAGTTGACCGCGAATGGGCAATCCAGTTCTTGCTTCCGCTCTTTGAGTGGGGAAACTCGGAGGCGGAAGCACGCGCCGCACGGAAAGGGTTCCTATGGTCGCCGAGGCTCTATCCGCCCTTGATGGAGTGGCTCAAGCCAGCGTTCCTCGAGACGGCAGGCCACTACGCCGTGCTTGGCCAGCACCGTGAACAACACGCGTCCTTGCTGATGTTTGCAGGGCTTGACCGAGGAGACGTCTTTGGAGCGCGCGAACTGGCGCCCGCCATGCAAGCGTTGCCCCAGGACGGGCTTGATCATGCGGCCGATACATTCGCTCGCGCAGTGGACAGTGCCGGCGATCAGAGAGCCGACTACTGAAAGAACAGGGCGGCACCCTACGTGAAGTCGATCTGGCCAAACACGTCAGATACCGCTTCGGCGCCGATCTCGGAGAGTTTCGCCAGAGCGTGCATTGCGGCGGGGCGCGCGTTTCCCAAGGCATTGGCACAGGTTTCCGCTTGGCTGCAGCCGCTGCAGTATCCAGGCCGAGTCCTACATCCGCTTCACAAGGCGAAATTGGACGTGCATTGTCCGGCGGCATCGCTCGGACTCATGGACCGAATTGTGGGTGACGCGGCTCTAGGGCACTTCCTGAGTCTGGCTACGTGCCTGAGTGCGGTGCGGGTCGCCCAGCCAAACCTCGACCATGACCCTCGATTTCAGAGACTGCTGGAAATCGTGCGAGCGAATGGAGGGGATCTGGACTGAACGGTTTCCTCGTCGCGTACTGATCTCGGGTGTGCACCAAACCACGTAACGATGCAAAGTGGCCGACGTCGGCAGTTGGAATGCAGTTTCGACCGGATGTTGTTGACGTGCAAGTCATGAGCTTGCGGAGGAGACGGTTCGGCATTGGCGCGAGCGTCAAAGGTCGGAAACTGCCAGATGACGACAGTACGCAGAACTGGATTGTTTGCCAATTGTTTGTCAACTGGGCATATGGCAATATGCCTCCAGAGAAATGCCTACAAAATATGTTTATTTTCAGTGATTTTTTGGTGAGCCGTGTAGGATTCGAACCTACGACCTACTGATTAAAAGTCAGTTGCTCTACCAACTGAGCTAACGGCCCACTAGGTGGCCCGACGTAATGTGCCTGTCCTGACCAGTCAAGCGCAAAACGGGGCCGTCTCTCCTCGAAACTTGCGGCGCGGCCTTCGCAACGCAGGCGGCAACGCGACTTTCGCAAAGCCGGCAATCGCGGTATATGCGCGCGCATGGCTGCGACCGACATCATCGGCATTCCGTTCATGAAGATGCACGGGCTTGGCAACGACTTCGTCGTCGTCGACCGGCGCCAGTGCGGGGCCAGGATCACTCCTGGACTTGTGCGATCCGTCGGCGACCGGCGCAGGGGAGTCGGCTTTGACCAGCTGGCCGTCATCGATCCGGATCAAGGGGCGGCGGCAAGGCTGACGTTCTTCAATCCGGACGGTTCGGTCTCCGCTGCATGCGGAAATGCAACCCGTTGTATCGCGCGGCACTTGATGAATGAGACGGGCCAGGACGCCCTGACGCTGCGCACCGAGCGGGGGGTGCTGGCTTGCGAGGATGCCGGCGACGGCATGACGCGGGTCAACATGGGTGCACCGCTGACAGAGTGGCGGGACATCCCCCTCGCGCAGGATGCGGACACCTTGCATCTTCCGCTCGACGGAGATCCGGTCGCGACCTCCATGGGGAACCCGCACTGCAGTTTCTTCGTGGAGGATGCCGAGGCGATCGACCTCGCGTCGCGCGGGCCCGAGGTCGAACATCATCCGCTATTTCCGGAAAGGACGAATGTCCAGTTCGCAAATGTCATTGGAAAGGATCACCTTCGGATGCGGGTCTGGGAAAGGGGAACAGGCACTACGCCGGCCTCGGGATCTTCATCCTGTGCCGTAGCCGTGGCGGCGGTGCGCCGGGGGCTTTCAGGCCGAAGTGTCACGCTGGACCTGGACGGCGGCCGGATCTGGGTGGATTGGCGCGAGGACGGTGTCTGGATGACCGGGCCCACGACCCACGTCTTTGACGGCCAGATACGGCTGGAGGGGATTTGATGCAGGGTGGCGGGCCCGTCATTTCCACGCTTGGCTGTCGGCTGAATGCATTCGAATCCGAGGCGATACGCGAGATGGCGGATGCCGCCGGGCTCCACGACGCCGTCATCGTCAACACTTGCGCCGTGACTTCGGAGGCCGTTCGGAAAAGCCAAAAGGAGATTCGGCGTCTTGCCCGCGAAAACCCGGGAGCTCGCATCATCGCGACTGGCTGCGCCGTGCAGACCGAGCCTCGGCGCTTTGCGGACATGGACGCTGTGGACCTCTTGGTCGGCAACGCAGAAAAGATGTCGCCGACGACCTGGGCGCGTGTCGTGTCCGGTGGTGGCCCACGGGTTATCGTGGATGACATCATGAGCGTCACCGAGACGGCAAGTCACCTCATTGACGGATTCGGGCGGCATCGTGCATACGTTCAAGTCCAGAACGGATGCGACCACCGCTGCACGTTCTGCATCATCCCCTACGGGCGTGGCAATTCGCGCTCGGTGCCTGCTGGCGCGGTGGTGGAGCAGATCAAGCGGCTGTGCGACAGCGATTGCAACGAGGTGGTGCTGACCGGGGTCGATCTGACGAGTTGGGGCGCCGACCTTCCTGGAGCGCCGCGTCTGGGCAATCTTGTCCGGCGCATCCTGAAACTCGTGCCCGAGCTGCCGCGACTGCGCCTGTCCTCCATCGATTCGATCGAGGCGGACCCGGACCTGCTGGAGGCGATCGCGACCGAATCCCGATTCATGCCGCATCTCCACCTAAGCCTGCAGTCCGGAGACGACATGATCCTCAAGCGCATGAAGCGACGTCATCTCCGAGAGGACGCGATCCGGTTCTGTCAGGAAGTCCGGGCACTTCGCGCCGACATGGTCTTTGGCGCAGACATGATTGCGGGCTTTCCGACTGAGACGGAGGAAATGTTCGAGAACTCGCTCAAGCTGGTCGACGAATGTGATCTCACGTGGCTGCACGTGTTTCCCTACAGTTCGCGTCCAGGCACGCCTGCCGCGCGCATGCCACAGGTGGATGGGCGGACCATCCGCGCTCGTGCCACGCGTCTTCGCTCTGCCGGGGCGTGCGCGGTAGAGCGGCATCTTGATGCCGAGATCGGCAAGACCCGGACAGTGCTGACCGAAGCGCCCACAATGGGTCGAACCGAGCAGTTCGCCGTGGTTCGCCTGTCCTCGCCGCGGCCGGAAGGCGCGCTGATCAAGGCGGTGGTTTCGGGACATGACGGCAGGGAGCTCTCAGGCGACCCGGTGTGTCGCGTTCGGGAGGCCGTCAAGGGGACGCCAGGCAAGGATCGATCCAAAGTGCGCGAAGACAGGTCCATTGCGCGAATTGCATTCGCCGAGAGCGAGACATGATGCCCAAGACCATCGTCGTACCTGGCAACCGGATGGCAGCACAGGGCCGGATCTTGGAGGAATCCGCGTCATGTCTTCTGGACGCGGTGCGGATAGAGTTCCAGCGGTCCTGTGGCGCTGCCCGCGTGTCCGATCGAGCTTGTTTGAAGGTGCGCCCGTTTGTCCGCTGGACGCCCCCGGATTCGGGCGTTAAGAACCTTCGAAATCGACCGGAGGAACTCCGGTCGGTCCACTTGGGCTGAACGCCCGCGGAGAACAGGAGACGCTTGTGTCGCACGCAGACGAAAGCCACGAAGGCACGCGCCGAGATTTCCTATACTACGCGACGGGTGGGGCCGGAGTCGTGGCTGCCGGTGCCGCCATCTGGCCGCTTGCCGACCAGATGAATCCTTCGGCGGATGTTCAGGCCCTGTCCTCGATCCGGGTCGACGTGTCGGGAATCGAGCCGGGCACGCAGCTCACCGTGAAATGGCTGGGCCGACCGGTCATCATCCGTCGCAGGACGGCAGAGGAGATCGCCGCCGCCAGGGACGTCGACGTCGCCGCCCTTCCTGATCCAGTGGCGAGAAACGCCAACCTCATTGACGGCGCCGAGGCAACCGATGCCAACCGTGCCATGGACGAAAACGGCGAGTGGCTGGTCCAGTTGGGCGTGTGCACGCATCTTGGCTGCGTTCCCATCGGCGACGCGGGTGAGTTCGGTGGCTGGTTCTGCCCCTGCCACGGTTCACACTACGACACGGCCGGCCGCATCCGGAAGGGGCCTGCGCCGGAGAACCTTCCTGTCCCGCGTGCCCGGTTCGAGGGCGACGGGACGCTTGTTCTCGGATAAGGAGCAGTTAGATGGCTGGCATTCCCCACGATAGCTACGAACCGAGCACCCGGGCCGAGTCCTGGCTGCATCGCCGGCTTCCCGTCCTCAGTCTCGTGTACGACACGCTGATGATTCCGACGCCGAAGAACCTGAACTGGATGTGGATCTGGGGCATCGTGCTGTCGTTCTGCCTCGGCTTGCAGATCGTGACCGGCATTGTCCTGGCGATGCACTACACGCCGCATGTTGACCTGGCCTTTGCCTCGATCGAGCACATCATGCGAAACGTGAATGCGGGGCACATGATCCGCTATGCGCACATGAACGGCGCGGCACTGTTCTTCATCGCGGTCTATGCGCACATCTTCCGCGGGCTTTACTACGGATCCTACAAGGAGCCGCGAGAGGTCACCTGGATCATAGGCATCCTGATCTTCGTGCTGATGATGGGCACGGCATTCATGGGCTACGTCCTGCCCTGGGGCCAGATGAGCTTCTGGGGCGCAACGGTGATCACCGGCCTCTTCGGCGCGATCCCTTTCATTGGCGAGCCGATCCAGACCTGGCTGCTCGGAGGCCCCGCCGTCGAGAACGCGACGCTCAACCGGTTCTTCTCGCTGCATTACCTCCTGCCGTTCATCATTGCCGGCCTCGTCGTCGTGCACATCTGGGCATTCCACACCACCGGCAACAGCAACCCGACCGGAGTGGAGGTGCGCAGGGGATCCCAGGAAGAGGCAAGGAAGGATACCGTTTCCTTCTGGCCATACTACATCGTCAAGGACCTATTCGCCCTTGCGGTCATCCTGGCCTTGTTCTTCGCGATTGTGGGGTTCATGCCCAACTATCTCGGGCACCCGGACAACTACATTGAAGCGAACCCGCTGGTCACGCCGGCCCATATCGTGCCTGAATGGTACTTCCTGCCGTTCTACGCCATCCTTCGCGCATTCACCGGCGAGGTGTGGGTGGTCCAGCTCGCGAGTCTGCTGACTGGCGGCATCATTGACGCCAAGTTCTTTGGCGTTCTCGCCATGTTCGGTTCCATTGCTGTCATGGCGCTGGCTCCCTGGCTTGACACGTCCAGCGTGCGTTCGGGTCGCTATCGCCCGATGTTCAAGTGGTGGTTCTGGCTGCTGGTCATCGACTTCTTCGTCCTGATGTGGCTTGGGGCCCAGCCGGCCGAGGAACCCTACGCCACGTTTGCCCTGATCGCCTCGGCGTTCTGGTTCTTCTACTTCCTGATCATCCTGCCCTTGCTCGGCGTGATCGAGAAGCCGCTGCCTAGGCCGGACACGATCGAGAAGGATTTTGACGAACACTATCCTCCCGATGGCGGCGCACCGACCAGGAATGTTGCTGCGGAATGAAAGGACTCACGCACATGATCGGCAAGTTCACGCTTTCCGCGATTGTCGCCTTCGGGCTGGCCGCCCCTGCCATTGGTGCGGGCGGGGATGGCCATGTGGAGGACTTCGAGTTTTCGTTCGAAGGCCCGTTTGGCACCTACGACCAGATGCAGCTTCAGCGAGGACTGAAGGTCTATACCGAGGTCTGCGCGGCATGCCATGGCCTGCAGTACGTGCCGCTCCGCACGCTTGGCGACGAGGGAGGGCCGCATCTTCCCGAGGAGCAGGTTCGCGCCTACGCGGAATTCTGGGAGGTCTTTGACGAGGAACTGGACGATTTCCGCACGGCAAAGCCCCAGGATCATTTCCCCGGATCCGGGGACGAGAACGCACCTGATCTCAGCCTGATGGCGAAAGCGCGTGCGGGGTTCCACGGGCCGTACGGCCTGGGCATCAGCCAGTTCTTCAGGGGCATGGGCGGGCCCGAGTACATCGCGTCGCTTCTCTCCGGCTACACCGGCGAGGAGAAGGAGGAGGCCGGGTCGTTCTTCTACGAGAACACGGCTTTCTCGGGGGGCTGGATCTCGATGGCGCCGCCGCTCGACGACGGGCTGGTCGAGTTCGACGACGATTCACCCAATGACGTGCGGGCGATGTCACAGGACGTTGCGGCGTTCCTGATGTGGACAGCGGAGCCGAAGCTGAATTCACGGAAGGAGGACGGTTTCGTCGCCGTGCTCTTCCTGATTGTCTTGAGCGTGCTGTTGTATCTCTCGAACAAGCGCCTCTGGTCGCCCATAAAGCGGCGTGGCGCAGACGACGCTTGATTGAGTTTGCCTGGACTTGATACGCCGCCCCAAGGCGGGGCGGCAAATCCAGTTCGTCCGATGCCGCGAAGCCCGGATCGATCCGAAATGGAGGACCCGCGAGCATTTCGATTCAACCTTTCTTGCAAGATGCGTGAGGTCAAGACCCGTGACTGAGCCGAGCTTCACATTGGGGATCGAGGAGGAGTTCCTCCTCATTGACCGCGATTCGTTCGATCTGGCCGAGGCGCCGGATGCCCTCATGGAAGAGTGCACCAAGGTTCTTGGCAAACAGGTGGCACCGGAGTTCCTGCGCTGCCAGATCGAGGTCGGAACACAGGTTTGCAGGAACATCGGCGAGGCCCGGGATGACCTGAGGCGCCTGCGCACGACCGTTGCGGAGACTGCTGGCCGTTACGGGCTGACGCCGATCGCGGTTTCGTGCCACCCGACCGCGTCCTGGAAGGATCAGCATCATACGGACAAGGACCGCTACAATGCGCTTGAGAGCGATCTGGCGGGTGTTGCACGAAGAATGCTCATTTCGGGTTGCCATGTTCACGTCGGCATCGAGGATGACGAAGCGCGCATCGACCTTATGAACCAGGCAGGTTACTTCCTGCCGCACCTTCTGGCCATGTCATGCTCGTCGCCCTTTTGGCAAGGCGAAGACACGGGTCTGTCAAGCTATCGCCTGACGGTCTTCGACAACCTGCCGCGCACGGGCCTGCCGCCCCGGCTCGAGAGTTTTTCGAGTTACGAGCGCGCGGTGGAATCCATTGTCAAGACAGGCGCAATCGAGGATGCGACCAAGATTTGGTGGGATCTCCGTCCGTCGCACCGGTTTCCGACGCTGGAGTCGCGGATCTGCGACATGTGTCCCAGGCTGGAACATGCGTTGACCATTGCGGCCTTGACCCAAAGCCTGATGCGGATGCTGTGGCGGCTCAAGCTGATGAACCAGCGCTGGCGCATCTATGATCATTTCCTTGTTGGCGAGAACCGCTGGCGCGCGCAACGCTATGGCATGGGCGAGGGGCTGATGGACTTCGGCCGCAGGGAGCTGGTGCCGTTTGCGGACCTGCTGGAAGAGCTGATCGCGATGGTGGCAGAAGATGCCGACGTGCTGGAATGCCGGGCCGAGGTTGATGCCGCGCGCAACATCCTCGCCGGTGGCAATGGAGCGGACCGGCAACGTCGCGTCCGTCAGGCCGAGCTTGAACGAAATGACGATGAAGGCGAGGCCATGAGGGCCGTTCTGGCGTCGCTTGTCGAGGAGTTCCACGCCGACCTCTGATGCGCGAGCGCCGCGAGACGCGCTGCTGAAACAGGGCGGTCTCGCTGCAGGCTCCGGCCCGCTCGATGCCCTTCGATCCGGATGCCGCGCGCACGGCGATCCGAAATCGCGGCACTGCATCTGCACGAACAGGACTCTTCGCACATTGCGGCGAGGTTGCTGTGGGGTGGCAGCCTGCTTCGTCGCGGCGAAGACGCCAAGGCGCAGGGAGCCCCTCCACGCGCCGCTTGTGCGGTCGCTCCGCAATTCGAAATGCGCGGCGGAGTCTGTGGCGGAGATCAGGCGTCTTCCAGAATGCCCTTCTCGCGCGCAAGCTCCTGCATCTTGGTCTGGAGCTTTTCGAATGCGCGGACCTCGATCTGGCGGATGCGTTCGCGGCTCACCTTGTATTGGCGAGAGAGTTCATCCAGCGTTGCCGGCGCGTCCATCAGCCGCCGCTGCGTCAGGATGTCCTGCTCACGCTCGTTCAGCACGGCCATGGCTTCCGCCATCAACTCGCGACGGATCTCCAGTTCGTCATGCTCGGCATAGTCACCGGCCTGGTCCGCTGTCTCGTCTTCCAGCCAGTCCTGCCACTCGGCCGTGCCTTCACCGTCCGCTGAGATCGTGGCGTTAAGGGATGCATCGCCTCCGGAAAGGCGTCGATTCATCGAGATGACCTCTTCCTTTGTGACATTGAGGTCATGCGCGATGCGATCCACGTGTTCAGGTCGAAGGTCTCCGTCTTCCAACGCGCCGATGCGTGCCTTTGCCTTGCGGAGGTTGAAGAAGAGCTTCTTCTGCGCACTGGTCGTGCCAAGCTTTACGAGGCTCCAGGACCGGAGGATGTACTCCTGGATCGATGCGCGGATCCACCACATGGCATAGGTCGCGAGCCGAAAGCCCCTCTCGGGGTCAAACCGCTTCACGGCCTGCATCAGGCCCACGTTTGCCTCGGAAATCACTTCAGCCTGGGGCAGGCCATAGCCGCGATAGCCCATTGCAATCTTCGCAGCGAGCCGAAGATGGGAGGTCACGAGCGCATGGGCCGCTTCGGTGTTCTGGTCTTCGACCCACCGCTTTGCGAGCATGTATTCCTCTTCCTGCTCCAGCATGGGAAACTTCCGGATCTCCTGCAGATAGCGGTTGAGCCCGCCCTCTGGGGTTGGCGCCGGAAGATTCGAGTAATTTGCCATGTTCCACTGTCCCTTGTCTGCACAATGTTGCGACGTTTAACATATGGCGAACTGCTTCATTCAGTTCAAGACCCGAGTAGAGACTTCTCGCTATTGTGATGCCGTGATGACAGAATGGACGAAACCGGCAACTTCAGCCATTCACAGGCCTGTGCGTTCACGGATTCGTGCTCGTCTTGCGCATTGCGGGTCGCAAGGCACGTCACCTTGACAAGAATTCCTGTCTCCGAGCGGATTGCCTCCACATGGTTGAGCGAAGTGGCTCAGCTTGCCGGTCCGCGCCATCGTTCGCGGGACGACGAGGATAATCACTTGGTACGGAGCGCGTCAAGCAATTGTTCAATGTCGCCGGGGAGCCGGCTTTCAAAGCGCATGAATTGACTGGAAACAGGGTGGGCAAACCCCAAGGTGGCGGCATGAAGCGCCTGGCGGGCGAAGGAATTGGCGGCTGCGGCGCCCGGGGCGGCCTCGGGAAGGCGGCGACGGCCGCCGTAGTCCGTGTCGCCGATCAAGGCGTGCCCAATATAGGCCATGTGGACTCGTATCTGGTGCGTGCGGCCGGTTTCCAGACGGCAGCGCACGAGGGCTGCGTGATCACCGAATGTTTCAATTACCCCAATGCGCGTTACAGCCTGCCGCCCGCCTTGCCGGAGCACGGCCTGCCTCTTTCGGTCGGTCCTGTGGCGCCCGATTCGCGAATCAAGCCTGACGGTGCCGCCGGCTTCGTAGCTGACACCCGGAATCCCCCTCAGCCTTGGACTTCCAGAATCCGGAGCGCCGTGGCAAAGCGCCAGGTAACTGCGTTCTACGGTGTGGGCGGCAAATTGGGCTGCCAGTCCGTGATGGGCAGCGTCGGATTTGGCGACGACAAGCAGCCCGGACGTATCCTTGTCGATTCGATGGACGATTCCGGGGCGCCTCTCTCCGCCGACGCCAGAGAGGTCGTCCCCGAAATGATGCAGGAGCGCATTGACCAACGTGCCTGACGGAGTCCCGGGGGCAGGGTGGACCACCATGCCTGCGGGCTTGTCGATGACGGCGACGTCGGAGTCTTCAAAAGCAATCGTGAGGGGAATGTCCTCAGGTCGCAGATGCGTGTCAGCGGCGTCCTTGACCGTTACCTCGTAGACTTCTCCGTGGGCGACACGTCCCTTGGGGTCGTGGATTACTGTTCCGTCGCGGCTGATGGCACCCTCGGCCACAAGCCTTGCCAGGCGGGTGCGCGACAGGTGTGCCTCCTCTGGCACATCACGGGCAAGCGCCTTATCAAGGCGGGACGGCGGATCATGGCCGATTGTGACAAGGACTTTGCGGGACATGGAAGACGGGCAGGCTCTGGACACAAGGACGCTGAAATACCTGAAGGCATTGGTGACAATCCTGACCGTCACCATGATCCTTGGGTTTCTAGCAATCGTCGCGCTCTTTGTCATGCGCTTTGGCGAAATGTCGCGCATTGAGCTTCCTGACGAGATCGCGCTGCCCGAGGGGGTCCGGGCCGAGGCGTTCACGCGAGGCGACGACTGGTTTGCGGTGGTTACGGATTCGGACGAGATCCTGATCTACAGCCGGACTACGGGAAATCTTCGTCAGCGTGTCGCGATTGCGTCAGAATAGCGGGTTGACGGGGAACTGTATTTTCGCGGTCGATTGCCTTTGGAAGCCTGATTGATCCGAATGGGCGCGCCGGCACCTGACATGCGCGATCATTTCATGCGCCCCATGCAGCAGATTTGGTCAAGTGAGGTGGTACCGCCTCCCCGGCTCGAACGGGGGACCTCTTGATCCACAATCAAGCGCTCTAACCTACTGAGCTAAGGCGGCCCGCAAGCGTTCCTAGTGCCGGACCTCCACGAATGCAAGTGTCAGCGCAATCCAGGCTCGCGGACCCGCTTGACAAGGTCAACGCCGAACTGGCGGGCATCTTTGGAAAGTGCTCAACGAAGTCCGTTCCTCCCTTGTCACGCAAACGCGGTCAGCGGCCGTCGCGCGTCCGGGTCCCTGAATGCCTCAGGTCGCCCGACATGCGGTTTGGCTCGACTTGAGGCGTTCCGTCGCGAAGGACCGGGCCGCGCCCGCTTCCGGGACTTGACTACGGCACCCTTCTAGGCTGCGACGAGCGGTTCAATGCCTGACACGTCAACTTCCTTGGCCGCAGCTGCCATGTCGAAGTTGGTCTGCATGTTCATCCAGTAGGCCGGGGTTGTGTTCAAGGCGCGGGCAATGCGCAGGGCCGTGTCAGGCGTCATGCCGGTCACCCCGTTCACAAGCCGCTCGATCCGCGTGCGGGGGACGCCAAGACGGCGGGCAAATGCAATCGCGCCCATGTCCAGGGGATCAAGGTAGAGTTCCTTCAGGACTTCGCCGGGGTGCATTGGTTCTTCAAGCAGGTTCATGGGGGGTCCTCTCAGTGACAGTCGACAATCTCGACATCGGCCGGGCCATTTGGCGTCCAGACGAAGCGAATGCGCCATTGATCGTTGATCCGCACGGAATGTTGCCCTGCCCGATCAACTTTCAGCACTTCCAGGTGGTTGCCAGGTGGAAAGCGCAAGTCTTCCACTTGGACGGCAGCATCCAGCGCGGTGAGCATCGCCCGAGCGCGTTTAACCAAGTCACCGGGAAAGCCTTTGCCGTACTCGCCCTTCACGGCACTGGCGGCGAGCTTGCCTCTGGTTCCCTGGATCATTGTCGACATGTATCATTTCATGATACGTGCGTCAACCGCGATACAGATTCTTGTCGATACAGATTCGTGTACAAGTCCTGGATTGCACGGGACGCGGATCGAGGCCTTTGCCCGTCCGCTGTCGTTGTCCAGGTCGGGTCGTTTCGCGTCGCGCGAATCCGCAAGAAGTCCAGGAGAATCTCGTTGACGAGATGTTCGATCGTTGCGTCGAGTCTCTCGCCTGCGGCGAGGAGATCGCCATGTCGCCGGAACGGCCGCCCGGCGCCGTCGGCAAGGTCGCGGAAGGCGGGACAGCAATCGCCGACGGCTGTCCGCCCCGGAGGAACGGCGGGCCTCGCTATTGTCAATCCATGCCGCCCAAGTTACCCGGAGATTCAGGACGAGAGGCGCCGAAATGGGGATCGACAAGGAAAGCGAAATTGAAGCCAACCTGCAGGTTGGCCCAACCACGTTGGGCATGGTGCGCATCTTTGTCGAGGGCGACGGCCTCGAGATACCGATGGATTTCGATCCTGATGAAGCTGACGAGATTGCAGACGAAATCAAGGCTGCGGCAGGTCGGGCGCGTGCCACGGCTATGAAGCGTTCTTAGGTCCCGCAACGCCGAAGTGACTTGGATCCCGCGCCGCATGCCACCGGATCGCGGCGTGGCGGGCGAATTTGTGAACCAGCGCCTTGCGACGGGCAGGCGCGATCTTGTGTTCAGCGCCCATGCGGACGATTTCGGCTTCATATGCATCTGCGATGATGAGTCCGGACGAGTCTGGCAACAGATCGGTCGGGAAGTTCTCGTCCACAGCCCAGAAGTAGCGGTCACACCATTCGAGATAGCCGTGCCACTTCTGGTCGGTCATGAAGTCCTCGCGGCTGGACTTGCATTCGACGATCCAGATTTCACCTTTGGGGCCAAGTCCCATGACATCGACACGCAGGCCGGCACTTGGCACAAGCTCAACGACGGTCACGAAGTCAAGGCTGGCAAGGTACCGGCAGACGCCGCGTGCCAGGAGCTGCCCGGGCTTTGGCTGGGCTTGATCGTCAGGCATTTTCAGATGGGTGGACAAATTGACGCAAAAGGCAAGCAACTTCGGGATTGCCAGTTCATCTGTACAGGTTTGGACCTTGTGCTTGCTGGCGCGCGGCACTATTTCTCGCGAGGCGGGTACTGCCCAATTCGTGTCAGGGTCAGATTCCGGTGGCCTTAACGACTTCCGAGGGGGCTGGCTCTGTCTGGGCCGTGGTCCAGTTACCTGGCACCCACCTGTATTCACAGGTTCTCGGGAATCAAGCGGCCCTCACGGTTGTGGCGGTCCCGCTGCTGACGCAATGCTGCGTTGCACGGCACCTCCATTGAATGGGAATTATACCGTTGACTGAAACGTGTTCGTTCCAGCCCCGGCTGATTTCACGGGTCGATGAGGTGGGCAACCCCAACGCCTCTTGCCGTGCAGATGCGCCAATCCCGGACGCCTCGTCATGTCATTCCGCCCACGCGGCGGTCTTTCACGGGGCCATTGGCCCAAATCCTGATGAAGATCGGCGGGAAACCCGCCCTTCCGGATGGCCCCGGACATGGCACGTTCCGCAGTTTCAGTCAACGATCCCCCATTGAATCTGCGCTACGGCAAGTCCGGAATGCCCGTCCTGAGAGACGACGTTGCCTTGCGTCCTGCCTTCGCCCGCTGCCGAGCCTCGCGCCGCTCCCGTCCCGTGATGGCAGCGACTGTCTTGAAAGCCGCTCCGGCGCCCTCGCGGGAACCTCGCAGGCTACGATTTCACGGGGACGTCCAAGGGCATATGGGACGACTCCCGTGCCGTCGGGCAGGCTTCTCGCCCTCATGTCGTCAGGCGACGAGCGCTTGAACGCGATGTTCCTGATTTCAGACCACAACTTCAACCGCTTCCTGCTCACCGACTCCAAATACACGTCTGTAGCGCTCGATTTCCCTGTTCGGTCCGGTCGCCTTCCGGGGGTTGTCGGACAACTTGACCGTGGGTCGCCCATTGGCGCTGACCGCCTTGCAAACCAGGCTGAACGGCGCAAGCCTGTCTTCTTTCACAAGTCCCCGAAAGTCGTTGGTCATCATGGTGCCCCAGCCGAAGCTGACGCGGACTTCGGATGCGAACCGGGCATGTAGGCCTGCAATCATGTTCACATCGAGTCCGTCCGAGAAGATCACGAGTTTCTTCGATGGATCCTCCCCGCGGCTCTTCCACCACTCGATCGCGACTTCTGCGCCACGGAACGGATCGCCCGAATCGACCCTGATGCCGGTCCAGCCAGCCAGCCAGTCGGGTGCATTCTTGAGGAACTGCTCGGTTCCGTAAGTGTCGGGCAAAATGATCCTGAGATTTCCGTCGTGCTCCTCATGCCAGTCGGCAAGAACTTGGTACGGGGCTCTGGCCAGTTCCTGGTCCGATTCTGCCAGTGCCGAATACACCATCGGCAATTCGTGTGCGTTGGTGCCAATTGCTTCAAGGTCGCGATCTTTTGCGATCAGGCAGTTCGACGTTCCGACAAAGGCGCCGCCAAGCCCTTCGGTCATCGCCTGTACGCACCAGTCCTGCCATAGGAATGAATGGCGCCGTCTGGTTCCGAAGTCCGCGATGGCAAGCCCCCTGAGGTCGCGGAGAGTCTCGACCTTTTCCCAGGTACGGGTCATTGCGCGTGCATAGAGGACTTCCAGCTCGAACTTGCCGAGATTCTTGGTGACGGCTCGCGACCTCAGTTCCATGAGGACAGACAGTGCAGGGATCTCCCACAGCATGACTTCCGGCCAAGCGCCTTCGAAGGTCAGTTCGAACTGTCCATCGCGCTGATTCAGGTCGTAGGGCGGAAGCGAGAGGTTCTCGAACCATGACATGAAGTCCGGGCGGAACATCTGTCGCTTGCCGTAGAAGGTGTTGCCGCGCAGCCAGGTGCTTTCGCCTCTGCTTAGCGTGAGGGACCGGATGTGGTCCAGCTGTTCACGGATTTCGCCCACGTCGACGATTTCGGCGAGACGAACGGATTTCGTACGGTTGATGAGGCTGAAGGCCACGCGCGTGTCGGGGTGATTCCGGAACACCGACTGGCACATGAGCAGCTTGTAAAAATCCGTGTCGATCAGCGAACGGACAATCGGGTCGATCTTCCACTTGTGGTTCCAGACGCGGGTCGCGATGTCGACCATTGGCGATCTCCTCAGACAACGCCTTTTGCCAAGCAATTGCCGGATTTGTCCAGCATGTCATCCGGTCCCAGCCGGTCAGGTCGCGACCGCCAGGAGGGGGTCTTGCGGCACCGGTGAAATTGGCGGATGGCGCCGGTCAATCTGGATGTCCCTCGTTCGGTCAGGCCGGAAAAGTTTCCGGTTTGCAAAATCAAAAGCGCAATTTAATTTCAATTTGCAGCACAGAAACGAACTAAAGTTACTTTTCCAATTGCAGCCGGCAGGCTGAGCCAATATGCTGCATTGCATCAGGAATTCGGGCTCATGCACCATGCTGGACAATTTGCAACGTGGCACGATCTGCATCGAGGATCTGGAGATCGGCATGCGGCGGTCTCTGCGGAAGCGGGTGACCGACCGTGACATCCATATGTTTGCCGAGGTCTCGACAGACCACAACCCGGTGCATGTCGACGAGGAGTATGCACAGGAGACGATCTTCGGGGGCCGCATTGCGCACGGCATGCTGACCGCGTCGTTCATTTCCGCCGTCATCGGGGAGCAGCTGCCTGGTCACGGAACGGTCTATCTTGCCCAAGAACTCAAGTTTCTTGCACCGGTTCATCCCGGAGACGTGGTTCTGACGGATGTCGAGGTACGGGAAATCGACTATGCTCGCCGTCGCGTGAGTCTCGACTGCCAATGTGCGGTGGACGACAAGATCGTGTTGAAGGGCGGGGCGCTTGTTCTCGCCCCAAGCCGGAAATTCGACTGATCGGAAGCTCGCGATTGCCGATGCGTATGCTCGCCGGCAGAGGCTCCTGCGGATTCGCCGTCGGTGACGATCCAGGACATCGAACTTGGCGTTGGCCATTCGATGCAGGTGACCCTATCGTGGTGCCGAACATGACGTCGGAACAACGTCGCGAAGAAGCGAGGGCACGGTGGTGGCACGTACGGCATTTTTTTGGGATGAGCGGTGTTTCTGGCACGGTGGCGGAAATTACGCCTTCACGCTGCCAGTAGGAGACCTTGTGCAGCCGCTCGTTGCCGGCGGGCTTCCGGAACATCCGGAAACCAAGCGACGCCTGAAGAACCTTCTCGACGTTACCGGCCTGATTCACGAACTGGATGCACAGGGTGCCGATCCCGCGAGACATGAAGACCTCGTTCGAGTCCACCCGCAATCGTTCATCCGGAAATTCAAGGAACTGTCAGACGCAGGCGGCGGAGAGCTCGGAATGCGCACGCCTTTCGCCAAGGGCGGTTTCGAAATTGCCGCTCTTTCCGCCGGCCTCGCCAAGGCCGCGCTCTTTGCGGTGCTCGACGGTCGCGCCTCGAATGCGTATGCGCTGTCCCGTCCGCCGGGGCATCATTGCCTGCCGGACTGGCCAAACGGCTTCTGCCTGCTCAACAACATCGCCATTGCAGTTCGCGCTGCCCGTGCTGCGAGCAAAGTCGACCGCGTGGCGGTGCTGGATTGGGATGTGCATCACGGCAACGGCACGGAGGCGATCTTCATCGAGGATCCTGACACTCTCACCATCTCGTTGCATCAGGAACGCAACTACCCGGTCGATACCGGCGACCACGAAACGCGTGGCGAGGGTGCAGGCGAAGGAGCCAACGTCAATGTACCTCTTCCGCCCGGTGCGGGCCATGCCACCTATCTGGAGGCGGTCGAACGCATCGTTCTGCCTGCACTTGATCAATTCAGGCCGGATGCAATCATCGTCGCCTGCGGTTTCGATGCAGCCGCAATCGATCCGCTTTCACGAATGCTCGCGACCGCAGGGACGTTTCGGGACATGACCCGACAGGTCAAGGATGCAGCGTCACGCCTCTGTGGCGACCGTCTCGTGCTCGTGCACGAGGGTGGCTATTCGGAGGTCTATGTGCCTTTCTGCGGCCATGCGGTGCTCGAGGAGCTTTCGGGCAGCGCCATAACTGCGCCGGATCCATTCGCGGAAACCTTCGCAATGCGTCAGCCAAACCGGCAGCTGGAAGGTGCATACAGTGGGATGCTGGGGGATCTGGCCAAGTGTCTTTCGTTTGCGTGAACGGCTCGTTGGCTGGATCTGCCAAACGCCACATTGCGATGCTTGCCGCTTGAATGATGGCGTCGCCGCGTAGTTCGGTTCGCATGCCCGTGCCCGTGCCATGGAGAATTGGTCGCATCGAAGTCCCAAAGGAATCTCGCGGGGCCGTCAAGGATGTCGTTCGAATGCGCGTCCTCGGCAAGGATGACGGAAACTGGATTGAAGGCATCGGTCACGGCATTGGTACGCAACGTGGGCGGTCCCAAAGGCAAAACGGGATCGTCGAAGAATTCGCGATCCTGAAAATGGAATGTCCCGCGTTCCCCAAGGTTTCATTGACCTCCCATTCATGGCGATCTTTGGGCGGCCCTGAAGCGAATCACGAGATGCTTGAACTGGAGGCGGTTTCGAAGATCAGGCGGCGTCCTCGTCCTGCAATTGGTCAGCACTCGGCAATTGGGTCGCCGCCTCGAGGTTTCGCTGCAAATCGGCGGAATTCGTGCCCCGCAGGAGTTGGAACAGGATCTTCAGGTTCGGAGGCTGGCGCACTGGGGCGCGAGAGTGCGGAAGTGCGAGGCACCTTTGAAATCGGATTGCCAATGTCGTATCTGAGCACGTTGCCCATGGTCGGGGCCGGTTCTGCCAGGTTGTGCCTGCCGCCAGCATCATCTTTCCCCTGTGCCTTGCCAGGGCGAGTCGCGGCGAGGTTCCATCGCCGCTCATTCTTGAGTGATTCATGATCATTGGCATCGGCACCGACATCTGCAACATCGAACGGATCGAGCGTACGCTGGAACGGTTCGGCGACAGGTTCCGCAACCGTGTATTCACCGAAACAGAACAGGCCAAGGCTGAACGCCGAAAGGACACGGCAGGCACCTACGCCAAGCGCTGGGCTGCGAAGGAAGCCTGTTCCAAGGCGCTCGGAACGGGCCTAAGAATGGGCATTGCCTGGAAGGACATGGCGGTGACTAACCGCCGGTCGGGGCAGCCAGTCATGCATGTCACTGGATGGGCTGCCGACCGGCTTGCCGAACTGACGCCAGAAGGACACGAGGCGTTCATCCACGTAACGCTTACCGACGATCATCCGTGGGCGCAGGCTGTCGTTGTGATCGAGGCATTGCCACGATCAGACAATCCCTCGTGAACGCCTGCCGGTCGTGCATGGGTGCTGATGCTCTCGCCTTGACTTGGCTTGGCCAGACAACCAGAAAGCGCCGACGCAACAGAGGCGGGGCAGATGAGCAACAGCAAGGGCGGCCTAAAGGAAGGCATCATCGAGACGATCAAGACGGTCGTCTACGCGCTCCTCATTGCCGGAGTCTTTCGCACGGTCTTCTTCCAGCCATTCTGGATCCCGTCCGGTTCCATGAAGGACACGCTGCTCATCGGCGATTTCCTGTTCGTCAACAAGATGGCCTACGGGTATTCGCAATATTCCTGTCCCTTTTCCATGTGTCCGTTCGACGGAAGGATCCTGGGAAGCGAACCAGAGCGCGGTGACGTCGTGGTCTTTCGGCATCCGGTGAACAGGCAGGACTTCATAAAGCGGGTAGTCGGGCTGCCTGGCGACACAGTGCAGATGCGCGATGGCAACTTGCACCTTAACGGTTCCGAAGTGCCGCAAGAGGAGAACGGCTCCTTCGCCGAAACCTATGAGCGGCAGGGTCCGATCGGCTCGTTCCCGCTGTGTCAGGAAGGTGCCGTGGGCTTGGGCGGGACCTGCACCAAGGAGAAGGCGGTAGAGACGTTGCCCAATGGCGTGCAGCATTCGGTCCTGGACGTCTTTGACGGACGGCTCGACGACACCGGCATCTTTACCGTGCCCGACGGGCATTACTTCTTTGTTGGCGACAACCGGGACAATTCGACCGACAGCCGGGTCAGGCATGAGTTCGGCGGCGTGGGGTTCGTTCCATACGATCACTTGATCGGACGCGCAGACCGAGTGATGTTCTCGTCGGCCGGCCGGTCCCTCTTCTTTGTCTGGACCTGGCGTCCGGACAGGTTCTTCAAGCGGATTGAATGATGGCACTCAGCCCCGAGCTTGCCAGATTCGCCAGGCGGCTCGGCCACGAGTTCCACGATCCTGAACTGCTTGTGCGTGCCGTGACGCACGCCTCGACGGCGTCACCCGCTCGACCAGACAACCAGAGGCTGGAGTTTCTCGGAGACAGGATCCTGGGACTGGTCGTCGCGGAAGCGCTCATGGTTGCCGACCAAGGTGCGAACGAAGGCCAGCTTGCGCCTAGGCTGAATGCCCTCGTCCGTCATGAGACCTGTGCGGAAGTAGCACGCGAAATCGATTTGGGTGCGGTTCTGAAGCTCGGGCGATCAGAATTGAAGTCCGGCGGACGCGGGAAGGAAACGCTGCTTGGAGACGCGATGGAAGCGGTGATTGCGGCGGTCCATCTAGATGCAGGATTTGAGGTCGCGCGGGAGGTCGTGCTGAGGCTCTGGAACGACCACATCCAGAATGTCGAGAGCGACGCGAAGGATGCAAAGACGAGCCTTCAGGAGTGGGTGCAGGCACGCGGGCAGCCGCCACCGGCCTACGCCGTTGTCAGGCAGGAGGGCCCTGCCCACGCACCTGTCTTCACCGTGGAAGTGCTACTGACCACCGGAGAATCAGCGACTGCAAGCGCACCTCTGAAACGCATGGCCGAGCAAGGGGCGGCGCGGCTTCTGCTAGGGCGGCTTGTTGGTCAGGAATCTTGATTGCAACCGCTCCATCCGTCATCGTGATCGTCTCAATTGTCCTGGCCGCGATCCACATCGCCGTTGGAATGCTCGCTTGGCCGCGTGCGGGCCTCACCGTCCTCATCCGCCCGGACAACGGAACGGGCTGACGTCCGGCGCTCGGATGGCGCCATTGCAGAGAGTGCCCGTCACGGAGGTCTCGGATCCGTGGACCGGATCGATCGCCTTTTGGGAGCCGCTCGTGCCGGGTGTCCAGCCGTGCCCTTCGCCAGGTGCGCCATCATCTGGAAACGGAGCGCGGCGCTCCCTCCGGTCCACGAACGCTGCCGCGCGGCAAGCCTCGAAAACGAAATCCTGAGGTCATTCCAGACCGGTCACGATCGCATTGCGGTAGCGGCAATGCCGACAGCGCCAGCGTACCGGCTTGGTGTGTCGCGCTTTCCGCCTCGGTTCCATGTGCCTTCGGACTCATTGCCGATTTCCCGCCAGTCGCCCTTGGCTCCCTTCTCCGGATTCGGTAACAGGGTGCACGGTTGCGCAGTGGCTCCGAGACTCGGCGTTCGCCCTTGTGCGCTGTTTTGGAATTTGCCAACTATCCCGCGTGCGTGACGCTTCGCAGCAGCGTCGCACCGGGCGGGGCATACGGGGAGAAAAGATGCGATACCATACACCGTCCAGTTTCGAAGACGCCTCGGCCATTGCGGCCGCCGCCACTGGCGTTACGCGGTTTCTCGCAGGCGGCACCGACGTGCTGGTCCAGCTTCGATCTGATCTCGTGACACCCGATGATCTCATCGACATCAAGCGGATTGCGGGGGTGCGGGACATAACCAGGCGTGACGACGGCGGCTGGCGTATCGGCGCAGCGGCTTCCGGTGTGGAATTGGCTGAGCACGAGGCATTGATTGCCGAATGGCCGGGTGTCGTGGAAGCGCTCGAACTGATCGGCTCGACACAGATTCAGGCGCGCTGCACTCTGGTCGGCAATCTCTGCAACGGCTCGCCCGCAGCGGACAGCGTGCCTGCGATGATCGCGGCCGGCGCAACCGTGAACGTCGTCAGCCCGGAAGGTGCGCGCGAAATTGCCGTCGAGGATGTCCCGACCGGGCCCGGAATGACGTCGCTTGGCCCTGGAGAGGTGGTGAGTGCCGTCAACCTGCCGCCGCGAGGCGAAGGTGGCGGAGATGCCTACCTGCGCTTCATCCCGAGAACGGAAATGGACATCGCCGTTGTTGGCGCCGGCGTGAACCTCGTCCGAGAAGGCGAAACGATCACCGCGGCCCGCGTGGCTCTCGGCGCAGTCGCGCCAACCGTATTGCTTGTCGAGGAAGCCCGTGCCGCGCTGGTCGGTTCCACACTCGACGATTCGGCGCTCGCAGCGCTTGCCAAGGCAGCCGAGGCCGCCTGCCGACCCATTTCTGACAAGCGCGGCACCGTGGAATTCCGGACCCACGTGGCTGGCGTTCTTACCAGACGGGCCGCGAAAATCGCCTATGGCCGTGCAGGAGCCTGACAAATGATCCATGTTTCCACTACCGTTAACGGCGATGCCCACGAACTTCTCTGCGACCCACGCGAGACGCTCCTTGACGCATTGCGCGACCGGCTCGAACTCACCGGTGCAAAGGAAGGCTGCGGCACCGGTGATTGCGGTGCCTGCACCGTGCTTCTCGATGGCCGCCCGGTCTGTTCCTGCCTTGTCCTCGCCGCGGAGGCGGAAGGGCACGAGGTCAGGACCGTCGAAGGCATTGCCGATGGCGAGGAGCTGCACCCGTTGCAGAGAAAGTTCATCGAGCACGCGGCGCTTCAATGCGGAATCTGCACGCCCGGCATTCTCGTGGCTGCCAAGGCGCTGCTCGAACGGAACCCGGACCCGAGCGAAACCGAGGTGCGCTACTGGCTCGCCGGAAATCTCTGTCGCTGCACCGGCTACGACAAGATCATTCGCGCGGTTCTCGACGCTGCCGGCGAGATGAGGGAGGCTACCTGATGGCATTTGACGAAGAGACGAATGAATTCAACGTTATCGGCACGCGGCCTGACCGCCCCGACGGGATCGACAAGGTGACCGGGCGCGCCCGGTTCGGTGCCGATGTGACAGCGCCCGGCATGCTGCATGCGGTCATCATCCGCAGCCCGCACGCCCACGCGCGCATCGTGAAGATCAACACGTCCAGGGCCGAGGCCGCGCCTGGCGTGAAGGCCGTTGTCACGCGCGCGGACTTCGCGGACGGTCTCGACGGCGAGAACTGGAACATCCTGGAGAATCTCATGGCGGGCGAACGCGCGCTCTATGACGGTCATGCCGTCGCCGCCATTGCCGCCACGTCCTCTCTGGCCGCGCGCGATGCAGCCAGGCTGGTCGAGGTGGATTACGAGGTGCTGCCCCACGTTACCGACGTGGACGATGCAATGCGGGAGGGCGCGCCGGTGATCCGGGAGGGCGCGGCCGATGGTTCGGTCCCCGCGGGCATGCACCCGAACGTCGTGCGCTGCCACGATTCGGGACATGGCAATCCCGAAGACGGCTTTGCCGAGGCCGACCTCGTCATCGAGGAGAGGTTCACGACCGAAGCAACGCATCAGGGATACATCGAGCCGCATGCCTGCCTTGGCACGCTCGGCCCTGACGGCCGGGGCGAACTGTGGTGCTGCACCCAGGGTCACTGGAACGTGCAGAAGGTCTGTGCCGCGCTACTGGATGTCGAGACGTCGAAGCTGCGGGTGACCGCGTCGGAGATCGGTGGCGGTTTCGGCGGCAAGACGGCGGTCTTCATTGAGCCGGTCGCGCTGGCGCTCAGCCGCAAGGCAAACAGGCCGGTCAAGCTTGTGATGCCACGCGCGGACGTGTTCCGAGCCACCGGCCCGACCGCGTCCACCTCCATGGACGTGAAGATCGGCATGAAGAAGGACGGCACCATCACCGGAGCGTCCGGCGTGTTCCGCTGTCAGGGCGGTGCCTTCCCGGGGGCGCCGATGGAATTCACCGCGATGTGCGCCTTCGCTCCCTACGCGCTGAATCATGTCCGCCAGATCGGCTATGACGTGATGACAAATCGTCCCAAGCAGGCCGCTTACCGTGCTCCGGGTTCGCCGATGGCGGCATTCGCGGTGGAAAGCGTCATCGACGAGCTGTGCAACAGGCTCGGTCTTGACCCGATCGACGTGCGGCTCAGGAATGCCTCCCGGGAAGGCACCAAGGCAAGTTTCGGGCCCTCCTGGGACCGGATCGGGCTGGTGGAGACACTGGAGGCCGCAAAGGAGCATCCGCATTTCTCCGCACCGCTCGCAGAAGGCGCCGGCCGCGGCAT
>JAPPCV010000174.1 GCA_028824715.1 Boseongicola sp. | reverse complement strand
GGCTGGGTGGCCATCATCGTGATCACCTTTCTTTCGGCGATCTACTTTGCCGACACCCGGATGAAGACGTCAGACAATTCCTTCAACGGCTTCCCGGCCTGCTGGAACATGGTGGTTCTCGTGCTCTTTGCCATCAAGCCCGATTTCTGGATCAGCCTGACGCTGGTCGTTGCCTTGGCAGTGGCAATGCTCTTGCCGATAAAGTTCGTGCATCCGTTCCGCACCGTGAGATGGCGGGCCATCTCCTTGCCTATGGCATTCGCCTGGACATTCTTCGCAGGTTGGGCCGCTTGGGTGGATTTCGATCCCGAAAGCTGGGCGCATTGGGGCCTGATCGTCACGACGGTCTGGCTCCTTTTCGCGGGCGTCGCGCAGCAAGTCCTGTACCGGGAAAGGCTCTGAACCTCGCCCTCTCCGCCCGCATGCCTGCGCGTGCCTACCTGTCTTCCAGCGCTATCCAGTCCCGCGGCTCCGGTCCGCTGTAAAGGGTCAGCGGCCGGATCAGGATGTTGCCCCGCTTCTGCTCAAGGCACTGGATAACCCAGCCCGGCATCCGGCCGATGGCGAAGATCGGCACGTAGAGATCCATGGGGATGCCGTGCAGCTGGTAGACCACGCCGGAATAGAAATCGACGTTCACGTTCAGCCCGTGCCGTGCATACGGTTTCATCGTCTCGACCACCGCCTGCAGGATTTCGTACCACTCGGGCTGGCCCATTTCCAAACCCAGCTTTCTCACGCCGTCACGCATGTGCCGCGCACGCGGATCCTCGGCACGATAGACCCTGTGGCCAAAGCCCGTCACCGGCTCCCTGTTCTTGCGCTTTTGCCGCACGTACTCGGCTGCATTTTCCGGGGTGCCGATCTCCTCGACCATTTTCATGACGTCCTCGGCGGCTCCGCCATGGGCGGGCCCCGCGAGCGTGGCAAGCGCGGTCGTGATGGCGCCGTGCATGTCCGCTTCCGTGCCAACCGTCACCCTTGCCGCGAACGAGGATGCGTTGGCACCATGCTCGGCGTGAAGGATGAAGTCCACGTCCGCGAGCCGTGCGGCGTCTTCCGAAGGTGGCTTGCCCTTTAGCATCCAGAGCCAGTTCCCGGCATGTCCGAGCGACGGATCAGGCTTCACCGGCTCTCGTCCGGATCGAATGGCGTGATGCGCGGCAATGATCATGGGCACCTGCGCGGTCAGTCGGATCCCGTTTTCGAGCATGCCTTCCTCCGAGGCATCCTGAGCGCCAGGTTCCAGCGCAGCCAGGGCGGAAACGGCGGTGCGGAGCACGTTCATCGGATGGCCGCCAGAGGTTGCCTGAACTATGTCGATGATCTCGTCAGGCAAAACGCGCGAGGCCTTCAGCCTGGCGTCGAATTCCGCTAGCTCTTCTGAATTTGGCAACTCGCCCATGATCAGCAGGTGAGCGACTTCCTCGAACGTCGCGTTGGTCGCCAGATCGTCGATCGTGTATCCACGATAGTACAGGCGGCCAGCCGCCCCATCGATGTCCGACACCGCCGAACGGTCGAAATGCACCCCCATGAGGCCACGGTTGATCTTCGGTGCTTCGGTCATGTAGCTGCTCCTGATACGGCAGGGGAATTGATGATGAATGCTCTCGAAAGGTCATTCGAAGCGGCGAAGGCAAGGAACGCGCGAGTCGTCATGCCGGAGACCTCGGAAGACGATCGCGTGCGCGAAGCCGCAAGCCGGCTTGTCGCCAGCGGCCTTGCCACGACGGTGCAACTTGCAGAACCGTCAGACGACCTGGCGGAGGCGGTTGTCAGGACCCGGGGCGTGAAGCCGGCGCTCGCGCGTCGCATGATCGGCAGGCCGCTTGTTCGCGCCGCGGCAATGGTTGCAGTCGGCAAGGCGGATGTCCTGGTCGCAGGCGCGCTGGCTCCGACCCGGCGAGTGATTGAGGCTGCGTCCCTTGCGATCGGACTTGCCGACGGGATCAGCCAACCTTCATCCTTCTTTCTCATGTCCTTCCCTGGAGGGCGCGAGATGATGTTCGCGGATTGCGCTGTCTCCGTGGATCCGGACGCCGGCGAGCTCGCGGGAATCGCGCGCAGTTCCGCCACCTCGGCGGTTGCGCTTCTGGACGATGCAAGAGTGGCGTTTCTCTCGTATGCCACCGGCAAGAGCGGCACGGGTCCATCGGTTGAGAAGGTTGCCGCGGCGACGGAAGCGGCGCAGGCTGCAGGTGTGAACGCGATCGGTCCCGTGCAGGCCGACACCGCCCTGAATCCGGAAATTGCCGAGCGCAAGGGATCGGGCGCCGGAGATGCCAACGTCCTGGTCTTCCCCTCCCTTGACGCCGGCAACATCGGATACAAGCTCGTACAGGAACTGGCTGGCGCACAGGCCATAGGGCCAGTCTTGCAAGGCTTTCGAAAGCCGGTATGCGACTTGAGCCGGGGCGCGAGCGTGGATGACATCGTTGCGGCCACCGTCATCTCGATCGCGCTCGGATCCTGACCGGAAACCCTGCGTGACCGCGCCGGGTCAAGGCGCAAGCGTGCGGGCGCATTGCCGTCCGCCAGACCGCTTCACGCATCAACAGGATTGACGTTGCCTGCAATGGCTCCTCCCCGTTGCCGATTGCCATGAAGGCGCAAGGCTGCCGATGCGTCCGCGGGGCGAGGCACGGCATGGCCTTGCCGCCCGGCGCCTACCCCGCAGCCATGTCGGCGGCGTCGATCCCCGCCACTTCGACCGGCCTCTTCATCGCGTCCCGGCGGAAGGGCTCTCCAAGTTCCTGGTTGATCATTGCCTCGATCAAGGTGGTCTTTCCGCCGTTCATCTGGTCCTTGATCGCCTGGCTCAGCGCGGCAGTGAGTTCTTCCATGTTCCAGGCCACGACGCCGTTGAGCCCGCAGGCCCTGGCGATTCCCGCATATGAGACGCTCTCGTCAAGTTCGGTGCCGACGAAATTGTCATCGTACCAGAGAGTCGAGTTCCGTTTTTCCGCGCCCCACTGGTAGTTTCGGAAGACGATCTGCGTGATCGCCGGCCATTCTCTGCGCCCGATGGCGGTGAGTTCGGTCACCGCGATGCCAAAGGCGCCGTCGCCCGCGAAACCCACAACGGGCACGTCCGGGCAGCCGATCTTGGCGCCGATGATGGCGGGCAGTCCGTATCCGCAGGGACCGAAGAGGCCGGGCGCAAGATACTTCCGGCCTTCGTCGAAGTCCGGATACGCGTTGCCGATGGCGCAGTTGTTGCCGATGTCCGAGGAGATGATCGCGTCACGCGGCAGGGCCGCCTGGATGGCCCTCCATGCCATGCGCGGGCTCATCCAGTCGGGTTTGGCCGCACGCGCCCGCTCGTTCCAGGTCGTGCCCGGATCGTCATCCTCGTGATCCATCGAGGCCAGTTGCTGCGCCCATGCCGACTTGGTGGTCGCAATCGTGTTCCGGCGCTCTTCGCGCCCGCCATCGCCCGCCGCATCGGAAAGCCGGGCAAGAATCCCCCTGGCAACCTTGGCGGCATCGCCGACGATGCCAACGGTGACCTTCTTGGTCAGGCCGATCCGGTCGGGGTTCATGTCCACCTGGATTATCTTCGCATCCTTGGGCCAGTAGTCGAGGCCATAGCCGGGCAATGTAGAGAACGGATTGAGCCTGGTGCCCAAGGCGAGCACGACATCGGCCTGCCTGATCAATTCCATGCCGGCTCTCGAGCCGTTGTAGCCAAGCGGCCCTGCAAATAGCGGGTGTGCACCGGGAAAGGCGTCATTGTGCTGGTAGCCAACGCAAACCGGTGCATCGATCCGTTCGGCCAGTTCCCGGGACGCGGCGATGCCGCCGTCCGACAACACGACGCCAGCACCGTTGAGGATGACGGGAAACCGGGCCGACGACAGGAGAGCGGCAGCGTCTGCCACGGCGTTCTCTCCGCCCGACGAGCGCTCGAATTCAATCGGCTCGGGCAGATCGATGTCGACAACCTGGGTCCACATGTCGCGGGGGATGTTCACCTGGGCTGGCGCCGAAGCGCGTTTCGCCTGCGCAATGACCCGGGTAAGGACCTCTGCCACCCGGGACGGGTCACGCACCTCCTCCTGGTAGGCAACCATGTCCTCGAAGAGCTTCATCTGCTCGACTTCCTGGAATCCGCCCTGGCCGATGGTCTTGTTTGCTGCCTGAGGCGTGACCAGAAGGAGCGGCGAATGGTTCCAGTAGGCCGTCTTCACGGCAGTCACGAAATTGGTGATCCCGGGCCCGTTTTGCGCGATCATCATTGACATCTTGCCGGACGCACGCGTGTAGCCGTCTGCCATCATTCCGCCCGACCCTTCGTGCGCGCAATCCCAGAACGTGATGCCAGCCTTTGGAAAGAGATCCGAAATCGGCATGAAGGCCGATCCGATGATGCCGAAGGCGTGGCGGATGCCATGCCTTTGGAGGACTTTGACGAAAACTTCTTCGGTGGTCATCTTCATGGTGGCTTCCTCCCTTTCGGACACGTGAGTTCTGCAATGCCTGCCGCGGTTTCGACGGGATCGGTCCGCCGCGCGGGAATCAGGCAGCGTTTAGGGCAATTCCGCCCACAATGTCACGGGAATTCGCGCATTCCCTGCCTCGTGCAAACGACCGGACCGATCGTCTTGTTCGCTGAACGTGACCCGGCGAACGACTGCTTCGGACAAGGGATGCAGATGCGCAGGTCATCCGCCGTTCCGCGCTGATGCTTCCTCCGCAACTCGCCCTGAGGACTTGCAACCGGAGCTTTCCCAAGAGAATGAAATGGTTCAATGTGCCAGCAAGAGGTGATGTCCTATGTCTGAGTTCTTGCCAAAGGAGGTTCGCGAAGGCCTTGAACTTGCGCGCAAGCGGTCCTCGCGCAGGCGAGGCCGGCTGAACGTCCGTGCCGGCGACAGGTGCGTAGCTGTGCTGCGCTGCTGGGAAAGCGGGTTCGCGGTCGATGCCGAAAGTGCGCAAGTCATGCGTGGGCTGGTCGACCTCTATGACGGCGGGCGACATCTGTCGCAATGCCTGATCGTGGCCTCACGGGAAGACGCGGATGAGCGGGTGTACGAATTCAAGCGCGCAACTCCGGCCACCGATCGAGTGCCTCTTGACTATGAATGGCAATTCGAGCCGTTCGGCCTGATCACGCATCGACCAGCGGTCTGAAACCGACGCCACAACGCTTCGCCGACCTGCAAGTCCGGCATGGTTGCTGCGGCGTTGCCCGCGACCGCAAAGGCGACGAATGCGGGCCGGGAGCGGCAAGCAGCGCCGCGATGCAAGCTACCGTGTTGACGCCCGCTGAATCCTTTCGCAGAGTCCCGCGACCGACTGCGCTCAGTGCAGAGGATCCAACAGGGAGAAAGCAAATGAAGTTTCAATTGACGGGCGTGGCGGGAACCGCGCTCCTTGGCGCCGTTTCGGCGCTGGCGACGGCGACTGCGGCACTCGCGGCCGATCTCAGCCTCATGATCTCGGACGTGGACGCCAAGGGTCCGGTCGTGACGGAACTGGTCGAGCGCTACCAGGCCGAAAACCCCGGCGTCAGCATCACGCTGAACCAGGTCGGATACAACGTGATCCGCGAACAGCTGCCGACCCAGCTTGAGGCCGGAACCGGACCGGACATGGCGTTCGTCACGAACCTGGGCGGACTGAATCCTTACTACGTGGATCTCACCCCCTACGTGGACGCGAATGCCTGGGAGGCTGCCTATGGCGCCATTCTGCCCTGGTACCGTGCTGGCAAGCCTGACGGCATCTACGGCTATCACACGGAAATGACGGTCACCGGGCCCTACGTGAACCTGACGATGTTCGAGGAGGCTGGCGTCGACATTCCCGAGCCTGGGTCGACCTGGGACGACTGGGCTGATGCCACGCAGGCAGTGATGGATGCCACGCGATCCTATGCGGGCATGGTCATGGACCGCTCCGGCCACCGCATGGCCGGTCCGGCGATGTCCTACGGAGCCGCCTATTTCGACGGCGACGGCAAGCTCATCGTCGACGAAGGGTTCCGGACCTTCAGCCAGAAGATGCTGGACTGGCACGAGAGCGGGCTGATGCCCGCCGACATCTGGCCGGCGGTCTCGGGCTCGAAATACGCCAATGGCAACGAGATGTTCTTCAACGAGGACGTGCCGTTCTACATGTCCGGATCCTGGAACACGCGCAACGTCCAGGAAAACGTCGGCGACAAGTTCGACTGGGCGGTCGTGCCCGTGCCTTGCGGTCCTGCGGGATGCGGCATCATGCCGGGCGGCGCGGGCCTCGTGGCCTTCAAGTCGGGGGATGCCGCCAAGGAAGAGGCCGCCGCAAGGTTCATCGACTGGATGGCTGCCGAACCCCGGGCTCGCGAATGGTATTCCCGAACCTACGCGATTCCAGCGCATGCGAAACTCCAGGCCGAGGGCCTGGACTACGCTGGCGCCGGGGCTTCGCAGGCGGTCGCGGACGGATTGAACGCCTTCACTGCCATGGCTGCGGCGGCAGCGGAGCAGACTCCGCAAGCCTACAGGCTGCAGGGATCGAGGTTCGGCTTCGTCATCTACAATGCAACGACCGAGTTTCTCGGTGCGGCAATGAACGGCGAGCTTTCGCTGGACGAAGCCTTGACCAAGATCCAGGAGAAGCTTGACGCCGACGCCAACAACTAAGGCGTCGGTCAAGATTGCCGGGGGCAGGCCCGCCCCCGGCTTCCCCGGCAGGGCGACATGTCTCTAGCGGCCACCTTGATGACGATGCTCGGCGTCCTCTGGATCGGAGGCGGAAGCGTCTGGCTGTTGACGAGACGCAGCTACAAGCTCGTCCAGGTGCCGTCGTTCCTGATGGACCTGGTGGGGTTTCCGGTCGAGTATGCCCAGAGCATCTGGGGACGCGGTGGCGTGCCCTATGCGCTCCTGTTGCCGAACATGCTGATTTTCGGGCTGTTCACCTTCGTCCCGATGATCCTGAACTTCTATGTCTCCTTTACCGGCGGCACGTCCATCCTGCTCTTCAACCGACCGTGGGTCGGACTCCAGCAATACGCCGACATCTTCAGTTGCGAGACCATTTTCGAACCCCGGACCTGCTCAAATGCCGGTTTCAGTTTCTGGACGGGAATGTTCAACACCCTCTGGTTCGTCGTGATCCAGGTTCCCGTCCTTTGCGTCGTGGCACTTGTGACGGCATTGGTCGTGAACAAGAACATTCGCGGGCGCGGGTTCTGGCGGGCCATGTTCTTCTACCCCGTGATGCTCTCGCCCGTCGTCATTGCGAACATCTGGAACTGGGTGCTGCACCGGAAGGGCGTGCTGAACGAGATGATCGGCGGCACGCGGGACCAGCTGTCGGTCATGGCAGGCATGACGGGGTTCGACATCGTCATGACGGTGCTTCTTGCCGTGGTCCTGATGGTCGTGAGCGAACGCGCCCTCCGGTCCTCCGACACGCCGTCACTCGCATGGACCACGATATTCGGGGCGCTGCTCGCGCTCCTGTTCGGCTGGGCAAACCCGCTCAGCCTGATCGGATTGGGTGGAAGCTTCTGGCTTGGCGGCGCGCTGGCCCTGGGCCTCGTGCTGATCGTGTCAAGCGAATCGCGCCATGCCCGCATCTCGATCATTGTCGCAGGCATCCTGTCAGCGGCGCTCCTGATCTCGATCCAGTTCGACGCGGTATTCGATTTCGGTCGCTATCGACCGATCAACTGGCTGGTGCAGCCGAACACCGGCTGGCCGTTTTTCTGGCTGGTCTTCGTCTTCACCTGGAGCCACATGGGATTCTACATGCTCATTCTCCTTGCCGGTCTTCAGGCGATTCCGTCAGACCTCTACGAAGCCGCCAGAATGGACGCAACGCGGCCCGCGCGCGCCTTCTGGCGCATCACGCTGCCGCTGATCATGCCGACCCTGACCGTCGTGTTGGTGCTGGCCCTCATCCGAAGCTTCCAGATCTTCGACGAGGTCTACCTGCTGACCGGGGGCGGGCCCGGGCGCGAGACATTCATGATCGTGCAGAACATCTACGAGGTCGCCTTCACCAACAACAACAAGGACTACGGCGAGGGGGCTGCGGGCTCGGTCCTGATGGCAGTGGTCATCGCGATCTTCACGTTCTTCCAGCTCTGGATCACGCGGAGGCAGTCGGAACTGTGATGCTGGACCGCCTGGGCACTTTCCTGACCCGCACCGCCGGCAACAAGGACACGGCAGAGCGTTTCGGCATGGCGGACTTCCTGGCCTACGGATACCTGCTGCTCGGGGTGCTGATCGTCCTCGTCCCGGTGCTCTGGACCTTCTTCAGCTCGATCAAGCCGGAACGTGCAGTGGACAGCTTTGACACCAGGCTCCTGCCGATCGCCCAGGTCCAGACCGAAATCGAGGGGATCGGCACCAAACCCGAATGGATTCACGAGGCCGAGGACGGCGGCGAACGCAAGGTCTTCAAGGCGGGTCCGACCCGGAAGGAAACCGACGTCGCGCCGATAGAAGATCCAGGCGACGTCTTCAAGGTGCCCCGAACGCAATTGCGACCGTCGGAGGAAGTCCGCGTTGCGACCGAGAACTACCTCGACCCCCTGCTGAAGCGGCACGGGCAGGAGAACTTCACCTTCGGCATCTACCTGTTCAACTCGATCTTCGTCACGGCAATGGCGACCCTGATCACGCTGATCATCAACGCGATGGCGGCATTCGCGCTCTCCAAGTACCGCTTCCGGGGGCGGCTGACATTCACGATCCTCATCGTCGCGACGCTGCTCATCCCCTCCTCGATCATCCTGGTCTCGCTGTTCTTCGTCGTGTGGAGCTTTGGCATCTTCGGGTCGCTCTGGGGCGTGATCATACCGGCGGCCGCCACGCCCACGGGCGTGTTCCTGCTCAGGCAGTACATGCTGACGATCCCGGACGAGCTCCTAGAGGCCGCGCGGATGGACGCCGCGAGCGAGTGGCGCATCTTCTGGCGAATCGTCATGCCGCTTTCGCTGCCCGCCCTTTCGGTTCTCGCAATCCTCTCGGTCATATGGCGCTGGAACGACTTCCTCTGGCCCCTGATCGTCCTGATCTCCGATCCGGAAAAGCACACGATCCAGCTTGGCCTCACGCAATACGCGGGCGAATTCGACACGGACTTCCACTACATCCTGGCGATGACCGTCGTGTCGCTCATTCCGATCACGCTGGTCTTCGTCTGGCTTCAGCGATTCATCACGACCGGCATCGCCACAACAGGCCTGAAATGACGGAAACAACGAGCCATACGCTTGAACTCAGGCAGATCAGGAAGAGCTTTGGCCCGGTTGACGTGATCCATGGCGTCGATCTTGCCATCGACGAAGGCGAGTTCGTGGTGTTCGTGGGACCCTCCGGATGCGGCAAGTCCACCCTGCTCAGGCTGATCGCCGGGCTGGACGACCCGACGAGCGGCGACATCATGCTGCAGGGAAGACGCGTGAATGCCGTGCCCGCTTCCGAACGCGGTCTCAGCATGGTCTTCCAGTCCTACGCGCTCTACCCGCACATGAGCGTGCGGCAGAACCTGTCCTTCGGGCTCGAGAACTTCCGCATGGACCGAACCGAAATCGCCCGACGGGTCGATTCCGCCGCCCGGCTGCTGCAGATCGACCAGCTTCTGGACCGGCGCCCCGGGCAACTCTCCGGCGGACAGCGCCAGAGAGTCGCCATCGGACGGGCAATCGTCCGCGAGCCGATCGTCTTTCTCTTCGACGAACCGCTGTCCAACCTCGACGCGGAGCTTCGCCTGCAAATGCGCGTCGAGATATCGAATCTTCACGACGAAATCGGCAACACGATGATCTACGTCACCCACGACCAGATCGAGGCCATGACCATGGCGGACCGGATCGTCGTGCTTCGAGACGGCAGGATCGAGCAGGTCGGACGACCGCTCGATCTCTACAACAATCCCGCCAACAGGTTCGTCGCGGGCTTCATCGGCGCGCCCCAGATGAACTTCCTGGAAGGTCGCCTCGAGCGAAGCCGCCTGTTGCTGGACAGCGGCCTGACCCGCGACGTGCAACTTGCCGCGGGAAGCGATGGCAGGGTGACGCTCGGCATCCGGCCCGAATCGATCGGCGTATCGCTCGACGGCACCGGCGACATGCAGATCAAGGTGCGGAACTTCGAGCAACTGGGCTCGGTCACGTACATTTACGGCGCGTTCGAAAACGGCGAGCGGCTCACCGTGCAACTCGGCGAGCAGATACCCCTGCAACGCAACCAGACAATAGGCGTGACGTTTCCGACTGACAGGTTCCACGTCTTCGATGGCGAGGGCGGGCAGGCGCTCGCGATCGGCCCATGAGAGCCGCGCTGATCGGTCTTGGCATGGTCTCGAAGACCTACGCCGACGCGATCGCCGGATCGGACGTCGTGACGCTTGGCACGGTCTTCGCCCGCAACCCCAAGAGCCGAACGGACTTCCTGGCAACCCATCCCGAGCTTGGCGCACGTGCGGCGGACAGCCTGAAGGACATTGCCGATGATGCGTCGGTCGACTTCGCCATCCTGACCACGCCGCCCGACGCAAGGGCCGAAATCGTCGAGACCCTCGCACGAGCCGGAAAGCCGATCCTTATGGAGAAACCGGTCGAGCGCACGCTTCCGGCCGCGGCAAGGATCGTCGATACCTGCGAAAGATCGGGCGTGCCGCTGGGCATCATGCTGCAGCATCGCGCCCGGCCCGTGGCCCGGGATCTGGCCGCGCGCATGCCGTCGCTTGGACCGCTCGTGGCAGTCGAGGTCAACGTGCCCTGGTGGCGGCCGCAGGCGTATTACGACGAGCCGGGACGCGGGTCCTATGCGAGGGACGGCGGCGGAGTCCTGATTTCCCAGGCAATCCACACGCTCGACCTGATGCTGGCACTTGCCGGACCGGTCACGGAAGTGACGGCGATGTGCGTCACCACGGCCCATCACCGGATGGAGGCCGAGGACTTCGTCGTCGCGGGCCTGCAGTTCGCAAATGGTGCCGCGGGCCAGCTCTTTGCGACGACGGCAGGGTTCCCGGGTGCAGGCGAGACGATCACGCTCCATTGCCGCAACGCCTCGGCGCGACTCGGGGCCGGGATCCTGAAAGTCGACTGGATTGACGGCCGCTCGGAATCCTCCGGTGAATCCATGGCGAGCGGTGCCGGCGCCGACCCGATGGCCTTTACCAGCGACTGGCATCGCCTCGTGATCGAGGACTTCGCCGATGCCGTCAGCGCTGGACGGCCACCGTTGGTCCCGGGACGGAGCGCACTCGCCGTGCACGCGTTGATCGAGGCGATCGAGAGGAGCGGACGGACGGGCGCGCGCGTCGAGGTCGAAGGCCAATGACCAATCTCCTGCAAAGAGCATGCGCGCGACAGCGCCGGGTCGCCTGGAAGCGGCAATGGCGCGCTGCCCGGTGCCCGGGCCGGGACGCACTGCAGGTCAGGAACCGGAAGGAGGGCTGACCATGGCGTTCAAGCTCGGCGTCATCGGAATCGATCACGGGCACATATTCGGAATGCTCTCGAACATGTTGGGCGAGGGCTGCACCTGCGATGCCTACTGGACGGACGGGACGGCGGTCACGGAACGGAAGTTCAACGAGGTCTTTCCCGAGGTTGCCAGGGTCGCCGACAGACGCCGTGTTCTTGACGATCCCGAAATCGCCATGATCCTGATCTCGGCGGTGCCGGAGGACCGCGCGGGCCTGGCGGTCGAAGCGATGCAGGCCGGCAAGGACGTCATGGTCGACAAGCCTGGATGCACGACGCTTGGCCAGCTCGACGAGATCCGCGGCGTGCAGGCGGACACCGGGCGCATCTGGACGGTGAATTTCTCGGAGCGGTTCGAGGTGCCCGCCGTCACGCGTGCCGAAGAGCTCGTCTTCGGAGGCGCCATCGGTCGCGTCGTCCAGACTGTCGGCCTCGGCCCTCACAAGAAGAACCTGCGGACCCGCCCGCCATGGTTCCTGATTCGGGAACGCTACGGCGGGATTCTCTGCGACATCGGCTCGCACCAGATCGACCAGTTCCTGCATTTCACGGGATCCGATTCCGCCGAGGTCGCCCATGCCCATGTCGAGAACACGACCATGCCCGATGCGCATGGATTCCAGGATTTCGGGGAGATGGTCCTCCGCTCGGACAAGGGTCACGGCTACGTGCGCGTCGACTGGTTCACACCCAACGGCCTGCCGACCTGGGGAGACGGACGCCTCTTCATCCAGGGAACCGAGGGACACATCGAGCTGCGCAAGTACACGGACATCGGCCGGCCGCACGTGACCAACAACCTTTACCTGGTCAACGGCGAGGAAAACGCGATGGTTCCCTGCAACGACGCGGGCCTGCCCTATTTCCCGCGCCTTGTTGCCGACGTGGCCGACAGGACCGAGACCGCCGTTCGGCAGGCGCATACGTTCACGACCACCGAACTGGCGATCCAGGCGCAAATGAAGGCCGAGACAGCATGAAACAGACGGTTGCGATCATCGGTGCGGGGATAGGCGCCCAGCACCTCGCAGGATATGCGGCCCTGCCCGAGAGGTTTCGCGTCAAGACCATTTGCGATCTTGACGAGGCGCGGGGCCGCAGCCTTGCCGACAAGTGCATAGGCGCTGGCTTCGTGGCAGACGTCAGCGATGTCCTGTCTGATCCCGAGATCGACATTGCCGATGTCTGCCTGCCGCCGGATCTGCATTGCCGGACTTGCCTTGATGCGCTCGACGCGGGGAAGTCCGTTGTCTGCGAAAAGCCGCTCGCCTGCTCGCTTTCGGAAGCGGACAGGCTGATCGAGCGGTCAAGGCATACTGGCGGGGCCATATTCCCGGTGTTCCAGTACCGTTACGGGCCTGGCATGTCACAGCTCCGCGCGCTCATTGACTCCGGCATTGCCGGCCGCTGCTACGCCGGAACTCTCGAGACACATTGGGACCGACCTGCGGCATACTACGACGTCGGCTGGCGCGGGACCTGGGCCGGCGAGCAGGGTGGCGCCGTCCTGGGGCACGCGATCCACATCCATGACCTCCTGATGTCGCTGCTAGGCCCGGTCAAGCTGGTCTATGCAGATGTCGCAACGCGCGTGAACGACATCGAGGTTGAAGACTGCGCCGCACTTGCCGTCCGGATGCGCGACGGCGCCCTCGTGACCTCCTCGATAACGCTTGGGGCGGCCGGCAACACGTCCCGGCTTCGCCTCATGTTCGAGGGTTTCACCGTGGAAAGCGATCATGCGCCCTACGCCCCGGCCGCCAGGTGCTGGACATTCATTGCACGAGATCCGGCGCGGCAGCGCGACATCGACGCGATGCTCGCGGACGTGCCCAAGAGCGGAACCGGATACGAGGCCTTTTTCGAGGCGACGGCCGACGCGCTCGACGGACGCCCCGGGTGCGAGGTCACGCTGGAAGACGGCCGTCGTTCGATCGAGCTTGCCACGGCGATCTATGGTTCCGCCCGATCAGGCCAGCCGGAAGACCTGCCGATCAAGTCCGGTCATCCCTTCTACGACGGCTGGGCACGTTGAGCCTGGCTCTCCCGCCTGAGGATGCGTTCGCGGGACCGTTCCCGCTTGCGTCGCTCGACGGCCCCGAGCCTCTCGAAGAGCGCCAGGAGAGATGGCGAAAGGAACTGTCCGCCGCGATCTACGGGCCGTTGCCGCCTGCCCCCGCAGAACTGGAAGTTGAGGCCAGCCCTCTGGGCGAGGCCTCGGCGGAGCGAATCGAAATCACGATGCGATCGGCAATTGGCGCAAGAACTCTCACCGTCGATGCAGCACTCTGGCGACCGGAGAGCCGCGGTGACGCGCCGTTGATCGCGGGCCTTGGATTCGCCGGTCCCGCGGGCATCCTCTCGGGGCCGGACTTTCCGCTCGACAGGCGGGCACGCATTCATTGCCGGCCTGAGCTTGGCATCTTGAACGGGCGACTGCACGACGTGCTGCGTGGCACGGAGGCCCATCGCTGGCCTGTCGAGATGCTGACGGCGCGGGGATACGCGGTGATGGTGAGTTGCTACGGTTCGTGGGCGCCGGACGATCCGGACGAAATCCTGAGGCACGGCGCCTGCCCGTTCGTCGGCCTGGACACCGGCGCGATCTCGCTCTGGGCCTGGGCGATTCAACGCCTCCTGGACTCGGCCGGGCGGCTTGGCGGCCTTGACATGGGGCAAGTTGCCGTCGCGGGTCACTCTCGCCTCGGCAAGGCGGCGCTTTGGGCGGCGGCGAATGACACGAGAATCGGTGCGGTGCTTGCGAACAATTCGGGTTGTGCCGGCGCTGCTCCCGCCGGACACGCGGTCGGGGAAACGCTTGCCCAGATGGCGGCCGCCTTTCCGCACTGGATCAGGCCGCAGCGCCGCGCGGCTGCTTTGGACCAGCACCACCTCATTGCGTGCGCGGCCCCCCGCAAGGTATACGTCGCCTCCGCCGAGCAGGACCTCTGGGCCGATCCGGCAGGCTCCTACCTGGCCCTCGTCGCCGCATCCGAAGCCTGGCCGCGAACCTGCTCCTGGCCGGGCATCGAGGAGATGTGGGCCGGAGCTCACCAAACCCGCCATGCGGCGCTTGGCCACCATCTCCGTCCCGGCGGCCACGAGTTGCTGCCACATGACTGGCAGCTCTTTCTGGACTTCCTCGATGGCGGGCACGCATGACCTGCCTGCTCTGGACTGCCGCCCATTTGGGCCCTTTCGCCGCCGGATCGACGGATTCGCCCCGCCGCCCCAGCAAGAATGGCGCGCCGTGACACGGCCCGGTGCCGGGACATCCATGTGCCTTCGTTGCGATTCCGGATCCTCGAGCCAGCGACGCCGGCCGCCGCGACCGTCACGAAATCCTCGCGATCGCGCTCCTGACCGGACTTGCACCTACTCGTGAGCAGCTTGATCACGGAATTGCATTGACGCCGCGTAGTCGCGCGTGAAAGCGATGTAGCCGTCCGAGGTGACCAGGTGCCATCCCTGCATGCGATCATGCAGCTCAGGCAGCTTGTGAAACGGCACCTGGGGCAGCGTGTGATGCTCGACGTGATAAGGCATGTTCCAGGTCAGGAACCGCACAAGTCGGTTGGTGTAGGTCGTTCGCGTGTTCTGGAGCATGTTCGCGACAAAGGCGCAACGTCCGTGCTCCGCCAGAAGGTAGAGCCGCAAGAATGGCTGGCCCAGCAGGCAGGGAAGCATCCAGACCCAAAAGAGCAACGGCGTGAAGAGCAGGCTGATCGCCGCAAGAATGTAGGCCAGAAGCATCCACCGGGCTTCGCGGGCCAGCCTGCGACGGGCGCGTTCGGGAGAATGGGCGCCAGGGTCCGCGCCGGCAGCGTTGGACAGAATCCGGCGCGTCATGGCCCACCAGAACGGGAGGCCGGAAACGTGCATCACGTACGATGTCCAAGTTTCGGGCTTGGCCCCGGCAATCAGCTCGGGATCACGCAGCGGATCGTTGGTATGCCTGTGATGCGACAGATGAAAGTAGCGGAACCACTCGAATGGCTGCAGGATCGGCAGTCCGGCCAGGCGTCCGACCCATTCATTCAGCCAGGGCGTTGCAAAGGGCGTCTTGTGGGTCGTTTCATGCTGCAAGGTGAAGAGAAAGCAGATTGCAATGCCAAGAGGCACGACCGCCAGCCACCAGAAGGGCGCGCCCGAGGCGACATACAGTCCCAACGCAAGGATCAGGCCCAGATGCAACGCAAGGTGCCGCAAGCCGGCGGCGTCTTCGGTCCTGCTCAAGTCAGCCAGAACGTTGGCAGGCACCGAACTGACGAAAGTCTTGTGATCCATGACAGAAGCAGCGTAACCCGAACGATGGAAAAGTTCACCTTTCGATTTGACCATTCCGGATGACGCGGGGAACCGCGGTGCCGGACATCCTGACCGCTCGTTGTGCCGGCACGCAAGCGGCAACGAACTGCAAAACGTGGAAGAGCGCGTTTGTCCTTGAACGGCGCCTGGCGCGCATCAGGCCAGATTCGAGTTCAGCTCGTCGAACAGGGTCCAAATGATGAGCCGCTTCCCCGGCGGGCAGAGGTTCCTGATTTTGCCACGAGTGCCGTTGGTCAGGAGCAGGCCGTGCCGCCCTTCCGATTCAGGCCGCGCGCAAGGTCGCCGCCCTTGCGTCCTCTCGCTTCCAGGTCCGTGGGTTTGCCTAATCGTGCGGGCCTTCATACAAGGGGCCGTCACCGCAGCCAAGGGTTGAAGGAGCAAGCTCCGCGTGCAGTTGAGCCACCGATGCGTGTCCGGACCTGGAATGCCCGAACCGTCGCGTCGACTTCGGCATGGTGTTCGCGCATTGAGACCGTTTCCACGAATTGCTCTCGCCATTTTCCCCCCGTTGCTAGGCGCCTTCCTCGGCATCATGCCGAAGCCAGTTTTCGCAGAAGCATCCGAAGTCCTCGCAGTCGATTCACTGGCCGCCCGACGAGCCGGAATCTCCTCGGACGCAAATTTGCTCGCGCAGCGCATTCACCTCGGAGAGACAGGCGAATTGCTCATGGACGAGCGACGGCTTGGCGAAATCGCCCGCGAGATCGACCAGGTGCTGACGCGCATCCGAAGTCGTTACCCGGAAACGGCAGAGGTTGCGGCGCGATCGCGGTACCGACCGGCGGCGCTGCTCCTCACGGTGGAAGGCGATCTTCTGGATGCCATTGCCAAACGTTGGGACGGTGCAAGCGAGGCACGCCTGACCGGCGTTGCGGAATTCGATGAGCTGAATGCCAGGCTGGGCCTGCATGCACTTGAATCGATGCCGTTGATCGCTTCCGTGATCATGCACTTCAGCGCGCGCGCAAACCTGCATGCGGCACGGCAGGCATATCTGGCCGTTGATGGTGTCGTCGGCGCCGAGCTTGACGCGTACTTGGGTGATGGACCGGACATCGCGGTGACAAAGGCGTCCGGCCGCTGGTTTGTCATGATGCGCAAGGCTTGGGGCGATTGCCCGTCCGGCTGCCTGCATTCGGAGACGTCCTTCTTCGTCGTCGATCACAAGCAAGTTGAACGGGTGGACAGGCAAAGAGCCGAAGGCATGGCGGGATTCCGGAGCGCTGTGCCACCCGGGGACTGGCCCAAGTGGATCGAATGAGGGCGACATGCAGGAGCGGCGGGACGATGCCTCGCGATCTTGCGGCGCACCAGCACCGGCAAGTTCACGTTGAACCGGTCATCTACCCTGGGCTTGCCGCGCCTGGCGCACCGCCATGGCGAAGGCAGTTGCGGCATGAAGCGGCGAAGACACCTTTCCTGCGTGCAACCAGAACACGTCATTTCGGCGCATGTCCGGCTGTCGCAGAGCACGCGAGGAACCACGGCCCGCCACGATTCCGGGAAATCGTGCCGGGTCGCACGCGTCACGCAATCCCGCAAGAGCCAAAGGGATGCTCTCCAAACGAGATGGCCCTTCCACCCTGCCTTTGAGGGGTTGAATCTTCCCGCATAGCGTCGTTATGTCGCCGTCGGACTTGCCGCACCGAGCGGCATTCAACCAGTCCAAGGGAGAAAGACATGAAAACAAGATTCCGTGCGCTCGCATTGGGCGCGATTATGTCAGTTGCGGGTTCGGCCGCGTTGGCGGCAACCGAGTGCATCGCACCGGCCAACCCCGGCGGCGGCTGGGACTTCACCTGTCGCCAGATCGGCAAGATCCTGTACGACATCGGCCAGGTGGACTCCCCGGTTCAGGTCACCAACATGGCCGGCGGTGGCGGAGGCCTGGCCTACAGCCACGTGGTCAATGAACGCGGAGACGACAACAACTTGATCGTCGCTGCCAGCCAGGCCACGGCAACGCGCCTTGCACAGAATGCCTATGCCGGCATGACCGCCGACCAGGTGCGCTTCGTGGGCGCGATCGGCGCCGACCCCGGCGTGATCGTCGTAGCCGCCGACAGCCCCTTCATGTCGCTCGGCGACATGGTCGACGCGATCAAGGCCGATCCCGGCTCGGTCGCTTTCGGCGGCGGCTCGGCCGCGGGCGGATTCGATCACCTGAAGGTGCTCATGGTCCTGAAGGAGGCCGGTTTCACCGACATCACGAAGGTCAAGTACATCGGCCTTGACGGCGGCGGCGACGCCATCACCCAGACGATCGGCGGCTTCACCCAAGGCATGACCGGCGACATGTCCGAAATCGTCGGCTTCCTTCAGTCGGGCGAGGTGCGCGCGCTTGCCGTCCTTACCGAGGAGCGGGTGCCGGGCTTCGAGGACATCCCGACCGCCGTGGAACAGGGCTTTGACGTGGTCGCCGTGAACTGGCGCGGCCTGTACGTGCCAAAGGGCATCTCGGACGCTGACTTCGAGGCATGGGGCTCCAGGCTCCAGGCAGTCGCGGACAGCCAGGAATGGAAGGACGCCATGGTCGCCAACGGCCTCGCCCCCTTCACCAAGGTCGGCGGCGACTTCCAGAGCTGGGTAGACGGCGTCATCGCCGATACCGTCGAACTCTCGAAAGAGATCGGCGTCATCCAGTGAAACTCTCCGACCGTCTCTTCGGAGTGGTCGTGATACTGGGGGCGCTCGCCTATACGGCGGGCGCCTTCCAGATACAGGCCAGCTTCATGTCGGATCCTGTCGGATCGAAGACGTTCCCGCTGATGCTGGCCGGGGTCGCAACGATCTGCGGGCTGGTCTTTGTCTTCCGGCCTGATGACGACCCGGCGTGGCCCGGACGGATGACGCTTGGCAACATCGCGATCGCCGTCCTCGTCATGGTTGCCTATGCCCATGCCCTGAAGCCGCTCGGCTTCCTGATGCCCACGGCGATCTGCGCGGCCATCCTGAGCTTCCAGATCTCCCCTCGTCCGCTGCCTGCGGCAATCACCGGACTTGGCCTGTCGATCGGGCTGTTCCTGATATTCAAGTACGCGCTCGGGCTCGGGCTTCAGCCCTTGCCCAAGGCGTGGCTGGGCTGATGGAACTCCTCTCGAACCTCGCCCTCGGCTTCAGCGTCGCGCTCACGCCGTTCACGCTCTTTCTCGCCGTTGCCGGCTGCTTCCTCGGGACCATTATCGGCGCGCTTCCGGGCCTCGGTCCGTCGAACGGCGTCGCCATCCTGATCCCGCTTGCATTCTCGCTCGGCCTCGACGCAACATCCGCCCTCGTCCTGATGACCGCCGTCTATTACGGCGCGATGTACGGCGGGCGGATAAGTTCCATCCTCCTCAACATCCCCGGCGACGAGCCTGCGCTGATGACGACCCTCGACGGCTACCCGATGGCCAAGGCGGGACGCGCCGGAGACGCTCTCGTGCTTTCTGGCTTCGCAAGCTTCTTCGGCGCGCTTTTTGCGACGATCGGCCTTATGCTGCTCGCGCCGCTCCTGTCCCGCATTGCCTACCAGTTCGGCCCGTCGGAGTATTTTGCACTTTACCTGCTTGCGTTCTCGACCTTGGGAGGCATCGCCTCCAAGAACCAGGCCAAGGCCGCCCTCGCCTCCTGCATCGGGCTCGCCATCGCCATGATCGGGCTCGACAACCAGACCGGGATGCCGCGCTTCACCGGCGGCAACCTGCACCTGATGGACGGCGTCGACTTCCTGGTCGCGATCGTCGGGCTCTTCGCGGTCGCGGAGGTCTTTGTCTTCATCGAGAGCCACGGCAGGGAGTCATCCATCGGGGTCAAGCTCGGAAAGGTGACCCTGCCGGCCCGCGACCTGGCCAAGGGCATCGGCACCATGCTGCGGTCCAGCGTGATCGGGTTCATCGCGGGCGTGCTTCCCGGCGCCGGCGCCTCGCTCGGTTCGTTCCTCGCCTACATGGGCGAAAAGAACGTGCAGGGCGAAAAGGGCGGATTCGGCACCGGCGTGCCCAAGGGCGTGATGGCGCCCGAGGCGGGGAACAACGCCGCGGCAGGCGGTGCGCTCGTGCCGATGCTGACCCTCGGCGTGCCCGGCTCCGGAACGACCGCCGTGCTGCTGGCACTGCTGCTGACGCTCAACATCACGCCGGGTCCGACCCTGTTCACCGATCGGCCAGACGTCGTGTGGGGCCTGATCGCCTCGCTGCTGATCGCGAACTTCGTCCTTCTGGCGATGAACGTGCCAATGGTGAAAATGTTCGTCCACATCCTGAGCGTGCCGGCATGGGTTCTGCTTCCGGGCGTCATGATGATCTCCTTTGTCGGCATCTATTCGCTCTCGGGCAGCTATTTCGATCTCCTGCTGATGATCTTCTTCGGCATAGTCGGCTGGATCTTCCGCAAGCTTGACGTTCCCACCGTGCCCATCATCCTTGGGATCCTTCTCGGCAATCACATGGAGGACGCGCTTCGTCGCGCGATGATACTCTCGGACGGCGACTGGCGGTTCCTGTTCGGGTTCCGGTGGCATGGGTCGTCCGAGACGTATGAATTCTACTCTGCGATCCCCTCGTCGCTTCTCGTCCTTGCCGTTGCAGGATTCCTTGCGCCGATCTTCCTCCGCCGCGTGATCAAGAGACCTCAGGCAGTCAGTGACTGACCGCGGCCAGCAACGCACGGCCCCGCAAACTCGCGGCGATGCAAGAGCAGGAAATGTCATGCGATATCAAGAGCGCTCCGCCTTCAGACCTGTTCCCGGATGCGGATCTCCCTCTTGTTGCGGACCGCGCGCCTCCCGTCGGATGCGGGACTCTCGCGAACAAGTGCCAATGAGCCGGCGAACCGAACCATGACACGCATCCTGGTCCCCTCAGGGGCCCTCGGCCTCGACTACGACAAGGCCGCGCTTGAACGCGGAATCCAAATGAAACCCGATCTCATCGCCATCGACGGCGGCTCGACCGACAGCGGGCCGTCCTATCTCGGCAGCGGCGTGTCGAAATACGCGCGGAGCTCGACCAAGGTTGAGTGGAAGGGGCTGATCGAGGCGGCGCGAACCGCAGGGTGTCCGCTCGTCATCGGAACCGCGGGCACCTGTGGCACGGACGGGATGGTCGACTGGCTCGTCGACATAACGCGCGAATGCCTGGAAGAGCTCGGCTGGACGCCAAGGGTCGCAACGCTCAAGTCCGAGCAGGATCCGCGCGAAGTCGGCAAGCGCTTCGCCTCCGGCCAGGTCTGGGCCCTGGACGGCGCGCCGAGCCTGGATCGCAAGACCATCGAGGACTGCACCCATATCGTTGCCTTGGCGGGTGCCGAGCAGATCCAGAAAGCCATCGAGACCGAGGCTGAAATCGTCATCGCGGGCCGGACCACCGACACGGCCACCATCGCCGCGCTTCCGCTCATGCAGGACGATCACGCGGGCGGCGCATGGCATGGAGCCAAGATCGCGGAGTGCGGCGCCCTATGCGCCACGAATCCCCAGTCCGGCGTCTTGATGGTGGAGTTCGACAAGGCAGGATTCACCGTGCATCCCTTGGCGTACGACGCCCGCGCAACGCCGCAGACCGTCCTCGCTCACATGCTGTACGAGAACGCGGATCCGTTCATCCTTCACGAGCCGGGCGGGCATCTCGACGTGACTGACGCCTCCTACGAGGCGCTCGACGAGGCACGCGTCCGCGTGGAGGGATCCCGCTGGGTGGCGTCGGACCGGTACACCGTGAAGCTCGAAGGCGCGCGCGTGGCGGGCTGCCAGACTCTCCTGATGGCCACCATCCGCGACCCGAGATACGTGGAAAGCGCACAAGCCTGGATTCGGGACATCGGTCACCGGCACGCCAAAAAGGTCGAGAACCGGATGGGCCTCGCACCGGGGGCCTGGCGCTGCGACCTCCGGCTTGTCGGCATCGACAGCACGCTTGGAGAGCTGGAAACCAGGCCGGGCTCGCCGACCGAGATCGGCGTCCTTTGCACCATCACCGCCGAGGACCAGGGCACCGCGAACGAGATCGGCAAGCTCATGAATCCCTATCTTCTGCACCACCCCCTTACATCCGAGGAAGAGCAGCCGACCTTCTCGTTTCCGTTTTCGCCGGCCGAGATCGACAGGGGACCGGTCCACGAGTTCTGCCTCCATCATGTCATGACGCTCTCGGACCCGATGGACGCGTTCCGTCTCGACGTGATCAATGCCTGAAGTGGGCAAGATCTGCGACAAGGTCCGGTCAAAGAACGCCGGACCCTTCTGGCTGACGATCGACATCTTCTGCGGTTCCAGCGACGCCTTTGCTCGACTGTCGGGCGGCCTCTCGACGAAACGGGTCGCGGAAGCTCTCGGGACGGACACGAAATCGATCAAGCGCTTCGACATCAAGGACCTGAACGTGATCAAGATCAGCCTCCCCCGCCCGGTCGTGCAAGGCCATCCCGGGGACAGGGACATGCACGGGGCTGCATGGGCGTCTGTCGTCGCGGAACTCGCGGTCGACTGAACGATGCCCGCACCGCTCTCGGACATTCTCGTGCTGGACCTGACCAACGTTCTGGCAGGACCGTTCTGCTGTCACCAACTGGCCCATCTCGGCGCGGAGGTGATCAAGATCGAGCGCCCCGGCAGCGGAGACCTGGCGCGGCGGCTGGGCGCGGATGCCCGGCTCAATGCCGCAGGGATGGGCGCCTCGTTCCTTGCCCAGAACGCAGGCAAGAAATCCGTGACGCTGAACCTCAAGAGTGCCGAGGGGAAGTCGCTTCTAAAGCGCCTCGTGGCAAAGGCGGACGTCCTTGTCGAGAACTTCCGCCCGGGGGTCATGCGGCGCCTTGGCCTGAGTCATGATGTCCTGAAAGAGATCAATTCCGAGCTGACATATTGCGCGATCTCGGGATTCGGCCAGGACGGGCCCTGGGTCGACCGTCCCGCATATGACCAGATCATTCAGGGCGCGTCGGGTGTCATGTCGATCACGGGAAGCGCAGGAAGCACCCCGACGCGCGTTGGCTACCCGGTGGCAGACACGGTCGGCGGACTGACCGCGGCCTTCGCGATCACGGCGGCGCTGAACAAGCGGCCACGCGGCGCGTTTATCGATGTCTCGATGCTGGAATCCGTTCTGGCGACAATGGGATGGGTGGTGTCGAATCACCTGATCGCGGACGTCATCCCGGAAGCGCATGGCAACGAAAACCCGACATCGGCGCCGTCCGGATCCTTCAGCACGGCCACCGATCCGATCAATGTCGCGGCGAACAGCGACGACCAGTGGGTGCTCCTGACGGACCATCTCGGCCTGGCTTGCCTGCGGGACCGCACCGAATACGCCACGCGCGAGGTCCGCAAGAGGAACCGGGACAGGCTTCGCGCGGAGATCGAGGCCGTTCTCGTGACCAGGCCCGCCAGGGACTGGGTCGAGGAATTGAACCGGATCGGGGTTCCGACGGGCGCCGTGCTGAGCGTGCCGGAAGTTCTCCGCTCGGAACAGATCACCGGTCGCGGTTTCCTGGCAGCCTTCGAGAACGTCCCTGGCGTGGGACGCGACATCGAGGTTGCGCGAACAGGGGTGAGACTTGATGGGGAGGCAGCCGCCGTCGACAGCCCGCCGCCGGAACTTGGGCAGCACAATCGCGAAACCTGGGGCCGAATTGGAATCTCCGACTCCGAGCTTGAGCGCCTCGAAAGGATTGGAGTCATATGAGCGGCAGCGACGTCTCCGACTGGTGGTCAACAGCGATAGTCGACATGGAGCCGGGGCGGATCCACTTGCGAGGCCATCCGATCGAGGAACTGATCGGAAATCTGACGTTGCCGGAAACGATCTGGCTGATGACCAGAGGCGAGGTGCCCGAGGAAGGCCAGGCCCGGCTTCTCGAAGCCGCACTGGTCGCCGCAGTGGATCACGGGCCGCAGGCGCCATCGATCGCAGCCGCACGCATGGCCGTGACATGCGGACTTCCCCTGAACAATGCCATGGCCTCCGCGGTCAACATGCTCGGTGACGTGCATGGCGGTGCAGGCGAGCAGGCGGTCGACTTCCTTGATGGCATTGCCAGGGCGGCCTGCTCCGGGACCGAGCTGGCACAAGCCGCCTCGAAGGGGATCGACAACTGGCAGAATTCCCGCAACGCATTCGTTCCGGGCTTCGGCCACAGGTTCCACAAGCCGACCGACCCTCGGACGCCACGCCTCCTGTCTCTCGTGTACAAGGCCGCGGAAAGCGGCGTCGTGACGGGTCAGTTCGCCCATGCCGGACGCGCGGTCGAAGACGAGTTGCACCGACGGAAAGGCAAGCCCGTGCCGATGAACATCGACGGGGCGACAGCCGTCATCTTTGCCGAACTCGGCTTTGCGCCGCCGCTGGCACGCGGACTCTTCTGTCTCTCGCGCTCTGTCGGCATCCTGGCGCATGCGTGGGAACAGATGCAGCAGGGCGGGCGCAACAAGGGCCCGACACCACCCGATTACCGATGGAGCTACACCGGTCCGGACGCGAAGAAGTGACGACAGGGAGCCGGGCGAATTCTGCCCGGCGCCCGTGCACCGCTCAGCAGGTGTAGTTCATTCCGAGCCGGCCGCCATCGACGTAGATCGTCTCGCCGGTGATGTAGCTCGCCTTGCCGCTGACCAGGAAGGCGACCACGTCGGCGATTTCGCTGGGCGTGCCAACGCGCTGGAGCGGCGTTCGTGACATGATCTTCTTCATCGCGTCCGGGCTCGCGTTGACGGCGGCCATCATGGCCGTGTCGATCGAACCCGGGCCGACCGCGTTGACACGGATTCCGTGCGGCGCAAGCGCAAGCGCGGCCGCCTTGGTGAGCTGCATCACGCCGCCCTTGGAGGCGCAGTATGCGGGAATTGCCGGAATCGCGACCTGGGCATTGATCGACGACATGTTGACGATCGCGCCCTCGATGCCCGCGTCGATCATCATGCGGGCCGCGCGCTGAAGCGCCGCGAAGGCGCCCGTGAGATTGACGCCGATCACCTTCTGGAAAGTGGCGATGTCGTAGTCGAGGAATTCGCCCGGCTCCGAAATCCCCGCATTGTTCACCAAGGCGGAGACCGGACCGTGCTCGGTCGTGATTCGATCGAACATGTCCGAGACCTGCGCCATGTCACCCATGTCGCAGACTAACCCGTCCGCATCCTGGCCAAGCCGCATCGCCGCGTCCTTCACGCTCGGATTGATGTCCGCCAGAATGATCCTGAACCCGTCATTTGCCAGTGCTTCAGCGCATGCATATCCGATGCCTTGCGCACCCCCGGTCACCAATGCGATCGGCGTCTTCGTCATGACTCACCCTCCTGCCAAGCTCGGGCCTGACTGCCGTTGCGTTTCCGGCCCTTCGCCGTAGTGTTAGCGCCGAAACTGCCGGACAGGAACAGGAAACGCGCATGTCAGAATCGGAAATCGGAGTCGTCGGGCTTGGGACAATGGGCGCGATGCTGACACTGAACATTGCCGACAACGGCTTTCGGGTTTCGGCGTACAACCGTACCCATGCCCGCGTCACCGAGCTCATGGACACTGCGGGAGATCTCGCGCGGCGGATCGCGCCATGCAAGTCCGTTGAGGCGCTCGTCCAGTCGTTGAGGCGCCCTCGCAACGTCATCCTGATGGTCCCTGCCGGCAGCGTGGTCGATGCCCAGATCGACGCTCTGCGACACCTGCTCGAAGACGATGACATGATCATCGACATGGGCAACGCGAACTTCCACGACACGAGGCGGCGCGCGCAAGCCGCGCGCGAGGACGGACGCCCCTTTCTCGGCGTCGGCATGTCGGGAGGCGCGGAAGGCGCGCGCTTCGGACCGTCCATCATGGGCGGCGGCCCACGGAATTGCTGGGACCGTGTGGCGCACATCCTCGACGCGATCGCGGCAAGCCATGAAGGTCAGCCCTGCGCAAAGTGGCTGGGTGAGGATGGCGCAGGGCATTTCGTCAAGACTGTGCACAACGGCATCGAATACGCAGACATGCAGCTGATCGCGGAAGCCTACGGGGTCATGCGCGATGGCATGGGCATGGCTGCGGCAGAGTGCGCGGAAGTGTTCACGCGTTGGAATGACGGCATTCTCAAGAGTTATCTTGTGGAGATCTCGGGAAAGGTGGCTGCTGCCCGCGACGACAGCACCGGTGAACCCGCGCTTGATGTCATACTCGACCGTGCGGGGCAGAAGGGAACGGGTCGCTGGACGGTGATCGAAAGCCAGATGCTCGGCGCCCCGGTTCCGGTGATCGAGGCGGCGGTCGGCGCCCGCAACATGTCGGCGATGCGAGACCTGCGCCTGCAGGGCGCCGGTCTCTATCCGCAGGGCGCACGCCGCCTGGACGACGGGCTGGCAATTCAAGACCTGGAACAGGCGCTGATCGCCGGGAAGATCCTCTGCTACGCGCAGGGATTCGATCTTCTTTGCAAGGCCAGCGCGGATTTTGGATGGTCGCTGCCAATGCCTGGAATCGCCGAAATCTGGCGCGAGGGCTGCATCATCCGCTCGGCAATGCTGAACGACATGGCGGCGGCCCTTCAGGAATCGCCAGGCACCAACCTGGCGCTTTCAGGCCGCTTCTGCACTCTCATGAACGAGAACATCGAGGGCCTCCGGAAAACCGCGCTTGCCGCGCAGGCTGCACGCCTTCCCGCCCCGGCATTTGCTGCGGCGCTTGCCTATTTCGACACCCTGACGTGCGAGCGTACGACCGCCAACATGCTCCAGGCGCAGCGCGACTATTTCGGAGCACACGGGTTCGAACGCATCGACGGCGAAGGCGCGCATCACGGACCCTGGCACGGTCACGATCTGGATGGGAGTTCTGTCAAAGGCTGACAGGTCCGGGAATTGGCCAAGCGCCTGCGTGACACGGAACGCGTGGAATCGAACGGACTTCCGGCTGCATCCATTGAAGGCAGATCAGCGGCGCCCGATTCGTGCTCAGTACGGGATGTCATCGGCCGGCAGGTCGGAATCAACCCCGACCGCGATCAAGCAGACGCGCGGCCAGCGGTGCTCCCGTGATGACGATCACAAGGCGCAATATGTGATGCGCGACAATGAATGACATGTCCGCCCCGACAACAAGCGCCAGAACCGTGAGTTCCGCCTGGCCGCCCGGCGAGTACGCCAGCAACGCGGACATGCCCGGCGCGAGCCCGAAGGAATAGATCGCCTCCACGAAGGCCACGGTCAGGATGATCAGGACCCCGCAAAATCCCAGGCCGGCCAGAATGTCCTTCCGGATCTCGTTCACCGTTATGCCGTTGTAGTTGCTGCCGATGGTCATCCCGATGAAGAACTGTGCCGCCCAGATGGCTTCTGTGGGCGGGCGCTGTTCGAGGAATCCTGCCAGCGTCACCGCAGCCGCCAGGATCATCGGCCCGAGAATCGTGGCCCCGAACAGGCCGACCTTCCGCGCCGCCCACCAGCCGAACCCGGCAACAAGCACCATCAAGGCCAGTTCCGAAGGCGAGATCGCCGTCAGCGGAACGCCCGGCGGGCGGTCGAGATCCGCATCCCATATGCCTTTCAAGAGGAATGGCAACGCCACCACGATCACGAGGACGCGGGTGGCGTGAATCAACGACAGGGCACGGACATTGCCGCCCGCCTCCTCGCCGAAAACGACCATGTCCTGAAGGCCCCCCGGCATCGCCGCGTAGTACGCGGTCGGGAAGTCGTAGCCACAGAGGCGCCGGAAATAAGGCACTCCGGCCACACCTATGGCAAGAATGAACACGGGCATCAGGATGAGCGTCGGCCACATGGACGGAAAGGTTGCCAGCACGGCTGGCGTGAGCGTTGCGCCCACCGCGACGCCGAGAATGGTCCGCATCGCGGCGTTGACCGGCTTGATGCCGCCGAGCGGCACGCCCAGGAGCGCGGCAATGAGACAACTCGTGACCGGGCCAAGCAGCCACGGCAGTGGCAGCGCCAGAAGATGAAACGCCGCCACGCCGAACAGGCCGGAGGCAAGTGCATTGAGAACGGGAACTACCGGCATGAAGTTCCTGCCAGGGCAGAGAGGCGCCACAAATGCCGGCCCGCGCCTTTCCTGGAGAGCGGTCCGGTCACGAGACTCCGTCCCGCCTCGGACTGCAGAACGGGACGTGCAGGACGTCTGTCCCCAGCGCCGGGCGAATTCCGGTTGCGGTTGCCAGCCGTGTGGCAATCAGCATGGCGCGCCAGAAGTCCCGTTCGACAATCATGCCCGCTTCTTCCTCCATCTGGCTCCGGGATGGAAGAACGTTAGTTCGGCCTGCATGGTGCGCCCTTCCGGACTCGGGCCGCGCGATCCCCTGGTGCGCATCTTGTCGGGCATCGACGGGCGGGGCGTGAACCGGGCTCCCGCGACGGCGTGCGCAGAGCGCATCTTGTGCATGGATCGGTGAATGGCCTACGATGCGAATTCTGGAGCGGATGCAATCTTGAGCGACGGCGGACACATTTCGCGGGTGGAAGCCCCATCGGGCAAGAACGCCGACTACGAGAACTTTCCTGTCGGCTCGATACTGCTTCCTGCCCGCCTGCGACCCCATGTTGCCACATTCTACGCATTTGCCCGTACCATCGACGACATCGCGGATTCACCGGATCTCACGGCCGAGGAAAAGACGGCGCGACTGGAAGGGTTTGAACGCGAGCTTCGGCTCGCTGAAGGACGCCCTGGCTACGAAAAGGCCACGCGAATGGCCGCAAGCCTTGCCGAGACTGGCGTCAGCGACATCCATTGCCGCAATCTCATCCGCTACTGCCTGCAAGACGCGACCAAGCACCGCTACGCGTCGTGGCAGGAAGTGATCGACTACTGCATGCTCTCCGCCGCACCCGTCGGGCGGTACCTGATCGATCTTCATGGCGGGTCAAGCGCGGGCTACGGAAGTTCGGACGCGTTGTGCAACGCGCTTCAGGTCATCAATCACCTGCAGGACTTCGGCGAAGACTACAGAACTCTGGACCGCATCTATCTGCCCGAGGACTGGATGGCGGAGTCTGGCGTCAACGTTGAGGATCTCGGCAAGGACCGCACATCCGAGCGGCTTCGCGTCGTCATCGACAAGTGCCTGACCGAAATCGAGGCATTGATGAGGGATGCGCGCCGACTTCCTGGGCACATCAACCACCGCCGCCTGAAACTCGAAGCCGCTGTCATCGTACGATTGGCCGACCGGTTGGCTTGGCAACTCTCTCGAAAGGATCCTCTGGCGGCACGAGTCAAGCTGACAAGGCCGGAAGCCGCCATTTGCACGATGCGAGGGCTGGCCGGGGTCCTCGTCCTGTCGCGATGATCCCTGCGGCACCGTTCACGATCCTTGGATTGGCACACGTGGCATCGGCACGTCGCCGGGCGGCGGGTCAGGTCGCGGCGCTCTATCCGCCGGGATCGTCCATGAGTGCCTGACCCATGCTCCCGGCAGCCAGTTCAGCCGCCTGCCTGCCGGACCGCACCGCACCCTCGATCGTTGCCGGCAGACCGGTGTCCGTCCAGTCTCCGGCAAGGAAGACACCGGGCGGACCGGCATCGGGCCGAGGCCGTCGCCCGACCTGTTCCGGCGTCTGGGCAATGGTTGCCATCCGCTCGACGATGACGCGGTGCGGCGGCATTGTGGCCGCGTCGCCGTCCGGGTCAAGCGATCGTCGGACGTCGTCCCAGATCGCACCCACCTTGCTTCGCGCGTCGACGTCGCCCTGGCAGGCGCTGACCGTCGCCGAGACAATGCCGTCCCGCCAGAACAGCCACTCCGCCGTACCGCCAAGAAGCCCGAGGAAAGGCGGATCCTCCGGTGCCCACGAGACGCATTCTGGCATCCGGAAATGCACGTTGACGATTCCGCGATGCTCGTTCGGAACGCGCAGGCCCGGAACCAGTTCGCCGGCAACGCGAGCAGGCACGGCCAGGATCACGCGGTCAGCCGGTCCGACCTGGATTTCGCTGTCCCTGAAACACAAGGCCGTGACACGGCCTGCCTCGTTCAGCGTGATCGAACGAAGCCGCGTGCGAAGGCGCAGTTCGGCACCACTTCCCGCCAGAAAGGCCACCGCCGGGTCCGCGAAGGCACTGCCCAGGCCCTGCCTCGCCGTCAGGGGACGGCAGGCGCGGCCCCCCCGGCCAATGGTTTCACGCAGAACCGGCTTCATGAGCACGGCTGCGGCACGCTCGGGTTCGGTGTTGAGAACCGCAATCGATATCGGTCTCCAGAATCGCTCGTGCAACTGGCCGCATGGTGACAGGACCTCGTCGACCGACGATCCCGGACTTGCATTCAACAGGCGGAGCGATCTTGCATAGTCTGCCAGTCGCGCGCCCGGAACCCGTCCGTTGCGGGAAAACGGTCTTCCGGGAACACGGCCATTGCCCAAGTCAACCGTCCAACGTTCAGCTGTGGCGAGATCAAGGAACGGAAACCGGGCGCTGGCCGGGCCAGACAGCCTGTCCCGTGCGCCAATCAGGGCCAGGAACCGCTGGATCGAGGTGTTGCCGGAGAGCATCAGATGGCTTCCGTTGTCGATCAACGCCCCCAGGCTTTTGTCGTGGAACGAGCGGCAGCGTCCGCCGGCATGGCCGGTCGCTTCGTGGACGGCCACGCGAACACCGCTTGCAGACAACTCGCACGCCGCGCTCAGGCCGGCAACGCCTGCGCCAACCACATGGGCGATTCCAGGCACCTAGAACAGGCCGTGGCGCAAGGCCAGGCCGGCCTTTCGGAACGAGCCGATGGAAATCCGCTCGGACGGGAACGGCGAGAACCCCGCTCCGACGATCCGTTCCAGGAGCTTTCCGTACACCGCGCGCATCATCCTGGCGGGCCGAATGTCCTGGGGTCGGCAGGCGCTCATGATCTTGTCCGCAGCCGCGAAGTGGTCCCCGGCATTCGCCGACAGGCCCTGACAGACAATGGCCACTGCAGGCTGGTCGGCAAGCGTGTCGGCGCGCGGGCATTCAAGACCCGCCTCATGAAGAGCGGATGCGGGAAGGTAGATCCGGTTGCGCCGGGCGTCCTCCCGAACGTCACGCAGGATGTTGGTCAACTGAAGCGCCGAACCGAGTGAAGCCGCCAGTTGCCTGCCGGTCTCGGGATCGAGTCCGAATACCCGACAGGACATCCGTCCGACCGAACAGGCCACCCGGTCAACATATGTCGCCAAGGCCGCCTCATCGGGAATGCGTACGGACGGCGCCGCATCCGTCATCATTCCGTCAATCACGCAATTGAAGTCTGTTTCCGCAAGTTCGTAGTCGAATGCCGGCCTGACAAGTGCCCTTACCGTCGCCCGAGCCGGCTCCTCGCCCCGGTAAAGCCGCTCCACGTCGCGCCTGTAGCCGTTGAGCGCCTCCTGCTTGCGAAACGTCTCGCCGGGCTCATCCGCTATGTCGTCGACCTCCCGGCAAAACGCGTAGATCGCATACATCGCGTCGCGCTTCGCAGGCAGCATGCGTCGCATCGCCCAGAAAAACGCGGAACCCGAATTCGCGACCAATGTCTCCGCATAACGCTTTGCCGCGAGCTCGCCTGACCGGTTCACGTTCGCAAATTGCATTGGCCAAAAATACATCGCGGATCAGGATCGATCAACCGAATTGGCCGCAGCAGGTTGAGTACAGGACGAGAACCGGTCCCGCTTTCTCCGTTGAATTCGATGTGCCAGCTTGACCGCAACAGTGTTGACCAACTATCTATTCACATCGGGAAGTGAACGCAGAAGAGCTGCCGGACTTCTGTCTGGGCGGCAATTCTCTTATACGCTGCGAAGAGGCAATTCTGGGAAGGGAATCAATGTCCGAATTGGAACTTGAGGTATTTGCGGCCGACACCGGAACGGCAATCAGGATCGTCGGCCGGATTGACGGAAACTCCGCACCCGTTCTCGACAGCCGGCTCAAGGAGCTCGACATGAACCTTGGCCTGCCGATAGTGCTTGACTTCGACGACGTGGACTTCGTCAGCAGTGCAGGGCTTCGAACCCTGTTGGTCTTGGCGAAACGCGTGGAGGCGGAGGGCGGATCCGTTGTCATCGCCCGATTGCAGCCCGAAGTCGACGAAGTCTTCGAAATCTCCGGGTTCAAGAGCATCTTCAAGCATCACCCGTCCTTGACAGCCGCCTTGACGGAGAACGGCATGCCAGCCGATCTTTGCGGCGGGACAAGCGAGGAAGAGCCAAGTCCGGAGCAGGAAGGCGGCCTCGGACGTTTCGTCTCCAAGATCCTGCCCGGAAGGTCCGGCAATTGATCAATACGCCTGCGGACCATGCCGCAGGCCACCCGGAGTCCCTAGCGAGACCGGCGGGTGCGCAGACAAGTCCATCAAGCATGCCCTGATCGACGAACCGCTGGCCGACGCAAGCGCTCCGGGTCATGTCATGCCGGGGCACCCCGTCGAACGAAGTGCCGGAGCGACTGCGGACAATCGCTCAGCGAGGATGAAATGGCTGAAGCATTCATTTGCGAAGGACTGCGCAGCGCCATTGGCAAATATGGGGGAACGCTCGCGGCAATGCGTCCCGACGATCTGCTGGGAGAGGTGATCCGTGCCGTCATGGCTTCCGCACCGTCCCTCGACCCGACTGCGGTCAACGACGTGATCATGGGATGCGCCAACCAGGCCGGAGAGGACAACCGCAACGTGGCACGGATGTCGGCGCTGCTGGCCGGGCTTCCCGAAACCGTCGGCGGCGCAACCATCAACCGGCTTTGCGGATCCGGCCTTGACGCGGTGGCCATTGCGGCACGCACGATCAGGACCGGCGAAGCGGACGTGATTCTTGCCGGTGGCGTCGAGAGCATGACGCGTGCGCCCATGGTCATGCCCAAGGCGAATGCCGCGTTTTCCCGCCAGGCCGAGATTTTCGACACGACCATTGGCTGGCGCTTCGTCAACGGCAGGATGAAGGCCGAACACGGCGTCGACAGCATGCCGGAGACCGCAGAGAACGTCGCCTCGGAATTCGGAATCTCGCGGACCGACCAGGACGCTTTCGCGCTCCGGTCGCAGGAGCGTGCAGAACGGGCAATTGAATGCGGCCGGCTCGGGCAGGAGATCACGCCGGTCTCCGTTCCCCAGCGGAGGGCCGACCCGATCGTCTTCGACACCGACGAGCATCCGCGCCGGACCTCGCTGGACAAGCTGGCCGCGCTGCCGGCCCCGTTCCGCGACGGCGGCACGGTCACGGCCGGAAACGCGTCGGGCGTGAATGACGGCGCCGCGGCGCTGATCGTGGCGTCGGAAGCGGCGATCGAGCGCTACGGACTGACACCCACGGCGCGGGTCCTGGGCGCCGCGACAGCCGGCGTTCCGCCACGAATCATGGGCATTGGCCCAGCTCCCGCCAGCGAAAGGCTGCTGGATCGCCTTGGCATCGCGACAGCCGATCTGGACGTCATCGAGTTGAACGAGGCATTCGCGGCTCAGGCACTTGCAGTGACGCGTCAACTCGGCCTTGCCGACGACGCGGAATTCGTGAATCCGAATGGCGGAGCCATCGCGCTCGGGCACCCGTTGGGCATGTCAGGAGCGCGGCTGGCACTGACCGCAGCAATCGAGCTCCGGAACCGGGACCTGTCCTTCGCTCTCTGCACCATGTGCATCGGTGTCGGCCAGGGAATCGCGCTCGCTCTTGAGAGGGTCAGGTAGAAGCGTCTTCGCGCCTTTCTCCGGACACGGAATCCGCTGGCCAAGAAACTGACAGGCCTTGCCGTTGTGGCAAGTGCGTCTCGCGATGACACGGTTGCATTGGTCAAGAAGATGGGCGCGGACCGCGTGGTCAACCATCGCAACCCGCTGAACGAAGAATGAAGGCGCTTGGCATCTCTCCCAAATGCGTCGCCACGCTGAACCGGACGGACAAGCACTTTGACGCCATCATCGACCTGATCAAGCCGCGGGGCCATGTCGCGCTGATCGACGACCTGCAGGGCGTCAATATCGGCGCAATCAAGCTCAAGGCGCTGTCGTATAGCTGGGAGTTCATGTTTGCCTGATCGATGTTCCGGACCGAAGGCATGGACGCACAGTCCCAACTGCTCAACCGCGTGTCCGCAATGCTGGACGATGGCTCGTTGATCTCCACGGTGAACAAGCATTGCGGGACCATGAGCGAGACCAACCTGCGCGCGGCGCTCGCCCGTCTGGAAGAAGGTTCCGCCATCGGCAAGACCGTTCTGGACGGGTTCGGTGGCGCGTAGGTCATGAAACGGCCGCTGGAAGGCAAGATCATCATCGTCACCGGTGCCGCAGGCGGCATCGGTGTCGAAACCGTGAATCGCCTGACCGATGACGGGGCCACCGTCGTCGCGTCGGGTCGCGACATGGACCGGTTGAAGACGCTTGACGCAATCGGCCCGAATGTCGTGTCGCATCGATCCGACGTGTCAAGCGAAGACGAGGCACGCGGTCCTGTTGCAAGGGCCGAAGCCGAATTCGGCAAGCTCGATGCCGTGTTCAACGGGGCTGGAATCGTCGGGGAAAGCGGCCTGATCGAGAATCAAGACCTCGACAGCTTCAAACATGTCATGGATGTCAATGTCGGCGGGGTTTTCCTGATGATGAAGCACGCGGTCCCCGCCCTGCGACGCAACGGCGGCGGCGCGATCATCAACATCTCGTCCGTGGCCGGCTTGATCGGTGGCCGAGCCACCATGCCAGCCTACCGTGCCAGCAAGCACGGCGTGATCGGGCTGACGAAGAACGGTGCCAAGGCTCATGCCGGCGAAGGCATCCGGATCAACGCGATTTGCCCTGGCCAGATCGATACTGACATGCTTGCCGCTGTGGAAGCGGACGCATCCCCTGAAGATGCCGCCAAAGCGCGCGCCGTGGTCATCGCGGCCATTCCGGCAGGTCGCTACCGCGAACCCTCCGAAGTCGCAGCCCTGGCCGCCTTTCTGTGCCGGGATGACGCCAAGTTCATCAATGGCAGCGTCTACACGATCGACGTGGCTTTCACGCCGTTTTAGTGGGCTAGAGCGAGAGGCCAGGGCACCGACAGGTTCCCGCGGATTCAACCGGCCTGCAGCTCCGACTTTCGGAGTCGGCATCTTGGTCGGGAAGAACTGATTCGATCGAGGCGAATCTCCATGCCCCCTGGGGACTGAGCATCACGCCGCGCGCCGTTCAACGCGTGGAATCCCCGGACGTCGGCCGTCTGCGCCTGCATCCGAAACAGGTGCGGGCGCTTGGGAACGCTCACGCCACCCCGGCACCAAGCGAAAATTCAGGTTCTGCGTGACGGTCGGAACAGGTCTTCGATCTCCACGTCCGCAGGTTCGAAATCGCTGACCTTGGCGGTCACGACAATGCCGCCCTGTGCCAGAGCGGCCGCCGAAAGCCGCAAATCGCCGCCCCTGCGTCCCGATCGGACCATGCCGGCAGCCGGATGTCATCAGATCGGGCGTCTGGATGAATCTCCAGGCGCGCGGCTCGCAGGATCCGCCTGGACTGGTCAGTGCTCGCAAGCAACTGGCAATGCGACATTTGCCGTGCCAGAATTGGCCCGAAGGACGCCGTCGGCCAACCCACTCTGAGTCGCACGGATCCCGAACCAGGATGTATGGACCGACGCCCTATGACGGAACTTCCCGCAACCGCACTGCTAGAAACGCACGACGTAACCAATCAACCGGATGCTGCGGGCGACCGCGATCTCTGGGCCGACGACATCGTTTTGCGCATGCTGGCCGGGAGGGCCGGGAAGGAAGGCGCGCTTGCCGCCTATGGCGCGACCCTCGGGCAACGAGAGATGCGTGCGGCGGCACGGAATGCCGAGCGGCACGCACCTGAACTCCGCCTGTTCGACCGGTCCGGCAGGCGTTTGGACGAGGTGAACTTTCACCCGGACTACCATCGGTTCATGTCCACGTCGGCCGCCGCCGGGTACCACTCGGTGGCATGGGAACACGATGCCGGCGGCCACGTCGCACACGCGGCCATGGTCTATCTGGCCAGCCAGGTGGAGCCCGGGCATTGCTGCCCGCTGACAATGACCTACGCGGCGCAGCCAGTGCTAGGCGCTGCGGAAGGCCTGCACGACGACTGGAGCGCCCTGGCCCTGTCCCGCGAATACGACCCCTCCACCAAGCCTGCGCGCATGAAGCCGGGCGTGACCGTCGGAATGGCGATGACCGAGAAGCAGGGCGGTTCCGATGTCAGGGCCAACTCGACCGTTGCCGAGCGCGACGGGGACACGTGGCGGTTGACGGGCCACAAGTGGTTCTGTTCCGCGCCGATGTCGGACGGGTTCCTGACGCTGGCCCGCACCGGTTCCGGCCTGACCTGCTTCCTTGTGCCGCGATGGCTGGACGGCGAACGGAATGGCATCCGGATCCAGAGGCTGAAGGAAAAGCTCGGCAACCGCTCGAACGCCTCGGCCGAAATCGAGTATCACCGCGCGCAGGCCTACCGTGTCGGAGGGGAAGGTGAAGGCGTGCGCACCATCGTGGAGATGGTGCACCACACGCGCCTCGACACCGCCATTGCACCTGCCGGCCTCATGCGTGCCGCGCTCCGCGAAGCCCATCACTGGGTCTCGAACCGTCTCGCGTTCCAGAAGCGCCTGATCGACCAGCCGCTGATGCGCACGGTTCTCGCGGACCTTGCCCTCGACTGGCTAGGGGCGCTGACGCTGGGCATGCACGTTGCACGAAGCTTTGACGGACGCACTTCGGAAGACCGGGCCTTTGCGCGGATCGGCGTGGCGTTGGCGAAGTACCTGAACAACAAGCTCTGCCCACTCGTGGTCGGCGAGGCCATGGAAGTGCTTGGCGGCATGGGATATGTCGAGGAGACAATGCTTCCCATGCTTTTTCGCGAGGCGCCGCTGAACGGCATCTGGGAAGGGTCGGGCAACGTCATCTGCCTTGATGTCCTTCGGACACTCGCAAGGGTTCCCCTGGCCGCCGACGCGCTGAACGCCGATCTGGATTCCGCGGCGGGAATGGACAAGGCCTATGACGCCGCGCTCGCCGAACATCGGTCACGCTGGCAGTCGCCAGTGCCTGAAGCGGAGGCAAGATGGTTCACCGAGCGCACGGCACTGTTGTTGACGGCGTCCGCGCTCATGCGGCATGGCGAGGCCAAGGTTGCTGAAGCCTTTGTTGACTCCCGGCTGTCCGGAAACCGTGGCCGCACGAGCGGATCCTTGGCGCCGATGCACACGGACGCGGTGCTGGCGCACGGGCTTGAACACGCCTGACGCGCATCCCAATCACCGCCGCAAACCGGTTGGCAACGGCCATCAGTCTCCTTGACTTCTTGCCGGTGTCGATCCTGTTGGCGTCCTGGCATGAACGCGCCCACGCGGACAGCGGGTTCGCGACGGCGTGCTGAACTCGGAATCCCCTGGCTTTGGCGTAGCCGACTGCCTGCCTCATCCACATGAGCCCGGCGGCAGGCCAGTCGCGCCAGTCGGCGGCTGCGCCCCGGCGACCCCGGCCAGCCTTGCGGCTGATCACATTGAAGCGGCCCGGGAAGCGCACCAGCCCCTCACTACGCTCAAGACCGTGAAGCCCCGCGCCGAAAGCGGCAGCCTCGTGACACTTCGCGTCCGCGTCAGGCTGGACCGGAAAGCGCGAAGCGCGTCGCTGGCATTGAACGATCGGGGGCCTTGCAATACCGGTTTCGACCACACGTCTCGGAAATCACCGACATGATCGAAGCAACGGGAACCGGGATGCGCAACATGTCGCAGCGGACGACGAGCTTTGGCACGGATCCCGTGAAAGCATGAAGTCGTGCCAACGCCCCGATGCGGACACGCGGCACCATGACCGACCGTGACAGCCAGCATTCTGGACGGGCACTTCCCGACACTCGCCAGTCACTGGCGCGCGACCTCGATCCAGTTGCCCTCGACGATCCTGGAAATGATGATCACGTCAGCGCCCTGGTGGTCGCCAGGACCGTAATCGACTTCCACGCCCAAGATTTCGTCAGAGTACTCGAGGCTCTCCATCGCGGCCTGAAACGACTCGTGCGTCAGGTCAGGGCCGGCAGCATCAAGGGCACGCACCAGCAGTTCCGCGGCGGAGCGCCCGAGAAGCGCTCCGGTTGGCGGGACTTCGCCAGTGGCTTCCTGATAGCTCGCGACCCACTCCGCCAGGGTCGGGTTGTCCATGCGCGCAACGATGTCCGACCATCCGGCAGATGCGTACATGCCTTCCGTCACGCCCCCGGGAACCCTGGCCACCGCGGTGTGAAAGGCAGCCGATGAACCCATGAAATTCACGTCGGTCCAGCCGATCTTCTTGGCAGTCGCCACAGCCGTGATGACCTGTCGCAGCCCGAGCGCGATGGCAATGGTGTCACAGCCGTCAGCCCTCAGCCTGGTCAGGGAGCCCACGAAGTCCTGCTCGTCCGGCCTGTGAGTCGTCTCGGAAGCGAAGTTCAGCCCCAGTTCCGATGAGATGTCCTTGGCGCCTTCGGCGATCTCCTGACCGAAGTCCGAAGGAATGTACATGGCGCAAATGTTCGTCGCACCCTCGTTCTTCACCAGGTAGCTGACGCCAGCCCGGATCTGGTCGTAGTAGGACGAGACGCTCGCGTACTTGTACGGCGCCGGCGGTTCAAGCAACTGGCGCGCCACGGAAAGAGGGGCGACGTTCGGAACGCCGCGCCCTTCCAGCAACGGAAACAAGGCGACGTTCATCGGCGTTCCCGTCGTCAGGAACATCGCGAAGACCTTGTCGGAGTTCAGCAGCTTGTTGAACCCGGTCATGGCCCTCGGCAGCTGGTAGCCATGGTCCTCCACGATCAAGCGAATCATGCGGCCGTGCACCCCGCCCGAGGCATTGATTTCATCGAAATAGAGATTGGCGGCCCGAACCGCAGGTGCGCCAAATCCGGCAAAGGGACCCGACAGGTCAGAGTTGGTGCCGATCAGCACCTCGTCATCCGACACGCCTTGGGTCTGCGCCGCTGCGGCGCCGCACGCCAGCAGGGAAGCGGCGAAAGCGTTCTTGAACAGGTTTTTCATGACTCGAGGACCCTATCTGTTCTTTCAGCGTCAAGCATACATCTCGTCGACAAGCGCGCCATGATTCTTTTCGACGAAACTGCGCCTGAGCTTCATGGTCGCGGTAAGCTCCTCGTCCTCGGCAGTGAGCAGGACGTCGATCAACCGAAAATCCTTGATCTGCTCAACGCGCGCGAAATCACCGTTCACTGCGTCCACCACGCCCCCGATGAGATTGCGCACCTCCCGAACCTGCGTCAGCGACGCAAAGTCGGAGAACGGCAGACGATTGTCCTGCGCAAACTTCTCGACCGTTTCCTGATCAATCATGATCAGGCAGGTTATGTGCTTGCGCCCGTCCCCGATCACGATCGCGTCCGAAACGTATGGCGAGGCCTTCAGGCGATCCTCGATCTTCGCGGGTGCGATGTTCTTGCCACCTGACGTAATGATGATGTCCTTGATCCTTCCGGTGACGGTCAGGTAGCCGTCCGCGTCGATCTCGCCCGTGTCGCCGGTGCGCAGCCAGCCATCGGCGGTAAACGCGTCGGCGGACCTCTCGTTGTCGCGCCAGTAGCCCTTGAAGCAGCTGGCGGCCCTGAACTGGATCTCGCCGTCCTGTCCGATCCTGATCTCGCTGCCCGGCACGTTCCGCCCCACGGTGCCGAGCCTGTTTGCGGCAGCGGAGTTCAATGTCATGATGCCGGCGCTTTCCGTCATCCCGTATCCTTCGAAGATTCGCACGCCGATGGCCAGGAACCACCTCAGCAGATCCGGGGAAATCGACACCGCACCCGTGTTGCCACGGCGCAGCCGGTCCATTCCCAGCAGCCGGCGCAGGTTCTTCAGAAGCACGAGATCCCAGAAGAGGTACCGCACCGTCACGCCGAAGGACTTCGGCCTGCCCGCAAGTTCTGCATCCGCCCTGGCCATTCCGGCGCCGAGAGCCCGGCCAAACGCCCATCGCCCCAGCCACGTGGAGTCTGCCTCCATGTTGGAGACGCGCGAATGCATCTTTTCCCACACGCGTGGCACGGCGACGAATACGGTAGGCGAGACTTCTCGAATGTTCTCGAAGACGGTCTCCGGACTTTCGGCGAAATTCACCGTCGAACCGATCGCAATGGGATGGAGAACCGAGACCGTACGCTCGAGCACATGGCATAGCGGCAGGAAGCAGACATGCTCGTCGTCAGGCGACATCAGCAGCGTGTCCGGAGCTGTCGAGATCGAGTACATGATGTTGGAATGCGTCAGCATCGCCCCTTTGGGGTTGCCGGTGGTGCCCGAAGTGTAGACCAGAAGCGCGACGTCTTCGGGTCTGGAGCGCTCGATCTCGTCATCGAAGTCGCCTGGGTTGAGCTCCGCCTCCGTTCGACCGGCGTCATAGAGATCTTCCAGGAACATCACCCTGTCGTCGGCAAAGCCGCTCAGGCCGTCGGAGCGGAAGACGATGATCTTGGCCAGCCCCGGCATGTCGTCGCGCACGGACAGCCACTTGTCGAGCTGCTCGTCGTCCCCGACGAACAGGTACCGGCTGTCGCTGTCATTGACGAGGTACGCGAGCTGGCGGGCGCTGTCGGTGCTGTAGACGCCGGACGGAATTCCGCCAACGGCCTGGATGCCTAGATCGGCATAGATCCACTCCTTGGAGTCCTCCGCCAGGATCGAGACGCATTCACCGCGCTTGAGCCCAAGCTTCCTGAGCCCCAGGCCGATCCACATCGCACGCTCCCGGAAATCGGCCCACGAATGCGATTGCCAGATGCCGTATTCCTTCTCGCGATGCGCCGTGCGGCCTTCGAGTGCCGCGCAGCGTCGCGCCCAGAGCTTCACCAGCGTGTCGCAACCGTCAACGAAGTAGGGTCCGGTCGAAGGATCGGCATTGATCGAAATGCCGGCCGCGACGCGCTGCCTCGGAATCGCCTTTTCTCCATTCATTCAAAGTCTCCTAGCGCCAGGTCTTGCGGCGCTTCCAGCGCCGCTGCCCACGCTGGCCGCCTTCCTTCACGCCCAGATAGAATTCCTGGATGTCCGGCGAGGACAGAAGGCGACTGGAACTGCCTTCCATCACGACTCGGCCCAGTTCGAGCACGTAGCCGTAATCCGCCAGTTCAAGCGCAGCACGGGCATTCTGCTCGACGAGCATCATCGTGACACCCTGCTCGACATTCAGGCGACGGATGACGGCGAAGATCTCCTTGACCGCCAGCGGGCTAAGGCCAAGCGAGGGTTCGTCCAGGAGCATGATCCTCGGCCGCGCCATCATCCCGCGGCCAATGGCCAGCATCTGCTGCTGCCCGCCGGACAGGGTCCCGGCCATCTGCCCCGCCCGCTCCTTCAGGATCGGAAAGTAACCGAAGACCATCGCCATGTCCTTGGCGATGCCGTCTGCAACCGCGCGGGTGTAGGCGCCTAGCCTCAAATTGTCCCTGACGGACAGCAACGGGAAAATCTCGCGGCCTTCGGGCACGTGAGCGACTCCCTTGCGCACAATGGCGGCGGGATCGTCCCCGCCGATCGCCTGTCCTTCAAGCATCACGGCACCCTTCTCCGGCTCCATGATGCCCGAGATGGTCTTCAGCAGCGTGGTCTTGCCCGCGCCGTTGGCCCCGAGGACGGCAACGATCTGCTGCCTGGGCACTTCGAGACTGATGCCGCGAATCGCGATGATCGGGCCGTAGTAGCTTTCGATGTTGCTGACCGAAAGCATGGGCACTGCATCGCGTCGGCTCAAGCTTTCCCTCCACCCTTGACTTGACAGGAAGGGTCCTCGTTGCCGACCGCGAAATCAATTCCACGTCTTCGAGCGACACAGGCCCTGTCGATGGCCCGCATTCGGGACGGGTCCAGCCTTGCCGTCATTCGTCCACCCCGTCGTCGCCCAGGCCGATATAGGCCTCGATCACGGCCGGGTCCCTCTGAACCTCCTGTGGCGTGCCGATCACGAGCGTCTTGCCGTCCGCAAGCGCAAGCACGCGATCAGACACCGAGCTCACGAGACCCATGTCGTGTTCGACCATCAGCACCGTGATGCCCATGACCTTCCTGATGTCCTCGATCCAGAAGGCGACGTCGTCAGTCTCCTCCGCCGACAGTCCGGACGCCGGCTCGTCAAGCAGCAGAAGCTTCGGTTCCACGGCAAGCGCCCGTCCAAGTTCGACGATCTTGCGCACGCCATACGGCAGGCCCATGATCAGGTTCTCGCGGTACGGCTGCAGATCCAGGAAGTCGATGACCTTTTCCGCCGCAAGCCGGTGGCGGCGTTCCTCCACGCGAACGCCGGGCAGGTGCAGGATCTCGGAAATCGCGTTCGACCGCCGGTGTGTATGGCGCCCGATCAGCAGGTTCTGAAGGACCGTCGCATGTTCGAAGAGCTCGATGTTCTGAAACGTCCGTGCGATGCCAAGGCGGGGAATGTCATGCGGGGCGCATCCGAGTATCGACTTGCCTTCGAAGCGAATGTCGCCCTCGCTCGGCGTGCAGTAGCGCGACACCAGGTTGAAGATCGTCGACTTGCCCGCGCCGTTGGGGCCGACAAGGGCAAAGACCTCGCCGGGATTGACGGAAAAGGATGCGCCTTCGACGGCGGTCAGGCCCCCAAAGCTGATCGTGACATCCTCGAGTTCCAGCAGGCTCACCGTATGCGCTCCGTCCTGAGATAGCCCCTTTGCCGCCGGAACATGTCACGCCGGCAGAACGGAAAGAGCTCGAAATAGGTGCGTATCTTGACCCAGCGCCCGTAGATTCCCATGGGCTCAAGAAGAATGAAGGCAATCAGGATCGCCCCGAACGCCGCAGTCTCGATCCCAGGGGGCATGACCGACGCAGTGCCCAACCTCTCGTTCAGAAACTCCCTGACAATGGAAATGACCAGCGGCAGGAACGTGATGACAATGGCGCCGAGGAACGCTCCGTGAATCGAGCCGAGGCCGCCGATGACGATCATCATCAGGAGCGTGATGGACAGGAAGATGGTGAATGTCTCGTGATTGAAGACGCCGGCAAAGTGACCCATCAGGGCGCCGGCCAGCCCGGTGACGCCGCAAGACAGCGCAAACGAGACCGCTTTGGTCCAAGCCAGGTTGACGCCGATCGCCTGGGCCGAAATCTCGCTGTCGCGCACCGCTACAAGGGACCGTCCGAGCGGCGAGCGCAGGATGTTCCTGTACCCGAGCACCACCAGGACAGCGACTCCAAGCGTCAGCCAGTAGAAGCCCGGAGCATTCACGTACCGGTTGAAGCCCACTCCGAAGATCTGGATGTCGGGCGCGAAAATGCCCGACACGCCACCGGTCCAGGGCGCAAGCATGACGATGCCGTCTTCGGCGAGAATCGAGACCGCAAGCGTGGCAATGGCGAGATAGATCCCGTGCAGTCTCGCCGTCGGCAGCGCCAGGAGCGCCCCGGCCAATGCCGCGGCGCAGCCGGACAGCGGAAACGACACCAGGAACGGCCAGCCAAGCGATGTCTGAAGGATGACATTCGTGTAGGCGCCCACGGCCATGAAGGCCGCGTGACCCAGGCTTGGCTGCCCGGCATGTCCGACGAGGATCATCAAGCCCATGCCGGCGATTGCCCAGATCAGCATCAGGGCGAATTCGCCAATCCAGAAGTCGTTCATCACGAATGGCAGGCCGACGGCGACAGCAAGGAGCAGGACGTACCAGAATGCCTGGTATCGATGCGCGAAGAGGCCGATGTCCGCGTCGTAACTGGTCTTGAACACGATTCGCACGGGCTAGACCTTCTTGTCCCGGACCTGGGACAGAATGCCTGACGGCCGGATGATCAGGACCAGCAGAAGCACTGCATACGGCACGACCTGGCTGAACCCGGCCGCGACATGGCGGGCAGCGAAAGGCTCGATCACGCCGATGACGAGGCCGCCAAGAAGCGCGCCGGGAAGCGAGCCCAGGCCGCCGATCACCGCCGCCGCAAAGGCCTTGATCCCCAGGAATCCGGAATTGGGATCGATGGATCCCTTCGAGGCAAGAAGGATTCCCGCCGCCGTCGCGACAATCCCTGACAGGCACCAGATCAGCGCACTCACGCGCTTGACGGGAATGCCCATGTAATAGGCCGCAAGCTGGTTCTGGCTGGTCGCCTGCATCGCCAGTCCGAGCCTCGTGCGGGCAAAGCCAAGATAGAGCAGGCCGGTCAGGACGATGGTCACAAGAATCACCGCCACTTCGTCAAGCCCCAGCACCAGGCCTGCAAATCGGACATTGACGCCTGCGATCGGGCTTTCGAGGCTTTGCGGTTCGTGGCCCCAGATCGCCCCGGCAAGGAAACGGATGATGAAGCCCAGCGCGACCGTCAGGACCACGACGGCAATCTGGCTTTGGCCCGACATCCGCCTGAGGATCGTGACCTCGAGGACGTAGCCAAAGGCGCCCATCAGCAGGAGGGCGATGGGGACGGAGGCCCAGAACGGCAGCGCCCAGTAATGATCGTTGGTCAGTCCCAGCGTGACGAACGCTCCAAGCATCATCATGTCGCCTTGGGCGAAGTTCAATGCTTCGGTCGCCTTGTAGATCAGCACGAAACCCAGCGCGATCAATCCATAGACGCAGCCATTCGCGAGGCCACTTACAAGGAGCTGCAGTGATTCCAAGTCCGACGCCCCTCCATAGGCGGCCAGCCAGGCGCTGGCCAACGTGCCGATTCTCGTCGCCACCCGGCATCATCTCAACTTGCGATGCCTTGGACCGGGGTTGCGCGACCTGCGGGCAGGTTCAACCCTGGCATCGCGCCATCCGGATCGATGACGCTTCCACGGGCGCTGATTCTCGCTCGACCGTCGTCAGAGTTCAAATTGGACAGGCCGTGAAGTCAAGTCCGGCTTGAACCCCCCTGAACCCTGGTTCCGAACAAGCGAGGGGGAACGCAGCGACGGCGAGCGCGTCGTTTCACCTGGTTCTTGCCGCGACGGGCGCAACGTCCGCGCCAGCCGCCCGAAGACCGCTCGTGTTGCCTCGGAACGCGCGCAGCAAGATGCCTCCTTCCAAGATCGTTTTGGGGATCATGTCGAAAGGTGACAATCCGCCTCACGCGAAACCTTTGCGCCGGAAGACGAAGGGCCGGAAAAACGCCGCCCGGATTTCGTCAATCGACAACCCCGGCATTTCAAGCTCTTCCACCATCTCCGCCTTGCTCGGGTTGCAGTCAACTCTTGGCTCTTTTTCCTGCGCGTCTGCGAGGGCTGAGCACGCCAACTTTCCGTGAGACCGGCCAATTGGGCAGGGCTGCCCGCTGAGCAAGCCTGATCTTGCACGAGGCAGCTCCCCTACGCCCTGGCGAACGGGCAGGGACCTTTCCACTGCAAGGTTGTTGGCAGCGGCCCGGCCCGGCTCCGGCCGGGCGGTCTGGCAACCGCAGGGAGCCAGTCAAATGAATCTGCAATGGAATGTTCTTGCTGCGACGGTCGCAGCAGCCGCATGCGTTGCTACATCAGCGGCCGTTGACTGTTGATCCCAAAACGGAAGCCGCCTGACGCGAGGCCAGGCCGCGATGAACACGTCATGCGGCCCTGACAGGCCTGCCCTTGCCGGCGCCACGGGAGTTCAGCCCGTGTGGGACAACTACGCCGCTCTATCCGCCGGACATGAGCGGCGCAGGGACCGGGAGAGCGCCGAGGAAGACCGCAGAGATGCCGAGCGAGACCGTCGACGCAAGGAACAGGCCGAGCGTCGACAGGCGAGTGCCACGACCGGCCCAACGGAGTCACGCCTCAACCCCTCCAGGTCCGCGGATGCGGAGGCGGCACCTTTCCTCAACCGGACACAACGTGCCAAGGCCCAAGGGGCCCTCAACGCGCTCGGCCGGAGCGGACGACGGGCATTGTCGTGGGCGCAGGCCGAGGCACCGGGACAGAAACATGGCTCGTTCCGCGCCGGGCTGAAGCGATCCCAAGTCGGCATGGCGACTGATCCCTTGCGGGAGCGACGCGTCGTGTCAGGGCATTGGTTTCGGCCCCCGAGCAAACCGTGCGCGCGACCCTTGGCACGAGATCGGGGCTGCCGACTCTGCCGCATGCTGAAGGAAGCTCCGCCCTTGAAGTGAAGAGTTCATGGGTCGCCGCTGTTGATTTCAGCGCAGAGATCGATTGATCGCCGCTTGCCTCGTCGCTGTCATTGTGACATCATATGTGATGTTCTGGGGCATGAGGAATTGTCGTGAAATTCGTCATCGACGCGAATGTCGTCGTCGCTGGCTTGCGCAGCCCCGCTGGTGCTTCCGCACGCCTGCTTGGATTGGCCGTGACCGGCGTCTTCACGCCGATCATGTCCGTGCCGTTTGTGCTGGAATACGAATCCGTGTGCTGCAGGTCGCAGCATCTTTCCGTGTCGGGCCTGAGCGCCAATGATGTGGGTGAGGTGGTCAACGCGCTGTGTGGTGCCGGAAAGGAAGTTGTTCCGCACTTCCAGTGGCGCCCGCAGTTGCGAGACCCGAATGACGAAATGGTTCTCGAGGCCGCAGTGAACGGTGGGGCGGACGGGCTCGTCACGTTCAACTCCGGGCACTTCAACGGTCCCGCGCAACGGTTCGGAATCGTGCTGATGACGCCCCGGGATGCACTGAAGAGGATCGGACCATGAAACAGGGCGCCTCGTGAACCTTGCCGCCGCCCTTTGTCCGGACGGACTCCGGAGTGAACCGAACCGACGGGCGGCCTGGAAAGACTGAGTGAAGCTCATGCAATCATTGAACGGAAACTGACCATGAAACAGACCTCCTCCTATCCGTTGAGAATGCCGATGTCTCTCAAGAACGCCGTTGCTGAAGTGAGCCGGGAAGAGGGAACCAGCATCAACCAGTTCGTGATCGTCGCCATCGCCGAGAAGCTCGCCGCGCTTCGCACCGAGCGCTACTTCGCCGAGCGGCGCGCTTTGGCCGATGTCGATGCGGCGCAGCGCATCCTGTTTCGGGATGGCGGGCAGCCTCCGGAACCGGAAGACCGGCTGCCGCAGGTCGGCGAAAGCGAATGAGTCTCGCGAGATCGCCAAGAGGGGCGACCCTGTCGCTGGACGAAGTTCGGGCGACGTTATTCGGCCTTTCGTCATCAGGCGCGACGTTTCCACGAGAGGCGGACAGTTGCTCTTCGACATCCCCATCGTCTTGGAACCATTCCGGCATTTGGGCGGCAGCGTGCTGGCGCTCTTCAGGCTGTCCGCGTGGTCCGACATGGCTTCAAACCCTGAAGAAGCCCCTTCAGGTGCGCACATCCGGTTCGGTCCGACCCAAGTGCGCCTCCAGATGGCAGGCCTCGTAGGCCGCATCCCGAATTGCCTTCAGCGCGACCTGCGGGTCTTGCGCGTGGTCTCCGTCAGCGGGTTCGAATTGCTCCAGGTAGACGCGCAGTGTCGCTCCCTGCGTTCCGGTGCCCGACAGGCGGTACACGGCGCGGCCACCGCCTTCGAAATGGATGCGAATGCCTTGATTGCCGCTGACCGAACCGTCCACCGGATCCGTGTAGGAGAACTGGTCGGCAGCCCTGACCTTCAGCCCGGCGAACTCCTGGCCCGGCAGACCAGCGAGACTGGCGTCCAGTTCCTCTACGAGCGCATTGGCCCTGCCGGTCTCCACGGCCTCGAAGTCGTGGCGCGAATAGTAGTCTCGACCAAACGTGCGCCAATGGTCCTCCATGATCTCGGCAACCGAGGAGTTGCGTTTCGCGATGATGTTCAGCCAGAGCAGCACGGCCCAGAGCCCGTCCTTCTCCCTGACATGGCTTGACCCGGTTCCCGCACTCTCTTCGCCGCAGATGGTCACCTTGCCGGCGTCAAGAAGATTGCCGAAGAACTTCCATCCGGTGGGCGTCTCGTACGCCCCTATCCCGAGCCTCTCCGCGACACGGTCGCTGGCTCCGCTGGTCGGCATCGACCGCGCGATTCCAGCCAGGCCGCCGGAATAGGCCGGTGCGAGATGGGCGTTGGCGGCCAGGACCGCGAGGCTGTCGGAAGGAGTCACGTAAGCACCGCGTCCGACGATCATGTTGCGGTCACCGTCGCCATCCGAGGCCGCGCCAAGATCCGGGGCGCCGTCCGACATCATCAAGTCAACAAGCGCCTTTGCCCAGATCGGGTTGGGGTCGGGATGGCCCTTGCCGAAATCGACCCTTGGAACGCCGTTGATCACGGTTCCCTCGGGCGCTCCGAGCCGATCTTCAAAAATGGCATGCGCATAGGGTCCGGTGACGGCGTGCATGGCGTCGAAGCGCATCGTGAACCCGTCGGCAAAAAGTGCGCGAATGGCGTCAAGGTCGAACAGCCGCTCCATCAGCGCGAGGTAGTCCTCGACCGGGTCAACGGTCTCGATGACGAGATCGCCGCGGGCTGCCGTCCCGACATGTCCCAGATTGACATCCTCGAATTCGGCGATTGCGTAGCTTTCGATCGCCTTGGTCGCGTCAAACATCCTGTACGTGAGGCTCTCCGGCGCGGGACCTCCGTTTGATGCATTGAACTTGACGCCGAAGTCCTCGTCGATGCCGCCGGGGTTGTGGCTGGCGGACAGGATGAAGCCGCCATCGGTCCTGTTCTTGCGGATCAGGTGAGACGCGGCCGGAGTCGAGAGTATGCCGTCCTTGCCGACAATGACCTTGGCCGCCCCGTTTGCCGCTGCGATCTTGATGATCGTCTGGATCGCTTCGGCATTGAAGTAACGGCCATCTCCTCCGATCACGAACGTCTTGCCGGCACCGCCCCCGGTAGCGGTGAAGATGGCTTGCACGAAGTTCTCCAGGTAGTTTGGCTGCATGAAGACGCGAGTCTTCTTTCGCAGCCCCGACGTCCCCGGCTCCTGATCGCCAAACGGTTGGGTGGCAACGGTTCTGACTGTCATGTGCAATCTCCTCGGCACGCAGCGGCAGGCCTTTCCTCGATCTTCGTTCATCACCTGTCCAAGCGCCAGCAACCGGCCGTCCTTGGCAAGCTCTTCGACTGCAACGCCGTATCTTTGTCTCCAGTTCACGTGCTCATCTGTCGTGCCTGGCAGGTTCTGCGCTTCCGCATGCTCCAAAATGTCGTCAAGCTGAGCGGCCACCATCGTGGCCGGCGACCGGGCAAGCAACGTGTGAACGGTCGCGTTGAACCTGTCGCTCGGGCACTGTTCCGAGAGATCGGCGATGTCCTTGCTGCGCAGCGCCCGCGCCCGGCCAGTCTCCAGCTCGTCGATCCATCCGAGTCTTTGCCACCAGTCTATGTCGCGACCGGTCTCGAATCCCCGGACGGTCGGCGTGTCGTGCGTGGAAAAGCACGCGAGCGCCTGCTTCGACGCACGGTTTGCCGGCTTGAGACTTCGGTTCCTGTCGCGCTCGTACTGCATGACGGAATAGCCGTAGATCCCCTGGCGGCGCATGGCCTTGCGAAACCCGCTCGGCGCCAGCCCAAGGTCTTCGCCGATGACAACGGTGCCATGTCTTTCCGCCTCAATCTTGAGTATCGCCAGAAGAGCGTCAAAAGGATGGCTCACATACCCGCCGGGACTGCCGTCATCGGGAATCCAGAAGCTGCGGCTCAGCCCGAGCACGTGGTCAATCCTGACCGCCCCGGAGTGGCGCATGGTTGCTGCCAGGAGGCGACGGAACGGCCGGTAGTTCCGCGCCGCAAGACCGCGCGGCGAATAGGCTGAAATGTTCCAGTTCTGGCCTTTCGGGTTGAGATGGTCCGGCGGCGCGCCAATCGAGACGCCACGCGCGACAACGTCCCCTTCGCACCAGCTCTCAGCGCCATCCCGGCGTGCGCCCACGGCAAGGTCGAGGTACAGCCCAAGCGCCATTCCGCTTTCAAGTGCCGCGCGCTGCGCGCTTCCCAGCTGGCAGTCGGCGACCCATTGAAGCCAGACGTGATAGTCCGTGGCATCCTTGTCAGGTGTGGCCTGCGCAAGGCGCGGCCAGTCCCGCCAGTTCGGCCCGTGCCGGTCTGCCACCGCCTCAAACCGGGCGAATCGTGCCAATTCGCTTCCACGCGCCTTGGCAAACGTGGACAGGGCGTCACGTGCCCATGCGGCGGCACCGGCTTGAAATGCGTCATGAAGCGCTGCAAGCAAGCGCTGATGGATTGTCCTCTGTCGATCATATTCGACGTGTTGCGCCGCTCGGAGCCTTGCCATCCCGGGTTCTCCCGCGGCCAGGATGCGGCCCGCATCCGGTGCGCCTTCAAGTCCCGGGATCGCGTCCAGGGCGATATGGCCCGTGTTCAGAAACCCCCGGTGCGAAGGCGAATAGGGGCTGAACGCCTTGCTTGAGTGTCCCATTGCGTGCAGCGGATTGGTCCCGGCGAAATCTGCGCCAATCTGTCCGGCAATGCGTGCCACGTCGGCCAGGTCCGAAAAGTCGCCCAAGCCGGCGTTTCGCGACGACCGCAGCCCGTAAAGCGCAAGATTCACGCCCCAGATTCGCGACGCCTTCGCGAGATCCGGAACAGAGGGAGCGCGGGCCGGCGCCGCGATGACTCGAATCGTTTCGCGCGCGGCGGAACGACCGACCTCAAGGGAATAGACGTCCGAAGCGAGCGCTGGAAGCGCAATCTCGTCCGCTGCACGACCGCTTGCGAGAACTTCCCTTGCCGCGTCGTGCCGAAGCTGCCAGTTGTCGAATGATCCAAGGGTCAGCGTCGTCCCCTTGCGGCTCTCGACGACCACTTCCACGGGAAACCGCCGCGCCCTTCTCTCGGCGCGAAGCGCCTCGAGACTCTCGCGAACAAGCTTGGCGCTTTCCGCTGCAACCGAGTTGGCCGCCAGCAATGCCCGCAAGGTGTCCGGAGACGCGGTCCGCTCCCGTCCTTGCATGTCGCGATAGCTCGACAGGACGCCATGCGCCCGTGCAAGCCGGCCGAGCGCGGCATCATCCTTCATGCTTCGACGCTGTCGGGCACGCATTCGAATGCCACGACGGAATGCGCCGCGACCGTCGCCGTTGCGGCTTCGGCAACGCCGCTGGCATCCTGTGCGGCAAGGTCGGTGTCGATGCCCCGCACCCAGCGCCATCCGGGCGTCGTGGCCGGCAATCTCACCTGCGTTGCCTCTCCGGACCGGTTGAATGCGACGAACACCGCGTCATCGTCGAAGGCGGACCGCGTCGCCTCGGCCGAACACCTGATGGTCAGGCAGAAATTCGACAGGCCGGGGTCCCGCCAGTGAAGCGGACCGCCCGTGAAGTCGGTCCACTCCACGTCCGGCAGGCCGTCGCCTTCGCGCAAGTCGCCATGCAGGAAGCGCGTCTGGCGCAGGGATGGATGCGCACGCCGGAATGCCGAGACCGCTTCGACAAACTCCAGGAGGGCGGCATCCGCCCGTTCCCAGTTCACCCAACCGATCCCGTTGTCCTGGCAGTAGGAGTTGTTGTTTCCGTCCTGAGAGTTTCCGAATTCGTCGCCGGCCAGGAGCATCGGCGTTCCCTGCGACAAGAACAGGGTTGCCAGCATGTTGCGAATGCGGCGGTGTCGCATTGACTGGATGCCGGAATCGCCGGATTCGCCCTCGACACCGAAATTGTCGCTGAAATTGGAATTGTGGCCGTCCTGGTTGTTCGCGAGATTGGCCTGGTTGTGCTTGCCTGCGTAGCGCGTCGTGTCGGCCAGCGTGAAACCGTCATGCGCGGCGACGAAATTGATCGAGGACGTGCTTCTCCGTCCCGGCTGGCCAAACTTGTCGGCCGATCCCAGAAGCCTGCTGCCGAGTTCCTGGGCGCTGTGATCATCGCCGCGCCAATAGCGTCGCACCGTGTCGCGATAGCTGTCGTTCCATTCCGAGAACTCGGCCGGGAATCCGCCCAGCTGATAGCCGCCAGGCCCGACGTCCCAAGGTTCTGCAATCATGCGCACCTGCGAAAGGACGGGGTCTTGGCGCAATGCGTCCAAGAACCCGCCCCGTGGATCGAACCCGTGATCTTCGCGACCCAAGGTCGTGGCGAGGTCAAGACGGAACCCGTCCACGCCCATGCATTCTACCCAGAATCTCAGGCTGTCGAGCACCATGCGCAGAACGAACGGATGCGAGACGTTCAACGTGTTGCCGCAGCCGGTGTCATTGACGTAGTAGCGCGGCTGTCCGGCAAGCAGCCTGTAATAGGAGGCATTGTCCAGGCCGCGAAAGGACAGGGTCGGTCCGCGGTGATCGCCCTCGGCCGTGTGATTGTAGACAACGTCGAGAATGACCTCGATGCCGGCTTGGTGGAACCGGTCCACCATGTGCCGAAAGCCCGCGACGCCGTTGGGACCGCAATACCGTGGTTCAGCCACGAAGAACCCGATGGAGTTGTAGCCCCAGTAGTTCTTCAGGCCGCGCTCGAGAAGAAAGGGATCGTCGACAAACGCATGCACGGGCATCAACTCGATCGCCTTTGCGCCCAGCTTCTGCAAGTGCTCGAGGATCGGTTCGGTGGCCAGGCCTTCATAGGTGCCGCGCAGGTCTTCAGGCACCAGCGGATGCTGCCGGGTCAAGCCTCTTACATGGGCCTCATAAATCAAGTCGTTGCAGTTCTGCCGATGCCTGCCCTGCATCAAGCCCCTGAAGAGTTCCGGATTCGGGACAACGGACTTTGGCACGCAGGATGAGCTGTCGGTGCGGTCAAACGACAGGTCTCCGTCCGACGACGCCAGGTCGTAGCCATATGTGCCAGGATGGTTCGTCCACTGCCCGAAATATTCGCGCGCATACGGATCGGAGAGCAGCTTGTTCGGATTGAAGCGATGCCCCGATTCCGGAGCGTAGCTGCCGTGGGCGCGATAGCCGTACAGGCACCCGACCGGCAGGCCTTCAACATATCCGTGCCATATCGACCCTGTGCGTTCCGGCAGTGCGAGGCGGGACGTCTCCTTCCTTCCGTCAGGCGAAAAAAGACAGAGCTCGATCTTCGTTGCGTTCTCGGAAAATACGGCAAAGTTGACGCCGCCGCCGTCATGGTTCGCGCCCAGGCGTTGGTGGTTTCCGGCGGATACGGGGAACGACTTCATCCTGGGGCCAACCTTCAGCTCAGTCCGCAATCAAGCTGCGGTAAATCGCTTCGTAGGCCGCGGCCGAGACGTCCCAACCTACCGGATGGCGCATCGCCCGGCGCACCATGGCCGACCAGATCCCCGGTTGCCGATAGATCGCGCACGCCCGTGCGATTGCCTGTTCAAGCATCGTGGCGTTGATCGGCGCGAACTGAAACCCGGTCGCGCATTGTGCAGCGAGTGCCGCCTCGTTCGCGTCTATGATCGTGTCAGCCAGGCCGCCAGTCCTCGCGACAACGGGCAGCGTGCCGTAGCGCAGCCCATAGAGCTGGGTCAGTCCGCAAGGCTCAAATCGGGAGGGAATGAGAATGGCATCGCTGCCCCCTTGCAGGAGGTGCGAAAGGGGCTCGTCATATCCGATCACCACGCCGACCTGCCCGGGGTGCCGGCGCGACGCCTCCGCGAATTGCCGTTCCAGCGCGCTGTCACCCGATCCGAGCAAGGCAAGGCTTGCGCCCTCAGCCACCAGGCCCGGCAGACACTCCAGCAGCATGTCCAGGCCCTTTTGCGATGTCAGGCGGCTTACAACGCAAAAGAGAGGTCCGTCCCGCCGCTGCAACCCCAACCGCGCTTCGACTTCGCGCTTGTTTGCCTCTTTGCGCTTGAGTGACCGTGGGGAGTAGTTTTCGACAAGGTGAGGATCGGATTCCGGATCCCACATCTCAAGATCGATGCCGTTCAGGATACCGCTCAAGTCGCTTCGGCGCTCTCGAAGAAGGCCGTCGAGACCCATGCCAAACTCCGGAGTGAGCAGTTCGCAGGCGTAGCTCGGGCTTACCGTGGTGATCCTGTCAGACAGGGCCAGGCCTGCCTTGAGGAAACTGATCTTGCCATAGTATTCGACCGCGTCCGCTGCGAACATCTCGGCTTTCAGCTTCAAGTTCGCCAGCTCTGACGCGTCGAAGAGGCCTTGGAACGCAATGTTGTGGATGGTCATGACCGCGGGCGGGGCGCTCCGGCCCGATTGCGAAAGATACGCGGGCAACAAGCCGGCCTGCCAGTCATGCAAATTCACGACGTCGGGCGTCCATCCATCGGCACCGTCAATGGCCAATTCCGCGCCAGCGTAACCAAGTGCGGCGAACCGCAGGTGATTGTCGGACCAGTCCTTTCCGTCAGGACCCAGGTAGATGTTGCCATCCCGGTCATAGAGATGCGGCGCGACCAGCAACAGGACGTCCAGACCTTGAGCATTGACGGCCTTGACCTCCGCCTTGCCGCCAAAGAGGTCGTCAAGGAGCATGACCGACCGGCCGCCGCCGGCGAGGTCATGCAGTGCCGGGTAGGCCGGGATGAGCACCCTGACGTTCGTCCCTGCCGCGGCGAGGGCCTTGGGCACTGCGCCTATCACGTCGGCCAGGCCACCGGTCTTCATGAACGGCGCGCATTCAGAGGCGACGAACAAGACGTTCACGTCAGCTCTCCAGTCGGTTGATCATTGGCTGCGTGATCAGGCAGATCCCGTCTTCGGTACGCCGGAATCGCCTGGCGTCCAGCTCGGCGTCTTCGCCGACGACCAGTCCTTTCGGAATGACAACGCCGCGATCAATCACCGTGTACTTGAGACGCGCATTTCGGTTGATTTCGACGTATGGCATTGCAACCACGCCTTCGAGTTGCGAGTAGGAATGCGTCCTGACCCCGGTGAACATCAGGCAGCGCTCCAGGCTGGAGCCTGAAATGATGCACCCGCCCGAGACGATCGAGGAAATCGCATGTCCGCGCCGACCGTCTTCGTTGTGGATGAACTTCGCCGGGGGCGCCAGTTCGGAATACGTCCAGATCGGCCAGGACTGGTCATATAGATCGAGTTCCGGCCGGAAATCGGTCAGGTCGATATTGGCCTGCCAAAAGGCGTCAACGGTTCCCACGTCGCGCCAATAGGCCTTTTCCTCCATGGACGACCGGATGCAGGACCGGCTGAAGGGATGCGCAACCGCCTTTCCTTCCCTGACGACCTTCGGGATCAAGTCGCCGCCGAAATCGTGTCCGTAATCCGGGTCGTCCCTCACCTCGTCAAACAGTTTCAGCAGATACTCGGTCTCGAACACGTAGATGCCCATGCTGGCCAGAGCCATGTCCGGGTGCCCCGGCATTGCGGGCGGATCCTTCGGCTTTTCCACGAAGTCAAGAATGCGGTCTTCGGTATCGACCTTCATCACTCCGAAGCCCGTCGCCTCCATGCGCGGCACTTCTATGCAGCCAACGGTGACGTCCGCGCCGCTGTCGACGTGATGCGCGATCATCACCGCATAGTCCTGCTTGTAGATGTGGTCGCCTGCGAGGATCACGATGTATTTCGGCCCGTAGCTGCGGACGATCTCGGCGTTCTGCGACACCGCGTCCGCCGTTCCCTTGTACCAGTTCTCGTTGTTGAGCTGCTGGGAGGCAGGGAGAATGTCCAGGGACTCGTTCCGTTCGGCGCGAAAGAAGCTCCAGCCGCGCTGCAAGTGTCGGATAAGCGAGTGTGCCTTGTACTGGGTGGCAACACCGATGCGCCGAATGCCGGAATTCACGGCATTTGAAAGCGGGAAGTCGATGATCCGGCTCTTGCCGGCGAAAAACATGGCCGGCTTGGCCCGGCGGTCGGTCAGCTCGTACAATCTGCTGCCGCGCCCGCCCGCGAGCACGAAGGCCATCGATTGCTGAGCCAATCTGTGAGCCTCTCGATCCATCCTGTTCCCTCCTTCTGCATTGGACACGGCTCCTCAGAAACCGCCCTCCAGTTCGAAAATCTGCGTGGATAGCGGCGGCAGGGTCAGGCACACGGAGTGCTCACGCCCTGATGCCGCAATCGCTTCGCTGTCGACACCACCCAGGTTGCCACGTCCTCCACCTCCGTAGACTTCTGCATCGGTATTCAAGCGCTCGACCCAGCGGCCCGGCTCCGGAACGCCGACGCGCCGGGCGTGGCGTTCCACCGGAGTGAAATTGCAAACGACCAGCACGGGAGCGCTTCCATCCTCGCCGCGCCGGATCCAGGCGAAGACCGACTCGTCGGCCGCCCCGTCTTCAACCCACTGAAACCCGCCAGGCTTGCAGTCGAGCTGGTAGAGGCCTGGCGTGCGCCGGTAGAGCCCGTTCAGGTCCCGAACAAGGTTCTGCACGCCGCGATGCAGGTCGTTGTCGACCAGGTGCCAGTCCAGCGCGGCGTCGTGGTTCCACTCCCGCCTCTGCGCGAACTCGCAGCCCATGAACAGCAGTTTCTTTCCCGGGTGACCCCACATGAATCCATAGTACGCGCGCAGGTTGGCAAACTTGTCGAGCCCATCGCCGGACATCTTGTCGAGCATGGACCCTTTGCCATGGACCACCTCGTCATGGCTGATTGGCAAGATGAAGTTCTCCGAGAAGGCATAGCCGATCCCGAAGGTCATCTTGTGATGGCGGTACTTTCGGTGAACCGGATCCTCGCTCATGTAAGACAGCGTGTCATTCATCCAGCCCATGTTCCACTTGAACCCAAAGCCGAGCCCGCCCTGGTCCACCGGGCCGCAGACGCCCGGAAAGGCCGTGCTTTCCTCGGCAACCATCATGATTCCGGGCACGTCGCCATAGGCGACGGCATTGGTCCGCTGCAAAAGGGAAATGGCTTCCAGGTTTTCGCGGCCGCCATGCTTGTTCGGGATCCACTCACCCTCTTTCCGCGAGTAGTCACGATAGAGCATCGATGCCACTGCATCGACACGCAGGCCATCGACGTGATGTTCCTTCAGCCAGTAGAGCGCGTTGGCGACAAGGTAGTTCGACACTTCACGCCGGCCATAGTTGTAGACGAGCGTGTTCCAGTCGGGGTGAAAGCCCTCGCGACGATCCTCGTGCTCGTAGAGCGCCGTGCCGTCGAACCGGCCCAGGCCGTGCCGGTCCTCGGGGAAATGGCCCGGCACCCAGTCCAGGATGAGACCAAGCCCCGCCGCGTGACAGGCCTCGACAAGGTGCCGGAATTCGTCCGGCGTTCCGTAGCGTATCGTCGGCGAATATAGACCAATCGGCTGATAGCCCCAGGAACCGTCAAACGGAAACTCCGAAACCGGCATCAGCTCGACATGCGTGAAGCCCATGTCCTTGGCATAGTCCACGAGCTGTGTCGCGTGTTCCACATATGACAGCGACCGGTTGCCATCTTCCGGGGCGCGCCGCCACGATCCCAGATGGACCTCGTAGATGGAGATCGGCTGGTCGATGCTCTGCCGCGCCTTGCGCGTCGAAATCCACGCATTGTCTGTCCAGGCGTGACGGTCCAGACGCCGCACAACGGACGCGGTCCCGGGCGGGTGTTCGGCGCCAAATCCGAATGGATCGGCCTTTTGTGGCAAGAGATGACCATCCGGTCCAAGCAATTCGTACCTGTAGGCATCGCCCTCCCCGACACCTGGAAGGAAGATCTCCCAGACACCGGTCTGGCCGCGCCGACGCATTGCATGGATCCGACCGTCCCAACCGTTGAAGTCTCCCACGACGGACGCGCGACTCGCACCAGGGGCCCAGAGCGCGAAATGCGTGCCGTCTGCGTCCTCGTGTTTCATGACATGGGCGCCAAGCGCGTTCCAAAGGTTCAGATGTGCGCCCTCGCCGATCAGGTGCTCGTCCAGTTCGCCTAGAACCGGCCCGAATCTGTACGGGTCCTCGGCGACCCAATGATCCTCACCCCTGGCGATGCGCAGGAGATAGGCGAACGGCTCCTTGCGACGGGCGGCCTGGCCAGCGAAGACATCCGGTGCGCCGGGCACCGGCTTGAGGGCCATGACCCGGCGCCTTGTGCCTGCGTCGAGCACTTCGATCCCGGTCGCATCGGGCATGAAGACCCGGATCGTCTGCCTGCCGTCAACGGCGTGCAGGCCCAGCACCGAAAACGGGTCCGCATGCGTTCCCGCGGCGATCTTCCGGGCGTCATCAGGTGACATCATGGCTTCAAGCCCTGTTCGGCGGCATCTTCCGGCACCATTTCACATCAGCGAAGGCGCCCCCCAGATATCCCTTGCGTATCCACGTACCGTCCGGTCGGACGAGAACCAGCCCATGCCTGCAGTGTTCAGCGCGGCCGTTCTGGTCCAGTTGTCCGTGTCCCTGTAGGCACCATCAACCTTGCGCTGCGTTTCGAAATAGCTGTCGAAGTCGCTGGCCACCAAGAAGTGGTCGTGGTCGAAGAGGTTCTGCAACAGGCCTCGGTAACGCTCGGTGTCGCCCCCGGAAAACACGCCGGAGCCCACCTGGCCGAGCACGCGACCCAGCCGCGGGCTGGCACTGATTGCCTCGCGCGAATGGCCTGCCGCCGTCCGGCGCTCCATGACCTCCTCTGCAGCAAGTCCGAACAGGAAGAAGTTCTCGGCGCCGACATGCTCGCGAATTTCGACATTTGCGCCGTCCAGCGTGCCAATCGTCGGGCTGCCGTTCAGCGACAGCTTCATGTTGCCTGTGCCCGATGCCTCCATCCCTGCCGTCGATATTTGCTCGGACAGATCGGAGGCGGGGATCAGGAGTTCCGCCATCGAGACGTTGTAGTTTGCGGGATAGGCCACTTGCAGCAGGTCGCGGGTGGCCTTGTCGCCGTTGATCGTGGCCGCGACGTCATTGATGAGATGGATGATCGACTTGGCCATGACGTAACCTGGAGCGGCCTTTCCCCCGAACAGCTTGACGCGTGGCGTCCAGTCTCCGTAGGGCGCGTCCTTGATCTCGTTCCAGAGCGCGATGGTCTCCAGTATGTTCATGAGCTGGCGCTTGTATTCGTGGATCCGCTTGATCTGAACATCGAACATGGCGTCGGGATTGATCGACACCCCGTCGCGGTCCTTCAACCACCTTGCAAGGCGCATCTTGTTTTGCTTCTTGGCGGCGCGGAACCTGTCCCGGAAGCCTGCGTCCTCCGCATGTTCGCGCAACTCTGACAGTCGCTGGAGATCATCCGCCCAGCCGGTCCCGATGGTCTCGTCGATCAGGTCGCGCAACGGCGCATTGCAGGAAAAAAGCCAGCGTCGGGGCGTGATGCCGTTCGTCTGGTTGATGACGCGTTCGGGATAGGCAACGTGCAGATCCGCAAAAACCGTCTGCCTGACCAGGGCAGAGTGGAGTTCAGACACGCCGTTCACCCGATGCGCCATCACGAAGGCCAATTCACCCATCTTCACTTCGCCATTCTCGATGATGCGGACATCGCTGCCGCTCCGGCGCTGGTGATCTTCCTGGATGAGCCGCACTATCTCATGGTGGCGCGGGAGAATCCGCGCGAAAAGGCCTTCTGACCAACGCTCCAGCGCCTCAGGCAGAAGCGTGTGGTTGGTGAAGGCCAGGCATGCGCTCGCCGTCTCGATGGCCGGGGGCCTCTCCATGCCATGTACATCGACGAGCAGGCGAAAGAGCTCCGGACCCGCAATCGCGGGGTGGGTGTCATTGAGCTGGATCGCCACGTGGTCAGCAAGATCGTCGAGAGAATGGCCTTCTGAGAGCAATCGACGAAGGATGTCCTGGATCGACGCCGACGTGAAGAAATACTCCTGCTTGAGCCGCAGTTCCTTGCCCAGGTCCGTCGTGTCATCCGGATAGAGTACCCGTGAAATCGTCCGCGCGAGACTTTCCGGTGCGTTGGCCGCCAAGTAGTCGCCGCGATTGAAGCTCTCGAGATCAAAGAGCTTCGTGGGCTTGGCCGCCCAAAGCCGCAAGGTGTTGGCCCATTTTCCCTTCCAGCCGACCACCGGCGTGTCATAGGCCATGGCGGAGATGGTCTCGTCCGGGCGCCAGATCGCCCTGTCGCCACTCTCCGAAACGCTGCCGCCGAAATGGATCGGGTAGGACACTTCCGGGCGCTCAAATTCCCAGGCATGGCGCTGAGCCAGCCAGGTCTCGGCTGTTTCGACCTGTGCGCCGTCGTCGAAATGCTGCTCGAACAGGCCCTGTTCGTATCGGATGCCGTAGCCGTAGGCAGGAATTGCCAACGATGCGAGGCTGTCCATGAAGCACGCAGCAAGCCGTCCCAGCCCGCCGTTTCCAAGCGCGGCGTCCGGCTCGTCGGCAACCACGGTGGAATAGTCCTGGCCCAGCGCCTCCATCGCCTCTCGCGCCACGGTCTCGACGCCGAGGTTCACGGTCACGTCCTCGATCAACCGGCCGACCAGGAACTCCATTGACAGGTAGTAGACACGTTTGGCCTTGGCCCTGTACGTCTGTCGGGTCGAGGCAAACCAGGGTTCCACGACCAGGTCGCGCAACGTCAGCGAGAGCGCCATTCGCCAATCGTAAAGCGTGGCGTGTTCGGGGTCCTTTCCCAAGGACGTCCGCAGGTGTTGGGCAATCCCCTTGCGGAAGGATTCCGTGTCAACAAGGTTGAAGCTGTCTTTCGGCATGGCACTCGTCTTGTTCTTCAATGGCGGTTCGACTTTGCAGTCGAGTTCGAGGTCATTTTGCCGGCGGCCATTCGCTCTGCTGCCAATGGCACACCTGCGTGGCCGACGTGCGCTCGGCTACATCAGGTCCCTGTCCCAAGGCGGGTTGGCCCCCGCCCTGGACACCGTCACCGCTGCTGCGGCACTTCCCAGGCCAAGCGCAGACTCGAGTTCCGCGTCGGTCAGCTCTCCTACGCCAGCCCGCGACAGCTTGTCTTGGCGGAAGAGCCCTGCAAGGAATCCGGCGTTGAACGTATCGCCGGCCCCAACGGTATCCACGACTTCGGCATGCACTGCAGGCGCTTCGACATCGACGCCGGCAGACGACAACGCAATCGCGCCTGCACTTCCCATTGTGGCCACGACGAGCGACGGGCCAAGCTCGAGAATCGATTGAAGCTGATCCCGGATCGTCAGGGGTCGAGGCACAAGCCAGTCCAGGTCCTCGTCAGAGACTTTCACGATGTCAGATAGTTCCATCATGCGCTTCATTCGGCCACGAAACCGGCCTTCATCCGCGATGAAGGACTGCCGGATGTTCGGATCGAGCATTGCCAACCGGGTCTTGCCTTCGCGCTCCAGGAGACTGGCGAACGTGTCGGCGCAGGGTTCGCTGGCAAGGCTGATCCCGCCGAAGAACAGGCAGTCGATCTCGGGATCAAGCGCCGGAATCTCTTCGTTGCTCAACATGCGCAGTGCCGAATTCTCGTCAAAGAAGCTGTAGGACGCCTGGCCGTCCTGCAGCGCCACAAAGGCCAAGGTCGTCGGACGTTCAGTTGAGACTGCGAACCTTGTGTCAACATGGCTGTCTTCCAAGGCCCGGCGGAGCTGCACGCCAAACAGGTCTGTCGAAAGACCTGTCAACATGCCCGCATCAACGCCCAGACGGCCCAGGGCGATGGCCGTGTTGAAGACGGCGCCGCCCGGGTGGGGCACAAAGCAGGATCGTCCGTCAGCCGTATCCGACGGAATCATGTCAATGAGCGATTCGCCACAGCACAACATCATGATGGAAACTCCCGAACCCTGCCTTGTCACACGTCGCGCAAGTTCTGGCCTGGCGCAGTTGCCGCACCCTCCGACCAGGTCACGTCCAGCCACTCTTCAATGGCCTCGGCAAACCCGGGTTCTTCGACAAGCGAGCGGTGGATGTCTCGCTGCTCCAGCCATGCACTTGGACGACGTCGCGCGGCCCCAGCCGCAGCCCCAGGGCCGCTCCAGCCTGGGTCGTTCGGTTCGATGACGGATCCGTCCTCGCGAATGCCCGCGCACAGGGCTTCCACGAGGCTGAGGCCCGCCAAGGATCCGCCAACCGCAAGCACGCCACGCCTGCAGCGAGGCTTCTCGATCTCGGTCGACAGGCAGTCGACGGTGTCTCCCCTCACAGGGACCGCAACGTTCTCGGTCGCGCCAGTCTTCTTCAAATCGAACATTGTCCGCCATCCACATTGTCACTTTGCGCCTTGATGAAGCAGGGTTTGCCGGTCATCTCGTGCACGAGATCAGCGGCACGCGGTCGCAACCCGGTTGAATTGACGCGGGGTGGAGACCAGTGTGGTCCAGGACCTTCTCGGACACAAGTCCCCGGACGCGACGTGCGTCCACGCCCGGACCACCGGCGCCAAGTTCCGCAGGCTGGACCGCACGGCGGCCGCCTTCGCCGCAGCCGTCCGGGCCGTGGGACCCGTACCGGTGCACCGGCTGCGACCACGTGCATGCCGTCCGGGAGTCCGGCGGGCGTCAACGCAACCTATGCCCGCGCCGACTTTCTGACGGTCCGGGTTCTGGCGCAACCTTGGCTTGAGGGAGCGGCCCGATGACCATAGCGGATTGCGCGAAGCATGCCTGCGACCGGGGCGGCGGCAGCGTCAGCACGGAGAGCGCTTCGACCGCGCTCTCGACGGGCAGGGCCGAGGCCGGTACCCCGCCCCTGGCGGCCATCCCGAACCCGCCCCGGGCCCTTGGATGGACCTGGTCGATCCGGAGAGGCGTGCCGGACGCGTCGCGGCAGGCGCATTTGCGTCCCGACTTATTTGCACCGGCCGCAAGCCGGATCGGCCGCTCCGTCACCAACCGTTGGCGTTGATCCACTTCGCGAGCAATTCGCGGCTCTTGTAGTACTCGTCCGGAATGCCACGCTTTCGACCACGGGCGATGCGTTCCGCCCATGCAATCTGCCTTGCAGTCGGAAGATTGTCCGCAACGCGCTTCGAACGCTCCATGCGATGTCGGTTTGCGTCGATCCAGCGCGAAAGGTCACTGCGGTCCAGTTGCACGTCCTTGGGCAACGCGATTCCGGACGAAGCCGCAATTCTTTCGGCGTATTGCAACTGGCGATCGGTGGGCCGGAGCGGAGGAAGGCTGGCATAGTCCGGTCGCTCTGCAGGTCGGATGGACTGGTGCATGGACATGGCAATTCCCCGCACAGGGCTTCGATGTGCCAGATCTAGAACATTGAACGAACAAGATCAAGCGAAAATCAACATGTTGTGAAGAAACTTGACATAGCGCCTATATATCGATCCAGGACATGCCCGGTGTGACGCCACCGCACCCTTCATTCGATTCCGACCTTCATTCCGGCCGGAAGCTCGAATTCCTGTCAGGGGAGCCATCCCATTTGGCGACAGGGCGGATTCCGGAAATGGCCTGCAAATTGAGTGCGGTGTGGAGCCGCCAAGCACTCATCCTGGAACTGGTCGGGGATGGCACGATCGGTGGAGGGCACGGGTTGGCATATCCGCCAAGTGCAATGCAAGTCATGGTCTGCCCGTTCCGTTCAGTCCCTGCCCCAGGGTCACCGACCGGTTGACTCGCCGCTTCCCTCCTGGGTGGAAGATGCCTGCAGACGAGCCTTTGTCGCGATTGTCCCAGCTACCAGGAACGTCACGAGAATTCGGGACACGTGATGGCAGTCCACGACGACCGGACTCACGCCGAGGCTCAGCACGATCAAACCCGTTTCCGTCACGCCGCCACGCGCAAAGCTGATGAACAGTGCGTCGACCGGTACCAGCATGAACTCAGCCAGCGTCAATGCAAGGCCGATGCCTGGCGCAAGCATGACAACTGTTGAGACCGCCTCCAGGCTGAATGCCCTGATCAGCTGGCGTCCTGTCGGTCCAGCGAACGCCGAGTCCAGCCCGGACCCAGTCCCCTGCGCGATTCCTCGGGGCGGGCGCACAGAGAAGATTCGGACCGACCATGTGCGCTGGCAAGCGAAGTGTCGGGCCGAGGACCATTCCGGATACTGCCAGCATCAGGATCAGCAACATGTCGGCGACCCTGCAGGCGTCCTGCTCAAGCCTCAGGCCAGAGGCGCTGCCAACCGCCTCGCCCGTCCAGGGCGGAAAGAGCAGCGGCACATTCATGGCGACAAGCACGATCCGGCCAAAGTTCCGAACGCTGGGAACCCGCACGTCCCCTCCAGCCTGTTCGCCCAAAATGACGGCTTCGACCAACCCGTCGGGCATCGCGGCAACGATTGCCGTCGTCCTGTCGTATCGCGCCAGCTTGCGGAACAACGCATGGTTCATGGCAATCGCAACGACGACGAACACCACCATTGCGATCATGGAATGGCCCAGCGACGGAACGACTGCCAAGAAATCCGTCGTGAACGTGGCCCCGATCATGGTGCCGATCACTGCGACGAGACCCATGCGCAGCAAAGGCGGAAACTATGCCTCGCGCGCTCCCTTCCTCACCCGGAAAATCGTGAGAGCCGCGATGAAGGCCCGGCTGCCCGCAAGGTATGGCATCGGCAGCCCGACCCAAAGGGCCAGCGAACCGCCGGCGCCACCGATGGCCTGAGTGCCGGCGGTCCGGAACAGGAAGACGAATCGGGCAGCCATCATGTTCGAAGGACATTCGATTTGGCGGGCAGGCTCAAAGCATGAGCATGAAGACCACGCATGCAGTCTTGCGTCCGCCGTCCAGCCGCCGGCAGCCGCCGCGAGTCCGGCAAGACATAGAGACGAAAACGATAGCGTGGAGATCGGTTCATTTCAGGCCCTTGAGCCTTGCGACGAGTTTGAGCGCCCGGGGTTCGCCGCTGCTTTCGAGTTCCTCGGCGATCTGCCCTCTCAGGCGGCCGTGCTTCATGGCGCATCGTCCGAGTCGCGTGATGATGTCGTCATCAAGTAAGCCTGCCAGTGCGGTCACGATTTCGCTGGTTGGATCCTTCTCAAGTTCTTCCAGCAATCCCGGCTTTGCGCGTCCATTGCCAAATTGTCCCATCGTTGTCAGGCAAGATCGCCGCACCGATCCTTCCGGGTCCATGAGACCTTTCTCAAGCTCGTGTTTCGGCACTGGTGGGGTGCAGTTCCTGGCAAGCACGAACGCGCTTTCTCGCACGTCTGACCGACCGTCTTCCAGCCAGCGCGTGACGCTCTGTCCGGACAGCGCGAGATTCGCTTCCGTCGCGCATTCCAGCGCGAGCGGCAGAAGCGCATCAGTCAGGTCCCGAGCGTCGATGATCCTGGCGACTGCCTGCCTTGACAAGGGGGTTCCGACCTTCGCCAACGTCTCCAGGGCACTGCGTTGCTCACGCAACGGTCCGTTGATGCCGAATCCGAAGAACCGCTTCCAAAGGGCTTCGAGGGCAGGAACGGCATTGTCACCAATGCCGCGCTCCAGCACCTGATCGCACAGAGCCTGGACTTGAGATACGCTCGCTGCAGGAATTCGTTCAATGATCTCCTGATCATCCAGCCCTTCGACTTCAGGCACAGGCCGATGGCACTCGATTGAGCCCTGTGTCGGCATCCGGTCTTCAAACAGGTCCGGTTGCCGCGGCTCCAGTGCTTGACGTGGAACTTTCCTTGACAATGCCTTGCTCAGATCCCGACCGGCAGTTGGACTCGCAACCCATAGTGTTTCTCCAAGGCCGCCGCAAGGTTGCGCACTGGCAAGTCACGTGGAGCAATTTCTGGCAGGAACGGCTGCCACCCCGAGAGAACCATCACAAGTCCAGGACGCCGCAAGCATCGAGTCTGTGCATGGAACGGCGAATCTTCTCCGGCTTCACCTTGCGGTGCGACCGGCGGGTACAGGCTGCACCGCGACACCCCACAGCACGACATTCCAGTCCACTGTGTTGAAATGGCGACTTTGCCGCCACACCGCGGCGAAGGATCTCATGCAGGTAAGTGTCCACCGGTCGGTGATCGCTCTCTGGCTCGGGCACGAGCGGGCCGAAACCATCCACATCGATGTCGAGGCGCCGCCCGCCATGAAGAAGCAGGCACTTGCGAAGACGTCGCTCCGGACATGCGACTTTGTCCCTTAGGTCACTGGATGCTCCGGCGACAGGAGCGGCCGTCCGGCCGGGATGCAATTCCCGACAGCACTGCCCGATCGCTGAAGTTCATGCCGACGGGAACAGCGGCTCACGCAAGCGCCATTCATAGGTGCGATTGCCTTGCTGCGCCCTTCGACCGCTCCACGCGCACAATGATGAGGTCCATGTCGTGATACTGGCGATGACGCACCTCAGAGGCAAGATGTCGCAGCAGGCGAAGCGAGATGTCCCGCTCGGCGGGCCGCGCTTCGCTTGCGTCACCCAGGAACGCGATCCGGTCTTCAATGTTGCCTTCGCTCGACTTGGCAACGAATTCCAGCACGGCGTCCCCGCCTTCGCTGTGGGCGCTCACCCACAACCGGCGGCTGTCCGTGTCGGAGTCCGTCTGACCCTCGATCAGGGTCAGCAAGGTTTCCTCGGCCACCGCATCGAGCCGGTCAAGCATCCCCTGCGGCCAGCCCTTGTCGCTGCCGAACCGCGCGACAAACTCGCGGAGTTCGGGAAGGCACGCCACATCGAGATCCGTGACGAGCTTGCGGCGTCGGCGCCCGGTCAGTTCCAGGAGGACCGTCATCAGGATTGCCGTCATTCCTCCCGTGGCCAGGCCGTTGTTCAGGAGCCCGCCCGCGACCTGGGGCAGGATTTCGGGAAGCAGCAGTCCAAACTCGCAGCCGGCGCCGACCCAAAACGAGATGCCAATGATCAGCATGCGGCGATAGTCCGGACCATCGGCCACGACCAGTTTCATGCCAGTGACGAACAGCGCTGCAAGCATGATTGCGAGATACGCCGCGAGCACCGAAGGCGGCAGTGCCAGAACCAGCGCGGCGACCTTTGGCAGAAAGGCGAACGCAAAAAGGGCGAGCCCGAGCACCAGCCCGACGGGACGGGCGCTCACCTGCGTGCTCCTGACCAGCGGAACGGTCGAAGAGCGAGCGGAATTCATCATCGTGCCACCGAGACCGGCGAGCAGGTTCCCGAGCGCTTCGGCCGCGAGGGCTCCTTGCACGACACGCTGGTCAGGCGCACGCGGCACGCGCCATGACACATCCTGTATGGCGAGGGCGGCGCTCATCGTTCGAATCGAGCACGAGACCGCGACGATCAGGAAGGCCGGCAGGAGCGCCCAGAAGGAAGGCCCCAGGTCGATTCCGACCGTTGGCCATGCAGTGGAAGGCAACCCCACCCACGGCGCCTGCCTGATCTGGTCGACGTCAACGAACCCGTAAGCGCCGGCGACCGCCCCCCCGGCGCAGATCCCGACAAGCGGGGCCCACGGCCGCAGCCGCGGCCTTCCATACAGCGAAACGCAAATTGTCGTTGCCAGGGTCACTAGCGCGCATGCCAGTCCGACCGGCTGCGAGTTTCCGGGCGAAACCTCGCCGATTCTCTGGAACATGATCGGGGCGGCAGTGACCGGAATCAGCATGAGTATCACCCCCGAGACAGTCTGGGTGATGACTCGCCTGAACATGGAGATCCGGTATGAGAACACGAACTGGAAGAGTGCCGTGGCAATCATCAGCGTAAGGAGAAGCGATGGCCCTCCGGCCGAAAGCGCGTCGACCGTCACCGCGAGCGCTGCGGCTGTCGGGCAGGTCGCCAGGACAAAGCCTGCGCCGAAGCGGCGGAACGGAAACGCCTGAAGCCCGCTGATGACACCCGCGACGAACAGCGAAGCGAAGATGGCCCAGGCAACGACCGACTCGCTTGCTCCGGCTGCCTGGAAGGTGATCGTTGGCATGAGTATGGTCGCGCCCAGGAACAGGAGCGCAGCCTGGACGCCCAGGCCGAGCGTCACCTGGTTCGGGGGAATTTCGTCAACCTGGTACAGGAGGCCGGCGTCAAGGTCATCGGAACCGTTCTGAGGCATGGGCTTTCTCGTGACTCCTTGGATTGCACACGAATTGGTTGCTTGGAAGGAAGCCGTCGGCGACTGGCCGCCGACAGCTCACGCGCGGCGGGCGCGCATTCAGTAGAAGAACATTGACGGATACCACATGACGGCAAGTGCGCGATCGAACAGGAGATGGAGAAACACCCATGTTCCTGCCGCGCACAGCAGTGCGGTCCACCAGGCATATCCGACCACAAACCGAACATGCAGGGCGACGAAGAGCGGAAAGGCAACGAGCTGGCCTGCAAGCATCGTGGCGCCAACCAGGCTGATCCACCACAGGTGAAGATGAAGGACCTGGGCCAGCTCACGTCGCACGGGGAACACGTCTCCGTTGCTCGCCCGAACTTCCAGGAAATCCCGAACGCCGAACGCCAGGGCGGCCAGGGCCAGGCAGATCGCTGGGATGAACGTGATCATCGGCACCGCACCCACGTCGGTCGCCCAGGAAAACGTCGGCGCCAGTCCCCAGATCGAGAACGCGAGAAGCAGCCCGATCGCAACGAGTGACATCGCGGGATCCGCAGGCTGTGCCTCATGAACGAACTTGCTGTCGTGGGAACGCCGCGTCCTCCAGCGGGTGCCAAGAACAAGGGAAAGCACGATCATTGCACCGATCACGATGCAGATCGGGCGGCCGAGCCACGAAAGGCCGTCATATGCATGGCTAGTGATGAAGAGAGCGTTTTCCATTATCGGCCCGACCACGAAACCAAGGACCATCGGCGGCCGCGGAACGCCGCCCTGCTTCATCACGTAACCAGTTGCACCGAAGACCAGGAGCACGATCCAGTCGCCCAGGTTGGTCGTTGCCAGCCATGCTCCCATGAACATGAAGAGCGTGATCGCGGTTACCAGGAAGCGGCCGTTGACGAACGTCACGAGTGCAAGCTGCCGGGCGATCAGCATGAGCAAGAGTGCCCCAGCGACATTGGCGATCGCCAGCGTCCACATCAGCGAAAAGGTGACATGCAACTTGCCGCCCAGCATCTCCGGGCCAGGTGTCAAGTCCTGGATGAGCAGTGCGCCCAGGAGAACGGCCATCGCCGGGCTGCCGGGAATGCCGAAGGCGATGGTGGGAATGAGGGCGCCCCCCTTCATTGCGTTGTTGGCTGTCTCGGGTGCAATTACGCCGCGTACGTCGCCCTTGCCGAACCCGTCCTTGTCGCTGGCGCTTTGCACGGCGTGCCCGTAGGCCACCCAGTCGACGACCGAACCACCCAGGCCGGGCAGCAATCCAACATACGCGCCGATCGCCGTCGAGCGCAGCACCAGCCACCAGTTGCGGAACGCGTCCCAGATTCCCTTCATGAGGCCGCCCGAAACGCTGCTTCTCGGAACCTTCGAGATCGAGCTGTCCTTGGCGGCAAGGTCGATCAGCTCTGGAATCGCGAACAAGCCAAGAACGAATGGCACCAGGGGCAGTCCGTCGAGCAGGTAGGGCGCTCCCAGCCAGTAACGCGGCAGCGCGCCGTTCTCGGCGTACCCGACATAGGAGACGCCGAGTCCGGCGAGTGCAGCGACCAGGCCGCACAGCACTGACCCTCCGGAGAGCGATCCGACCATTGCAAGTCCGAGCAGGGCGAGCATGAATATCTCCGGCTGGGCGAAGGAGAGGATCAAGGGCTTGACGAAGGGTATCGACAGTCCGAGCAGGATCGCGCCAAGCAGGCCGCCAATGGCCGAAACCGAGAATGCCGCGCCCAATGCGCGCGCCGCCTCGCCCTTTGCCGCCATCGGGTAGCCGTCGATGATTGTCGCCTGCGAGGCCGAGGTTCCGGGTATTCCGAGCAGCACTGATGCGATGGTGTCGCTGGTGGTCGTGACCGCGAACATGCCGAACAGGAGAGCAAGCGCCGGAACGGGATCCATCGCAAAGGTGAACGGCATCAGGATCGCCAGGCCGACCAGACCCGACAGCCCGGGAACCGCACCGAAGAACAGCCCGGCCAGCACGCCCGCAAACAGGTATCCGATCGCGGGCCAGGCGATCACCGACAGGAATCCGCTCAGCGCGGCGTCGACCATTTCTGCATGCCTCGAGAGAGCTTCGAGAGCGTCGCGCCGCCCGTGTGCGGCACGGGGTCAGCCGCGCACCTGCTACTCCTGAATCGCGTATTCCTTGATGAACGCGACGATTTCGGGATCGAGGTTGCCAAGACTGTCCAGACGCTCCCTTGCTTCGGCTCCGCTGAGCAAGGATGGCGGTTCATCGGCCAGGCTCATAAAGTCTGAAATGAACTCCTCGTCCTCGGAAAGCGCGCTCCAGGCCGTCCGCAGGGCTTCGACCGCCTCGTCCGGCGTGCCTTCAGGCAGGAATACGCCGCGCAACATGGTGACCGCGATGTTGTTGACCGCCGTCAGCGAGTCAAAAAGTATCCCCGAAGGCCTTTCGCCTTTCAGCCTTTCGTGGACGTCGATGAAGGTCGGGATGCCCTCAAGCCGTGGGTCCCTGACCGGATTGCCCTCCGCATCGACCAGGGAATAGTACCAGAGCGGCGTGGCCAGGCCCGGCTCGATGAGGTTGGGTTCGAAGCTCTTGCGGTACAACGTCACTGATCCGCAGGAATAGGACACCTCGTTCTGCAGCAAGGCAGCGAGCACCTTCGCACTGCTTCTGTAGCCCGTGACGTGCTTGTAGCTTGCCCCAAGCAGGTCGAGCCCCAAGCGCATCCTGATGTCGGTTGACGAGGTGGCCCTGTAGCCGCCCAGCTTGAACTCGCCGATTTCAAGCAAGTCGTCGACGCTCTCCACGCCGGCTCCCGTTCCCGCATCCTTGCGGATGAAACACAACGTGGGCTGGCCGAATCCCCCCAACCAGACGAACCTGGAAAGGTCGACCGTCAACGCGGGGTCCTGAAGCGCGTACTGCATGAACGGAGTGCCAAAAAAGGCCAGCGTCAGTCCGTCGGCCTTGGCGACTTCGCCCATGTGATTCGTGGCGACAATGCCGCCAGCGCCGGCCATGTTGGTCACGACCACCTCCGGGCTGCCCGGAATGTGCTTCTCAAGATGCTTGGTGACAAGGCGTGCCAGAACATCCGTTGAGCCGCCAGCGCCATAGTTCACGACAACGGTGATCTGCTTGCCTTCATAGAACTCCGCTTGCACTGCGCTGGCGAAATTCGTCAGGAACATGACTGTGCTCGCGAGGGCCAAAATCGGGAAACGCATTGTCTTCACCACTCCTTACTGCCATTTCTCGGTGTTTCTACAGGACATGGATAAGCAATATCTGTGGAAGTCAACCGCAAATCGGCACCCGAAACTGCCTTGCGATCAAGCAACAAACGCTACACTTCTTGGGCAAAGACCAAAATACATGCACAATTTCTTCGTTTCGCTGATCCTGCCATGCGAGGCATTTGCGCTGCTGCGCTTCTTTCGTGGGCGCCGCTTCCTTCCCGGCGAAGGCCGCCCAAACATGCCGCGGACGCGAACGGCCGGATCGGTGCCACGGCCACGCTCTCAATGCACGCGACGCGAAACCGGTCGCCCGTTGCGGGAGCCAGGTGCGCGCCGCCTGCCTTCGGTCCAGGCGTCAGAGCCGGGAACGGCCGCAGGAGCGTGCCTCTTCTGGCGCGGCCTGGCGCGCGACCGATTCGGTCGGGTGCGTGAACCTCAGTCGCCGGAAGACGACGGCTCTTCCCGGCCAAGCCTCGCGCCAACGCGCCTGCTTCGCGACCGAAGCCAGTTCCTGGCCACAATGCGCGTCAGATGCGGGCTCTGGCTGCATGTGTCGACAGGAAGCGCGCATTCCCCTGCGCGATCCCTATGGGCAGCACAGGCGCGTTGCGTGGACCCGAGGCTGCTGCCCGGGCCGGTCGGGCCGCGGCCAATACATGCAACGCAACATGCAACCGCCCGTTCCGTGAACAATAGTGCAGTGGGAACAAAGGTATATGGCGGAGAGACAGGGATTCGAACCCTGGAGACGGTTTCCCGCCTACACGCGTTCCAGGCGTGCGCCTTCGACCACTCGGCCACCTCTCCTGCGCATGATCCTTAGCCGCTTCGGCGCACGGCATGCAAGTGCTGACGGAAAGGCAAGGACCAGCCGGTCCAAGATTGTCAGGCATCGACGGTCTCGTCACGTCACAGGAATTGGCCCCTTTGGACGGGTTCGGGTCCGCGTCCAACGATCGCAGGCAGGTCAAGCTGCGAATTCGCCAAGCTTCCCGCGGACCGGAAACTCGGATCACTCCTCAGCGGCAAGGCGGATCACAGTGGGGGCGGCCAGGTTGGCAGAAACGCAGCCCCGGTCAGGGTTCAAGGTGCAGGTAGACACGCCGGTTGCGAGCACCCTTCTTCTCGACCTTGCCCAGGCGGACTGGCCCGATTTCGCCAGTCCTTGCCACGTGCGTTCCGCCGCAGGGTTGCAGATCGACCTGTTCGTCACCAATGCCGATCCTCACCAACCGAATGCGTCCGGCTCCACGTGGCGGTTGCACCGACATCGTCTTCACGAGCCCAGGGTTGGCGTCGAGATCTTCCTCCGTGATCCAGTCTTCGCTGACCTCGAGATCGCGGGTGACGAGCGCGTTCAGCTCGTCCGCCAACGCCTCCTTGTCCTCCGGAGGGTCCGCCATGTCAAAATCAAGCCGCCCCCTGTCTGCGGAAATCGACCCGCCGGTCACGGGAAGAGGAATCACGACGGACAGCAGGTGCAAGGCCGTGTGAACCCGCATGTGCCCGTAGCGACGGCCCCAGTCGAGAACCTGTTGAACCTCCGTGCCCGGCGTGGGCAGAGATGCGCCCTCTTCCGGCACCAGGACCGGACGGCCCGAATCCTTGACTGTCGTGGCAATGCGCGCTTCCCCTCCCTCCCAGCGCAGCAATCCGCTGTCGCCGGGCTGGCCACCCCCGGTGGGATAGAACACGGCAGCATCCAGAACGATGCCGCCACGCTCATTGATCGAGTCCACGCAACCGGTTGCCTCGCGAAGATAGGCATCGCGGTAGAGAACGTCTGTCATTCCGCATCCCCGCTTGATCCGGGCTCGCGCGCTTCGGTGTCGACAGGCCGCGTGACCCGTCGCCTCGATGTGCCCGGCGATGTCAAGGTTTCGGGGTTTCTCAACCAGACATCCCGTTGCGCAAACGGAATCTCGATGTCCTCTTCGGCAAAGCGCCGGACGATCTCATGGTTGATGTCAGACCGCACGGCCAACCCGTAGTTTATGTCATCCAGTACGGCCCGGATCTCGAAATCCATGCTGTCAGCGCCGAATCCACTGAAGATCACCGATGGAGCGGGATCCCTGGAGATTGCCGGCTGCGCTTCGGCAATCTCGCGCAGGACCCTCTCGACCTTTGCCGAGTCCGTGCCATAGGCCACCCCCACCGGAACAATGACCCGTCCGGTCAGGTTGCCGCGGGTCCAGTTCGTCACAGTGCCGGATATCAGGTCCCCGTTGGGCACGATCACGTCTGTCCGGTCGAAGGTCTCGATCCGGGTCGAGCGCACGCTGATCCGCCTCACGATGCCCATCTGCCCGCCGACCTCGACCCAGTCGCCTTCGCTGATCGGCCGTTCGATCAGCAGGATGATGCCGGAGACAAAGTTGTTGATGATGTTCTGAAGGCCGAACCCGATGCCCACGCTCAAGGCGCCGATGACGATCGCAAGCGAAGACAGGTCAATGCCAGCAGCGCTGACCCCCGCCACAGCGGCAACCGCAATTCCGACATACCCGGCACCGGAAACAATCGCGTTTCGCCCTCCCGCGTCAATTCGCGTTCGCGGCAGGACGCTGGACCGCAACGTTCCCTGCACGAGCCGCGTCACCACGAAACCGACCGCAAAGACGAACGCGAACGTGAGAAGATCGGTGGGCGAAACCAGCGAGTCGCCCAATGCAACGCCGGTCCTGAACCTTGTCCACGCATCAGCAAGATCCGAGCTCCGCGCGCCCCAGATCAGCGCAAGGACAGGCAGAGCGGCCAGCGCAATGGACAGGCTTGCAAGCACCGGGACCAGGGCCTGACGTGCCTCGGCAGCGTCAAGACCTCGAAGCAGACCGTAGGCCGACCTCAAGGCATGATGGAGGCTGACCAGCAAGGCCAGGAGCCCGAGGCTCAGCACCGACGGCAGCAGAATCCCGCTTGCCAAGCCCTGAAAGCCGATGGCCGCCAAGGCCGGACCGGCAAGCGCCACGCCCTGCACCGTGCGCCAAAGAAGCTGCACCGGGCCGCGGCCGAATGCGGGATCCATGCCTTCTGACGTTCGGCCGACAGCACTCGCAATGCGCCCGAGCCGCCACATCACAACGCCCGTCAGGACAAGTATCGGAAATGCCAGGGCACCGGAGATGTCATCGTCGATCTCCGCAGCCGTCGAGACAAGGTCGTGCAATATCAGGATCCCGGCCAGAAGACCCAGCGACGATGCCAGAGTCCGAGCTCGGGCACGCTGCTCCTCGCCAAGCACCAGACCAGCTCCTTCCGGCTCATGCTTCGGAAAGATCTGGCGACCGAGCCAATGCCCGACGACGGTGGCCACGATCATCGCATTGACCCCGGCGGCCGATGCACGACCCGTCACGCCAAGCACGCCGGTCGAGATCAGCGCCCAGTTCAGGAGCGACATTCCGACCAATGCCAAAAGCACGGTGCCGAACGAAAGGAGGCAGTCAGACAACAGGCGCGCGTGTTCGACCGACGCGGCCGCAACGCGAGCGTGCAGCCCCGCGGTCATGCGCTCTCCGCGCGAAACAAGGACGGCGGCGGCGATCAGGAACAGGGCGGCGATCACAACGCGTTGCCAGAATACCGCATTGTCAAGCATGCCCGGGCGACTTGCCGCGATTTCCTCCCGTGTACTTGCCGTCACGTCGACAATCGCAGCCACCGCTCCAGGCCAGAGTCTCGGGTCCAGAGGCGTTCGCGAAAGGTCGAACAGCCTGCCGGTCTGCCTCGCACGAAGCCTCGAATCGATCTGGCGAATCAGGGCGTCTGCCCTGGCATGGGCTTCATCCGCCCGGAGCCTCGGTGCCAGCGCGTCCTGCAATTCGGCTTCCAGAACGGTTCGACGCCCGGTCACAGAGGCGGATTCTGCCCCGCCGTCTGCGGGCGGCGGGCCCAGCGCATCAATCTGGGCCTGAAGCGATTCCACCTCGACCGCGTTCGTGCCTCTGGCACCCGCAAACTCGTCTCTCCATTCCGCCAAGGCAGCCCTGAGACTCTCGAGTCCGCTGTCAGGCAGCCGGTCCTTGCCCAGGCTCGTCTCCACGGCGCCTGCAAACTGGTCAAACCGCTCGAATTCCGGTGCAACCTGCGCAACCGCGAGGGACGTCAGCATGGTCCAGGAAGCCAGGACCATCCAGAACGCAATGCGACTCAAGCGTGGCCTCACTCTGCAAAGACCTTCGGCAGTATGCGCTCATCGCGCCCGATCCACGACGGTACCGGCAATCCCCGTTCGTGCAGGAAAGCCGGGTTGAAGAGCTTGGATTGATAACGGTTTCCGTAGTCGCAGAGGATTGTGACGATCGTGTGCCCCGGGCCCATCTCATGCGCCAGGCGCATCGCGCCGGCAACGTTGATGCCGGTCGACCCGCCAAGGCAAAGGCCTTCCTTCTCAAGAAGGTCGAAAACGACCGGCAAGGCCTCGCTGTCAGGCACCTTGTACGCGAAGTCTGGCACGAATCCTTCCAGATTGGCCGTGATTCGACTCTGCCCGATCCCCTCGGTGATCGAATCGCCGTCGGGCGGGTCCCGATCCGTGTAGAGCTTGTAGAGGCCCGAGCCGTCCGGGTCGCTGAGACCAACCTTCACGCCACTGGGCTGCAGCGCCAGGGCAACGCCGGCAAGCGTTCCGCCCGAACCGACCGAGCACGTGAACCCGTCAATCTTGCCGCCGGTCTGCTCCCAGATTTCCGGGCCAGTGGTTTCCACATGCGCCTGCCGGTTCGCTACGTTGTCGAACTGGTTCGCCCATATCGCGCCATTGGGTTCGGTCCCGGCCAGGCGCTCGGCCAGGCGCTCGGAGTACTTCACGTAATTGTTCGGGTTCCTGTATGGAACGGCCGGAACCTGCACCAGCTCTGCCCCGCAGAGCTGGATCATGTCCTTCTTTTCCTGGCTTTGGGTTTCCGGAATCACGATGACCGTCCGGAACCCCATGGAGGCACCCACCAGCGCGAGCCCGATGCCAGTGTTGCCGGCCGTGCCCTCCACGATCGTGCCGCCTGCCTTCAACGCACCCTTCGCGACCGCATCCCGTATGATGTACAGCGCTGCGCGGTCCTTGACGGACTGACCCGGATTCAGGAACTCGGCCTTTCCGAGAATCTCGCAGCCAGTGGCGTCGGATGGGCCATTCAGCCGGATCAGCGGCGTGTTTCCAACGGTCTCGGCAAGATCGCTGCGAACGGACATCAGCATCCCCTTGTGTCTCGCACCTGTCCTATTGGCGCGGGACGCCGGACACAATCGGGCCGACGCATTTTCCTTGCGCAACGACCCGGACTGCATCGGCCCGGCATCAGGCAAGCTGTCGGAACACATTGGGCAGTTCCTCCGGCATGTCCTCGGCCACAAGCCCGGGTCCGAAAGAAATCGCGCATTCGGTATGCATCCATGCTGCGGCCTCGGCCGCCTCCAGGGGCACTAGTCCGCGCGCAAGAAGGCCGGTGATGAATCCCGCCAGCACGTCGCCCGAGCCGGCAGTGGCGAGCCATGGCGCATCCCGCTCCCGAACGCTCGCGTTCATCACGCAGCGGCCGCTCGAATCCGAAATCACCGTATCCGGACCTTTGAAAAGGATCGTGCATCCCGCGCGCCGGGCCGCTTCGCGAGTCGCGTCAATCTTGGAATAGGCAGGTCCGGCGGTCGCGGGCGCTGCGAGTCTCTCCGCAATTTCGGGGAACAGTCGCCCGAACTCGCCCGCATGTGGCGTGAGAACACAGTCTTCGTGCAGCGCATCGAACAAGATCTCGGGGTCCTGCATGAAACAGGTCAAGGCATCGGCGTCGAGGACGACCGGCCGGCGTCCCGTTCGGTCATCTTCCGACCCGAATTCGCCGCCGTTCGGCGTTGCGCCTGCGCCAATTCGCGCAGCTTGTGATCGGGGAGCGGCAAGTGCCGTCAAGACAAGAGCCCGCGCATCCATTCCGACACCAAGGCCGGGGCCAAGGCAAAGCGCAGCAATCCTGTCGTCCTCAAGGGCTTCACGAAGGCCGGCAGCATCATCCAGCACACGGCACATGACAGCGGTTGTCTGGCTCGCCACTTCCGTGAGCGCCGTTTCCGGGCAGGCAATCGTGACGAGGCCCGCGCCGATCCTAAGCGCACCACGCGCCGCAAGCCGGGCGGCACCGGTCCGGCCTGGTCCGCCGGACACAACCAGGACATGCCCATGATCATACTTGTGGCCATGGACTTTCCTCAGCCGGCTTGGGTCTGCAACGATGCCTGCAAGGCGGACGCCCGTCTCAGGGGCGTCCGCCGCGTTCGCTTCGGCATTCCGGGAAGGGTCATCAAGTCCCAGGGAAACCACCGCCAGGTTCCCGCACAGGTCCATGCCCCGATTCAGGAAGTGACCGCGCTTGGGCGCATGAAACGACACGGTCAGGTCGGCCCGAATGCTCGCGCCTAGGACACGCCCGCTGTCGGAGCAGAGCCCGCTCGGAATGTCCACCGAAACGACCCGGAAGGGCCGTTGCTGGCTTGGCAATTCACGAATGCCCCTTTCTGCGGTGAAGCCGCCCCAGTGTTCCAGTTCGTCGTTGAAAGGCGACCCGAGCGGTCGACACAGCCCCGTTCCGAAGAGCGCGTCGACCAGCAGGTCCGGGGGCGGTCCGGCCCCGCGGGAAGTATCGGACTTGCCTGGCCGCAAGTCGGGCTCGATGCCGGCAAGCTGGCACCACTTGTCGAAATTCGTTTTCGCGTCCGGCGGCAACTTGCCGGGAGTGCCCGGAAGCGAAACCTCAACCTCCCAGCCCCATTCCTTCAACAGCCGTGCCACGACAAACCCGTCGCCGCCGTTGTTTCCGGGACCGCAAAGCACGCGTGCGCGATGTGACGTGCCGGCGAGATCCGGCCATTTCTCGAAGATCGCCTCCACCACGCCCCTGCCGGCCCGTTCCATGAGTTCAAGTCCCGTGACCTCTCCGCTCGACATGGCGGCCTGCTCGATGGCTCGCATTTCTGCGGCGGTCAGAATGACGGTCACGACTGCACCGTACGAAATGTCGGTCTCTTCGCCTCTGTACTTTCGAGTTCGGGCATTTCCCCGCTCCGGTGGCCTTTCAGGCCCATACTGATTGAGTTGGGCCCGCTTGAACAGTCACGTCTAGGCCTCCACCGTCTCCTCTTGAGTGCATTGACCGATGCGTTCCGGCAATCCGTGCGACCCGGACCAGGCACCTCTCATGCTCCGGGATTGGTTGCTGCGGCGCTGTGGCCGTCGCGGATCGTCCATGCCATGCGCGTTCGGCATGCGCTTCAGAAGGCACACTCGGATGGACCGAGGTCATCTCGCGTTCAGTTTCCCACCCGCCGCCATTGCACTTGACCCTCTGCCAAGTGCATGCGAGCAATCAGCCGACGAGATTTGCGGATGACGTTCCCGTGTTCCAAAAGGGGCGGAAATTCAGGCGGGGTGCCCAAAAAACAGGCAGATGGGCCTTTGGCACATTCTATCCTGGCGCGACTTCCGGTTGCCGCGATTGCGAGCACAGGCTGCGCATGATGATTGATGCAAGATGCACAAGGGGGTAACGCCATGAAAAAAATTGAGGCAATCATCAAACCGTTCAAGCTTGATGAGGTCAAGGAAGCGCTGCAGGATGTCGGAGTTCAAGGCATTTCCGTGGTCGAGGTGAAGGGATTCGGGCGCCAGAAGGGCCACACCGAACTTTACCGAGGCGCCGAATATGTCGTTGATTTCCTGCCAAAAGTGAAGGTCGAGGTGGTGCTTCCGTCGGATCAGGTCGACGCGGCTGTCGAGGCCATCGTCGGAGCGGCCAAGACCGACAAGATCGGGGACGGAAAGATATTTGTCAGCGACATCAGCGAAGCCATCCGAATCCGGACGGGTGAGTCCGGGGTGGAAGCGCTGTGATCAATCAGCATCCAGAGTAAGGACAGGAGGATCGCTCCATGAGCAACAAGGACGTCTTGCAGACGATCAAGGACGAAGAGGTGGAATACGTGGACATTCGGTTCACGGATCCTCGTGGCAAGCTGCAGCACGTGACTGTGCACGCCGATGAGGTGAACGAGGACTTCCTTGAGGAAGGGCTCATGTTCGACGGTTCCTCCATTGCTGGCTGGAAGTCGATCGACCAGTCCGACATGAAACTGATGCCCGACACCTCGAGCGCATACATGGATCCGTTCTTCGCGGAGACGACGCTTGCAGTCCATTGCTCGGTCGTGGAACCGGATACCGGCGAGCATTACGAGCGCGACCCGCGCGGGACGGCTGAGAAGGCCGAGGCCTATCTCAAGTCCAGCGGGATCGGCGACGAGTCGTTCTGGGGACCGGAAGCCGAGTTCTTCATCTTTGACGATGTCCGCTATTCGGTCGAAATGAACAAGGTCAGCTATGAGGTCGACGCGATCGACGGTTCGTGGAACACCGATACCGAATACGAAATGGGCAACATGGGCCACCGCCCCGGCATCAAAGGCGGCTACTTCCCGGTTCCCCCGGTAGACGACGCCCAGGACATCCGCTCGGAAATGCTCTCGACGATGAAGCGCATGGGCATGAAGGTCGACAAGCACCACCATGAGGTGGCCTCGTGCCAGCACGAGCTTGGCCTTATCTTCAGTTCGCTCACCGATCAGGGAGACAATCTGCAGAAGTACAAGTACGTAATCCACCAGGTAGCGCATGCATACGGCAAGTCGGCCACGTTCATGCCCAAGCCGATCGCGGGCGACAACGGAACGGGCATGCACGTGAACCAGTCGATCTGGAAGGACGGCAAGCCGCTTTTCGCAGGGGACCGGTACGCCGATCTCAGCCAGGAGGCGCTCTACTACATTGGCGGCGTGCTCAAGCACTCGAAGGCGCTCAACGCCTTCACCAATCCGGCGACGAACTCCTACAAGCGCTTGATTCCGGGCTTCGAGGCCCCGGTTCTGAGGGCGTATTCGGCCCGGAACCGCTCGGCTTCGTGCCGAATCCCGTGGACCGAGAGTCCCAAGGCCAAGCGCGTGGAAGTTCGCTTCCCCGATCCCGCCGCGAACCCCTACCTGGCGTTTGCGTCGCTCCTGATGGCCGGCCTCGACGGAATCAGGAACAAGATCGACCCTGGTGATCCGATGGACAAGGATCTCTATGACCTGCCCCCCGAAGAGCTGGAGGGGATTCCAACGGTCTGCGCCAGTCTCCGCGAGGCGATGGCAGAGCTGGAAGCCGACATGGACTTCCTGCTGCAGGGCGATGTCTTCACTCGCAGCCAGATCGAGGGCTACATGGAACTCAAGTGGGAAGAGATCTACGCCTACGAGCACACGCCTCACCCGGTCGAGTTCAAGATGTACTACAGCTGCTGACGACATTCAGGAACTGTCCGAAACAGGAAGGGTGCCTTGCAAGGCACCCTTTTTTTGGCTTGTGGCGAGTGCGCTGATCAGAAGCGGTGGCAAAACCCGCGCGTTTGCCAGGGACCGTCGGGCCTTCGCGTGCAGGCGTCGCATTCACATCAGAGTGAAGCGGCGCGATTGGCCTTTGGCTTGAATGCACCGCTCCCTATCTGAGATGCTGCCAATCAAACGTCGTACCCGGTTCGACTCAAACAAGATCGTATGGAGGAAAGCGTGAGGAATCTTGTATTCGCCCCCCAGCGCGTGCCCGGACTGGCGCTGCTTTGGCCACTCGTTCTCGGTGCCGCCCTGATTCTGGCACACGCGATCGCAGCGTCGGCGCAGTCCCGGCCAGACACGTTCGCCGACCTGGCCGAGAAAGTCAGTCCGGCCGTCGTGAACATCACGACATCCGCGATGGTTGCCACGAGGATGCAGCCCGGTCCGGTCGTGCCCGAAGGCTCGCCATTCGAGGAGTTCTTCCGCGACTTCATGGAGCGCAACGACCCCGACGGCAATCGTCCGCGACGCGGCCAAGCCCTGGGTTCCGGCTTCGTGATTTCGGAAGACGGCTATATCGTCACCAACAGGCACGTCATTCAGTCTGCCGACAAGATCCTGATCGAGTTCTTCGAGGGATTTGAACGCGAAGCCGAGATCGTCGGCACCGATGCCAAAACCGACCTCGCCCTTCTGAAGGTCGAGAGCGAAAAGCCTCTCAAGTTTCTCAGTTGGGGCGACGACGAGGAGACCCGAGTCGGTGACTGGGTCATGGCCATGGGGAACCCGCTGGGACAGGGCTTTTCCGTTTCTGTCGGAATCGTTTCCGCTCGAGGGCGAGCGCTCGCAGGAAGCTACGATGACTTCATTCAGACCGACGCTGCCATCAACCGAGGCAACTCGGGAGGCCCGTTGTTCAACATGGATGGAGAGGTGATCGGCGTGAATACCGCGATCCTCTCTCCCACCGGAGGTTCGATCGGCATCGGGTTTGCAATGTCGGCAAACGTGGCGGAAAACGTGATCGACCAGCTGCGAGAATTTGGCGAAACCCGGCGCGGATGGCTGGGTGTCCGCATCCAGGACGTTACGGACGATCTTGCGGAAGGTCTCGGACTTGCCGAAGTCCGTGGCGCACTCGTAACGGATGTTCCTGAAGGTCCCGCACTGGAGGCCGGAATCGAGACCGGCGACGTCATCCTTTCCTTTGACGGCGTTGAGGTCGACGATACACGCGGTCTCGTGCGCCAGGTCGGCGACGCAGCCGTCGGCAAGGAGGTTCGCATCAAGGTCTTCCGGGACGGAGAGTTCCGGACGCTCATGGTTACTCTCGGACGCCGCGAGGAAGCCGAGGGCGCAATTCCCGCTTCGGCGAATGCCACGGACCCGACACCCAGCGAGCACCTTGGCTTGACGCTTTCCGAAATGACCGACGCGCTTCGCGAGCAGCTCGGCCTTCCGGAGACCGCCGAGGGCCTGGTCGTTCAGGACGTGGCCGAAGACAGCGCGGCTTTTGACAAGGGACTTCGTGTCGGAGACCTGATCGTCGAGGCAGGGCAGGAAGAAATCGCCAGCGTCGCCGAATTCGAGACCAGGATAGAGGACACCCGCGAAGCGGGGCGGAAGACGATCGTGCTCCTGGTGCAGCGGGACGGCGAGCCGCGCTTCGTGGCCCTGCCGCTCGAGAGCGGATAGCAACGTCAGACGGAGACCGGAAAGGGCGCCCGAGGGCGCCCTTTTTCTTGATCGGGAAGCTGCGGCGACGCTACTCAGCGGCCAAGGAAACGTCCTTGCGGCCGATTCCGACGATTTCGGCAATCACCCCGTCAATCAACTTTCGGAATGCCCGGTAGTTTCCGTTCGGCCGGACTGTCCGCTCGTTCAGGTAGAGTGACCGATCAATCTCGATCTGGACAACGTGGCGACCTCGTGACGGGTGGCCATAGTTTTGTGTCGCGAATGCTCCAGCGAATGGTGCGTTCCTGGCCACATTCAGCCCGGCGGCTGCAAATGCCGCCTCAACCTGGTCGACCACTTCGCAAGCTGCAGCTGTGCCAAACCTGTCACCAAGGACGATTTCGGGACGGGCGCCCTGCGGATGGGGGATCGTGTCAATTGCCTCGTGCGGCATGGAGTGGCAGTCGACGAGAATCGCCTCTCCAAAGAGCGCCATGCTCTCGTCCATCAGCACCGAGACCGTGTCGTGCCAAGGATGCCAGGCGTCATCAATTCGTTTCCTTGCCTCATCAAGCGCAATCTTGCCTCGGTAGATTGCCTTGCCATTTGCCACCACTCGCGGCACGACGCCGAGACCCGAGGCGACGCGCGGGTTGCGCGCGCCATCCCGGAGGCCTTCGATCAGGTTCGGGTCCAGCTCGTCGGCCGATCGGTTCACGTCGATCCAGGCGCGCGGCACGACAGCCGCAAGCAACGGCGCACCACGGTCCGGGGCGGACGCAAAGAGCTTGTCGACAAGGGCGTCTTCCGAGGATCTCAGGGTCCGTTCATCGAGAATCGAGCGCTTCACGAATTCCCTTGCGTATGCCCGACCGGAATGCGGCGACGCGAACACGACACTGGTCGTGCGAGCAACAGGCATCTTCAGGTCAAGCACCCGCATGTGACGGCTCCCGCTGGACTGCCGCTGTTATAGCCAACCTTCCGGGTCGTCAAAAGCCCTTGAAATGTGACGGGCCAAGCAGTATGGGATGCCCGATTGGCGCGGGGCCGAACCCCGCGCCTCGCTGTCGGAAAGGGCGGTTAGCTCAGCGGTAGAGCACTACGTTGACATCGTAGGGGTCACTGGTTCGATCCCAGTACCGCCCACCACTCGCCGCCGCCTTCATGCGGCAAAAGGGAAACAGGCGCGAATCGCGCCGCGATCAGGAGAGAGCCGATGAAGGTCAGGAACTCGCTTCGTTCGCTTAAGAACCGGCATCGCGACTGCCGCGTGGTGCGCCGCAAGGGCCGTGTCTACGTGATCAACAAGACGCAGCGACGATTCAAGGCGCGCCAAGGTTAGGCTTGGGGGCTCATGTCCCCAGGTTGACCATTTTCGCCTTGATGTTCGCGTTGCAACCGCCGAATGAGCGGCGGCAGCGGCGGCAGCGGCGGACGGGTCGTTAAGCCTCACCCTCGGTCGGAACGTCTCCGGCGACCCAAACGGCATGCGAGGTGTCGAACATCCGGCTGGAACCGGAACTGAGGGCGACGGCCCGGCGGAAAGAACATCCCATGCAGATTCTGAACTGGGGCATGATCGGGGGCGGCAAGGGCAGCCAGATCGGGCCGGCGCACAGGTTGGCAACCGCATTGGATGGCGAATTCGCCTTCGTGGCGGGCGCCCTCGACCATCGGCCCGCGGCGGCGCGGGCGTACGGCCTGGAACTCGGTCTTGCAAAGAGCCGTGCCTATGGCGGTTGGCAGGAGATGCTCGAGGGCGAATCCGCGCACCCGAACCGGATCGACCTGGTCACGATCGCCACGCCGAACGCAACCCACTTCGAAATTGCGAAGGCCTTCCTCCTGGCAGGATTCGACGTGCTTTGCGAAAAGCCGATGACAATCACCGTCGCGGAGGCCGAAGAGATCGTGCGCCTTTGCCGCGACGCGGACCGCATCTGCGCCGTCAACTATGGATATTCCGGCTATCCGCTCGTGCGACACATGAGGGCAATGGTCGCGCGCGGGGACCTGGGCAAGGTGCGCCTTGTGGTTGCGAATTTCGCCCACGGACATCACGCCGACGCAACTGATGCCGACAACCCGCGCGTTCGCTGGCGCTACGATCCGGAACAGGCCGGTGTCTCGGCTCAGTTTGCGGATTGCGGCATCCACGCCCTCCACATGGCAAGTTTCGTCACGGGACAGCAGGTGCAGCGTCTTTCTGCCGATTGCGTTTCCTGCGTCACAGGCCGCGAGCTGGAAGACGACGCCATGGTCAACTTCCGCATGGATGGTGGTGCTGCGGGACGGCTCTGGACATCATCGGTGGCCATCGGTCGGCAGCACGGGCTGGAAATCCAGGTGTTCGGAGAGACCGGCGGCCTTCGATGGTCCCAGGAGCATCCGAACCAGTTGTACTGGATGCCCTTGGGCGAACGGCTTCAGGTCATCGAACGCGGGGAGTCCAGCCTTTCTCCCGGAGCCGACCGCGCCAGCAGGATGACGATCGGTCATGCCGAAGGCCTGCCGCTTGCCTTCGCAAACATCTACCGGGACCTAGCCGAACACATCCGCGCCAGGAAAGAAGGCCGCGAGGCGGACGACGCTGCCGACTTCGTGCCCGGCGCGGAGGACGGACTGCGCTCGGTGGCCGCAATCCATGCCGTCGCGGAATCGGGAATGGCAAACGGTGCCTGGATCGATGCCCGCCCGCCAATGTTCCGAAATTGACGCGCGGACATTTCTTGCGAAAGTGCCAAACAGCACCTTGTCGCGACCTTCAGCAAGGCGCCTCGAGAAAGATGCGGTGTCCAGGCCTGATGAGGGTGTTTCCCGGTGATGCGGCGGTCCGCGGCCATGTCGAAGGCATCGTCTGTGGTGGGGAGCGAGAACGCGACAAGCCATGAGAAGCGCGACCGCCTGATTCTCTTGGCAATGGCAGTGCCATCAGCTTCAATTCCGCTGCCCCCCCTCGGGTGCAAAGGCGCGCCCGATGAGGTTCAAGAGCAACTGGGCCGCGAGGGTCGCGGTAGAACCTGAGTGGTCATAGTCCGGCGCAACCTCGACGAGGTCGATCCCGACAACCGTGCCGCGGCGGGTGAGGCCATCCAGGAACTCAAGGATCTCGTAATAGAGAAAGCCGCCGTGGCTGGGCGTGCCCGTTCCCGGTGCAATCGACGGGTCAAATCCGTCGATGTCTATCGTGACATAGTATCTTGCACCGCCAGGAATCCGATCCAGCATGGCGTCGGCACCCATGGCACGGAACTGGCGGACCGAGACGATGTCGGAACCCATCCGGCGCGCGTCGTCATATCCCTCCTTTGCCGTTGATGAGACGTTCCGCATCCCGATCTGTGACAGGCCGGAAACCCACGAGCGTTCCGCGGCGCGACGCATCGGGTTGCCATGGCCGAATCGAACGCCGTGCCGTTCATCGACGAAGTCGAGATGCGCGTCGATCTGCACGACGTGAACCGGCTTCTGATCCGAAAATGCGGCAATGCATGGAATGTTGACCGAATGGTCGCCACCCAGGACCACGGGCATCGCTCCCGAGTCAAGTATGGCGCGCACGCCGGCTTCGATGTTGGCGTGACTGGCGAGCGTATCGGTATGAACGATGTCGGCGTCGCCAAGATCGACGATGCGCGTGTCGGCCAGATAGGTCACGTCGTCTTCGTGGTCGTAGGCGCCTGCATGGCCGAACGAGAACAGGGTCGAAGCCTCACGAATGCTCCGGGGGCCGAACCGTGCGCCTGCGCGCCATTGGGTGCCGAAGTCAAACGGTGCACCCAGGATCGCCACGTCGGCGTTGATCTTGGTCCAGTCGGGCTCATAGGGCGCCTTGGCAAATGTCGAAATGCCAACAAACGGCAGATTCAACCGCCCGGTATCGTATCCGTGACTCATTGGGTCGCACCTGTCAGATGAACCGCTCTCTAGAGGCTTGCAGAAACAGCCGCAAGAGTGGCCGCCTCGTGCGCCAAGGACATCGTCCGGTAAACCGTCCTCGGCGATTCCGCCGAGATCGACAAAAATGTGCGGCCGACGGAAACGCCCGGATCATGGGCAAACGTAACCGTCGTCTTGTTCTCCTTGGACAACGTCTCGTAGAACTTCGGGACCACCCTAACGAGTCCAGCGCGGGGTGCGGCTCGCCAAACACTCCTGCCATGCACCTGCGCATGTCGGACCATTTCCTTCGCAGAAGCCTGATTTCCGGCGCTCGGATTCCGAATTTGTGCCGGTGCGTCCCATCTGGACATCGCGAACATGGCACGTATCCGGATGGCGACTGCACGCTGGCAAGTTCGACTGTCATCGCAGTCTGACGCGAAGACTCCGGCCTCGTCGGTTGAAGCGCAGTGCTGGCAGGGGCCAATGCAAGCCGACCCCCGCCGCGTGACCCATGGGTCGCAGTGCGTTCGTGTTCAGGCGACCTGTCAGGGATCCTGCAGTTGCTTGTGTGGCCCCAACCGCCCCTCAGGTCACGCCAGCATCCGCGTCTTTGGCCCGTCCGAACCTTGGCAGGCCATTCCCGTGCCTCCCGTGCACCGCCGCGAGCACATCGCGCAGATACGCGACATGCGCGGTCTCCTCGATGATCTCGGCCAGGTACTGGGCGCTCATGAGCGACCGTCCGACTCCAATCGTGCCATGATTGGCCAGAACTGCGGCCACGATTCCTGGGTCACTGAATACCGGACTGATTTCGTGCTCGGTTTGGGGCCCGCCCTTGGATGACAAGGGAATCAGGGGCAGGCGGCCAATCTTCTCGATCGACTGCACCGTCAGGCATGGGATCTCCAGACCGGCGCTTGCATAGCCCGTCGCCCACGGGCTGTGGCAGTGAACGATTGCGCGTATGTCGTCGCGCGTACGATAAAGGCCCAGGTGAAATCCCAGATCCTTGGATGGCTTGTGAGGACTCGGCTCGATCCTGCCGTCCATGTGCACGACCTGCAGGTTGTCGCGACTGCACTCGTTGAACCCGACTCCGGACGGCTTGATGAGGATTGCATCCTGGCACTCGAGCCGAACCGAGAGATTGCCACCGGCATTCGTCTGAAGACGCAGGTCAAAGCAGCGCCTGGCCGTGGCGATCAATGCATCTTTCTCTTCGTCGATGTCTGACAAGATTCCGGTTCCTTTCAGCCTGGCGCAAGGTCATCCAGCGTGTCGATGATCGCAAGCGTGGTCTCCGGCGCCGAAATATGCGCGTCAAGCGCAGTCACCACGATGTCCCGGCAGAGCGATTCCATGACGCGGTCAAGAAAGACTTGCCGCAGCGCGGGATCCTCGATCAGACCGCCAACTCGATCCTGATGGGAAAAGCCGCCCATGGGCACGATCAGCGCAGCGGGCCCAGTGGCTGCATTGAGGTTCTCGGCAAGCGCATCCGCAACGACAAGCATTTCCTCTTCCAGCAGCTTTACGTGGGTGAAGAAGCTCGAATGCGCATAGCGCGGACGACCGAGATATCTCTCGGGAAGCAGCGTTTCCTCACCCAAGCCAATGAAGTTCAACCCGCCAGGCAGAACGATCCAGGGGAGATCCGCCCCGGCGCTGAAGCGGTTCGGCATCGGCACATGGCTGCCGGCCAAGTGAATGCGCGTCAATTCGTGCGGGGTCAGGTCCACTAAGGCACGGAGCGCGCCACGCTCCGCGAATCGTGAAAGGGCTGCCCCACCGTAACCGTTGGCATGGAATACCGTGCTCTCCTGATTCCTGTCAGCAAGTGCCGACACGAGCGAAGTGACCGCCGTCTCGGTCGCACCAAGTGCAGTGATGCCAATGGACGGGCTTGCAACGCATGCGCCTGCCACCCGACGCGTTCTGCAGAGGCCTGCTGTCAATGCCGCGGTGTTTTCCAGAACCTCGCGCAGCGTGGCGTTCAGCCCACAGATGTCCACAAGGGTCGGCACCAGGATGACCGACGAGTCTGCCACGACGATGCGCGGGTCGAAAGGCAAGGTGGTCACAAGCACCTTCGGGAACGTGACGGGAAGTGCACGCATGACTCGAAGCGCGACTTCCCCGCCGGTGCCGCCGCCAAGGCCGAGGACTACTCGCACGTCGCCGGCCAGCGCCTCGGTGACGGTTTCGAGCGCTCGCGATGCAGCGGCCTCCATGGCCTCGAGCTTTTCCGAACCGCCGAGAATTGCGCCGTCCGCCCCGAGCGACAGATCAATGGTGCACGATGGGATGCCGTGCCCGGACAGATGTCGGGACAGGAATTCCGCTTCCTCGGCTTTCGTGTCGAGCGTGGCCAGGAGCAGGACGTGCGCCTCGTCCATGCATTCAGCCCTTCACTGCGCCTGCGGTCATCCCTGTAATGATCTGTCGCGACGCAAAGAGCGTGAAGATGATCGGCGGGATGGCAAGCAGCATGCCGGTCGCCATGATCACTCCCCACTCGACGTTGAACTCGCTCATGTTGTTCACGATCAGGATCGGCACGGTCTTCGTGTTCCGGTCTGACAGGGCGGACGCCAACAGGTATTCGTTCCAGGCGATACGGAACGTGAAGATGGCCGCCGCGGCCAGACCGGGCTGGATCAGCGGCAGGACGATCTTGAAAAAGACCTGGAACGGACCGGCGCCGTCCACCCGTGCGGCCTCTTCCAGCGAACGCGGAACCTGAACGATGAAGCTCTGCAGGATCCAGATCACGAAGGGCAGGTTCATTGCCACGTAGATGATGATGATGCCGGAGTGGGTTCCGGCAAGGCAGACGTCGCCTCGACCGCCAAACATGTCCCGGATCCAGCCTCCCACCAGCGTCGACTTGCCGATGCAGAACTCGTTGTTCCACAAGCCGAAGACAGGAACCAGCAGCACCGCAGGCGGCACCATCCGGACCGTGAGCGTGGTCAGCGACACCGTGTCCCGACCGAAGAAGCGGAACCGGACCAACGCATAGGCAGCCATGCATCCGATCACCAGGGTCAGCCCAGTGGAAATCAGGGCAATGATCAAGGAGTTGATCAGGGCGCCGCCAAACTTGAGGGAGCAGAAATCGAGGTGGTCCAGCTCATACCAAAGGATGTCACAGAGCGCGGTCTCGTAATTCTGAATCGTGGGGAGAAAGATCAAGCCCGTTGTGCCGCCAATGATGTCGACATCCAGCTTGAACGAATTCACGAACATCAGCAGGACCGGGCCGACGGACATGAAGATCAGCACGGCAAGAAGTGCGTAGAAGGCTGGATTCTGACGCTCGTGGTCCATCAGCCTTCCTCCTCCTGAACCTGGCGGGCAAGGCGCGCCGTACGGGCATCCTGGAGCCGGCCAATCGCAAACATCGCCAACGTGAGAATCAGCAGCAGGATCAGCAGGTAGTTTGACATGGCCGCCGCCGTGCCAAGCTCGCGGAATTCCGTTGCGGTGCGCGATATCCGCAGTGCCACGATCTCGGTGGACAGGCCTGGGCCGCCCTCGGTCATCACCAGGATGACTTCCAGCACCTTGAATGCGTCTATCAGGCGAAGCAGCGCCGTCACGACCAGGACCGGCATCATCAGCGGCAGCTTGATGTGCCATATCTGCTGCCAGGCCGTCGCGCCATCAATGCGCGCCGCCTCGATGGCGGAAGCCGGCAACGATTGCAGGGCCGCCAGCGCGAGAATCAGTATGAACGGTGTCCATTGCCAGATGTCCGCGATGATGACGCTCAGAAGTGCGTGCTGGCCCAGCCAGTCGACTCCGTCGAAACCAAGCGATTTCAGCGTCTTGTTGAACGTACCCACCGTCGGGTGATACATGTAGCGCCACATCAGGCCGACAACGACTGGCGCGATCATCATGGGCAGGATGAAGAGCGTGCGAAGAACGGAGATTCCGCGAATGTTGCGGTCGAGCAAGAGCGCCAGCCCGACGCCGATCACCATTTCGGCAACGACGACGGTGAACGCGAAGATCAGCGTGACGGACAGGCTTTCCCGGAACGCTGGATCAAAGAACAGCGTGATGTAGTTCTTCAACCCGACGAAGTCCGTCTCCGAGATGTTCTGGCTCGGATCCCAGTCCCGGAACGAGCCATATACCATGTATCCCAACGGGTAGAGCAGAGCGATGGCCATGGTGATCGCTGCAGGCGCCAGAAACAGGTATGGCGTCATGCGATTGAATGTTTGCGCAGTCACCGGCTTGCCGCTCCTGTGGTTGTCGGGCGGGAGCGGCCCGCACATCCGGGCCGCTCCGCATCGGGGCTACTGCCAGGTGTAGTAGCCGGCTTCCTCCATGACGGCCCGGGTGCGTTCCGCGACGCCGTCAAGCGCCTCCTGCACGTCGAGGTCTTCGGTCAGGACCTTGGACAGCGTCGTGCCGAGATCCGCATTGATCTTGCCCCAGACGGGGATGATCGGCCGCCAGTCCGGATCGGCGTGCTTCAGGGCTTCGCCGAAGGTGGCCATATGCGGGAACTTGGCGTTCACGTCCTGATCCGCATGGGTCGAGAAGCGCGATGGATTGCCGCCGGCCAGCGCCACGAGCTTGTCACCCTTCTTCGACGTCAGCCACTGCATCAGGAGGAACGCGGCCTCCTTGTTCTCGGCGTTGCTCGGGATTCCGATGCCGAACCCGCCGGTCTGCGAGCCGCGGCGAACGCCCATGGGATGCAACGCCCAGCCGACCTTGCCGACAACCTTCGACTTGGAGGGGTCGTTGATCTGTCCGGCCACGACCGTTGTGTCAAGGAACATCGCCGTATCGCCGTTCAGGAACGAGCCGAGGGCTTCGCCGAAGCCGAAGGATGCCGCGCCCTCCGGACCGCAGTCCACGATGGTCTTCAGCGCGTTGGCAGCCTCGACGCCCGCCGCATTGTTCACGATCGGGTTCCACTGGTCGTCGAAGATGCGACCGCCCAGGGGAGCGAGATGCAGCAGGAACGCATGGCTGGCATGGTGACCGGATGCTGCGCGCGAAGAGAGGCCGCCCATGCCCGGCTCTAGATCCGGAATCCGGCAGGCAACGTCGAGCAGCTCGCCATAGGTCTCGGGCACCGAAAGGCCGTGCTTGTCAAAGATGTCCGTGCGATAGCCAAGGATCGAGGTCTCGGAGCCGTAGGGGATGCCGAACAGCGAGCCCGTCTTTCCTTCAAGATAGCCCTTGTTCCCGCCGGCAAAGCCGATGTTGTAGACGTAGCCGTCGATCAGGTCGTCTGCGTCATAAGCCGGATCCGCAAGCTTCGGGTTCATGAAGTACCGCGCCAAGTTCTCGAGCTGGTCCGCATAGACATAGTCCGCCTTCGAAAAGACGACGTAGGCAATGAGATCGTACTCGCCTTCGTCCTGCGCCAGCTCAAGCGTCTGCCGCTCGCGCATCTTCAGGTAAGGCAGCTGGTCCACTTCGACCTCTATCCCGGTCTCTGCCGTGAATTCCGGCAGGATCTTCATCACCGCGTCAAAATGTGGATGGGCGGGAAAGTTCACGATCAGGGTCTCGCCCTGATACTCGTCATACGGTCCGGCAGACGCGGCAGACGCCAGCGCCAGCGCGGAGACCGCACCCAGTGTGATCCGTTTCGTGTATTTCAGCATCAGATTACCTCCCTTGTGCTGCTTTCGAATTCCGGCGCTAGAGCGCCGCCGTGGACTCTCGGTCAAACAGATGGATTCCCTCGGCCCTGATCGCGAACCTGAGCGTCTCGCCCAGCGCAATGGGCGTTTCGGACTTCAGTTCCACCGTGACGCTGCCGTTCCCGCAGGCGCACAACAGGACCGACTGCGCACCGACGTACTCCGAGACGATTACCCGCAGGTCGATCGCTTCATCATCCCGGGCGTCCTTTTCAAAGTTCAGGTCGGACGGCCGGATGCCAAGGGTGACGCCGCCGCTCGTCCGCTTCAGCGACCGACTGCGGCCAGCGGGAACGGCGACGCTGAATCCGTCGCCGCGAGCGAAGAGACGGTCATTCTCAGAGACCAGTTCGGCCTCAAGGAAGTTCATTGGAGGAGAGCCCAGGAAGCCGGCAACGAACCTGTTCGCCGGTTGCTTGAACAGCGCCTCCGGCGTGCCCTGCTGCTGGATGTGCCCGCCGTGCATGACAACGATCCGGTCCGCGAGCGTCATCGCCTCGACCTGGTCGTGCGTGACGTAGATCATGTTCTTGCGCACGCGTTGCTGCATGATGGCGAGTTCGGCCCGCATCTGCCCGCGGAGCTTTGCATCGAGATTCGAGAGGGGCTCGTCGAATAGGAAGATGTCGCTGTCCTTGGCCAGGGCACGCGCCATCGCAACACGCTGGCGCTGGCCGCCAGACAGGGCGCCGGGCTTGCGGTGCAGGAATTCGGTGAGACCGACAACGTCCGCGACCTCACGCACCTTCGCCTCGATCTCGGCTTTCGGACGTCTCTGAAGGCGCAGCGCGAAGGAAATGTTGTGCGCCACGTCCATGTGCGGATAGAGCGCATAGTCCTGGAACACCATCGCCAGTCCGCGATCCTTGGGATCGAGGTGGCTGACCGGATTGCCGCCGATGAAGATCTCGCCTTCGGAAACCGTCTCAAGGCCGGCAATCATTCGCAGCGTCGTCGACTTGCCGCATCCCGAGGGGCCGACGAGAACCGTGAACTCGTTCGCGGCCATCTCCAGGTCGATGCCGTGCAGGACCTCAACGGCGCCGTAGCGCTTGGTGAGCTTCGACAGGCGTATTTCAGGCATCGAATCCCCGATTCTCCGAAGTGTCGCAATTTTGTATACAAAAAGAAAAGAAAATATGCAAGTTTGCATTTCCACTTCGATGAGTGTACCGAATCCGGGTAGGGAGGACTTGGCAAGGCATGTTGAAAAGCGCCACCAACCGCGCCGACGGCCAGAGACACTCGATGGCACAGCGCATCGAACGGGCACTCTTGGATGAGATCGGAACGGGCGACCTGAGGCCGGGCCAAAGGCTGGACGAGGTCGGTCTCGCAAGGCGATTCGGGGCTTCGCGAACCCCGGTGCGCGAGGCGCTGTCCCGCCTGACGGCGCAGGGCATTCTTGTCCAGGGCGAGAGACGCGGTGTCTTCGTCGCGGAATACAGCCGTGAAGAACTCAGCCAGATATTCGAGGCCATGCACGAAATCGAGGCCGCATGCGCGAGGATCGCCTCGCAGCGCCTCACGCTCCTGTCGAGATCGGAAATTGAGGCAGCACAGGTTGCCTGCGTGGCCGCTGCGGAAATCGGTGACCGGTCGCAATACCTGCGCGCGAACGAATCGTTTCACCTGGCCATCTACCGTGCCACGGGCAACCCCTACATCGCCGAGATCGCATCCGAGTTCCGTCGGCGCACCGGCCCCTTCCGGGCAAAGAAGTTCGAGACCCGCGACGACTTGCTTGCTTCTGCCCGGAGCCATGCGGAATTGATCAATGACATTTTCTCCGAGGATTCGGCTACTGCGTCCCGAAGCATGCGCAGCCACATGACCGCGAGCTTCCTTGAAACGCTCAGGGCAAACTGACGCCAAGCGGTCAAGGAGAATGGTCTTGCAAATGTGTCCTTTTTCATACTTTTGTGCACAAAAACTGAATCACTGAACACGGAGCGGCCCCATGAGCGTTGCAGAAACGAGAATCCATCCCATAAACACAGGCTGGCTTCATGGGGACCTTGGAACCTACATTTTCTGGAAGGGGCCCGCAGGAAGGAAGAAGTGGCAGCCGGTCTACTGCCACTTCGTCGACACCGGCGAGCACAAGATCCTGATCGACACCGGGCTGCCGGACCAGGAACGCGCCAGCAAGTATCACCACAACTGCGAGAAACGCGGCTGCCTGCAGGTCCACGAACATCTGGAACAGGAACTCGGCCTGCATCCAGACCAGATCGACGTGATCATCTTCACCCATCTTCACTGGGATCACGTACAGAACATGAAGGAGTTCAGGAACGCACGCTACATCGCTCCGAAGGCCGAGATCGAGATGGCGTACAATCCGCTGCCGCTCTACTACCGCACCTACGAATGCGGCATTCTTGGCATCGAGCCGGCCTATGCAGGATGCGTCTTCGAGGCCGTGGGCAGCGAGTGCGAGGTGCTGCCCGGCATCACGATGTTTCCGACGCCGGGACACTCAGTGGGACATATGGCCGTGAGCGTTGCAACAAGTGCCGGCGACATCGTGGTCTGCGGCGACGCGATCTTCGAGGAGCGCAACCTGGAGCCGAACCCGGCCGAAATGTGGCGCTACTGGGTGCCCGCAAGGTTCGTCAATGCCTATGACGGCTGGAAGTCGGTCGAGGAGCTGGACAAGCGCGCGGACTACGTCCTGCCGTGCCATGACCATGCGGCGAACGCGCGCTCGGACGTCTTTCCCTATCAAGGCATGCCGATTCGCCGGCGGCGCCAGGCGATTCCGGGCTACCGGTTCTATTTCGGCGACATGCCGGCCGGCGCAGCAGGAAAGGAGGCCCCCGCGATGGCGCCCGAAGACGTCGATGCATACATCTCGAACCTCGCCAGACCTGAAGACATGGAAGACTGACCCCGGATGACGCGTGCCATCGAGAGCATCCAGGAGGTGGCAAAGGGATACGACGCCATCATTCTGGATCAATGGGGAGTGCTGCACGATGGCAGCGAACCGTATCCCGGCGCGGTGACGGCGCTTGAAGCGCTGCAGGGCGCTGGCGCGCGGCTTGCGGTCCTGTCCAACTCGGGCAAGCGGGCGTCGGAAAACGAGGCACGGATCGCGGCCATGGGGTTCGCCCCTGGCCTGTTTGACCAGATAATGACAAGCGGCGAGGCGCTTTGGCAGGACGTACGGTCCGGCCGCGTGCCGGAACGTAGCTACTGTTTCGTCGAGCGGGCGCACGGAGACGCGAATTCATGGGCCGGAGGGCTGGATGTCACGATCTGCGACGTGCCGGAGACGGCCGAGGCGATCCTGATCATGGGGCTGCCCGAAAACGCCGCTGCGGCGGACTGGCAGGATGTTCTGGATCACGCGATGACGGCGAACCTTACGGTCTATTGCTCGAATCCCGATCGCGCCAGCCCGCGTTCAGGGAACCGCAACACGCTGGCTCCCGGCGCACTTGCTCACATGCATATGGAGAATGGAGGCAACGTGGTCTTCTATGGCAAGCCTCATCGTCACGTGTTCGAGGCGGTGGAGCGTTCGCTAGGGGGATCGCGCCTGTTGATGGTCGGAGACAGCCTGGAGCACGACATAGCAGGGGCACATGGTGCAGGCTGGGACAGCGTGTTCGTGCAAGGCGGTCTCCTGCGCGAGAACTTCACGGCTGGCGATGCGGCGGACACCCTGGCCGAACTCTGCGCTGTGGAGGGCGTGCCGGCACCCACATACCGAATGGAGCTGCTTGCATGAGCGCATGCCTCGCACCTCCTGATCCAGAGTTCCTCGCTCTTTCCGCCCGTCTTGGCAGGGACCCGCTTCAGGTCCAAGGCCCTGGAGGGAACACCTCCGTGAAGGACGGCGATGTCATGTGGATCAAGGCCTCGGGCACGGAACTGGCGCTTGCGGAAAGGCAGGACATCTTCGTGGCCGTAAATCGCGCGGCGGCTCTGGAAGAAGCGCAAGGGTCCACCGGAGACGGAAGTTGCCAAGCAGCCGTTCTCGACCCGCACACCAAGCTCCGACCGTCGATAGAGACGACGTTTCACGCCGCATTCGATCATCCGGTCGTAGCGCATACACATTCGATCGCGACCCTGACGCATGCAATCAGCCCCGAAGGCCGTGCCGCCGCACGGGACAAGCTTGGCGGCCTGCCCTTCGCGATGGTGCCCTATGCCAAGCCTGGCCTGCCGCTGACCAATTCGATCATGTCAAGGGTGACGGCGGATACGGCCGTGGTCGTCTTGCAGAACCACGGACTGATCTGCTGCGGCGGTTCGGCGTCGGAAGTCTCCGAACTGCTCGGCGAAGTGGAGGAAAGGCTTGCCATGCCGCTTCGCGGGACACCGTACACTCTCCCGGAAGCAAGTCCGGAATCCGGCATGGAATGGGCGAGCGAGGGGTGGATGGCACAGCAACCGCGCACCTGCACATTGGCGATGTCCGGATCGTATTATCCCGACCACGTCGTCTTTCTCGGACCGGGTGGGCTTCCTGCCAGCGGCCGGGACGGCTCGTGGCCGGCCATCCTTTCCGAGGGCGTCGGCATCGCGCTGCGCACCGACGCGTCGGCAAGCCAGCGAGCCATGCTGCGATGCCTTTCGGACGTGCTCGGCCGACTTCCGCAGGAGTGGTCCGCAAGTCCCATCGGTCCAGAGGCAGAGGCAGAACTCCTCAACTGGGATGCCGAAAAGTACCGCCGGGCACTGACCTCGCACCGATGAGCCTGGCGCTTGGCATCGACGTTGGCACAAGCGGCATCCGAACCGCCGTCGTGGACGAACGCGGGGAAGTCCTGTCGATGGCACGCACGACACATCTGCGCCAGGACCCGAACCGCATTGACGCGGAAGAGTGGTGGCGAGCGGTAAAGACGTGCGTGTCGCGGCAGGTCTCGGCACTGAAGGACTCCGGCCGCAGCGGGACGGAGGTTTCGAGGATCGCCGTCGACGGGACTTCGGGCAGCATGGTGCTGTGCGATGCGAGGCTGCGCCCTGTCGGTCGGGCGCTGATGTACGATTCCGGCAGCTTTGACTCCGAGGCGGCACGGATAGACATGCACGCCCCGCCGTCGCACATTGCCCGAGGTCCGGGCTCCGCGCTCGCGCGCGCCATGCATCTCGTTGTGGAAGATGCGGGCGGACGCGCCCGCCACCTTCTCCACCAGGCCGATTTTGTTGCTGCCAAACTGACGGGCTGCGGCGGACATTCCGATCACAACAACTCTCTCAAGACCGGTCTGGACCCGGCGACAGGAATTTGGCCTGACTGGATCGGCAAGGTCATGGACACTGCCCTCCTGCCGTGCGCCCATGCGGTAGGAACACCGGTCTCGGAGGTCACACCCGATGTTGCCGCCAGGCTTGGACTGGCACCAAGTGCCGTTGTCTGCGCAGGCACCACCGACAGCATCGCGGCATTCCTTGCGGCGGCTCCCCTCAAGATCGGAACGGCCGTGACCTCCCTCGGCTCCACCCTGGCAGTCAAGATGCTCGGTCGCGAGCGAATCGACGATCCTGAAATCGGACTTTATTCGCATCGACTCGGCGATGCCTGGCTGGTCGGCGGAGCGTCCAATTCCGGCGGCGCGGTTCTGGCACACTTCTTTTCGCCCGAGGCCATTGCCCGACTGAGCGCCAGCATTGACCCAATGGCACCCTCCGGCCTTGACTACTATCCGTTGATCCGTGCCGGAGAACGGTTTCCGGTCAACGACCCCGACCTTGCGCCCCGCGTTGCGCCTAGACCAGCTGATGACGCGGTGTTCCTGCAGGGCCTGCTGGAAGGCATCGCGCGGATCGAAGCGCAATGCTATCGCGAAATCGAGGCCCGAGGCGGCGGGTTCCCGGACGCAATCTACTCCGCAGGCGGGGGTGCAAGAAACACTGCATTCACTGAAATCCGGGCCAGGACGCTCGGCATTCTGCCCGCATGTGCGAAGAACGTGGAAGCCGCGATCGGCGTTGCGCGGGCTGCGGCAGGCACGTCCTGAAAGCCCGGCAACGCAGCGACGAACGCCAAGGTCCGACGCGAATTGCCAAGCAGGCATCGTGTCTCGGCCGCGGAAGAAAACCTTCCCGATGGCCGAATGCCTGGCGGGATGTCGGGTTGGCAACAACGAAGACCCGGTCAGCCGACGTCTCGGCGAGTTCCGGCCCATTCACGTTTCTTGACATGACGAGGCAAGAACTTGGCCGGATCTTCTCATAGGGGTCAGACAGGAATCCTTCGCAAGTCAAGGAGCCAACGGCGGCTGCCGGCGGATTCAGCCTGTCTCTTGCATGGCAAGATCCTTTGCCGGGTCTATGTCCAGCAATTCAAATGCACGGCGCTGCAGTTCCGTCGACGGGAAGGCGTGGTCCTTGGTCGTGCACAAGCGACGTCCTTGCCCGCAATCTGTTTCGTGCCTGTGGTCGCCGGCTCAAGTCCCGGGATCATCCGCAGCGCCGTTGAGTCGCCGCGACCAGAGAACCCCACAATGACGACGAACTCACCCTCGTCAAAGAACAGGTTCAGCAGCGGAACGACATTCACCGTGCCGAAGGACTTGGTCACGTCAACAAGTCTACACCGCCTTTCAGCTTTTCTCTGCGGGACATTGTCCTGCTTCTGCGCCTTGATTGAACTTGATCCGCCGAATGATCTCCTCGTCACGCCGACGCTTGAAGGCCTCAGCGTCCCGTACGTTCCAGTCATAGAACCCCCGGCCCGACTTCATGCCCAGCTGGCCGTTGCTGAACAATTCGCCAACAGGGGTTTCGGCGGGGTCGGCGACGGTTGACAGGTCGGCCCAAACCGCCCTGGCCGCGTCCGAGTTTATCAAGTCCAGCCCGGCAAGGTCAGCGTGCTCGAATGCCCCCATGGCGGGCAGGCGCGATGCATAGCCGACCTTCAGGATCGTGTCGCAAGCCTCTGGAGTCACCAGGTCCCGGCCGACGAGCGACGCAAACTCGCGCAACACCGCATGCTGGATTCGTGACCACAGAAAGCCTGGAATGTCCGGGCATGTGACCGGCGTCTTGCCGGTGTCCCTCAAAAGCGCGGTTGTGACCGCGACGGCACGGTCCGAGCTGTTGCACCCAGGCACCACCTCGACAAGCTCGACCAGATGAGCGGGTTGGGCATAATGGGCGATGCAGAAGTTCTGCGGGCGCCTGAGGTCGGATTGCAGGGCGCTGGCACTCAGAGCGGAAGTGGTGGAGGACAGGACTGCCGTCACGGGTGCAGCCAGTTCCGCATCACCCAGCAGCGCCTGCTTCAACGTGAGATCCTCTGTTATCGCCTCGATAACAAAGCCTGCATCCACGACGGAACTGGCAATGTCGGCCTGAGGCGTGATCCGTTCCAGAACCGCCGTGCGGTCCACGGCATCAGTCAACCCATGCCCCGCGAGAAAGTCAAAGCCCTCGGCACAACGATCAAGCGCGGGGCCAAGCGCCTCGGCACGACGTCCCCAGAGCGCCACATGTGCCCCGCCCAAGGCAAGGGACAAGGCGATCTGACCACCCATGGTGCCCGAGCCCAGCACGGCGCATCTGGGCAGGTCAACCGACATAGTGCCAGCCACCGTCGCGCTGTTCGGCCAACCCCTTCGCTACGAAGTCCTTCAAGCTGGCGTCAATCGATACCAGCGCGCGCCATTCGCGGACCATGTTCTGGTCGTCGCAGCACTTGTCGCGGAGCTCCGAAAAGGAAATGCTCGGATTCGTCTTCATGTGAGTGATCATCGAGACCTCCACCTTGTCCACGCGGCGACGGCAATCGTCGACCAGTTCCTGGGTTTCGAGGACGGTCTTCACGTCGTCATGGGCCAGGAGGACGGACTGCACGTCACGTTCGATCAGAAACTTCTCGATCTTGTCGAAAGTGGCGCGCATCACGTTTGGATCCTCATAGAGATAGAGAACCGGATTGAAGGGTGGCAGCAGCGGGTCGGCGAGGACCAGCGTCTTGGTCGAAAGCTCGAAAAAGCCCACCTCGCACATTGAATGGCCTGGCACTTCGACTACCTCCATAGCGACACCGCCGCCGAGATCAATCACGTCGCCATCCTTGATGAATTCCTCGATCGGGCCTTCGGTCGGTCCCATCCAGTCGAGATATTCCGCGTTGAGATCAAATTGTTCGCCCTCGGGGAATGCGTGCACGATGGTCTTGGCGTTCAGCATGTTGTCGGCAACACGATCCGCGCGGGCGTGATGACCCAGAATCCTGCAATCCGTCTCGGCCTTGAGCCAGCCATTGTTGCCGACGTGATCCATGTGTTCGTGGGTCAGGAGCAGGAAATCGAGATCCCTGCGCGCGATGCCAAGCTCTTCGAAGGCTTGCTTGAGCGCTGGCAGGCCGCCGCAAAGGCCGCTGTCAATCAGGCCGATCCTGTCGCTGCCGCGCACGAAGAAGACCCGGGTTGCCGTCTTGCCTTCGTGATCCCCGGGCAGTCCCATCGAAACGGTGGAAAATGGGCCGGACCGATGGCTGATGACCGACTTCTCCATTGCGGTTCTTCCTCTGTTGTCCCTTGAAGGCAGGAGCGCGTTCGACGCCAACTTCGTCGGACTTTGCAATTGTGATTGAATGCCGAGCATCGCAATTGGTCAATGCGAATTCCCGGACATTTCTGAGGTGGCGCTGAAGCCTCTCAGACCAGCCATAGAGCGCAACACGAATTCCACATTGCGCCCGCAATCGGCTTCTGGCGACGACTTGAGATGGGGAGAGGCGCGAATTTCGAGAACAATGGTCCCGCATTCCTGCCTCCAAGATATTGCCATCAAGCAGGGAACCGCCCAGTCATGCGGAGGCCAAGGAGAATTCTCGACCGCGTCTTCTTCGGACCGTCGCTGACCATTTCGTGATGCGGGCAAAGGTCGCCATGCGGTGGCTCAACAGGAATCCGGAACGGATCGCCGAAACTCCCCCAAGTCGCCCCGCGTTGGGGACGTCCGCGTCCCCAGAAATCTCGGTCGGGCCTCCGCCCACCTCGTCAAACGGGCAACTGCTCGAAGACCTTGGGCAGGTGGTTCGAACCACGAAGGATTCCGACGTCGCGGGCCGTGAAATCTCCGGCTTCGGGCTGGACGGGCGATCACGCCTGATCGAAGTGAAGACAACAAACGGATGGGAACGAACGCCCTTCTTCCATTCCCGCAACGAGATTGCCTTGTCGGAAGAGCGCTGCTCCGATTCGCGACTGATCCGGCTGTGGAACTTCTGTCGCGAACCGACGGCGTTCGAGATTCGCCCGCCGCTTGAAGCCCGTGTGTCGCTGACGGCAACGGCGTTCCGGGCGGACTCTCGAGAAGCGCGCGAACCTCACGTCAACGAGGCGTTGCAGGATCCAAGTTCGAGACTCGTATGGGTGTCCGTTCCCTTTCGTGGCATCTCGATGCATGCGTGGCCGCGCAATCCATGGCTGAGGCTGCGGACGTATTGCCTGCCCGAACGAGTCGACTTATTGTCCCGACTGCTTGCAGCGATGGCGTCGCTGCCCCGGCGGTGGTCCGGGTCCAGGAGATCATGGCCCTGTACGCCGGGGCGATGGCCAGAGGAGAGACCACCATGGCTGACACGCGCCCCGAATTCCTGGTTCTCGAAAACGGCGAAAAGGCCCAACTGCCGTTTGCCGCCGAAGAGTATGCCGCACGTCTGGAAAGTCTCCGCGCCGTCATGGATCAAAGGGACATTCCAGTCGTCTTGCTCACGTCGATGCACAACATCGCCTACTACTCCGGATTTCTGCATTGCGCCTTTGGCCGTCCCTACGGTTGCGTCGTGACCAAGGACCGCTGCACGACTGTCTCGGCAAACATCGATGCCGGCCAGCCTTGGCGGCGCTCGATCGAGGACAACCTCGTCTATACGGACTGGAAGCGCGACAACTACTGGCGCGCGGTGAAGTCCATCATCGGCACGCCTGGGCGACTCGGCATCGAAGCGGATCACCTGACTCTTGCCGCCGAACGAACGTGCCGCGAAATGCTGAGCATCGACAAGCTTGTCGACATCGCGCCGGACACGATGCGGCTGCGGATGGTCAAGTCGCCCGCAGAAATCGCGCTCATCAAGGAAGGGGCTCGCGTTGCGGACATCGGAGGATGGGCGATCAAGGAGGCGATCGGCGTGAGCGTCCGCGAAATCGACGTCGCAATGGCCGGGCGAAACGCGATGGAAATCGCGATCGCTGATGCCTTCCCTGACGCGGAGTATCGCGACACCTGGGTCTGGTTCCAGTCAGGCATCAACACTGATGGTGCGCATAACCCTGCCACCGGACGGCGGCTCGAATCCGGCGATCTCCTGAACCTCAACGCGTTTCCGATGATCAGCGGGTACTACACCGCGCTCGAACGTTCGCTCTTTCTCGGGGAACCCGATGCCGAAACGCTCAGGATCTGGCAAGCCAACGTTGCGGCGCACGAACTCGGCCTGTCGCTCATCAGGCCGGGCGCGACGTGTTCGGGAATTTGCGCGGAGATCAACAGGTTCCTCGAAGACGAAGGGCTCCTGCAATTCCGGTCCTTCGGATACGGCCACTCCTTCGGAGTACTGAGCCACTACTACGGCCGGGAGGCCGGGCTGGAACTTCGCGAAGACATCGATACGACCCTGGAGCCGGGCATGGTGATCTCCATGGAGCCCATGCTGCTGGTTCCCGAAGGTCGGCCCGGGGCCGGCGGGTATCGCGAACATGACATTCTTGTGGTTGACGACGACCGTGCAACCAACATCACCGGATTTCCTTACGGGCCGGACCACAATGTCATCGGGACCTGATGCAAGGGCGCTGCCGACATCCTTGCTCCCGCTCTGAACGGGCAAGCGACCGGCCGGTCCCCTGCGGCCACGCATAGGCATGTTGCTGCCAAAGGCGCGAATCAGCTGGCGCGGACAGAAGAGGGCGCTTGAAGACCAGAGACTGCTACGCAGCGCCACGCCAGAGAGCGCTTCGACGGCTGCCGGAAGCTTGGGAACAGACGCATATGTCTCGACCGATGCAGGGTGACGACGGTGGGCCGCCGCGACATGCGGACAACGGGACTGTGCCGCGATTGCGACAACGAACAGGTCGATCCCATCGTCGGCGATTCGGCGCGGGAGTTCTGCGGCACGGCTGACCCAGGCATCAGGCGACACTTCGGGGGCGAAGTGGGATTCCGCGACCATCCTGCTGAAATTCCGGCTTTCCGGACCGGGCCGCTGTCGGTCAACCTGCATTTTCGAACGGGAACGTTCGGGACCGGGTTGACTCGGAGAAGCTCAAATGCCCGTTTCCGGACCGGAATCTGCGTGGTGGCCCCGGACAGCTTAGGCGTCTGCATCACCGACCTCAGCCATTGCTCTCTTCCCACGCAATCTCAGGTCCCTCGACCAGCGGCGCGAGTCCACCCCAGTCTTTGGTACACCTCAGTGAGGACAGCCCACTGCGCTCGAATCTTGATTCAGGTATTGGCAAATGACAGACTCGATGCCGTCGCGATAAATCAGGGCCAGCCATCGCTCAAATGCTGAGGAAAATCTCGGCGCGTCCGAGAGGTCCCCATAAATTTCGCGCATCTCAAGCCAAGTGTGCGGGACCTCTCGGGCACGGGCCGCGTAGGTGGTAAGGTCATCCCAGAACGGATCGTTCGACTCAATGCGGCTGCCGTCCTCACGCGTCCCTTCGCACATCCTTGCCCACAACGCCTCGACCAGGCTCAAGCCCTCGACTGAACCACCCGCAGCCAGCGCTTCTCGCAGAATGGGCAGGACAAAGCGGGCGTGCCGCGATGATCCGTCAAAGGCGACGCGTCGGGTGGTGTCGACAATCTCAGGGTTGGAGAAGCGGCGCTCGACCAGTTTCTTGTAGTTCGATGGCGTCATGTCGGGCACCGGGTGCACGTAGGGCGCGATCTCCTCGGCCTGGACCTTGCGAAACAGCGCCGCGATCAACGGGTGCTCCATGCAATCGGCGATCGTTTCAACCGACAGGAGTTCGCCCGCGTTGGAGAGCACCTGGTGCCCGGCGTTCAGAATCCGGATCTTCATCGTCTCGTAGTCGTGCACCGCGTCGGTGAAGGTGGCACCGACTTCGTCCCAGTCCGGCCGCCCGGCGCAGAAGTCGTCCTCGATTACCCACTGACGGTAGTTCTCGTGAGTGACGGGCGCGGCGTCGTCGATCCTGAACGATCGCGCAAGGGCAATTTCCTTGGGGCCCGTCGCCGGCACAATGCAATCCACCATCGAATTGGGAAAGCTGCAATTGCAATCGATCCAGTCGGCAAGGCCTGGATCGCTCAGGCGGGCGAGCGACACGACCGTCTGGCGCAGGATGGCACCATTGCCTTGCAGATTGTCGCAACTTTGTCCGGTGAACGGCCCATGCCCAGCGGCGCGGCGCAGCTTCAGCGCCGCTATCATGGCGCCGAAAGCGGTACGTGGATTGTCAGGGTCTTGGGCGTCGTGGGCGATATCGGCGTGTGCGGCGTCGAACCTGCCGCTTGCGCCGGTGTAGTATCCACCCTCTGTCACGGTCAGCGAGACGATTCGGACTTGCGGATCGGCCATGGCCCGGATCAAGGCGCCGTTGCCGCCCTCGACCGGCACGTAGTCGACCATGGGCCCGATGACCTCGGCGCTCGCGCCGGAGGGGGCAAGTTCGATCAGTGTGGTCAGGCAGTCCTGCGCCAGGAGCCTTTCACGCATCGCCGCGTCGTAAGGCCTGACCCCGGCGCCGATGATGGCCCAGTCCAGCGCGCGGCCGACTTGCATCAGCCGGTGCAGATACCATGCCTGATGCGCACGGTGGAAGTTGCCTAGTCCGATGTGCACGATCCCGGGCGTCAAGTCGCCTCGGTCGTAGCTTGGGCGTTCGATGCCCTCGGGAAGGCTCGACAACGTACCATTGCCGAGTTTTTTCATGGCATCCCCCGAATTCATCTCTCAGCTCATCCTCAGACCGCCATCAAGTTTGCGGGTCCGAGCGACGATGCAGTCGACCACGCCGGGGCAATCTCTTCAGGCGATTGGCGCGCCCACGCGATGCCGATATCGGCAAGAGCGGCACGCGCGCCTTCCGCCACATGGGCCTCCGCACTGCCACGTCCGATACTGCGCGCTGTGCCGAAAGTCATTGCGGTCTCTTGCCTCCGAGCCGTTTCATTCCATCCGGAGCCCCTTCGCGTCGAACTTGTGAAGATGCTCGGTGCGTGGCGTCAGGTGGACCTCGGCGCCGTACTCGAGGGCCATCTCCCCTGTGGCCCGCACAGTGAGCGGCTCGTGCGAGGCGTTGCACTGGACGTGGAAGAAAGTGTCGGAGCCTAGGTGTTCCGACACGCCGACGGTGCCATGCCAAAGTCCCTCTTCCTCGTTAATGTCGATGTGCTCGGGACGGATGCCGATCGTCGCGGCGCCGTACTTGTCGGCCCCGGGCCCTTGGATCAGGTTCATCTTCGGGCTGCCGATGAAGCCCGCGACGAAGGTATTGCGCGGGCGCTGGTAGAGTTCGAGCGGTGAGCCGACCTGCTCGATTACGCCCGCCTGCAGCACAACGATCTTGTCGGCCATGGTCATGGCTTCGACCTGGTCGTGGGTGACGTAGATCATCGTCGTCTTGAGGCGCTTGTGCAGCTCGGAGATCTCCAGTCGCATGCCCACGCGAAGGGCGGCGTCCAGGTTGGAGAGCGGTTCGTCAAACAGGAAGGCGGCCGGTTCGCGTACGATCGCGCGACCGATGGCGACGCGCTGGCGCTGCCCACCCGAAAGCTGGCCGGGGCGCCGATCGAGGTAGTCGGTGAGGTTAAGAACCTCGGCTGCCTGCGCCACGCTCTTGTCCTGCTGGGCCTTGTCAAGACCTGCCATGCGCAGAGGGAAAGCGATGTTCTTGCGCACCGACATGTGCGGATAGAGAGCGTAGCTCTGGAACACCATCGCAAGGCCTCGCTTTGCCGGCACGACTTCGGTTGCATCCTGGCCGTCGATCGTGACGTGGCCTTCGGTGACGTCCTCGAGTCCGGCGATCAGGCGCAGGAGCGTGGATTTCCCGCAGCCCGACGGACCGACGAACACCACGAACTCGCCATCTTCGATGGTGAGGTCGAGCGGCGGAATGACCTCGACACTGCCGAAACTCTTGGAAACCTGGTTGAGTTGAATCTGTCCCATGTCCGTTCCCCTTATTTCACGGCGCCGAAGGTCAGGCCGCGGACAAGTTGTTTCTGGCTGAACCAGCCCATTATCAGGATTGGTGCGATGGCCATGGTCGATGCCGCCGAGAGCTTGGCGTAGAACAACCCCTCCGGGCTCGAGTAGCTGGCGATGAAGGCCGTGAGCGGAGCCGCCTTGGCCGCGGTAAGGTTGAGCGTCCAGAACGCCTCGTTCCAGGCGAGGATGACGTTCAGGAGCAACGTCGAGGCCATGCCCGGGATCGCCATCGGCGTGAGCACGTAGAGGATCTCTTCGTGCAGTGTGGCGCCATCCATCCGCGCCGCCTCCAGAATCTCGCCAGGGATCTCCCTGAAGTAGGTGTAGAGCATCCAGACGATGATCGGCAGGTTGATCAGCATCAGCACGACGACAAGCCCGGCGCGGCTGTCGAGAAGTCCAAGCCGGATGAACAGAAGGTAGATCGGGTAGAGCACGCCGACGGCGGGCAGCATCTTCGTCGAGAGCATCCAGAGGAGGATGTCCTTGGTGCGTTTGGACGGCACGAAGGCCATCGCCCAAGCTGCGGGCACGGCGACGAGAAGGCCCAGGAGAGTCGAACCGAAGGCCAGGATGACCGAGTTTGCGAAGTGCCGCGAATAGTTCGAGCGCTCCTGCACGACGCCGTAGTTTTCCAGGGTCCATGGCGCAGCGAGCACTTCCAGCGGGGTCTTGATCGCGTCGCCCTCGGCCTTGAACGACATGACGAAGATCCAGAGGATCGGGAAGAAGATCAGCAGGCCGACCGCCCATGCGGCAAGGGAGTTGATCGTCTTTTGGCGGGTAGTTACGGCACGGGCCATGGTCGTCCCTCCTCACGCGTCCAGGTTCTTGCCGACGATGCGCATCAGGAAGATCGCAACGATGTTGGCAAGGATGATGGCGTAGACACCACCGGCGGAGCCGAGGCCCACGTTCTGGCTTTCCAGCACGCGCTGGTAGATCAGGTAGGTCAGTGTCTTGGTGCCGAACGAGCCCTGGGTGGTAACGAAAATCTCTGCGAAGATCGACAAGAGGAAGATCGTCTGGATCAGGAGCACGACGGTGATCGCGCGGCTCAGGTGCGGCAGAACGATGAAGACAAAGCGCTGCGGCCAGCGTGCGCCGTCCATCTCGGCGGCTTCGAGCTGCTCCTGGTCGAGCGACTGAAACGCCGTGAGCAGAATCAGCGTCGCGAAGGGCAGCCATTGCCACGACACGATGAGAATGAGCGAGGGCAGCGATGCCTGAGAGAGCCACTCGATCGGTTCGGCCCCGACGCTTCGCCAGACATGGGCAAAGAAGCCGTTCACCGGATCCATGAACATGTTCTTCCACACGAGACCCGACACGGTCGGCATGACGAAGAAGGGAGCGATGACCAGGATGCGGACAACCCCCTGGCCCCACATCGGCTGATCGAGCAGGAGAGCGAGGAAGATTCCGAGGATCACCGTGATCACCAGGACACCGCCGACGATGACGAGGGTCGCGTAGACACTTGGCCAGAACGAGCTCGACGTCACGAATCGTGCGTAATTTGCGAACCCCACCCAATCCAGGCCGTTTGCCAACGAGTCGCCACGCATCGGCAGGTATTTCTTGAAGGAGAAGTAAAGCGTCATCGTCAGCGGCACGAGCATCCAGCCGAGAAGAAGGACCACCGCTGGGGCCATCATCAGCCGGGCTGCGGATCGGGAGTGCTGGGTTGCCATGGACGTGCCTCCTCTGACGGCGGCCTGACGCGGCTGCCCGGAATGAAAACGCAACGGGATCGCTTTGGTAGGTCTCAGGGGGCGACCGTGGCCGCCCCCTGACAGGGAGGATGGCCTAGTAGCCGGCCGCTTCCATTGCGTCTGTGGTCAGCGCTTGCGCCTTGGCCAGCGCCTCATCCACAGTTTGCTGGCCTGCATAGACAGCCGAGAACTCCTGGCTGACTTCCGTTGCAATGCCGGCAAACTCGGGGATGGCGACAAACTGGATCCCGACATAGGGCACCGGTTTGACGGTCGGGTTGGTGGGATCCGCCGCGTTGATGGAATCGAGGGTCATCTGCGCGAACGGCACTGCCAGGTAGTCCGGATTCTCGTAAAGCGAGGTACGGGCGCCTGGTGGCACGTTGGCCCAGCCTTCGTTCGCCGCGACGAGCTCGATGTACTCTTTCGAGGTGGCCCACTCGATGAACTGCTTGGCAGCCGCTTCTTTCTGGGTGCCGGCGGGGATCGCCAGTGCCCAGGCCCAGAGCCAGTTCGAGCGTTTGCCGAGCCCGGTGTCAGGCGCCAGCGCAAAGCCGACCTTGTCCGCGACGGTCGAGTCATCGGGGTTGGTCACGAAGGACGCCGCAACGGTTGCGTCGATCCACATGCCGCACTTGCCCTGCTGGAACAGAGACAGGTTCTCGTTGAAGCCGTTGGTGGCGTAGCCCTGCGGGCCGTAGTCGTTCATCAGGTTGACGAAGAAGGTCAGCGCCTCTTTCCACTCCGGCTGATCGAACTGGGCCTGCCAGTTCTCGTCGAACCAGCGCGCGCCGAACGAGTTGGCCGTAACGGTAATGAAGGCGCCGCCTTCACCCCAGCCGGCCTTGCCGCGCAAGCAGACACCGTTGATGTCGCTTTCGGGGTCATCCATCGCCGCGGCGGCTTCCCGTATGAATTCCCAGGTCGGCGCTGCGGGCATCTCGAGCCCGGCCTTTTCCATCAGGTCGGTGCGGTACATGATCATGGAGCTCTCGCCATAGAACGGCGCAGCGTAGAGCGTGCCGTCATGCGACAGACCGCCGCGCATGGCGGGCAGGATATCGTCGACATCGTATTCGGCCGACAGATCGTTCAGCGGCACCAGCCAGCCGTTGGCACCCCAGATCGGGGTTTCGTACATGCCGATGGTCATGATGTCGAACTGGCCGCCCTTGGTCGAAATGTCGGTGGTCACGCGCTGACGCAGCACGTTCTCCTCGAGGGTCACCCATTCGACATCATGGCCGGTCTTGGCGGTGAAGTCGTCCGTATATCCTTGCATGCGGATCATGTCGCCGTTGTTGACAGTGGCGATGGTTATGGTTTCCGCATAGGCGCTGCCGACTGTGACAAGCGACAGTGCAGTGGCCGCGCGGAGTGCGTTCTTGAGAAACATTCGAATCCTCCCTAGGGTTAAATCGCAACGCAACACTAGCACGAAGCCAGCGCGTGTCAATAACAATTTTACGCGTGAAAAATTACGCGGATGCGCGAAGCACGAGACGCGCGGAAAACAGGGTTTCCGTCCGGTCGTCGAATCGGCCGCCCGCCTCGATCAATCTGAGCAGCGTTTCGGCACCGCAGTCCGCCACCAGGTCGTATTCGTGAGCCACGGTGGTCAGGGGCGGGCAGGTGAAGCGCGAATAAGGATGGTCATCGTGGCCGGCCACACGCAGTGCGCAGCCGCTTCCGCGTCCGATGCGCAGCCCCCTCTCGTAACAGGCAGCCAAGAGCCCGATGGCAAGACGGTCGTTGCTGCAAAGGACCGTGTCGGTGGGAAATGAATGCCCTTGCAGTGCGCGCATGCCACCCTGATAGCCAATTTCTTCAAGGTTCCAGCCTTCGCCTTCCACCTGGACAAGCATCGGCTCCAACCCGTGACTTTCCATGGCTTCGATGTAGCATCGGTGGCGCGCGAGCGAGTTCGGGTTGCCCGGGTTCCTCATCTCGAAGAAGCACGGCGGCTCCCCGGTCCGGGTAAGGTAGTCAACGCTCTGCGACACGAAGCTTTGATTGTCCGAGCCGACAAAGGCTTCCCCGATTCCCGCAATGTTTCTGTCCAGCAGGACCGTCGGGACCTCTTCGCAAAACCGGGCAATGTGATCCCGGTCGGAGCTCCGGCCGAGCGGGGCCAGCAGCACACCCGACGGACGCAGTGACCTAAGGTTGTTTAGAGCCTCGCTTTCGAGTTTCCGCTCGCCGTGCGAGCTGAACAGTGTCGCATGGAAACCGGCCTCGATGCAGCGGCGTTCCAGGGTTCTCGCAATCTCCGCGAAGACAGGGTCAGCAAGGTATGGAACGATGATGCCTACGCTCTTCGTGAGCAGGCGGTTCTGGTTCATCGCGTAAATGTTCGGGCGATAGTCGTACTGTTCCAGTGCGGCCTCGATCCGCTCGCGGGTCGATTTGCGGACACTTCCCGGGTCGTGAAAGTATTTCGAGACAGTCGGGCGCGAGACGCCACTCGCCGCTGCGAAGTCTTCCATGGTTCTGATTACCGGCTCTCCCAACCTCGAATCTCCTGTGTGCGCCGACTCCGGCGAGTTTGCGGCAGATGCGCGCGAATCTTCGACACCGGTGGCGCCTGCCCTCACAACAAACATGACGCGCGCAAAGCTATATTTGACAGTACTGGGGTCCTTTGACAATCGGGTTGCGATTCTGGCGGTTCGATGACGGTTCCTGCCCCAATGACCGCTGGAACGGCGGCACAGGCAAGACCCGCAGACGCCAAGATGAATGTTGACAGGACGGTGCTGACGGACGCAGGTTCGGCGCGGGTCGAGCCCATGCCGCCCCGGCAAGGCGATCGATCCCGGCGCCACCGCGGCGGTCAACCGGCAACTTCTTGAGGCGGTGCCCCGGAGCTTCCGCACGGGTTCGCCGTGGCGCGACCTGCCGAAGCACGTCAGCAACGGGAAGAACGTGTTCGAGCGGTTCCGCGGCGGACGGTTTCAGGCGACTTCGAGCGTGTTTTCAACGCCTCGTGCCAGATACAGGCTTTGCGGTTTGGCCACTTCTTCAGCCGGAGCGCGGAACCTTGGGCCTGTCCGTCGTTCAATTGCACGAACGGCCCGGCCATCGCGGCAGTCGAGGTCCCCGTGATGAACGCGAGCGACGCCGGGCGGCGGTCGAAAGATCTTTTCGTGCAGTTCTTGACTCACGATGCATCTCGCGCCGATGAATTGGTCGTCGCACCGGGAACCGCGATTCCGAACCGGCCAAGTCATCGCGTAGGAAACAGAAATCAGGACCTGGAGGATCTGGGCAATCACGTGGACAAACCAACCGCGATCTGAAGCCGGAGGCGTCAGCTTCATTCGTGCCGGAACGGGCTCCAGGCTGTATCTTGTCCACGGCGTGGGCCTGCGGGCGGAGGCGTGGATGGCGCAAGTCAGCGAGCTGTCAACGACCCGGCATTGCCGTGCCTTTGACCTTCCGGGCCACGGCGCCAGCCGCGCTTTGCCGTATCCTGCGACGATTACGCAGTATACGGACCGCATCGCGGACGCAATCGATGCGCCAGGTGTTGTGGCCGGTCATTCGATGGGTGCGATGATCGCACTCGACCTGGCAGTCCGTCATCCGCATCTGGTCAAAGGCGTTGCTGCGCTGAACGCCATCTACCGTCGCAGTCCAAAGGCCGCGGAGGCAGTGCGGCGGCGCGCGACGGAGCTGTCTGCCGCGGGAGATTCCGATCCGGAAGCCACCTTGACGCGCTGGTTTGCCGATCGGGACACTCCCGAGCGGCGTGCATGCCGGGAATGGCTGACCGGAGTCGTCACTGAGCACTACAAGACGGCCTATGAGGTGTTCGCGGCGGAGAATGGACCTGCTGATGCGGACCTGGCGCGCCTGTCCTGCCCGGCGCTGTTCATGACCGGTGCAAAGGAGCCCAATTCCACGCCGGAAATGAGCGAGGCGATGGCACGGATCGCACCGCATGGCCGTGCCGTCATCGTCGAGGGCGCCGCGCACATGTTGCCCATGACGCATGCGGTCCCGGTGAATGCAGAGCTTGCCGTCCTGGTCCGCGAGGCGTCCAGATGACTGCAACCGACCCCAGCGCCCTGCGCGATGCATTTGGCGGGTTCATGACCGGCGTGACCGTCGTGACGACGCGGGACAGCAGCGGAGCGCCACTTGGGTTCACCGCCAATTCCTTTTCTTCGGTTTCCCTCGATCCTCCAATGCTCCTGGTCTGCCTCGGTCGTTCACTGTCAAGCCACGACATTTTCGAGACCTGCACTCATTTCGCCGTGTCGGTGTTGGCCGAGGGGCAGGAAGGAGTGTCCAATGTCTTTGCCAGCTTCAAGGGGGATCGGTTCGCCCGGATCGCCCATGGCTCCGACGCCAACGGAATTCCCGTGATCGACGGCGCCGTGGCGCAGTTTTCCTGCCGAAGGACGCAATCCATCCCTGCGGGCGATCACACGATACTTCTGGGGCAGATTACCGGGTTCACGCAAAGGGACGGGTTGGGGCTTGGCTATGCGAGGGGGCAGTATTTCAGCTTGGGCCTGGAACGCGCCGCGATGGTTGTCGACAGCACCCGCCGGATCGTAGCGGCAGTGTTGGTCGAACGCGACGGCCATATCCTGCTGGAAGAGACGCCGGGCGGGATGCGTCCTCCGCAGTTCGAGTTCGAGGCTCCAGGCAATCTTCGCGCCGCGATGGAGGAACGATTGGCCGGTTCCGTTCGACTGGGGAGCGCCTATTCCATCTTTGACGACAGGCCGACCAACACCCACTACACATGCTTTCTGGCGCAAGCCACGCAAGACTGCGCGCTGGAGGGGCAGCTTGTCCCGATCGACGACATTGCCGGGTTGACCTTCGAGACGCCGGCGATTGCCGCCCTGTGCAAGCGATTTGCCCTCGAACACAGCACCCGAGACTTCACCCTTTATGTCGGCGACGAGGCGTCCGGCGACCGGCACGAGATCAGATAGGAGCCTTGACCATGGAGTTCTCGCTGTTTGCCCATATGGAGCGCCTGACTCCCGCACAGTCACATGCCGAGCTTTATGAGGATTTCATTTCGCTGTGCCAAATGGCTGACGACGGCGGTATGCGGGCGATCTGGACTGGTGAGCATCACGGAATGGAGTTCACCATTGCGCCGAACCCCTTCCTTTCGATCATGGACCTGGCGCATCGCACCAGGAATGTCCGGTTGGGGACCGGCACCGTCATCGCGCCGTTCTGGCATCCGATCAAGCTGGCCGGCGAGGCTGCCGCGACCGACCTGATGACGGGCGGCAGGCTCGAACTCGGAATCGCGCGTGGCGCCTATTCCTATGAATACGAGCGCCTCATGCCTGGGCTGGACGCCTGGGATGCCGGACAGCGGATGCGGGAAACCGCACCCTTGCTGCGCCAGTTGTGGAAAGGCGATTGCGCCCATCACGGAAAGTACTACAGCTTCCCGGCGTCCACGTCCTCGCCCAAACCGGCGCAACCTGGCGGTCCGCCCATCTGGATTGCCGCCCGCGACCCCAACAGTCACGAGTTTGCAGTGCAGAACGGCTTCAACGTGCAGGTTACACCGCTTTGGCAGGGCGACGAGGAAATCGAATCCTTGATGGGCCGCTTCAATGACGCCTGCGCAGGCCATGACGGGCCGCGTCCCAAGATCTTGCTGCTGCATCACACCTATGTCGGGACCGATGCCGAGGACATCGACCAGGCCGTGCAGGATCTGACGCGGTACTTCGCCTATTTCGGGGCGTGGTTCCAGAACAAGCGCCCCGTGTCCCAGGGGCTGATCCAGGCACTTGGCGCGGAAGAGATCGCCGCCAACAAGATGATCTCTCCCGAAGCGATCAAGGCTGATCTGACCATCGGAACCGCGCAGCAGGTGATCGACCGGCTGAAACGCTACGAGGACCTGGGCTATGACGAATTTGCGCTTTGGATCGACAGCGGCATGACGATAGATCGCAAGCGTGCGTCGCTGGCGCGGTTCATCGGCGACGTGATGCCCGCTCTTGCATGAGGATGCCATGACCGAAAGGCCGCACTTTCAGCTCTATGTCGCCGGGTCCTGGACGGACGGTGCCGCCGCGCAAGTCATGACATCGCAGAATCCGGCTGATGGACAGGATTGGGCGACCTTTGCCTGTGCGGCAGCCGAAGATGTCGATCATGCCGTTGCCGCCGCCCGCCGGGCGCTCCAGGATCCGGCCTGGCGCGATCTGACCCAGACGGCCCGAGGACATCTCTTGTTCAGGCTTGCCGACCTTGTGGAACAGAATGCCGAGCGGCTTGCGCGCCTGGAGACCACTGACAGCGGCAAGCTCTTGGCGGAAACCGCGGGCCAGACAACCTATGTCGCGGGCTATTACCGGTACTTCGCCGGGCTGGCTGACAAGATCGAAGGCGCCGTGCTGCCGATCGACAAGCCAGACATGCATGTCTTCACGCGTCGTGAACCGATTGGCGTGGTTGCCGCCATCGTGCCGTGGAACGCGCAGATGTTCCTGGCAGCTACCAAGCTTGGCCCGGCGCTTGCCGCCGGGTGCAGCGTTGTCCTGAAGGCGTCAGAGATCGCGCCTGCCCCGATGCTGGAATTTGCCCGGCTGATCGACGAGGCCGGCTTTCCCCCTGGCGTCGTCTCGGTCATCACGGGGGACGCGGAAAGCTGCGCCATTCCACTTACGCGCCATCCGGATGTGGCGCGAATCGCCTTCACCGGCGGGCCGGAGACTGCGCGCCACGTGATACGGAATTCAGCCGAAAATTTTGCCGTAACGACGCTGGAACTGGGGGGCAAGTCGCCCATCCTTGTGTTCGATGACGCCGATCTGGACAGCGCGATCAATGGAATGATCGCAGGGAATTTTGGCGCGTCGGGCCAAAGCTGCGTCGCTGGCTCGCGAGGGCTGGTGCAACGGGGAATACTGGGAACCCTGGTCGAGAGGATTGCGGAGAGAGCCGGCAGCATCACCATCGGGGACCCGCTTGATCCTGCGACCCATGTCGGACCGCTCTGCACAAGGGCTCAGATCGAGAAGATCGAGGCGACACTTGCGCAGGCGGTCGGCCAGGGCGCAATCATCCACTTTGGCGGCGCGCCGCTTGATCGGCCCGGAAACTACATGCAGCCGACGCTGGTGGAGTGTGCCGGACCCGACATCAGCACCCTTGAGGTTGAAATGTTCGGTCCAGTCATGTCGCTCTTGCCCTTCGACACCGAAGAAGACGCGATCCGGCTGGCGAACGACACGGTCTTTGGCCTGGGGTCAGGTGTCTTCACGAACAGCCTGGCCCGCGCCCACCGCGTGTCCTCCCGCCTGAAGGCAGGCATATGCTGGGTAAACACGTACCGCGCGATCTCCCCAATAGCGCCCTTCGGCGGCTACGGTCATTCGGGATACGGACGCGAAGCCGGGATCGAGGCAGTCCTTGACTACACCCGCACCAAGACAACCTGGATCAACACGGCCGACACACCGATGGCCAACCCGTTCACAATGCGGTGAACGGCTGGAATTGGCCAGGCACAATGTCCGGATCGCCGGCGCCGGAAGATTCGCTGGAATGCATGCAAGTCATCCCGCCCTGGAGCCGCAGGAACCGCCCGGCAGTCCGCAGGTGCTCCACCGAAGATGCAGTGCCAGCGCGTCGGGTTCAGGAGGCATGCCATCCGGATCCTCCAGGTTGCGATCAAGGTCATGGCCGAAGGCGCAGGCGACGTCGCCGCACGTCGCGTCCAGCAAGAACTCTCCGCCTCCGTCCACGCCGGCGAGAGCCCTGGCCCGTGAAGGCACCGGCTCCACGAGGTTCCGAATGCGCGCCTGCTGTGGCCCAAGCTCCGCGCTGGACAGCGCCCGAACCTCAACCATCCCTGCCGCCGTCAAGAACGTGACGAAGCCATGTGCCGTCGGGTTGCGTCGCCCCGCCGGATGCGCGGACGCCTCTGGGCCGGGGTTCAGCAACACACCCGCGACGCCCGGACCGGCATCGCGACGCATCCCGGCCTCGATTGTCCGTGCTGTCGGCGGATTTGCGCCAAGGCTGCCATCGTCCCGCCATTGAAGACAGCCTTCGAATCATCAATCATGGCGTGATTCGAAATTCAGTCAAAAAACCGACACACACCCATAACCCTGTTGAAATTGCGAAACCGCTGGTGTTGGGTGCAAGTTGACAAATCCTCGGGGGGAGCCACATGGGCGCATCGCGGGCCGCCGACAACTTCGTGGTATTCGAGAAGGTACAGAAGAGCTACGACGGCGAAACGCTCGTCGTCAAGGACCTGAACCTGTCCATCGAAAAAGGCGAGTTCCTTACCATGCTGGGGCCGTCCGGTTCGGGAAAGACCACCTGCCTGATGATGCTCGCAGGCTTCGAAACCGCGACTCATGGCGAGATCCTCCTCGACGGCAAACCCATCAACAACATCCCCCCGCACAAGCGCGGAATCGGAATGGTCTTCCAGAACTACGCGCTGTTTCCGCACATGACGGTCGCAGAGAATCTCGCGTTCCCGCTTGAGGTTCGCAAGATCGGCAAGGCCGAGCGCGAGGAAAAGGTGCGTCGTGCTCTGGACATGGTGCAGATGGGTGAATTCGGCGGTCGCCGGCCGGCCCAGTTGTCCGGCGGCCAGCAGCAGCGAATCGCGCTCGCCCGCGCACTTGTCTTCGAGCCCGAGCTCGTGCTGATGGACGAACCCCTCGGCGCGCTCGACAAGCAGCTTCGCGAGCACATGCAGTTCGAGATCACCAACCTTGCGCACGAGCTTGGCATCACCACGGTTTACGTCACCCACGACCAGACCGAGGCATTGACCATGTCGGACCGCGTCGCGGTGTTCGACGACGGCCGGATCCAGCAGCTTGCTGCGCCGGACGTACTGTACGAGGAGCCCGAAAACAGCTTCGTGGCGCAGTTCATCGGCGAGAACAACA
>JAPPCV010000158.1 GCA_028824715.1 Boseongicola sp. | reverse complement strand
CTGTTTTCATTTTTTTCTTACCTATGAGCTTCAAATGACTGACATAAATTCAAAAAGGGCGGATATCATTGCCGTGGCAAAGGCAGCCAAGGTATCGGCGTCGACGGTGTCACGCAACTTCAACCACCCAGATCTGGTGAAGGCGTCGACCCGCAAGCGGATCGACGCCGCCGTGCGACGGCTTGGCTACATTCGAAACCGCGCAGCGCAGACAATCCACGGCATTCGAAGTGGCACCGTCGGCCTGATCGTTCCGACGGTGGACCAGGCAATCTTCGCCGAACTCATTGAGAGCTTCTCCGTGCGAAATCTGACAGCATTTGACCAAGAATCTGATCACACTTGACCAAAAATCCGGCAACACTTGACCAAAAATCTGGCGGCACTTGACCACGGATCTGACGACACTTGACCGGCGGATCCGGCCGCACTTGACGGTGCCTTGCGCACCGCAGCCAGCGACGGCATCCACGCGGACATAGATCTCGCGGTCTCTCCCGGCACTGCCTCATCGATCAAGGAATCGAGTTGAGGAGGCATGGGCATGAGGAAGGCCGACATGATCGACATAAAGGACATACTGCGCCAGCGTCACGAGCTTGGCCTGACGCGGAACGAGATTGCTGCTTCGGTCGGCGTGAGCGCGGGCACCGTATCGAACGTGCTTAAGCGGGCGTCGGCTGCGGGGCTGTCCTGCTGGCCGCTGCCGGACGGTCTCGACGACGAGGCTCTCCGGAAACGGCTCTACCCTCAGCGGGCCGGACGTGTCGGCGGGCACGTGGAGCCCGACTGGGAGGCGATCGTCGAGGAGTACAGGGCGCCGCCCGGCCGGCGGCGTGCCAAGCTGACCCAGCGCCAGCTCTGGGTCGACTACAGCGAGGAGGTCACGGCGCAGGGCGGCACGGCGTACAGCTGCAGCCAGTTCTGCGCACTGCTCAAGGAGCGACTGAAAGGGCCGAACGCGCAGACGGACATGCGCTTCGACTACGCGCCCGGCCTCTACGGCATGTCGGACTTCTCCGGCAAGACGCTGGCCCTGCGCACCGCCACCGGCGAGACCGACGTGGAGATCTTCGTCGCGGTGCTGCCGAATTCGGGCCTGACCTACGCCGAGGCGGTGCCGAACCAGCAGGTCAGCCACTGGACGATGGCGCACCGCCGCGCGCTGGAATACTTCGGCGGATCGCCCGTTCGCTGGGTCATCGACAACCTGAAGTCGGGGGTCGTGAAGGCGGACCGCGAGGAGCCGCAGCTCAACCCGAGCTTCCGGGAGTTCGCCAGGCACTACGGCCTGGCAATCCTCCCTGCGCAGAAATATCGCCCGAAACACAAGGCCGCAGCGGAGGCGGCGGTGAAAACCGTCCAGAGCCGCGTCCTGCTGCCGCTGCGCAACGAGACGTTCTTCTCCCTGGGGGAGATGAACGCCGCCATCCGCCACGGGCTCGACAGGCTCAACGACGCGCCGACGGCGAAGGGGGACAGCCGCCGCGCGGCGTTCGATGCTGCCGAGCGCGCCGCCCTGTCCCCGCTGCCCGCGGATCCGTGGGACTGGGGCGACTGGCTGCGTCGCAAGGTGGGGCCGAACGGTCACGTGTCCTTCAAGCGGAACCACTACTCCGTGCCCGAGGGCAACATCGGCCGCGAAGTCGAGGTGCGCGTCGGCGAGCGCATGATCGAGGTGTTCGTGGAGAAGGGCGGCGAGCGCCTCGCCGTCCATCGCCTCAAGACCGGACGCCACAAGTACGCGACGAACCCGGACCACATGCCCGACCGTCTCAAGGCGGTGCGCGACATCCGCAGCCCGGACTACGGCGAGATCCTGATCAGGCGGGCGCGCGGGATCGGAGCGAACGCGCTGGCCTGGGCGGAGCGATGCATGGCCTCTCGGGACTTCCCGGAGCAGGCCTTCGCCACCGTCCAGGGCATGTGCCGCCTTGCCGAAACCCATGGCAACGAGCGCGTCGACGCGGCGTGCGCCGAGGCGCTGAACCTCAACCGCCTCGCCTCCGGCTTCCTCCGTGACCGTCTCAAGAAGGGCGGCCCGGCGGCTCCGGCCCGTCCGGAGGCCGAGGAGAACATTCCCGCCCACGCCAACGTGCGCGGGGGATCCTACTACGCAAGGAGAAAGGGAGAGACTCCATGACACTGCGACAGCCCAACCTGGAACGCCTGCTGCAGCTCGGCCTGTCCGGCATGATCGAGGCGCTGGAGGAGCAGCGCGACATCGCCGACATCGAGCAGCTCTCCTTCGATGACCGTCTGGCCATGCTGATCGAGCGTGAGGTTGCGCACCGCGACCGGAAGAGCTACCTCAACAACCTGCGCCAGGCCCAGCTGCGGATCCGCGCCGACGTCCAGGACGTCGACTGCAGCGCCGGCCGCGGCATTGCCCGCAGCACGCTGACCCGGCTCGCCGCCGGCGACTGGATCCGGCAGGGAATCAACCTGATCACCGAAGGGCCGACCGGCTCCGGGAAGACGTTCCTGGTCTGCGCGCTGGCGCATCAGGCCTGCCGCCAGAAGATGTCCGTGCTCTACCGCCGCGTCCCCGAACTGGTCTCGGCGCTCGCCCATGCGCGGGACGGGGAGCTTCACGAGCGCCTGATGCGCCGCCTTGCCAAGGTCTCGCTTCTGGTACTTGACGACTGGGGCCTGCAGGGCTTCTCCGCGG
>JAPPCV010000144.1 GCA_028824715.1 Boseongicola sp. | reverse complement strand
AACTCAAGCGGGCTTGACGGAAATGCGATTTTGGCAAGTTAAGCGTATAAGCCCCCAACGTATAGGTCTGGGCATCTTCGGCGATGTCCCAGCTTTCGAGCAATACCGGCAGGAACGTTCCGTCATTTTCGTAGGAAACGAGATTCTCCAGCCAGCCCCTGGCAAAGTTGGCGATCTGCGACCAGTCAAAGGTGCGCGGGTCCTTCAGCGCGCGCACTTCCATCTGGATGCGCACGGTTCCGCCCATCTTGGCATGGCTGGCGGCCTGTGCCGGTGCGGCGTGGCCCAGCATGCCGTAGGCGGTGGCGGCCGTCGCGCCAAAGGTGCTGGCGAGCGCAAGGAACTCCCTGCGGTTGACCGGGTCGTCACCGACCCTCCTGGCCTGATCGGTGATCACCCTTGGCAGCGGCTTTCCCGTGCGTGTCAGGTATTGCATTTGCTTTCCTCCATGATTGGTCGTGCGGGGACCTTCGGACTGTCAGCAGCCCGCCCCTGCTGTTTGGCGGCATCCGAAAATGACCGCACATTCTGTCACTTGGGCATGCGCATTGCTGCGACGCCGTCGGCTTCGGTCACAGAGCAGCAAATGCTGGAAAGCGTCCTGGCCTGTCTGTCGGGCCAGGGCCTTCCTCGATGCAATACCGCTCGCTGATCCCAGATCAGGACGTCGCCTACCTCCCATTGGTGAGAATACGTGAAATCTGGCTGCGTGCAGAACTCCATCAAATCGTCCAGCAACTCCGCGCTCTCGGCCTCGTGATACCCGTCAACCTTAAAGGCGTGCGACGCAATGTAAAGCGCTTCGCGACCGTTCACCGGATTGGTCCAGATGGACCTCCAGCGGGTTGCCGGCCACTTGTGGAACATCGGATGCCTGGCCAGTTCCGGAGAGATCTTTGCCCGCGAGACGGAATAGTGGTGCCAAACGCCACGGTCGCGAATTCGGGCGCGCAGTTCTTCGGGCATGATCGCCCACGCGGCCCGGGTCGAGGCAAGCTCGGTCTCGCCGCCCTCCGTGGACACCACGCGGGCGGCGAGGATGTTGGTCAATGCCGGCGTCGGCATGAAGGTGCTGTCGGCATGCCAAAGGAAATTCGATTCCAGGTGCAGCATGTGCAGGTCCCTGTCGCCATCGAGGGAACTGTCAGACTGCACGTTGGTGACTTTGGGGATCGCGAATTCCTCGCCGGGCTTGCGTTCGTCGGCCTTGCGGTCCTCGATCGGGCCAAATGCGCGGGCCAGTTCCAAGTGCGCGGCGTCGTCGAAGTCCTGGGCGCGAAACAGGAGCGCGGAATGCTCCTCGAACAATGCGCGCAGCTCCGCAAACCGCCCCGAAGGAACGAAGTCAGCCAACGGCAAGCCGGAGACTTCAACGCCGAAATTCCGGCTAAGGGGAGTCGTCTTCACGTCGGTCATCACTGATTCCTCAAGTCACTGCCATGGCCTTGATTTCATCGGCGCTCAAATGCTTGACCTGGTGCCAGGCGGCGGACTTGGCGCTGTTCAAGAGCCCCTTCGGATCGAGACGCTTCTTCCATGCCAAATGCGTGTAGTCGGCATTGTGCAATCCACCGCGTTCAACCTCGTTGGTGTGCGCGTCGTAGACGGTAAAGCCGTGCGCCTCGTAGGTCTTGTTGATCGCGTCCAGCCGCTCCTTGCCGGAAAACCAGATGATGGGCAGATCGATAGCCGAAATCCTGCCGCCGAGACGGATGAATTCGTGATGCGTCCACACGTCGTCTCCCAGATCCTGCCGCAGGTCCACGAGGGCGGCGGCATCTGACGGATCAGGCACGCCCACCTGCTGGTAAGTCGCCGAACGGTCAGACTTCAGGACCTGCAGCGTGGTGTGATTGAAGCAGAACTCAAATACATGCGGGATGCCGGCGGCCTCCCGGTCTTCATCGCTGAGCGTCAACTCAAGCAGTCCCCCGTGCTCCACGACCAGGCGGCGGAGCGTGTCGACGTCCTCAACCGGGACGTAGCAGGCCAGTAGATCACGTCCCTCGCGGAGAAGCCCCTTCAAGCGCGGGAAATAGTCGACGATGCGAGCATCCACGACACTCACCATTTTCGGTGAGATGCTCTTTGCGGAGGCTGACGCGTAGCCCGCCACATAGGCGCTTCGGTAGTTGTCATGGGTTGCCATGCAGGCGATCCAGTCCCGGCTGGCCACGGCACGCAAGGTCACCTCCGTGATGACTCCGTTCAGACCCCAGGCATGGTGAACTCTCAGGACATCTTCGCCGCGGAAGACGTGCTCTTGCGGCTGCTCCTCGACCGAAAGCGCCTTGATCTCGATCAGGTTGCCTGGCTCCCGCAGCGCACCGGTTGCCAATGACCCGATGCCGACCGACCCCCCGGCAACGAACCCGCCAACGGTGGCGATGTCCTGTGTCGACGGGAACATTGCCAATTCCTGACCGGTCGCCTTCAAGGCGCCGTTGATGTCTTTCATCAAGGCGCCTGCCTCTGCGCTGACGAACCCCTCACCAATGTCCAGAATCCGGTTCATCGATGTCGTCTCGATGATCAGTCCGCCTTCGACCGGAACCGACTGCCCGTAGTTTCCCGTGCCGCCTCCTCGCAGGACGACTGGAACCTCCGCGTCATGGGCCACTTTCAGGCAACGCTTCAGTTCCTCGACGGTCTTCGGAACCGCGACCAAGTCGCCAAAGCATCCCTTGAGCTCTTCGTTCAGGATCGGGCTGTACCAGAAGAAGTCGCGCGACCGCTTCTTTACCAGTGCCGGTTCCTCGATCACCTCGACGGGAGCCAGCCGGTCCGCGAATTCTCCCCAATCGATGAAGACCTTGCCGGAAATTGACTTCATGCCAGTTCTCCCTGGAATGCGGCAGAAATCCGTTCGGGAGGCGAGACACCTGCCAGCATGTCTGACGTGGACGCAGCGCCGAACATGATCAGATCCCCGATCGCGGCGCCGTCAACGTGGTTGGCCGATAGGCCAAGCGCCTTCCTGGCGCTGGTCGTTATCATCGGAAAATGGGAACCGAATGGAGGATCCAGATGCGCGGCCAGAACAGCCAGGGCGAGCGACTGGCGCGGGTCGTGCCGGCCCAGGGGGCAAAAGGCGTCCTGCACATTGTCGGTGCCGACAACAACCGGGACACCTGCGGCGCAGAGCTCATGGATGCGTGTCACTCCGCGTCGGTCGGGCGTTCCGGCCGCCCGTCCCTGCAGAAAGAGATTTGTGGCCGGGAGGGAGGCAACGGAAATGTTGGAATGCAAGAGCTTGTCGGTGAGTTTCTTGAGGGATTCCGGATCGAGGTTCATCAGGTGGCAGGCATGGCCGCACAAGACTGGCCCCTGAAACCCGGTCTCGATTGCCAGGTCCGCGATGATCTCCAGGCCGTCGAGTTCGTCGTCGAGCCCTTCGTCAACGTGAAAGTCCAGCGCAAGGCCATGCCTGTCCGCCGCTTCGAAGGCCTGCCGGATTCCCTTCCTCCGGTTTGCCTGATCGAAGACGAAAACTCCGAAAGCGCCGTCTTTGGAAGCAATCTCCCTCGCAATGTCGTCCGCAACTGCAGGATCCGAGATCTGTTCGGCGTCGGTCAGGGGAGCCAGTTGCAAGGTCACGCGGTCACTGCATTCCTGGGCCAGTTCGCCGAGAACCGACCAGGCAAGCGATGGCGCGTTTGGCCTGTCGTCCCGACCCCAGTCCACGTGACTGCGGACGCTCCCGCACCCGCTGGAAATGAGCTCTTCCAGCCCAAGCATGGCTCGCGAACGGACATCTGACTCGGTCCAGTGAACGCGATCTGCATCTTGCGCAGCAATGGCGGCCTGCAGGCCGCCTCTGACGCCGCTCATGCGGGAAACGGTGTAGCACTTGTCGAGGTGAACATGGCACTCGGTCAATTTCGGCAGGACCATCCATGGCGTCCCGCTCGTCGAACCTGCAGGAAGCAGGCGTTCTGCGTACCCGTTGCGGAAGAGCAGATCACCGTGCACGCAGTCCTGGTCTCTCGCACCGCCAAACATGTCGAGCCGTGCGATCATTGAGACCGGAACCCTTGCATTGGGCAGAACGACGTCAGCGAGGTGCTGGACAATCATGAGCGCCTTCGCGAATCGAAGCGGGCAAACTCTGCCAGAAAGCGCGCGAAGTTGCGGGCTGCCGTGTCCAGCAGGTGCCTTCCCTTTTCTGCAGTTGCGGCCGAAGCGTCGCCGCAGGCGCCGTCCGCGTTCAGGTCATCGATGATCCATGCCGGGCGTGCGGGCCGGCCGGCCAGACCGATGAAATGGTTCTCCCTTTCCCACTCGCGATTCGCGGACATGAAGCTCTGCGCCCGACTCGTATCGACCAGTTCCGGTCTCGCCGCCAGCATTGCCGAGGTTTCACTGTCCCCGGCGTGAATGTCGCCCTCCAGCGCATCGGAGTCGATGACACTCTCGACATCCGCAAAGCCGAACCAGGAACTGGTTGCGACGATCATGTCATGCGAGATCCGCAGATCGCGCGCTGCAACTTCCAGAACCGCCGTATTGCCGCCATGCCCGTTCAGAAAGGCCAAACGCTCGACGCCCGCAAGCGCGACAGAGGCTCCGATGTCTCGCAGCGTCGCAAGAAGCGTGTCGGCTGTCAGGCTGAGCGTGCCGGGATGGCGGTCATGTTCTCCGCTCTTCGTGATGCTTAGCGTCGGCAGGAACAAGACGTTCTGGTCGGAGGCAAGATGGGACAGGCACAGTGTCACCGTGGCGTTCACCAGGTCCCGATCAACCGACACCGGAAGATGCGGGCCGTGCTGTTCGACGGCGCCAACCGGCAGTACGGCGACGAGATCGGCGGGCAGGTCCCGGAAGATGGTTGCCCTTTGGTCCGCCCAATAGCCCTGAACGGTCATGACGGGCTCCCGAACAGGTTGTCGAGAAAGCCGTAGAACCACTCCGCCTGCGCCGCGTCGTGTTCATACATCAGCCGGGTCTGCTCTTCCGGCTGCTGAACCCCGGGGCGGTCGTAGACGTCCCATTTCTGGTTCTGCCAACGGCGAAACCCTTCGATGGTCACTTCAGGGTGAAACTGAAGGCCGAAGACCTTGTCGCCGTGCCGGAACGCCTGGTTTTCGTAATTTTCGTTTCCGGCGAGGCGAACGGCGCCATCCGGCAGGTCGAAGGTGTGGAAATGCGCCTGCGTCACCCACAATGGCGCGTCCATGAAACCCGCGGCCTCAAAGGTCGGATCGACCCGGAAATAGCCGAACTCAAAAGTCTCGTCGTCGCGCGCACCGGCCCAGGCGCCCAGGTGATGGGCAATCATCTGCGCACCTTGACAGATTCCCAGAACCGGAACATCTGCCTCGATGCAGCGATTGATCCAGCCGTATTCCTCGTTCAGGAACGAGTGCTTGTCAGTCTCGTAGACATTGTAGATGCCGCCAAAGACGACGGTGCCGCCCAGGTCGTCTCCGGGCTCGCCGAGGAGTTCGCCTGCAAACGGCTTGCGACTGTCAATTTCGAATCCCGCTTGCGTCAACCAGGCGACCACCCGGTCATCCGCAGGTTCATGGCCATGACGGACCAAAAGCACACGCCGCCCCATATTCGCGCCCTCCGTGGCGAAGACCGTGTTGCGTGGCCCTTTGAGTCAATCCGTGCCAGAGATGTGCGCCCATGCTTGCAAATAAGCTGCACACTGACAAGGATGAAACGCGGTGGAAATCGGCGAGTGGAATGAATGGGGGACAATGCAGTTGACTGAAACGGTGGAGCGTGACACTTGCTGCGCATGCCAGAAGGGCGGGAGTCCCGCCGATCTTGGACACGGCAATGCGCGGCCGCGCCGCGAGGCCCAAATGCCAGGGCCATGCAAGACGCGGCGTCCGGGCGCATCTGCGCGGCGTTTGCGTCCGCAACCTCCACCGACCCGTGAAATCTGCCGCAGGCTGGAACGCGGTGCGTTTCAGCCTGCGGCATAGTTCCCAATGAGAGCGCTGACGCCAGGGACGGTAAGGCCGCCATTTGCACGGTATGCGCACGGAGTTGAAGTTCCGGCGGGTTGGCGCCTGGTCCAGACCTCCGGCCAGTTGGGGGTTCGCGTCGACGACAGCGTCCCCGAGGACGCCTACTCCCAAGCCGTGATCTGCTTCGAGAGCATTGCCCAAATACTGCGCGAATGCGGAATGACCTGTCACGACGTTGCACACGTTTCGGCCTATGTCACTGACCGCGCCCACATGGCGGGCTACATGCGCGCCCGGGACGAATTCATGAAGGAATTGGCCCGCCCCCCGGCCTCCACATTGCTCATTGTCTCGGGCTTCACTCGCCCAGAATTCAAGGTTGAGGTCGAGGCGTTGGCGGCGGCTCCATAGGCGCCCGTGCCATCCGAGCGATGCTGGCCGACTGAAGTGTCGCGCCGCTATCGTTCATCCTGGCGAAGACACTGCCCCGACGTCACGGCTGGGTCGCCGCCAGCGCTCGGACACCCATGGATGGATGGGCGCGCCGCCGTGGTTGACAATCATGAGCAAACGCGGACGGGCGTACCGGCTCTCGTGTCCACGCGCTGCAGCTTGCAGCCCAAAGCGCAGGCGCGTTGCACCTGGCGCGTCGATCGATGTTTTCCGGTCGTTCTGAGCGCAAGAGCCCTCAATCGCGTCAGTGTGGGCATCTGTCTCCCGATCCAAGAACTGCGCTTCCCCGCCGTTTGGCAGGACGACGAACAAGCGACAGAGTTCTTCGACGTAGTGATGACCCGGGCCGTGCGCCGTGAACGGATCTGTGCCCTTCCGCTTGGCCTGCCAAGCTGCCATCCTTGGCATTCGCATGTCATCAGAACGTGCGGTCACATGTTCCAAAATGCACACACTTGCCAAAATTTCTTGCGATCCACGCACCACGTCTTCGCTTTTTGCTGGCCGTGGACCCGCAAAGGAGTATCGCAACGCAAGCGCCGTCCCGGCACAGCCGTGGCGCGTCACTGCCGCAATACGACGCGCGTAGATGTACAGGACCCGAAAGGCTGCTTCGCGGTGGAAAATCACGTCTTCATTGCAGTTCTTTTGGCGGCCTTCCTGCACGCCGGTTGGAACTCGGTCGTCAAGATGGAGCTGGATCGCGTTTCGACGCTTCTGCTACTGGCCATGGTCCAGGCAGCGATCGCGATTCCCCTTTTGCCGTTCGTAGCGCAGCCAACCACCGAGTCCTGGATCTGGATTCTCGTCTCGGCGGCGCTGCACGTCGGCTACAAGGTCTTCCTGATGCAGGCATATTCCCACGCCGATCTCAGTCAGGCCTATCCGTTGGCGCGCGGCTCCGCCCCGCTGATCGTTACCGTCTGGTCAGTGGTGTTCCTTGGCGCCATCTTCACACCAAGCTCGGTGGCCGCAATCCTTGCAATTTCGCTGGGCATCCTGCTGATGGCAACCAAGAGCTCGTCCTCGGGCCGGATGCGCGGCCCGTCAATGTTCTGGGCTTTGGGCACCGCTGGCTTTACCGCAAGCTACACGCTCGTCGACGGGGTGGGCGCCCGGATCGCAGGCACGTCCTCGGGGTACATCCTCTGGATGGTGACAGGTGATGCCGTCGGCATGATGATCTTCGCCGCGCTGACCAGGGGGCGCACCGCGTTTTCGACCATGTTGCCGGCATGGAAGGCCGGGATTGCCGCCGGAACCATGTCGCTTGCCTCGTACTGGATCGCGGTCTGGGCATTCACCCAGGCGCCCATCGCGCTTGTGGCCGCGCTGCGCGAGTCGAGCATTCTCTTCGCCACGATCATCGCCGCCCTCGCCCTGAGAGAGCAGTTGAACCGCTGGCGCTGGATTTCGGCCGGTCTCATTGTCGGCGGGGTGGTGCTCATGAAGGCTTGAGCACGGTTGTCCGAAGAATCATCGCGACGCCCCTCGCAATGGTACCCAACCGACAAGTAGACCAGCGGCCGCACAGTGCGTGCCGCCGTCTCTCCGCGCAGGCGGTGTCGGGATCGGACATGAACTCGCCCGCCCCCCTACGCGAGGCGCACGCGGCCCGAATGCACAACGTATCGAAAATTGTACAGGAATTGGCCGTCTTGGGGCGATCCTACAGATCTCTCCACAAGACCTTGCCGGCGCCTGAGCGAGGCAGATGGTCACGGAATTCAATTCGGCTCGGAACCTTGTAAGCCGCCATGTTCTGGTGGCACCAGCCAATCAGGCGGTGTGCATCCACCGAGTCCTTGCGCGGCACGACCACGGCACGCACGGCCTCGCCCGTTCGCGGGTCCGGATCTCCGACGATGCAGGCCTCCTTTACATCTGGATGGCTGTGCAAGATCGCCTCGATCTCTGCAGGCCAAACCTTGAAACCAGATACATTGACCATCCTCTTCAGCCTGTCGACGAAAAAGAAATAGCCCTCGTCATCCATGTATCCGATGTCGCCTGTGCGCAGGAACCGCTTGCCGTCAAGCGTCAGAAACGCGGCCTCGGTCTCTTCCGGGCGCTGCCAGTATCCCTGAAAGACTTGCGGCCCGTGGGTGACAATCTCACCTGGTTCGCTGGATCCCAGTTCTTCCAACGTTTCCGGGTCCACAATTCGGCAATCCACGTCAAAGATCGGGATGCCAAGGCATTGCTGCTTGGGTGCTTGTGGTGGATTGATATGGGTGGGCGCGATGGTCTCGGACAGGCCGTAGGCCTCGATATAGTCGAGCCCGATCAGTTCCGACATCTTGCACGCGATGCCGGCAGGCATCTGCGCTCCGCCGCCGCCAATTGCCTTGAGTGACGAGACATCAACGTCCTTGATCCCCGGCAGCGACAGAAAGTCGATCATCATCGTGGTGATCGAGCGCCAGTGTTCGATCCGCTCCTGCTGGATGAGCCTCGCGGCCAGCGCGGCATTCCAGCGAGTCATCAGATAGGTCGTCGATCTCGTCAGGATCGGCAGGTTCATCGAATGCTGCATGCCCGTCACGTGGCACAGCGGCAGCGAGGCAAGAACGCGCGACCCGGGAGTGACCCCGATCCATTTAGAATAGCCGAATATCACGGCATTCACGCTGGCATGGGTGTGCAGGCAGCCCTTTGGCTGGCCCGTGGTCCCGGAGCTGTACGGGATGATGCACCAATCTTCGGGGTGCCGCTCGTGGGTGGGCGCCCCGCACGCCATGGCCATTGCGTCGGCCCAATCCGTGCCAGCGGCGGCGGTCGCGAATTCCTCAAGCTCCGCGGGAAAGTCCCAACCGTCCTCCGCGTAGTCACGGTATCGCGCATGGACCAGCCCGAGGTGCTCACACTCGCCATGAACTGCCACCACCTCTTCGGCCAGCTCGGCACTATAGATGATCGCTCTGGTCCCGGAATCCTGGACGATGAACCGAAGCTCTGCGCGTCGACACATCGGGTTGACCGGAACGATCACTGCATTTGCGGCAAGAATTGCGTAGTAGGCCACCACGAACTGCGGCGCATTTTGCATGTAGACCGCGACGCGGTCGCCCGCGCGGATGCCAAGCTGGTGATGCAAAAAGCCAGCGAAGTTCCGGACCTCCGTCGCGAGTTCGCAAAAGGAGATGCGGCGGCCATAGTACCAGATGGCTGTCCGTTCCGGGGCTGCGCTGACGGCCTGGTTCAAGTTATGCAGAACCGAGTGCACCGACGGCGGCAAGCTGTATGGCAGACCGTCGGGCCAGGCCCCGAAATGCCGGTTCTGCATCATCGCTGTTCCGCGCCTATTCCTTGCGCAACTGATTGCCAGCCAACAGGTTCAACTTGGGGTTCTGCGAGTACTTTTGGCACAGCCGTTCGCAACCCTCATGCGTCGCGTCGAACGGCCCTGCCTTCCAGCCGGTCAATTGCAGCACCACGCCGTTGCCGGTCTTGGGGCCAACAAGCGCCTCTTGATAGTGATCGTCTTCCATCTCGGTCTTGTCGAGCTTCACGCCTTTGGCCTCGAGTTCGGTCACAAATTCCTCGATATCGTCGATCTCCAACCCAATGTGCTGGATCCCGTTGCCATGCCTTTCCACGTATTTCGAGATGAAGCTGTCCGGGTCGTCGCTGGAAATGAAGCTCATGATGCTGACGCCGAATCGCACGCAGGCGCCTTGGTACTTGTCCTCCAGGGACTCGAACTCCATCATCATCTCGCCACCAAGCACGTTGATGGCATTGTCCAATGCCGCTGGCAGGTCCTTGACGGCAAAGGCGATGTGGTTGATCGCGGTGATGCTGGCCAATTTGTAGTCCTTTCCTGTTGCATTCGACGTTCCGGGCCCTTCGGATTCAAGTCCCGGTCGACCTTAGAAGCTCGCGCGCATCTCCTTGCTGGCGCTTGGGCAAGAACGGAAGTTCGCTGACGCGAGCCTTGCGCAGTCCATCCCAAGTGCCCGCCATGAGTTCCGTTCCGGTCCCCGCCTGTTCGGCCGCCACCAATCCGAGCGCGATGTTTGTCTCCAGCCGTGGCGAATAGGCCAGGCTCGTAAGCTGACCCGAAGCCTTGCCGTCTCGTGTCAATGGCCAGGGATCCTCGTTCGGTTCCAGCGCCGAGCCCTCGATACTCATGCCGACAAGCCTCTTTTTCAACGGCTGCTCCTTCAGCCTCGACAAGGCCACCCGACCGATGAAATCCGGGGTGCTTTCCAGTTCCACCAAACGGTCAAGCCCGACTTCGTACGGGTTCTCGCTTGGGGTCATGTCCACGCCCCAGGACATGATGCCAGATTCAATGCGTCGCGCTTGACTGACTGCACCAGGGGCAACGTTGCAATCGCGGCCAGCCTGCATCAGCGCATCGAACAGGGCATCGCCTTGATCGTGATTCCCGAGGTAGATTTCGTAACCGAATTCACCACTCCATCCAGTGCGCGAAACCGTGAGCGTGCGGCCCTGAAATTCCGTGGATGCAAGCCAGAAGTATTTCAGGTCGAGGATTCGATCGCCAAAGAGTTTGGCCATCAAACGAGGCGACCTTGGTCCTTGTACCTGGATCACGGACACTCCCGCATCCCTGATTTCGACCTGCATCGGCGAATGAACTGCGACACCCTTTGCCCAAAGCTCAAGATCGCAGTCCGATGTCGAGAGCCAGAACCGGTCCTCCGCCAGCCGCAGGACGATTGGATCGCAGAGGATCCCGCCTTCGGCCGAGGTGATCAACGCGTACTTGCATTGCCCGACAATGCATCTGCTCATGTCCCGCGGGGTCAGGAACTGCACGAAGTCCGCCGCGTCCGGTCCGGAAATCTCAACTTGCCGTTCGCCCATCACGGGCCAGATCGCGACGTCTTCCGTCACCTTCCAATACTCCTCGATCGGCGTGGAGAAGGTGCTTGAAATATAGGTTCGATTGTAGACCGAAAACGCGCGGCACCCGTACTTCCAGGACGCATCAAAGAAGGCGCCCTTCCGGATACGGGGCTGGAAAGTCAGGGACGCGCCCTTGTGCGGGGTCATCTGGCAAGCTCACCGCCGCTTGCAGCGCCAGGCGCTGTCATGCCCCAACACCCATCAGTTCCTCTTTCCTTTCGAGCCGAGAAACTGGGTCAAGAGCAAGAGTGCAGACGACAAGATGACCATGATTGTCGAGATCGCCGCGATCGTCGGATCGATATAGTCGCGCAGCGCCGCGAACATGTGCTTCGTCAGCGTTGCATTTGCGCCACCAGAGACAAAGATCGCTATGATCACCTCATCGAATGACGTCAGGAACGACAGTAGTGCCGCGGTGATGACGGAGAACCGGATCTGGGGTAGCGTAATGAGGAAGAACGCCTTTGTGCGGGTGGCACCGAGGCTGCGTGCCACCTGTTCCTGACTAAGGTCGTAGGAGCTTAGCCCCGCGGTGACGACGATGATCGCGATCGGGAGCGCAAGAGCGGAGTGCGCGAGCACCAGACCCGCAATCGTGTTGTTCATGCCGACCCGGCCGTAGGCGTAGAATGTCCCGATCGCGATCAAGATTACCGGCACGATCATCGGCGTGATCAACAACAGGAAGATCGCTCTCGTCGCGCGGTGGCGCGAAACGAAAAGCGCGTATGCGGCCATGACCCCGAGCGGCGTTGCAACGAGCATCGTCAGGAATCCAACCTGGAACGACGTTGCCGTGGCACGCATCCACTTGGCAGAACCAAGGTACTCTTCGTACCAGCGCAAGGACCACGTGCTGGGAGGGAACTCGAGGTATTGCGAATCCGAAAACGACATCGGAACGACGATCAATGTCGGAGCGACCAGCAACAGCATGATGATCGCCGAAAGGACGTAGAGCCAAAGGCGATTGCCATGCGTGATCTGGGTGTCTGCCGCAGGGCGGCTCCACCAGTTCATTCAATCTCTCCCAAAGAGTGCCGCGTCGAACTTGAAAAGGCGCGCAGCCACGTAAAGGGTGAAGGTCGTGGCAACCAGCAGCACGACCCCGAGCGCGCTGGCCGCTCCCCAGTCGAACTGATTCTCCAGGATGGCGGTAATGTGGTTCGAGACCATGATGACCCGACCGCCGCCCAGGACGGCGGGGGTCACGTAAAACCCGAGGCACAGGACGAAGACGATCAGCGAACCCGCGACCATCCCCGGCAGTGACAGCGGGAAATACACGCGCCAGAATGCATTGATCGGATTGGCGCCAAGGTTGGCGGCGGCATGCATCATGTCCTTGTCGATTTTCCGCATCGCGTTGTAGAGCGGCAGGATCAGAAACGGCAGCATGATATGCGCCATCCCGATGAGTGTGCCCGTCAAGTTGTGCACGAGTTTGATCGGCGTTTCCCACAGGCCGACCTGCATGGCGAATTCGTTCAGTATGCCCCGCTTCTGCAGCAGCACCAGCCAGGCATAGGTGCGCACCAAGAGCGACGTCCAGAACGGAAGCAACACGGCCAACATGAAGACGCCCGCCCACCTGGGCGGCAGCTGGGCCAGGAAGAACGCCAATGGATAGCCAAGTGCGATGCAGGCCAGCGTGGTCAATATGCTAACCTGAAACGTCGTGACAAAGATCCGGTAGTACGACTTGTACTGGGTCATCTTGTGGTAGTTCTCGAGCGAGAACCCGCCATCATCGCCCAGGAAGGACAGGTAGAACAGCCACGAAAGCGGTATCAGGATGATCAGGACGATCACGATCATTGCCGGCACGACCAGGCTTAGTACCGACCATTGCTCACGCGCATGCTGACGCTTCAGGGCCGCCTCGTGAAGGTGCTTGCCAGATCTTGAGCCGCCTGCATCAGCGCGCGCCATCACACAGCTTGCCCGTCAGGGATGATGATCACGTCGTTTCGGTCCAGGCCGATGGAGACCTGGTCGCCAGCGTTGCTGCCAGAAGCGCTCGCCCTGCCGCTGGTGCCGAACCTGACGGCCACTTCCGTGTCGTCGTCAATCGCGACAAGCGCCATTTCAGATTCGCCCTGAAAGACGGCTTCTCGCAGGACGCCCGTCAACACGATGGTCTGGTCGTCTGTTTCGGCTCCGGCGTCGGCGAAGAACAGGCGCTCCGGCCGCATCACAAGCGTCCAGTCCCTGCCTTGGTCCGTGCCTGCATCGCCGACCACCTGGCCCCTGAAGAGCAGCGCGCCAGCGTCGTCTCTCGTCAGCGGAAGCATCGTCGACTCCCCGATAAAGTCGGCGACGAACGCGTTTGCCGGGCTGTTGTAGATCACTTCCGGCGTGTCCAACTGGATCAGTTCGCCGTCGTTGATGACCGCGACCCGGTCGGACATCGTCAGCGCCTCGCGCTGGTCGTGGGTCACGTAAACCGTCGTCACGCCGAGCTTGCGATGCAGGTGCTTGAGCTCGATCTGCATCCGCTCGCGAAGTTTCTTGTCCAGCGCCGACAGAGGTTCATCCATCAACAGAATCCGCGGTCCGAACACGAATGCACGTGCCAGCGCGACGCGCTGCCTTTGCCCACCGGACAACTGATCGATGTTGCGCGCACCGAACCCGGAGAGCTGTACCGTCTCCAGCGCCTCTTCGACACGCGCCGCACGCTCCGCCCCGCTGATGCCGCGCAATTTCAGGGGAAAGCCGATGTTGTCCGCAACGTTCATGTGCGGAAACAACGCATAGCTCTGAAACACCATGCCCACTTCGCGCTTGTGAGGCGGCGTCAGGATGACCTCGTCTTCGCCAAACCGGATGCTGCCCGAGTCCGGGCGGCTGAACCCGGCAATCGCCATCAACAGCGTGGTCTTGCCGGAACCCGAAGGCCCGAGAAGCGTGAGAAACTCGCCGCTATGGACATCCAGATCAACCGAGTTCAGCGCATGGACGGAGCCGTATCGCTTGGTCAGATCCCTGATCTGTATCGGTAACGCGGTCGTGCCCTGAGGAGCGTCAGTCACAGCGAAACTCAATTTCAAGCGGGAATCGATTCGTGAGCAGTCGCCGGGCACGACACGTGCCCGGCGATCCTAGCTTGCAGGTACTACTCGCTGAGCATCTCGATGTACATTTCCAGCGCCTCGGCTCGGTGTTCCGCATACCAGTCGAGGCTCACCGAAACCATGAACGGCACGTTGTCCGGGTGGGACGGCAGAGCCCGGATCAGTTCCGCAGGCGCAGTTGTCACTTCATAGGCCTTCTTGTTGGTCGGTCCATAGGTGATGTGAAACGGAAGGTTCGCCTGATACTCGGCCTTCGAGACCTCGGCCAGGAACGCCATCGCGGTGTCCTTGTTCGGCGCACCCTTCGGCATTGCAAAGCAGTCATAGTCAAGGAGCGCCTGGTTGAAGGTATACCCCACCGTGGCTCCATCCTTCTTCGCATTGTCGAAGCGACCGTTCCACCCGGTCGTCATGTCGACTTCGCCGTCCTTCATCAGCTGAGCCTGCATCGCCCCTGATTCCCAAAAGACAGCGATATGAGGCTTCAGTTCGCGGATCTTGTTGATTGCGCGTTCCTTGCCTTCGCGGGTTGCAAGCACCTTGTAGACGTCTTCCGGCGCCACGCCGTCTGCCATCACGGCCGGTTCCAATGCGCCGTCTACATTGTTGGCGCGATACGCACGGGTGCCGGGGAACTTTTCGACGTCGAAGAAGTCGGCCCAGCTGTTCGGGGCGCCGTCGCTGCCCGGCGCACCGTACTTGTCGGTGTTCCAAGCCATAACGGTCGCAAACACGTCGGAGCCAACGCAATGATCCGTGTAGGTATTGGGATAAAAGTCTGATACGTCCACGACGCTATAGTCGATCTTCTCCAGGCAGCCCTTGGCAGCCGCGGCCGCCGCGCCACCGGACCCGGTGACCACCAGATCCCAGGTCACCGCACCTGACTCAACCTGCAGGCAGGCCTTCGACATGCTGGCGCCGGATTCGCGAATGATCTCGATGCCTGAATTCCTGGATGCGTCGTTGAACAGCGCGTTGTCCTGCGCCTGGCCGTAGCTGCCGCCCCACGACACGACCGTGATGGGTTCTGCGGTCGCCGCCGCGCCCAACGCAAAGGTCGCGGCAATCGCCGCGGCAAGTCCAGTCCGAATTTCCATGGTCAATTTCTCCCTGTTGGTGGCGTTTTCGCCGTTAGCGCGCGGACCATAGATTATGCCGGCAGCGAATGTCTACCAGTATGATCCGCAGTGCCATTTCGTCGTTCAGCCTGTGACTTGAGTGTGTTTGTTCCTTGGCTGGCGCGCGACCTTCAAGGCAAGCCGCCCCTCACGTCGCCACTTCAGGCACGCAAATGATGTTCTTCGAATGCGCTGCACTTTCGGGTTAGATGTTCAGGCCATCCATGAACCTGAACCACGCGACCGATGCCGGCAGGAACCAGGGCCTGCCAAAGTAAAGCGGCCTTGTCGTCATGGGAATGTCATCAAATGCGGTCCGCCCGTCCTTCAGGCCCAAGACCTGTTGCCCGATTCGCATGCCCAGGTAACTCGCTACCGAGACACCGGACCCGCAATATCCCATGGCATAGTGCATGCCGTTGCGTTTGCCGGCATTGGCCAGCGTGTCGAAGGTATAGGCGACGTACCCCATCCAACTGTGGCTGATCCTGGTGTCACGCAATTCCGGGAAGAGCCTGTCAAGGTCGCGCTTGAGTCGGACCGCGCTCTTGCTCGTGTTCGTTTCGGTGCTCGAAACGCGACCCCCAAAGACAATCCTCTGACGATCCGGTGACGGGCGGTAGTAGTAGACGACCTTGCGGCTGTCGCTGACGATCCGGTTCGTTGGCAAGAGCCGGTCCATCAGGCCCTGTTCAATCGGTTCCGTCGCGATCACGTAGCTGCCGATTGGGATGACACGCCGCCGCAACCAAGGGGTCAGGCCCGACGTGTAGCCGTTTGTAGCTATCACGACGTCCCGTGCGCGAACTTCACCGCGACTGGTCCGCAAGACGAACCCTTGCCCGGACTCCTCAATCGAGGTGACCCTGGAATGTGCGGCAACCTGTGCTCCCGCGGCGACCGCAAGGTCCAGCAGCGCCTTGTGATACCGTGCCGGGTCCAGACTTGCGTGATTCTCGAACACGATGCCGCCATGGTAGCTGTCGGTTCCGATCTCTTCCTGTTGGTCGCCACGTTCAACGATTCGGTACGAAACCTCCAGCCCAGGCGGCTGGCTCCTGACTTGCCGAACCAGCCTGGCATACGCGCGCGAGCCGTGAGCCGCGTGAAACCGGCCGGGGACCATGAAGTCGCAATCCATTTCCTCGTTCCGGATGAAGTCGCCGATCCAGGACAGGGCGGTCTGCCCTTCCTTCAAGATGTCGAATGCAGTTTGCGGCCCGTACTTCTTGGTGAGTTCGCCCAGCGAGGGCTTGATGCTGGTGCTTATCTGCCCGCCATTGCGCGTGCTGCACCCAAAGCCGGCATCGTCCGAGTCAAGAACGAGTGTTGAGCGCCCGCCTCGAGCGGTCACGATTGCCGAGTTCAACCCGGTATAGCCTGAACCCACGACTGCGACATCTGCCGAAGGCGGAAGGTTGCGGACGGCAAGCTCCGGACGTGGGGTTCGGTCCCACCAATAAGGTTCCGACCTGAAGTCAGGCGTGAACATTGACTCGTTGGCCTGCCAAATCCTGTGCCAATTCCCGAACATCCACCGATTCATTGATGCCATCAACCCGACAGGTTCCCTCACCCAACCGGAAGGGGCAATAGAGGGGGCCGTCCAGATCGTGTCGTCCACATTGGCGGCTTGGTCGACCGGACGGGATGCGACGGGCCGGCACGGTCAGCCCGGTGCATTCGTCGCGACCTGGCCGGGAACGCCAACGCCCGGCACGCTGCATCCCGGGCCTATCCTGTCGTCCACGGCACCACGAGAGCTTGCGTGAGCAGACGACGTCGCGTTGGCAGTCAAGAGCGCGGCCGCAGCGGCTCCGCGGTCTGCATCGGGGCGGGCCATTCCGTCCGAGGACAATCCGTCCAGTGATGTTGCCGATCTGGGCGCGCATCCGATGATGCCGTCACGTCGACGAACGCTGAGCCGTGCTTCCGTGTTCGGCCACTCTTCCAGACAGACAGGCGTTCGTGGTCGAACCGGTCCAGCCCTGGCCGCGGACGGCCCTCTGGTCCCGGGAATGCTGCTGATCCCCTCAATTGCGCGGAAAGTTGGGGCGATCGGGACCGTAGTGCGCGCCCAGATAGTCGAGAATGGTCGCCCGTGCATCGGCTTCGATCGGCTCCATTTCGTGTTCCTCGACCATCCAGTCCAAGAGTTCGTCCCATCGCTCGCGCGTCAGCCCTTGCTGCGCCACGATCCGTTCCGAATGACAGGCCGTGCAGGCGTCAAAGGTCTCGGACGCGCCGGGTGCGGGCACCATGACGCCAAAGTCTTCCGGTTCCGGCGACACGACACCCGCCAATGCCCCCTGCGCCTTGCCGAAGTCGGCCGGGCTGTCGCTCATTCCGTTCAGGAAGGCAATGACATCGGCGCGGTCCTGCTCGCGCCTGAGCCCGACGAAGCTCATGGACCCGCCCTTCACAAACCCGCGCGGCTTTGCCAGATAGGCATCGAGGCGCCCAGGCGTCCAGGCGCCGCCAAACGCCAACAGCGCCTTCGAATAGCGAAAGCCATCCTTGGCGCCCACTGGCGCGCCGACAATGCCCCAGAGATTGGGCCCGGTCTTCTTCCGTCCTCCCTTCTCGGCCGTATGGCAGGCGACGCACTTGCGGAAGACCTTCTCGCCGCGGACGGAATCGGCTGCGGCGACGCGCGCCTCCAGTTCGGCCGCCCCGGCCGGCGCCGCTGCGGCGCAGGCGCAGAACAGCAGCGCTGCCGCAATGTGCATCGGAACGGACACCTCTGCCTCCAGTCAAGCGACGCGCAGCGCCACCCGGTGCATGGTGTTGTTGAGATACCCCTTCGGGTTCCAGTCGATGGCGAAGGGCTGCGTCTCGCCCGCACTGTCGGTCGCCCGAGCCCAGACCTCGTAGTAGCCGGCCTCGGGGAACGACACGACACGCCGCCAGTTCTGCCACGCGCCCGAATTGACTGGCTCGTCCAGTTTTGCCCCAATCCAGGTCCTGCCGAAGTCGATGGAGAGATCGACGGCCGAAACGGTGCGGTCCCCAGACCAGGCATGCCCGCGCACCTCGACCTCCCTGGCTGCGGTGCTGTCACTCATCGGCGCCGTCACGAGAGCCTTCACGGGCATGCGCTCGATGATCTCGAAATCCTCCTTCGGCACCTCGTCGCCCGGGGCGACCGGGTAGCGCGGCACGCGGTAGGAGGTGCCGGTCATTTTCGGCCCGTCGTGCACGATGTCACGGAGCTGGATGCGATTCAGCCATTTCTGCGAGCAGGAACCTGGCCAGCCCGGCACCACCAGTCGAAGCGGCGCGCCGTTCTGCGGGTGCAATGGCCCGCCGTTCATCGCGAAGGCGATGAGCACGTTGTCGGTCATGGCCTTCTCGATCGTCACGCCACGCGAGATCGGCAACTTGCCCTCCTTGCCGGAGAGATGAGTATCCGCTCCGTAATGCGCCGTGTAGACAACACCCGGCGTGACGCCAGCCCTGTTCAGCACATCGGCAAGCCTCACGCCGGTCCACTCCGAGCAACCAACGGCGCCCACGGTCCACTGGTTGCCAGTTGCCGGCGGGTCAAAGAACGCCCGGCCGTTACCTCCGCATTCGATGGTGAGGGCCATGGTCACAACCTCGAACTGCGCCTGAAGATCGGCGATGGACAGTTCCATCGGGTTCTCCACCAGCCCATCGACAGTGAGGGACCAGCCCTCGGCATCAACATCCACCGGCGGCAATCCGTTATTGCGGATGAAGTGCCGGGCGGTGGGCGTGATCGCATCGTCGAGCAGGTGCGCCGGCGTCTCCGCATTGATCGGCCGGTCGTTCAGCAGCGTCAGGCCATCCTTGCCGACGAGCATGTCTTCGGAAGCAAACGCGGCGGGTACGAGGCCGTTGGGCATGTTGGCGTAGAACGGAACCGCCATGCCGAGCAGGCCGCCCGAGGCCGCCAGCCCGGCACCGGCAAAGAATCCTCGCCGGCTCACTGCCGGCCCAGAGTCAAAGAACTGCCGCCGCGCTTCGCGCGGGGATTCCGCGAAGAAGGCGTGGAGCCCCTTGGTCTCGAGAAAGTCTCCAGGCATGTCTTCTTCCTCCGCAATGCGACGATGCCTGCCTGTTGCAAGGCGCCGCCTCCCCTTGTCAGACTACGATGCGTGCATGGATATGGGCAACATTGTACTTCGGCCTTCCGCAGCGCGGAAAGGCAATCAGGCCGGGTCGCACGGGCCAGATCGCCAGAACAGCCCGCAACAAGTCTCGTACAAGGTCACTACTCGGACGGGATCTCGGTCCCGCTGCCTCACTGTCAGGCAACGCACGCAACGTTTCAGACTTGCCGACTTGAACAATCCAGGAACATCCAGCAGCCAGCGAAACGTGAATGACGACGTGACCCTTTTCAAGACGCAGCGCTGTGACGGCGCGATCCATCCGGCGCTGGATCGTGGGAGGGTGCCATGAACGACCTGAGCGGATGCCCGAAGGGCATTGCAGGATCCGGGGTCCCGTCGGAAGCGGGGGAAGACTGTGATCCGCGCCCGACGCCGGAGAACGAGCGACGCTTCGACGGCATCCGGACGGACGAACTGTCCGTTGCGCTGGATCCGGAATCGATCGCAGGCGACGATGCCCTGCCGCCCCGCTGGAACGCGCGCCGCGCTGAGATGCAGTCCATGTGGTGGCTGCCGCACCGGACCGCGGCGCCCGGCCACGATGTCCGGCCGTCAGACATGCCCTCGAGTTGCCGCGGGGAAGCGTCGTGCTTCTGGACGAGGACGATCCTTCCGGCCGGGCCGGCGTCCGCCGCCTCGCTGCGGATCTGGCTTCCCTCCGCGACACCCGTCACGGCAAGCGGCCTTGTCAAGGGCACGAGAAGGATCAGGACCTGCCCGAAGATCCCGGAACTGCTGCATGAGATGGTCCGCCGGCAGCGCCGCGCCTACAACCTTGCCATCGCCTGCTTCCGGGAGGCCGACGCGGGCCTGGCGGAACCGAAGGGGCCGGACCTGAAACGGACCGCGCTGCACGCATTGAGCATTTGGCTATCTTCGAAGAAGCCGATTGGTCAAATTGATCAACTCTGCCCAAACTGGAATTCCAATGGTAGATTTCGGGAGCGGCGCCTTGGGAATGAGGGAAGTCATGTGGACATATAGAAATCCGGTAAACGTCATTTTTGGCCCAGGCGAGTTCGGTAGACTGGCTGATCTAGTCGCGGGTCGGCGCTATGCGCTGGTGACATACCCTGAGCCGGCATTTTCAGACCTTTCGCAGCGACTTGCGACAAAGGCGGGCGAGCCGATTCTTTCTATTTCCGATGTTGCTCCAAATCCAGATTACGTGCTCCTGAAGGACCAAAGCGCCCGCTTCGGAAGGGCTGGCGCAAAAGTCGAGGTAATCGTGGCGCTTGGCGGTGGTTCGGTTATCGACTCGGCCAAGGTGTTTGCGTCGGCGAACGGCGATTTCGACAATGTCGCGCGGTATCTTGAAACCAAAACAGGCGAAGAAGACCTTTCCTTTGTCCCGATCATCGCGGTTCCAACCACCGCCGGCACAGGCAGTGAGGTGACCTGCTGGGCGACGGTCTGGAATGAAGCCCAAGGCAAGAAATTCTCTTTGGCGCATCCGCGTCTGTACCCCGAAACGGCGCTCTTGGATCCGGAATTGATGTTAGAAAAGCCGATCGGCCTGACAATTTCGACGGGTTTGGATTCCCTTTCGCATTCGATCGAAAGCATCTGGAACGTGAACGCCAATCCGATTTCGGCCCGCCACGCCGTGGCTGCCGCCAGGCTGATCATCCAGACGCTTCCAATGGTTGTTCGCGACCCCGGAAACCTGGCCCTTCGCAGCGCCATGGCTGAAGCTTCGCTAAACGCAGGGCTTGCGTTCTCCAACACCAAGACGGCAATCGCTCACAACCTGTCTTACCCAATTACGCTTGGATGGGGTGTGCAGCATGGAATTGCCTGTTCCTTCACTCTGCCGACGGTTCTGCGGGCCGTCATCGGTATCGGCGGCTTCCGGGAGGCCGCCCTCAGGGAAATTTTTGGGCCCGACCTTGTTGCAGGTGCCGATCAACTTGCCGAATTCCTGAACGGGTTGGGTGTTGGAACCCGCTTTGCAGATCACGGAATTCGGCTTCAAGCCTGTGCCGACATCATTGAGGAAGCCTTTGTCGGTGAACGCGGAAAGAACTTTGTCGGCACCAAGGAAAGCTTCATTGCGGCTGCGCAACGGCAAGAGGTCATCAATCAGCTGCAACCACATGAAACACAAGGGGAATATGTGCTTTCTGGACCCAGAGAAGAATCGAGACAAGCGTAGACGCTGCCAGACTCAACATTTTGGCAAATGCTGACATTAGCCGAAGGGGCTTGGTTTGGTGCCACCGACAGGAGATGCAGCTGCACAGAACAAGCTTCGATAGCCTGCCAAGCTATCGTGCCTGCTGTGTCAAGACTCTCGCCCCACAGAAAGGGCACGCCCGAGATTCGGCCTGCCAGGCCAATTGTCCTTGGCAAGCCGCCGGAATGCAGCCATGTCTTCCATCATGGCATTCGGCGTTTTCATCCACCGGACTGATTCAATCTATGCCGACGTGCCGTCAGAGCAATATCAGTTTCCAAGGCAATACCTTTCCCGTGCCCGGCTGTGTGAAGGGGACTGGATCGTCTATCTCGAACCAACCAAGGTCAGGAACTCCAAGGGCTACTTCGCCGTCGCCAAGATCCAGGAGATCATCCCGGATCCTGGCCATCCGGACATGTACCTGGCCGTGATTGAACCGGGCACGTACCTCGACTTCGGCGACCCGGTTCCCTTCCGCGAGCATGGCACCATTCTCGAACAGGGGCTTCTCAACGAGCGAGGCAGAATCTCCGGCCGCGCCCAGGCGGCGGTCCGACCGTTGTCTTCGACGGACTTCGCCCGGATCGTCGGGAAGGGCCTCGGACGCGCTGAGGACGACGCACGGCGTATCGACCCTGGCCAGCCGGCATACGGTTTCCCCGAGGCCCGACAGCCAATCCACCATCTGAATGCCCGTGATCGGGTGAACCAGCTTACAAGTCGCGTCATACGGGATCGAAACTTCCGCAAGACCGTCCTCCGTGCGTACGGCAAGCGCTGTGCAATCACCGGACTCCAGTTGATCAACGGCGGTGGCCGCGCCGAAGTCGAGGCCGCCCACATCAGACCGGTCGAATACGACGGGCCGGACATTGTAAGCAACGGCATCGCCCTTTCGGGAACCGCCCACTGGATGTTCGATCGTGGACTGGTCGGGCTGGCGGACGACCTGACCATCCTGGTTTCTCGCCAGACCAACGATCCGGAAACCGTTCGGTCGATGATCAACGACACGGGTCGATTGATCCCGCCTGAACGTCGTTCAGAATTTCCAAGGAGTGAGTTTGTAGGTTGGCATAGGGAGAACTGCTTCAAGCAGTAGCTTCTCGATCGCGTCCCGCACGGAACCCGTTGGTCACGGAGGACAGAATCCGCGACCGGAGACGAAAGGCAGGTGCAGTGCAACATGCAGGCAATTCAAGCTTCTCACAGAATGGAAGGATCAGAACTTGCCCTCTGGGGCAACAGTCCTGACCGAACTCAATAGTTGTCCCGCGACTTCACGAACCGCGTCGAAGCGAAGCGCATCTCAGGCCAGGGACGCAGACACACGCCATTTTCTCAGGTACTTGTCGGCCAGGCTTCGAAACAGGTTGATGAATCCTTTGTTGCGTGCGGTACCGTCAGCTTCGCCCATTCTGGTGATGTTCCAGCCAACATAGGTTGCAGCGCGGAGTGCAAGAAACAAGTCGAGCTCAGCAACGGCCAGCGGACGGATCGAACGGTAACCTTCGATCAAGCCATTTTGAAGTTGAGAATAGTCTGCCTTTCGCATGTGTTTCAGCAGAGCGGTCGCCACGTCAAAAAGACGATAGCCGAATCCGCCATCGTCAAAGTCGATCAGCCTCAGCGAATTGCCGTCGACCAGCACATTGCCAGGGACAAGATCGGCATGAACCAGCCCGTAGTCGAGCGCAGGCCCGATCTCTTCAAGTTTTTTGGACGCTGCACTCCGAAACCTTTCAGACAAGCCTCGATCGGAGGCGGTCAATTCCGGATTCTCCCAAAATCTGTCCCAGAGCGGCGCTCGGCCCAGCAAACCATCCCGGTCCCAGTGAACGCGCTCAAAGGACTGTGGTGGGTTCCATGCATCGGACACCTGATGGAGCAGCGCCATTTCCCGCCCAAGTGCAAAGAAGAGAGAGCGACGAATCTCACGCGCACAATTGGCCAGCGCATCATCCAGCGTCCGGCCCTTGAGCCAGGTCAGGACATCAACCTGCTTCCCGTCTATGTGCGCCAGGTATTCGCCGCCGACTGCGCGGGCCGGCGACGGGACCGAAAGGCCTCCCTCCGCCGCAGCAGCCATCCACGCGAGTTCCGAGCGAAGTTCGGCATCACTGCGGTAGCCTTGTCGGTGCAATCGCAGCGCGAAGCGGCCCCGAGCGTCCGAAACTTCGTAGACTGCGTTTTCTCGTGAGGCGACCAACTTGTACCGCGCTCCGTTCATGCCCCATTGGTGCAGCGCCCTTTCGACAATGTCTTTCATGTGTGCATCGGCGTTTGGCTGAGCACCTCATCAAGCGTGTCAAGAAGCAGATCCGCATTCGCGATGGAAAAGGGCATTGGCGGCCGGATTTTGAGGGTGTTCTTGTACCTGCCGAGCTTGGAATGAATGATCCCGCGGTGACGCATTGCGTTGATGACACGATCGGTGAATTCGCTGGCCGGCTCCTTGGTTGACCGGTGCGTCACCATCTCGGCGCCGAAGATCAATCCCGAGCCACGCACGTCGCCAATGACGTCGTGCTTGTCCTTGAGGGCCAGAAGTCGAGACCTCGCATATGCGCCAACCGTTCCTGCATTCGCGATCAGCTCGGCCAGTTCCAACTCCTCCAGAACCGCCATGGCTGCGGCACAGGATACTGGGTTGCCGGCAAAGGTGTTGAAATAGCGATACCCTTTGCGGAACTCGCCCACGATATCCGATTCGGCCACGACTGCGCCAACGGGGTGCCCATTGGCCATCGGTTTGCCGAGGGTCAGGACTTCCGGCACGACCCCCATCTTTTCGTGGGCCCATAGATGTGTACCGGTGCGCCCGAAACCCGATTGAACCTCGTCGCAAATCAGGATGCCGCCCGCCTTGCGCACCAATGCGGCAGTGGCTGTCAGCCAGCCATCCGGATTGTCGGGAAATCCTTCATTCAGAAAATACGGGCAGACAACCAGGGCGGCAAAACCGATCCCGTCATGTTCCATCTCCTCGATCTTGTGCGCCACGGCTGCTGCAAAACACGTTCCCTCGGGATCGGGGCGTCGATAGCTGTCCGGTGCCTCGACAAATCGCAGATACTGATCGAGCCCGAAGCCGACGGAAGGCACATTGGATCGGCTCAGTTGGCTCACGAGCGACGTGTTGCCGTGATAGGTGGCGTCGGTCGCGATGATCCCGCGCTTTCCGGTCACGGCCTCGGCCATGCGCAAAGCGATGTCATTGGCTTCGGACCCGGTGCAGGTCAGAATGGCGGTATTGAGCGAGGGCGCCAAGGTTCCTGTGAGCCTTTCGACATAGTCGAGGATTCCGTCGTGCAGGTATCTCGTATGCGTGTTCAGCGTGCCGGCTTGACGACAGATCGCCTCGACGACACGCGGATTGCAGTGCCCGACATGCGGCACGTTGTTGTAGCAGTCGAGGTACTTTCGCCCGTCGGCGTCCCAAAGCCAAACGCCCTCACCTCTCACGAAATGGACCGGGTCATCGTAGAAGGTCGATACATTCGGCCCCAAAAGTCGTGTGCGATCGTTGATCAGCTCATCTGGTGTGCGTGCCAATTTTGATGTCACCTGTCCCGTCGCGATGTTTTGGTCCGTAGAGAGGGACCCAGAATCGCACGAAACGCCTCGGCCGCGCAAGATCGTGCCGCGCGGACTGCAGCAAGACTCGAGCCGCGTCTTGATCGGGCGGGGATCGCCCGCGACCTGCACCTCGAACGCGCCTGCCTCAATCCGCGCCTCTATGGCACGATGCGGGTTCTCGACGGCGACGAAGCCCACCATGGCTTCCTGCCTCAACCCCATGTCACCCGAGGCGACGTGTCCCGCCTCCTTCCGTTGTTGCAGACGGGTTCGTTTTGCATGAAGAGACATTGGAAATGTTCACGTTAGCGTTTCTTCATGCATTCCGCGAGCAAGGGGAGGTGCATCTGAAGGAACATGCGCGATGCCGGCACGATGCGCGTGGCCGATACAGGGACCCTTGCCCGGTCGCGCCCAGCGACGCTCCTGACGGGCGACCTGTCCTGGCCGGCGGAGGCACCTGGAGGTTCCGGTCAAAGTTTCCCTGCCCAGGCTGCCGACCTGCAGCCCGGAACTGAACTCCGTCGAGACGCTGTTCTCGGTCCTGAAGCACCATCGGTTCGCCAACCAGGTCATTGAAAGCGCAGAACATGCAAGGGAAACCGTCGAAGGGACGTGGGACGGGTTCGTCTCGAACAATGAGCAGATCATGCAGATCACTGCCAGAAAGTAGGCCGTGCTGTGAAATTCGGACCGGCTTCTGTCCGTGAATGCTCAGATAGTTTGGCAGAGCAAGGGCGCCAATCCAACCATGACGAATTGAATCAGAGAGCGACTGAAGAGTGACTTGCTGACGCTGACATTGGCGATGATCGCAGCGAATTCACGCTCTCGTCCCGAGGGGGCGGTTACCTTCCCACAGACAAATGTCTGATGGGGATCAATGCACTCAATTCAAGTCCCTGCAAATCACGGAAGTTCAGCGAAGGCCCTCTTCTCCGGGAGCATGAAGTTTCGGACCGCGCTCGGAGATTGGTTCCAGCGCGTCTGACACGTCGCGATTCGGTGCATCGTGCACGTTGGCGATGCGTGGCATAGCAGGCTTTGCCCAATGAACTGCGTTGACCAGGACACGGCGAATGTTCTCGTCGTAGTAGGTCGGATAGGTCTCGTGCCCTGGCTGGAAATAGAAGACCCGTCCAGCACCGCGCCGATAGGTCAGCCCGGACCGAAACACCTCTCCACCCTGAAACCAGCCAATGAACACCGTTTCCAACGGTTCGGGCACTGCGAACGGCTCGCCATACATTTCTTCGCTCTCCAGGTCGAAATGATCGGGCAATCCTCGTGCGATCGGATGCCCGCGCGCCGCAACCCAAATCCGTTCGCTTTCTCCGGCCTCCCGCCAGGTCAGGCTGCACGGAGTACCCATCAGCTTCTTGAAGATCTTCGAGAAGTGCGCTGAGTGCAAAAGGATCAGCCCCATGCCACCCCAGACGGCATCGGCGACCCGATCCACGACAGCATCGGCGACCTCGCCATGCGCGGCGTGGCCCCACCAAATCAACACATCCGTCTGATCAATCCGCGCGACGGACAGCCCATGCTCGGCCTCTTGCAACGTTGCCGTTGAGGCCGCGATTTCCGTATCCGCGTTTAGCGCCTGCGCGATGCAGTTGTGCATGCCGTCCGGGTAGATCGCGGCGACCGTCTCATTGGTTTGTTCATGGACGTTTTCGCCCCAGACGACCGCGCGTATCATAAGCGACTCTCCTTTTCACACCGAGCTCGCACCTTCGGTGCTGATCAGAGTTCCCACGCCTTTGATATCACGTCGCTTTTTCCTGTCAAACCCGCAGCGACGGACACGGCCATGACGGCCTTCTGTTCCCCGCTGCAACTGAACGGGAGAACAGGACGATGGTTTCAACCACACTCACCGACGCCCGGGTCCGGGCGCTCAAACCCCGCAAGTCCGCCCGCGACATCCGCGACGGAAAGCTGAAAGGCTTCGGCGTCCGGGTGCTGCCGTCCGGCCGCAAGCGGTTCTTCCTGCACTGCCAGCACGGCGGGGAACGCATCTGGAGGATCGTCGGCGACGCCGCCGAGATGGACGCAAACGAGGCGCGGGCTCGGGCCACCGCGATGCTGGCCGTAATCAGGAACGAAGGCCCCTTGCCCGCCTCGCCCGAGGACACGGTCTTCGAGGCCGTCGCGGAAGCGACCTTCCGCAGGCACGAGCGGATCTGGAAGCCAAGGACGCTGAAGGTGAACCGAGGCTACCTGCGCAAGCAGATCCTGCCCCGGTTCGCCGGCCGCCAGATCGCGGAGATCGCCCGGCAGGATGTCGTGCACTGGTTCGCGTCGCTTCGCGCGACTCCGGTCGCGGCGGACCGGTCGATGCCGGTCCTGTCGGTGATCATGCGCGAGGCCGAGCGCATGGGCTTCCGGGAGGAGGGGTCCAATCCCTGCCGCGGCATACGCCGTTACCGGCGCAAGGGCCGGGAGCGCTTCCTGTCCGACGCGGAAATCCGGTCCCTCGCAGCATGCCTCGACGCCAGCGAGGGCGCCCGGCCCCTGGGGGTCGCGGCGATCCGGCTTCTCATGCTGACCGGCTGCCGCAAGTCGGAGATCCTGACGCTGCGATGGACGGACTGCCGGGAGGGCGCCCTGTTCCTCCGGGACAGCAAGACCGGCCCGCGGACAGTCTGGCTGTCGTGCGCCGCCGAGCGCGTTCTCGACGGGATCGCGCGGACTTCGCCCTGGGTCTTTCCGGCGGCGCGGGGCGACGGTCCGCGCTCCGCGCCATGGCTGGACGCCCTCTGGTTCGGAGTGCGCGAGGAGGCGGACCTCGGCGACGTCCGCCTTCACGACCTTCGTCATTCCTATGCGTCTTTCGGGCTGCGGCGCGGCGAGAGCGTCACCGTCATCGCGCGGCTGCTTGGTCACCTCTCCGCAACGACCACCCTGAAGTACACGCATCCCGCGGACGCGATGGCCGCCGACGCCGCCGCGACCGTCGGCGCAATCCTGGGGGGCTGAACGATGGCGACACGGAAGCGCGCACGGCTCACGGATGCGGGCATCGCCCGCCTGCGTCCGCGGGAGCGGGAATTCACGGCCTGGGACAGCCGCGTCCCGGGCCTCGGTGTGCGGGTGAGGCCGAACGGCGGCAAGAGCTACGTTCTCATCCGGACAGTCGGTGGCCGCACGAGGCGAAACTCTCTCGGCGCGACCGCGTCGAAAGGCGTCGACGAAGTCCGGCAGGAGTGCCTGACGATCCAGGCCGGGACGGGAAGCGAGGCTCCGGAGGCAACGGCTCGGAAGGCGCCGCTGTTCCGCGACTTCGTCGCCGGTCCGTGGCACGAGGCGCATCTCTCGCACTGCAAGCCCTCGACCCGGAGGTCCGTCGGCTACGTTCTCTCCGCCCGGCTCCTGCCCGCCTTCGGCGCGACGGAACTGGACCGCATCACCGCGACGCAGGTCGAACGCTGGTTCGACCGCTACAGCCGGGATGCCCCGGGCGGCGCGAACAGGGCGATCGATCTCCTGCGGCAGATCCTGAACTTCGGGATCGCGTGCGGCCACCTGGTGACGAACCCGGCGCGTGGCGTCCGCAGGAACCCGAGGACCCCGTTGACCCGCTTCCTGTCCCGCGACGAAATCCGGTGCCTGCACGAGGCGCTCGACGCCGCGTCCCGGCAGGGCCCGTCCCAGCGACAGCAGGCCGACGTGATACGGCTGCTGATGCTCACCGGCTGCCGCAAGGGGGAGATCGTCAACCTGCGCTGGCCCGAGGTGGACGGCGCCGTTCTCGCCCTCGCGGACAGCAAGACCGGCCCGAGGAAAGTGCACCTGAACCCGCAGGCCCGGGCCGTCCTCGACCGCCAGCCGCGCGGGCCGGGGCCGTACGTGTTTCCCTCTCCCGACAGTCCCGGCCGACCGCGCAGCGACACCCTCGGCCTCTGGCTCCGGGTCCGCCGGGAGGCTGGCATCGAGGACGTGCGCCTTCACGACCTTCGACACAACTATGCCTCGCATGCGGTCATGAACGGCGTGCCGGTGCCGGTGGTCTCCCGGCTCCTCGGTCACCGGAGCGAAAGAATGACCCTGCGCTACGTCCATCTAGGTGACCGGGACGTCCGTGCCGCGGCGGAGCGGGTCGGCTCGGCGATGGCGGAACTGATGGCGGGCGCGGACGCCTGACGCGATCAACGGCAGCGCGGGTGCCCGACCGGCGTCCGGCAGCGACCGTGCCCGATGCGCAAATGACAAGTCCCATGCCCGCCGCCGCGACGTTCCCGCCGCGTCCCGACACCACGGCGGTTCCGGAGAGCGTTGCCCCGGCCACGGCCTCTGCCGGGATGTCGGCGGGAGCGCGTGGCGACCGCATCAGGCCAGCGCCCCCGCC
>JAPPCV010000057.1 GCA_028824715.1 Boseongicola sp. | reverse complement strand
GGCGGACCCCGTATGCGCCCGGCACCATCCCAACGCCTCGAGATCCTGCGCCAAGGTCGCCGTGCCGTCATCCACCGGGCCTCTCAAGGCCGTTGTCCGCTCGGCGGAAACGGCGGCGATGCGGGCAAGCTCGAACCTGTCTCCCGCCTCTGCAGCCGCAATCCAGTTCGGGACAAGATCCGATATGTCGGCAAAGCGCGAGTCGTCCGCCACCGTCCGGACGGGCGGTCCAAGAAACCCGCCGACCACCGCGAACGCAGGCAGTTGCGGCATCGAACGCACCGCCCGCGCTTCCCTCGACGCCCAGAGAAGCGTTTCGGGCCTGTCCATCATCAGCGGGTCGACCGCTCCCTCGGCCTTAAGACAGGCACTCGCCAGGACCTCAGGTGAAGCGTCGATCCCGATCGCCCTCGCAAGCGCCAGAAGCATGGCCGTCGACATTCCGGCTCCAGCCCCCGGCCTCGCGTCCGCGATCACCTCGACTTCCGCCTCTGGAGGCTCGACATCCAAGGCTTGCAGGAACGCGCCAATCACGGACGGAGACAGCGGCGAAGGAATGGGCGGACGCATCCCGCTGGCCGGCAGGAAGGAGATGCGGGCACCTAGTTTTTCGCATGGCAGCGTCACAAGCACGACGGGGCCCTCCGGTCCGAGCCGGCCTTGCAACCACTCTCCGAAATGCCCCGTGACGCGGTGCGCAGGTCTCACGCCGGCCTCCAGTTCACCTCCGCCACCGAGAGCGGCGCACCCTGCGCGCAGCGGAATCGCGTGACCGAGAGCGGCCGGACTTCAAAGGCAAGCCCGGCTGTCGTCTCACCCAGCACCATCGAGAGCGCTGCGCGCACGATGCCTGCATGCGTTACCGCGACCACCGGCCCGGCTTCGGTCATTTCCGCCAAGGTGCGCAGCGCAGGGCCGGCGCGTTGGCAAAGGTCATCGAAACTCTCGCCACCCTCTGGCCGCAGACTGGCCAATTCCGAACGCGAAATGTCTCCCAGGTAGGGAATGTCCTCATGTGCCCTTCCCTCCCAAGCCCCGAAGTCCTGCTCCTGGAGCCGCTCGTCCTCCAGCAAGCGTGCACGAGGCCACAGGTGCGACGCGGTCAGGCGGCATCGCAATGCCGGGCTGGTCCAGATCTGGTCGACGGAAGGCAGCATTCGCGCGAGCCCGGACATGGCCTCGGCCGCGGAATCCGCCAGCCCAACGTCCGTACGACCGCACAGGCGTCCTCCTGTGTCGGCATCGGCGTGACGGACCAGGACCAGTTCGGTGGAGGAAAACACGCCGCCCGCTCGCTTTTCTTCACAACGGAATTCTGCAATGTCATGCCGCCATGGGAAAGTCGATACTCATTACAGGCGGCGCGCGCTCGGGGAAGAGCCGGCTTGCAGAGGGATGGGCCATGCGCGACGGTGCCACGGTCTACATTGCCACCTGCCGTGCGGACGATGCCGAGATGAAGGCCCGCATCGCCGAACACCGGGCCAGGCGCAGCCCGGGTTGGAAAACCCTGGAAGAGCCGATCGATCTCGCCGGTGCGCTGGACAGGACCGACGGGAAGGGAACGCGACTCGTGGATTGCCTGACGCTCTGGCTCGCCAACCTGCTGGAGGATGGCCACGATTGGCATGAGGCAGCCGAAGGCCTCGTCGAAGCGCTGGATCGACAGTCCTCACCCGTCATACTTGTCACGGGCGAAGTGGGTTCGGGAATCGTGCCGGAGAACCCCCTGGCCCGCAACTTCCGCGACGCTTTGGGACTCGTGAACCAGATCATTGCCGATGCCGCCGACGAGGTGTATCTGGCCGTGGCCGGACATCCATTGAAGGTCAAGCCCGATGCCATTGGCTAGCGTGAGAGCACTGGACCAGATCGCCGGCCTGGTGCAGGAACTTCCCGTATTCGACAACGTCAGCGCCGCAGCGGCGCAGGAACGGCAAAACCGGCTCACGAAGCCTCCTGGCGCCCTGGGAAGGCTTGAGGACCTGGCGGTCTTCATGGCCGGCTGGCAGACTACTGCCCGACCCCGGGTCAAGACCGCCCAAGCCCTCGTCTTCGCGGGCAACCACGGAATTTGCAGCCGGGGAGTCAACCCGTATCCGCAAACGGTGACCGCGCAGATGGTCGCCAACTTCGAGGCCGGCGGCGCGGCGATCAACCAGTTGTGCAAGGCGAACGGCGCAGACCTGTCGGTCATCGCCCTTGACCTGGATCGGCCCACCGAGGACTTCACGTTGGGTCCTGCCATGACCGAGACGGATTGTCTCGACGCCGTGAGGCGCGGCGCCGCCGCCGTGAATTGCGACGCCGACATCCTTGTTCTCGGCGAAATGGGCATTGGCAACTCCACGGTTGCCGCGGCGCTTTCCGCCGCGATCTTCGGCGGCGATGCTCGGGACTGGGTTGGTCCGGGGACAGGTTCGGATGCAGACGGCATTGCCTGCAAGGCACGCGTAGTCGAGGAAGGCCTGGCGCGTCATGGCAGAAAGACGCCCCTCGAAAAGCTGGCCGCGCTGGGCGGGCGGGAGCAAGCGGCCATCTGCGGCGCCGTGATAGCGGCTCGGGAGTCCAGGCTCCCGGTCATCCTGGACGGCTACATCTGCACTGCCGCGACAGCGCCGCTCCACGCGGTCGACCCGGAACTGCTGGCCCATTGCCTGATCGGGCATCGCAGCTCCGAACCCGGGCAC
>JAPPCV010000121.1 GCA_028824715.1 Boseongicola sp. | reverse complement strand
TTGTTTTCCAACAGCGAATCACGCAGTCACGAAAAAGCCAAGGGGGACTCTTCAGAGAACTCCTTCAAACGCGATTGCCCTGGTTTGTGGGTGCAGCACGATGGACTCCGGTGTGCCGATCTGATCAATCCTTCCGTCCTTCATGATCGCGATTCGCTGACCCACCCTCATTGCCTCGTCCAGATCGTGAGTGACGAACAGCGTCGTCTTGTGCGCCTTCTCGGAGAGGGCGAGGAATTCGTCCTGCAGCTCGCGCCTTATCAGCGGGTCGAGCGCACTGAACGGTTCATCCATCAACAGTATGTCGGGGTCGGCAGCGAGTGCACGGGCCAAGCCGACCCGCTGCTGCATGCCTCCGGACAATTCGTCAGGATACCGGTCACCCCAGCCGTCAAGACCCACTTTTTCCAACGCTGCCTCGGCAGAGTCCCGGCAGGCTTTCTTGTCGGCTCTCTGAACCTCCAGCCCGAAGGCGACATTGTCGGCAATCGTCTTGTGCGGCCAGAGCGCCATATGCTGGAAGACCATGCCGATCTTGTGTGCCCGGAGCGCGCGCAAGTCCCCCTTGGAAAGGGACATCACGTCCTGGCCGTTGACTAGGACCGAACCAGCAGTCGGCTCGATGAGCCGATTGACGTGCCGCAGTATCGTGGACTTGCCGGAGCCCGACAGACCCATGATGCAGAAAATCTCGCCCTTGGCGACGGAAAAGGTTGCGTCCGCCACGCCGACGACGCAACCGAACTCCGCAAGAATCGCGTCCTTGTCGACCCTTCCGGCGCGGGCCGCAGCAAGCACTTCCATGTGGCGTTGTCCGAAGATCTTCCAGAGATTTCGGCACTCAATGGCGCTTGCATCGGGCGAATGATCGTCCATGTGTCCCAAGTTTGGATTGGTCCCGGCAGCAGTCTCGCACAAAACCGACCCCTTCCATATTGAAAAAACCTGACTCGGCGCGTAACCTGACGTTACGCGAAGTCCATTTCTGGCTCATGCGCACTGCGTTGGATTGGAGCGTAGTCTGGCACAAGGATTCCAAAGACTCCCGCCGGCCAAGTCGCTGATTGCGTTCGAGGCCGCGGCGCGGAATCTCAGTTTCACTGAGGCCGCGAAGGAACTCAACGTCACACGCGTTGCGGTATCGCGTCAGGTCCGTCAACTGGAGAGTTTCCTGGGACTCGAACTGTTCGCCAGAGGCCGGAGCAGCATCACGCTGACGCGTATCGGACGCCACCTGTCACGTACGATTCACGACGGGCTCCGATCGATCGTCGATGAGGTCGAGTCGATCGAGAACACCAGGGAAGACAGGCTTATCACCATCGCGACGACATCCGGCGTCTCGACCTACTGGCTGATGCCGGTGATCGGCCGCTACAGGCAGATCGACTCCAAGGCCGACTTCCGGCTTCTGGTTTCCCACGACTTGGTGAATCTGGTGCAGCAAGACGTGGACCTTGCAATTCGATATGGAACTGGAAACTGGACCGGCACTACCAGCGTCCTGCTCCAGCGCCAGAAGATCCTGCCGCTGTGCAGCCGGGCATTCTACAGCCGACATGGACCGTTCCGGACAATTGATGAACTGGCCGGGGCGCCTCTGCTGGAATTCGAGTCCGCCTTCGACCCGTCTTCGATCTGGACCAACTACTTTCGCGACAAGGGGAGCGTAATTGGCAGCCGGGTCCGTATGAGTTTCTACGATTCCTATGTCAATTTCGTGCAGGCAGTTCTTGACGGGCAAGGCATTGGTCTTTTGGGAGCGCCACTGATGCAGCAATTCATCGAAAGCGGCGTTCTGGTGCCAGCCATGGATACCGAGGCGTTGCCGCAACATGGCTACTACCTGTGCCAGCCCGAAGGGGCTTCGCCGTCGCGTACCGTGTCCGGATTCCGCGATTGGTTGCGTACCGAGCTCAGCAGTGGCGCGGAACAGGATCAGGCAGGAATGCCACCGCACGATCCCGCGTAATCTCAAGTTTCGCATCTGGGAAAGTATTTGTGAGATTGTGCAGGCAATCCCGCTAGCCGATAGTCCGCCGCGAGGAGCTTGCCCGTGGAAGAACAAGTCAGGTCCGACCGGGACACGCAGAGGAGACGCACGGGAGGTGCGGCCGGGCGCCGCCGGGCAAGGTTGAACGCGCCAATCGTCTATCCATCTGCAACACGACGCAACATTCCGACCTATGATGTGCTGCACGTCGACGGCCTCGAAGCGATCGATGATCACGCCCTGCGGATTCTCGAGACCATTGGCATTGAATTTCGCGATGATGCATCCGCCGCCATCTGGCGGGATGCCGGCGCGGAAGTGAACGGCCACCGCATCCGGATATCGCGTGAACTGGTCCGCAAGCTGATCGCCACGATTCCCGGCGAGTTCTCCTATCATGCCCGGAATCCGCAACGCACGGTCCAGGTGGGAGGGGTCAACATGATATTCGGCCCTGCCTATGGCACACCCAACCTGATAGATCTTGACGGCGTGCGTCGTCAGGCCACGGCAGCAGACATGGCGATGCTGATGCGTCTGCATCATGTGAACCCGGCACTGCAATACAATGGCGGCTATACGCTGGAGCCGATGGACGTCCCGGTCCCGCACCGGCACCTGCACATGCTGGAGCAGAGTTTCCTGAACACCGACAAGCCTGTCATGGGATCACCGCAGTCCCATTTCCAGGCCCGTGACAGCATCGAGATGGCACGGATCGTCTTCGGTGCCGACAGCCTGGATGAAGAGGTGGTGATGAGCGCAATCTTCAACTGCAACTCACCGCTTGTATGGGACAAGTCGCAACTCGATGCCGTCCGGGTCTATGCCACGGAGGGACAGGCGCTGCTGATGTCGCCCTTCGTGCTTTACGGCGCATCGACCCCCGTGCACGCGCTCGCGGCCACCGCACAGATCATCGCCGAGGTCTTGGCCGGGCTCGCCTTCACCCAGATCATCCGCCCTGGATGTCGCGCAGTAATGGGCGTGGCGCCGATGGGGGTCTACATGAAGAGCGGTGCACCGGTCTTCGGGTCGCCCGAAGTTTCCCTGTTCATGTTCATCTTCGGCCAGATGGCGCGCTACTACGGTGTGCCATGGCGCACAAACGGGGCCAAGTCAGGCTCGAAGCAGGATGATCTGTACGCCGGTTATGACTCGATACTCAAGGTCTACCCGGCTATCCTTGGCGGCTGCAATCTCCTGACCCATTGTGGTGGCACCATTGAAGGCTCCCTGTGCATTTCGATGGGCAAGCTCGCCGCCGATGCGCAACAGATCTTGAGCTTCCAGACCTTTCTGAAGGGTGCGTCATTCGAAGACATGGGAACTGCCCTTGACGGACTCGCGAAAGTTGGGCCCGGCGGACACTTCTTTGACGAAGACTACACTCGTGAGCATTTGCCTTTCCTTGACGAAGTGCAGGACAACGAACGCTACGAGAGCTGGGTGGCCGACGGTTCCAGGACGGTCAGCGAGCGAGGCAACGAATGGTGTCGCAAGATGCTGAAGCGTTACGATGACGACCCGCCGGTGCTGGAAGAGAGCGTCCGTGAAGCGCTGCGCGCCTATGTGGTCCGGCGGGAGACCGAGATTCCGGAATCCCTGACGTGATGGCTATCTGACGCAACGCGGCGCATTCGCGAATCCGCTGAATGCACCAAGGACGGAACATGCCGCCACGGAAAACGCTCCGAATTTCCGCGCTTGCACCTGCGTGTTGGAATGGACGTCTACGTCAGCACGTCGCCTATGGCGCGAGCGCCTGCCGACACGTCGCTTCCAATGCCTTCAACCGTATTGCACGCGGCGAGCCCCAGCAGAAGCATCGCAAGCAGAATTGCCTTTCGCACTTCTTCACTCCTCATACCACCAGACATTGGGCTGGAAACCGATCCAATCTCCGTACATGGGCAGCCTGTCCGGGTATCGAAGCTGCCTTGCATGCGCGATCCGTGAGACAGGCACATGCCAGATTGGAATCACGTAGCGTCCCGTTGTCAATATCCTGTCCAGGGCTTTCGTTGCAGCAACGAAGTCATCCTGGCTTCGGGACGTCAAGAGCCGTTCGATCATGGCTTCCGCCGCAGGACTCCGGATTCCCATCCAGTTCCGGCTTCCCTCGGTGTCCGCAGCTTCTGAACTCCAGTAGAGGTTTTGCTCGTTGCCTGGCGAGAGCGACATGCCTCTTGCATACCACGTCATGTCGAAGTCGAACTTGTTCGTGCGTTCCTTGAATTCGGCGGCATCGACCGTCGTGACCGTCACGTCGGCTCCCATGCGTTCCAGAGCTGAAGAATAAATGTCCACGATCTGGTGCGTCTCGCTGGACCCGGAAGAAAGGAGAATCTCGAAACCGAAGGCTTCGCCGGCCTCGTTCCTCAACTTGCCGTCCTCGAGCGACCAGCCAGCCTCGTCCATGAGCCCGAGTGCGATTCCCAGGTTGCGTCGGTTCCGCTCGGTGCCGTCTCCGGCAGGAAGCTCGTAGCCTTCAAGCGCGCCTGGAAGGAGATCACTCGAAAAGGGCTCGAGAAATTCTCTCACCCGTCCCTCTGCAGGCCCGCCACTCATGCCAAGGATCGAGTTCGAAAAGTAGGACGTGATGCGGGGCTGAGGCTCGCCGTTGATCGTCTGGTTGATGAACTCGAAGCTGAAGGCCGTGATCAATGCCTCGCGAACCCGCCAGTCCTGAAGCTGCGGTCGCCGCGTGTTCATCACGAGGCCGCGTATTCCAGACGGACGCTTGTGAGGGATGAGGGACTTGACTACGTCTCCCGATTGAACTGCCGGGAAATTGTACTGGCTGTTCCATTTTTGCACGCTGGTTTCGCGTGAGGTGGTCAGCAATCCGGCCTTGAAGGCCTCGAACATCGCGGTGCCGTCGGCAAAGAACTCCATCCTGATCTCGTCCAGGTTCGCGGTGCCGCGACGAAAGGGGACGACGCCGTCGCCCCAGTAGTCAGGATTCCGTGTCAGGACCACGTAGCGCCCGTGCTCGAAGCCGGAAATCACGTAAGGTGCGGAGGAGACCGGAATGACGTCGGTGCCCGATTCGGCGAAGTCCTGGCCCTCCCATTGCGCTTTCTTGAGGACCGGGCGGAGACCGAGAATCAGCGGCAGTTCGTCGTCGCGCACGTTGAACGTGAATCTCACGCTTCGCTCGCCGGTGCGCTCGACGCCGGCGACTTTCTTCCACGATCCGCGGTAGCGCGGATGACCCACGGTGCCGAGCGTCTCGAAGGTCCAGATGACGTCATCGACCGTGACCGGAGTGCCATCGGAGAACCTGGCTTCCGGCCTCAACGTGAACTCGACCCAGGAGCGGTCGTCGGGCACTTCGATTGATTCGGCGAGGACGCCATAAAGAGAGAAAGGTTCGTCGTAACTGCGGCCCATGAGGGTTTCGTGGGCCAGGAACCTGAGCTGCCACGGAACCCGGCCCTTCAGGATGTGCGGATTGAGCGAGTCAAAGCTCCCGACCTCTCCCTGAACGATGCGTCCGCCCTTGGGAGCGTCCGGGTTTGCATAGGGCAGAGACACAAAATCCGGTGGTAGTGCGGGAGTGCCATACATAGCTATGCCATGCCTTGGTTCGGCATGCCCTGATCCTGCCGCAACCAGAAATGCCGTTGCAAGCGCGAGTCTGCGATTTGAGTTCATCGTGCGGTCGTCCTTCCTCCATCGTGGTCTTGAGCAGCCTACAAGGCGCTGCCGGGGCTTTCAAACTTTTAGCTTGGAGTTTGGGGAATCGTGGCGTATAAGCAGGGCACTGCTCGATAGGTTTCTTGCCTGTATGAAACCTGCCTCAATAACTAAGCGCCCGCTTTGTGCGGGCGTTTTTTTCAGCAATTCCGAAGGCGTCCTGCCGTCGCAGTCAGTTCGCTGCCCGTCCCCGCATTCGGCGTGCAAGCGCCAACCAGAGCAAGGCCCCTCCCGCCAGCGCCAGAAACGGGGCCATCGCAAAGTTCACGTAGGTCCAGCCCTCCACCGGCGAACCGCCGGTGCAGTTCATCAGCCCGCCGGACGAAAGCGACGCCAGCGTCACGCAGCCAAACACGATCGTGTCGTTCAGGCCTTGGACCCGACCACGCTCCTCGGGCGAATGCGCGTTCGTAAGCATCGCAGTGGCCCCGATGAAGCCGAAGTTCCAGCCGAACCCAAGGAGAATGAGCGCACCAAAGAAGTTGCTGAGATCGGTTCCGGAGAGGGCAACGCTTCCGGCTGCCGCCAAGATCGCAAGACCGATGGCCACGATCCGTTCCGCGCCGAAGCGTGCAATCAGGTGCCCGGTGAAAAATGATGGTGCGAACATGGCCAGGACGTGGGCCGAGACTATGTCGGCAGCGTTGTTTTTGCTGAAGCCGCAGCCGACCACCGCGAGAGGGGTGGACGTCATCACGAGATTCATCAGGGAATAGGAGACCATCGCGCAGATGATCGCCACCAGCACCTTGGGCGACTTCAGGAGTTCCAGGCGAGTCCTGGCATGCGAGGAGACCTCGACGGCCTTCGGCTTCGGGATGTCCAGGAGAAGGAACAGGAATGCGCCGCTCGCGTTGATCACGATGATCGCGAGAAACGTGCCAAGAAACGGCACCACGGAGGCATCGGCGGTCACCTTGACCAGTTGCGGGCCGATTACCGCGCTCGCAAGCCCCGCCGCGATGACGTAGCTGATCGCCTTCGGGCGAAACGCCTCGGAAGCGGTGTCGGCCGCCGCAAATCGGAAGAAGCCCTGCGACGACATGTACATGCCGGCGAATGCCGAACCGATCAGGAAAAGCGCGAAGCTTCCCGTGGCAAGGCCCCAGGCTGACAGCGCCGCGCCAATGGCGCCGCCCGTCGCCCCGATGATGAATCCGAGCATGCGTCCGTGCCGTTGCATGATGCCCGACAGCGGCGTGGCCGCCAGCATGGACCCCAGCACGATCAGCGAGATCGGCAGCGTGGCGAGGCAGGCATTCGGCGCAAGCGACTGTCCGGCAAGGGCGGACACGATGAACATCATCGGCATCTGCGAGCCGAGATAGCCTTGGGCGATCACGAGAACCGTCAGGTTCCGTCGCGCCGTGGAAAGGACCGATTTCTCCGGCATGCAGGTCCGGTACTCCGTTCCGTCAACGTCGGCAAGGTCGGGGCTTCCGTTTTCGCGCTGCAGCAACTACCGTCCGCGCGCCGTTCGGGAGGGCATCGTGCCAAAGGGAATAGGTCGCATCATCGAGACTCCTGCCTGCATCGCCGAGGGCGCCGACTACCTTTCAAGGCGCGAGCCGCGCTTTCGCAAGGCCTTGGCCATGACCGGGCCGCTGCCGCTTCGACGGCGCAAGGACGGATTCGCGCCGCTTCTTGATGCCATCGTCAGCCAGCAGGTTTCCGTGGCGGCGGCCGATGCGATCTGGGGGCGACTGAAGTCCGCCGGGCTGACCGGCCCGCGAAAGATCGTTGCAGCCAGCGACGACGAGCTCAGGGCATGCGGCCTGTCGCGCCAGAAGATGCGCTACGCCCGTGAACTTGCAGCGTCGGGCATCCGCTTCAGCCGGTTGCGGGACCAGCCTACGGAGGAGGTGATCGAGACGCTGGTCCAGGTGCCTGGAATCGGGCGCTGGACCGCCGAGATCTACGCGATGTTCTCGCTGGGTCGTGCCGACGTCTTTGCGCCCGGAGACCTTGCGCTTCAGGAAGCGGCGCGCCTCCTGTTCGAGAAACCGGAAAGGCCAACGGAACGTGAATTGCGGCAGATGGCGGAGGCATGGTCGCCTTGGCGTGGTGTCGCCGCGCGACTGCTCTGGGCCTATTACCGGGCCGCGAAGCAGCGAGAGGGGATTCGATGAGCGGATTGAATTGCAAGCGCCGGGGCAGCGCCTCCGGCAAGGACAGCTCGCTCGTGCTGTTCCTTCACGGATACGGAGCGGACGGAGCGGACCTGCTCGGAATCGGCGAGCACGTTGCGCCGGCGCTTCCCGACACCGTCTTCGCGGCCGTCGATGCGCCATCGCCATCGGTGGCAAACCCCGCGGGCTTCCAATGGTTTCCCATCCCGTGGCTCGATGGGTCGACTGAAGCCGCGATGGTTGCAGAGCTGGTTCGGTCCGCAAAGCTGCTAGACGCCTTCATCTCAAGGCTCCTGGCGGACGAAGGCCTCGATCCCGGGCGCTTGGTGCTCTTCGGATTCAGCCAGGGCACGATGATGAGCCTGCATGTTGCACCGAGACGGGCCGATCCCGTCGCCGGGATCGTGGGTTTCTCTGGCAGGCTGATGTTTCCAGGCTGCATTGCCGACGAGGCGAAATCGCGGCCGCCGGTATTGCTTGTTCACGGGGATGTCGACGAGGTGGTTCCCTTTTCCGAGCTTGGAGCGGCAACAGAAGCGCTGCAGGCCGCGGGCTTCGAGGTATCGAGCCACGTGATGGAGGGAACGGGGCACGGCATTTCGCCCGATGGGCTCTCCGTGGCGCTGAATTTCATACGAATGCGGATCGGATCCGAATCAGCCGAATCCTGACGGCCCGGGCTTGTGGACAAGTCTGTGGAAAACCTGTCGCGTCCCCGTCACGTGTGCCGGCAACAATTCCCAACATTCATGGGACTTGCCACGCGGGCACCGCCATATATAGTCGCCCGGAAATCGGGCCGCATGTGAAAGGGACATGCGTGGCGGCTGGATGCGGGTGGACCGGACATGAGTGGAAGTTTCAGAACAAGTTTTGTGCGCGAGCCGAAGGGCCTCAGGCATCATCCTGCGTTGGTGTTGAACGCCGACTACAGGCCGCTGAGCTACTTTCCGTTGTCCCTGTGGCCTTGGCAGGAAGCGGTCAAGGCCGTGTGGCTGCAGCGGGTGGACGTCCTTGCGCGATATGAAGAGGTTGTCCGCAGCCCTTCTACGGCAATCCACATTCCGTCCGTGGTTGTCCTGAGGGACTACGTTCACCCGCAGAAGCGGGTGGCCTTCACGCGGTTCAACCTGTTTCTTCGCGACGAGTTTCGGTGCCAGTACTGTGGCGCGCGGGGCGAGCTGACCTTCGACCATGTCATTCCCCGGTCTCGCGGCGGCACGACCAGCTGGGAGAACGTGGTTGCGGCCTGCGCGAAATGCAACCTTCGCAAGGGCGCGAGCTCGCTCGCCCAGGCAGGCATGTCGCTGCGTCGTGCACCGCAGCGGCCTGACGCGGTCAAGCTCCGGAACCAGGGCCGGAAATTCCCGCCAAATCACCTGCACGAGACCTGGTTCGATTTCCTGTATTGGGACGCCGAACTCGAGGCGTGACCCGGAATTGGCGACCGGGCGGGGCGCATGAGCGTCCTCGCTCGGTCGACACGCACATGCGCATGCGACGTCGGCGCGATTCCAAAGACTTGCCACGTCGAAGTCCGCCTGCGTGAGCTCGCGCGACGCAACTCGTGTCCAGCGTGCCTCGTGCGCTACCCGCTGCGGAGGTCGTCCAGATGAACCGCCAGGCCTGACAGCGCTGCAAAGTCGTCGTCGACAACGCAGACCGGGAACTGCTCCATGAACTTGGAGAGCCGGCCCTTGTTGCGGAAACTCTCCTCAAATCCGGAGTCCTGAAGATGGGGTGCGACGGCGCGGGCCACGCCTCCAACAAGATAGATCCCGCTGAACGGCAGGTGAATCAAGGCGAGGTCCCCGCAGACCGATCCCATGATCCGGACAAATGTCCCGACGGTTTTTTCGGCAATGCTGTCACCGTTCTTGATGTCCTCCAGGACTTCTGTAGCCGACCGCGTCTCGCTTTCGCCTTGCCTGGACGCGTGCCAGGCATGGATGTTCTCGATGCCTCGGCCCGAAAGCACGTCCTCCACCGAGGCAAACCCGACGGACGCCGCAACGAATTCCGCAAGCTCGAGGTCCTCGGAATTGGCGGCCGGCAGGAGGACATGGCCGCACTCGGAAGGAGTCACAATCAAGGCCGGGCCGTTCGGGATGGCAAGGGCGGAGTTGAAACCGGTGCCGATTCCGATCACCAGCTTGCGGGAGCTGGTCTCCTTGGGCTCGACAGTGACGACAGGCGTGAGGTGACTGTCAAGCATCGCGTGAAGTGCGTGAGCCTGCGCTTGCAGGTCGTTGAGCACGGACACTGTATGCGCGCCGGTGACATTCGCGAGAACCTCGCGCTCGACTGTCCAGTCCAGATTGGTCAGAGTGCCGCGTCCGTCATGGACGGGTCCAGCAATCGCGACGGCAACGGCGTCGCACGCGAGGCCGACATCGTCTTCGAACTGCAGCAGGAGTGATTCGAGGCTGTCGAATTCGGAGTTCCGGAATTTCCGCACGGATCTGTCCAGGAGCGTGCGCCGTTCGGCAAGGGCCACACGCGTATTCGTTCCGCCGACATCGGCGACGAGCGACGCTTTGTCCCAGTGGTCCGGCATTGCCAACAGTCCTGATTGCCCCGGCGACCTAAGTCAATGCTTGCGGGCGGCGCAAGGCCTCGGCGCGGTCACGGTCAATCAGGTGACGCATTGCCGGTGCCGGGCCCGTGGATTGTCCCACCGTGAGGTCCGCCTCAAGAAGGACATGTCGACGCTCGTCCCGCGCGCCGCGGATCGTGTCGAGAAGGATGTCGGCGCAGAGACGCCCGGCTTCACGGACCGAGGATCGTGTGGCGGTGAAGATCGGAATGTCTCCCTCGTTCCGGAAATAGGACAGGTCGTCATCATGGATCACGACGGACACCTCGTCTCCGAGGCCTATGCCCAGATCATGAAGCGCTCGGCGTGCGCCCATCGCCGGGATGATCGACGATATCAGGATTGCCGTCGGCGGGTTTCGCGAACCGAGCATCTGCATGGTCGTGGCGAAGCCGTAGTTCTCGGTCATCTCGCCACTGAAGACCAGTTCCGGATCCCGGTCAATGCCGTGTGCCGCAAGCGCGTCACCGTAGCCGTTCAGCCTCCGGGTGGCAAAGTCCATTCCGTCGAGGCCGTTGATCAGGCCGATCCTGCGGTGCCCGAGGTCCAGCAGGAATTCCGTCGCGCGCGAGAAGGCGCGCCGGTTGTTGACATCGACCCAGTTGTATTCGCCTTGCACCCTGCTTGACCGTCCGTGCACGACGAAGGGCAGGCCGAGCTCGCCGAGCAGGCGGATACGGGGATCTTCCACCTTGGGCCCATGGATCACTGCGCCATCGACCACGCCGCGCGTGGCGAGGTCCCGGTAGGCTTCAGCCTCGTCTTCGTCCTGCACCACGGAGAGCGAAAGGTCGTAGCCGGACTTGGAATACTGCTCGCCCGCACCCGCGATGAAATCCGAGAAGATCGGGTTCACCATTTCATGCTCCTTCGACAGGGGCAGGATGTGGCCGATCGTCATTGCACGGCCCGTTGCCAGGCGCGCTGCGCGGGAATTCGGGGTGTAGCCGAGCCGTTCCGCGGACTCCAGGACTTTCCGCCGGGTTCTCTCGCTGACTTCAGGATACCCGTTCAGCGCACGGCTGACGGTCGTGGGGGAAAGCCCGATGCGGTGTGAAAATTCCTTCAGGTTCATCGTTCAAAGCGGTTTCAAGTTTTGCGAGAGCATACGGGACGGCAGCAAATTGTCAAAGATAAAGATTTGTCAAGAATCACGTTGACATGAGGGAAAACTTCGGGGATGTTGCATTATCCAAAGCGCTTTGAGAATCTCATCGCGACAACCTTCTAATGGGCCTTCGGGTTCGGATATAGGGAGAGCTTCATGAACAGATCACTACTTGCCAGCGCGGCCGTGACGGCACTGGCCACGGGCGGCGCAGGTGCCGAACAGCTGACCGTCTTTGGTCCTTGGCTTGGCCCGGACCAGGAAAACGTCGAGGCGGTGCTCGGGGACTTTGCCGCGAAATCCGGCCATGACGTGAGCTATGTCGGTTCCGACAGTTTCGAGCAGCAGATCCTCGTGGACGCGGAGGCGGGCTCGGCGCCGAACATTGCGGTCTTTCCGCAACCGGGACTTGCCGCCGACATGGCGAGCCGCGGATTCCTGACGCCCCTCGACAGCGGCGTCGGCGACTGGGTGCGGGAAAACTACGCCGCAGGGCAGTCCTGGGTCGACCTCGGCACCTACGCTGACGAGAACGGCGACGGCCAGCTCTTCGGCTTCTTCTACAAGGTCGATGTGAAGTCGCTCGTTTGGTACGTCCCCGAAAACTTCGAGGATGCCGGCTACGAAGTGCCGGAGACCATGGAGGAACTGAAAGCGCTGTCCGACATGATCGTCGCCGACGGCGAGACGCCTTGGTGCATCGGTCTCGGCTCGGGTGGCGCGACGGGCTGGCCTGCAACCGACTGGGTCGAGGACATGATGCTGCGCACGCAGCCTCCGTCCGTTTACGACCAGTGGGTCACGAACGAGATTTCCTTCACTGACGATGCCGTCGTGGGTGCGATCGAGGAGTTTGGCGCCTTCTCCCGCAACGACGACTATGTCGCGGGAGGCGCCGCTGCCGTCGCCTCGACCGATTTCCGCGACAGCCCCAAGGGAATGTTCGACAGCCCGCCCCAGTGCTACATGCATCGCCAGGCCTCGTTCATCCCGGCCTTCTTCCCGGAAGGCACCGTGGTCGGCGAGGATGTCGATTTCTTCTACTTTCCGGCCTACGCCGGCAGGGAACTCGGCAAGCCGGTTCTGGGCGCCGGAACGGTCTGGGCAATCACCAACGAAAACCAGGCCGCGCACGACCTGATCGAATATCTCAAGGATCCGGCCGCGCACGAGATCTGGATGGCGCGCAAGGGCTTTCTCACGCCGCACAAGGGCGTGAATCCGGACGCGTTCGGTGATGCGACGCTCAGGAAGATGAACGAGATCCTCCTGAACGCCACCACCTTCCGGTTCGACGGATCCGACCTGATGCCAGGCGGCGTCGGCGCGGGCTCGTTCTGGACCGGGATGGTCGACTACTCGGGAGGCAAGAGCGCCGCCGAAGTCGCCCAGGAAATCCAGGACAGCTGGGACGCGTTGAAGTAGTCATCAAGGACGGGGCCCGGCTTCGGGCCCCGTCAAGTTCATTTGGCCAGACGCGGGGAGGGCGCTCCATGCATCCTGCATTGCTCGGACTTGTGACGATCATCATCGGCGTCGGCGCCTGCATCGGGTATTTCTACCTTTCGAACCTGTTTCTGGACAAGGTGCTGTTTCCGGGCAAGGGGCCGAACGCGGGAAAGAACATCAACCGCGCCAACCAGGTGCGGCCATGGCTGTTCCTGGCACCGGCCGTATTTGCGCTTGGCCTCTACCTTGGGTATCCGGTGATCGAGACGTTGCGCCTCTCGGTCACCGACCGAAGCCTGGACGGCGCCTTCGTGGGCCTCGCCAACTACCAGCAGATGCTGGCCGAGCCGAAGTTCTGGGAGGCCATGCGAAACAACATGCTCTGGCTTATCGTGGTGCCTGCCGCCTCCACGGCATTTGGCTTGCTGGCCGCACAGCTCACGGACCGGATCGCCTGGGGCAACGTGGCCAAGTCGCTCGTCTTCATGCCGATGGCCATATCGTTTGTCGGCGCCTCGGTCATATTCAAGCTGATCTACGACGCACGTCCCGAGGACAAGGCGCAGATCGGCCTCCTGAATGCGATCTGGGTCCAGTTCGAGGGGGGAGCCTTGTCGGTGCTGTTCCTGCAGGTGCTGCCGATCGCGATTGTCCTCGTCTTTGCGGCTCTGGTCGCCTATGCAGGCTACGTCATCTTCCGGCCCGCGCTTTCGGGCGGAAGCGGCATCTTGGTCCTGGTCGCGCGCGTCGCATCTGCCGCCTTGGCGCTCTACCTGATCTGGCACTCGCTTGGGTCGATTCTCGGCATTGCCACGGCCGAACTTCCCTACGGCGAGCCGAAGGCCTGGCTCACGGTTCCCTTCTTCAACAACTTTTTGCTTATGGTCGTGCTGATCTGGATCCAGACGGGCTTCGCCATGGTGATTCTCTCGGCCGCCCTGCGCGGAATCCCGGAGGAAACCATTGAGGCGGCCATCATCGATGGCGCGAACCCCCTGCAGATCTTCTTCAGGATCAAGGTGCCGCAGATCATACCGACGATCACGGTCGTCTGGACGACGATCACGCTCGTTGTCCTCAAGGTGTTCGACATCGTGTTCGCAATGACGAACGGCCAGTGGCAGACACAGGTGCTGGCGAACTACATGTTCGACAAGCTGTTCCGGGCCAATGACTGGGGCGTGGGCTCGGCTTCGGCGATCGTCATCATGATTCTCGTCTCGCCGATCCTTGCCTGGAACGTCTGGAACGCCCGAAAGGAGATGCGCTGATGCAATCCATTGCCGGAAGCAAGTCGTCGCTCACCTGGGCGGTTCACATCTCGGTCGTCATCATGGTCGTGCTCTGGCTGATTCCGACCGTCGGGCTCTTTGTGTCGTCCTTCCGCACGGCGGACCAGATTTCGACCTCCGGCTGGTGGGCCTCTCTCTTCCCGGCGGAGCAGAACGTGGTTGCCCGGGCGGCGGACCCCGACGAGAACCGGGTGGCGGACGGGAGCACGTTCATCGTTTCGGGGAACCTCTTTGACGGAGAGGACAAGACGATCAGCGTCTGGGGCACCTCGTCGCGCGCCATCGACATCTACGTTGCGGGCGACACCGCAGATCTCGGCGATGGAGAAACGATCACGGTGCAGGCCAACGGGGACTACGAGTGGCGCGGCAACGACGAGCAGATTGCCGGGCGCGGGCAAAGGGTCTTTGCGACCGTCACCGCGCAACCGGAGTTCACGCTTGCGAACTATGACAAGATGCTTCTCGACGAAAGCAACGTCGAAGGCATGGCCAAGGCGTTCTTCAACACCCTGACCGTCACCATCCCCGCCACGATCATTCCCATAGTGATCGCGGCCTTCGCTGCATATGCACTGGCCTGGATGGACTTCCCGGGGCGCGCCTTGCTGATTGCATGCGTCGTTGGGCTGCTCGTCGTGCCGCTGCAACTTGCGTTGATTCCGCTGCTCAAGCTGCATCTCGGCATCGGAATCGGCAAGGGCTATCTCGGTGTCTGGCTTGCCCACACCGGATTCGGCCTTCCGCTGGCGATCTATCTCTTGCGAAACTACATGGCCGGCCTGCCGCGCGACATCATCGAGAATGCCAAGGTAGACAGTGCCACGGACTTCCAGATCTTCGTCAAGATCATCATTCCGCTTTCGTTTCCGGCCCTGGCGTCCTTCGCGATCTTCCAGTTCCTCTGGACCTGGAACGACCTCCTGGTCGCGAAGGTCTTCCTGATCGACGCAACCGGTCAAACCACGGTGATGACCAACCAGATCACCGATCTTCTCGGAACGAGGGGCGGCAACTGGGAGATCCTCGCCACTGCCGCCTTCATCTCGATCGCTGTGCCGCTTGCCGTCTTTTTCGCGATGCAGCGCTACCTCGTTCGCGGCATCCTGGCCGGTTCGGTGAAATAGGATGTCGCTCATGAGCCTCGCCGAAGCGATCCCCCACGAGACACGTGGCATGCTCGCCTCCGACCCGGACTGGTGGCGAGGCGCAGTGATCTACCAAGTCTATCCCCGGTCGTTCCAGGACACGAACGGGGATGGCATCGGAGACCTGCAGGGCGTCATCGAGAGGCTGCCCTACATCGCCTCGATCGGCGTGGATGCGATCTGGCTCTCGCCTTTCTTCACGTCGCCAATGCTGGACTACGGATACGATGTCTCGGACTATCGGAACGTGGATCCGATGTTCGGCACGCTGAAGGACTTCGATGCCTTGATCGAAAGGGCTCACCAGCTCGAATTGCGGGTCATGATAGATCTCGTCCTGAGCCACACCTCCAGCGAGCATCCCTGGTTCCGGGAAAGCAGGACCGACCGCACCAATGCCAAGGCCGACTGGTATGTCTGGGCGGATCCGAAGCCGGACGGAGCGCCGCCGAACAACTGGCTGTCCGTCTTCGGCGGACCGGCATGGCAATGGGAAGGCGCGCGCATGCAATACTACATGCATAACTTCCTGCGCGAACAGCCGGACCTGAACTTTCACAACATGGATGTGCAGGACGCCCTTCTCGACGTGGCGCGCTTCTGGCTTCAGCGCGGCGTGGACGGGTTCCGTCTGGATACGGTGAACTTCTACGTCCATGATGCCGAACTCAGGGACAATCCGCCGCTCTCGAACGTGGAGGTCACGGGCATGACCGCACCGTCCGTCAATCCCTACAGTTTTCAGAGCCACATCAATGACAAGTCCCGGCCCGAGAACATCGAATTCCTGAAGCGCCTTCGCACCGTGATGGACGGATTCCAGGACATCGCGTCCGTTGGCGAAGTGGGCGATGATCAGCGCGGGCTGGAGATACAGGCCGAGTACACGCAGGGGCCGGACAGGCTTCACATGTGCTACGGTTTCGACTTTCTCTCAGGCAGCCACCCAACGGGCGCCCGCATCGCGGAAGTGCTGGAGCGCTTCCAGCGCATCGCAAGGAACAGTTGGGCCTGCTGGGCGTTTTCGAACCACGACGTGGTGCGCCACACGACGCGCTGGTCGCTTTCGCCGGAAGCGCATCGGACATATCTTGCGGTGCTGCTGTCCATGCGAGGATCCGTCTGCCTGTACCAGGGAGAGGAACTGGGCTTGAACGAGGCCGACATTGCCTTCGAGGACCTCCACGATCCTTATGGCATTCGCTTCTGGCCGGCCTTCAAGGGGCGCGACGGATGCAGGACGCCGATGGTCTGGCACGCGAATCGTCAATATGGCGGCTTCAGCGACGCCAAGCCTTGGCTGCCCGTAGCGGAGGAACACGCGTCGCAAGCGGTTGATGCGCAGGAGCGCGATCCGGACTCGATGCTGAACTTCTATCGCCGGATGATTGCCTATCGCGCCTCGCGCCTGGAACTCGTCAAGGGCACATTCGATGTCGTCGAGGCGGACGAGGGCTTTCTCTCGGCAATCCGGACCTACGGCAGACAGCGCCTCTTCACTGCATTCAATCTCTCAGGACAGGCGCGCGAAGTGATCCTGCCTGCCGGTTCCTGGACGACGGATCACGACGCACCATTCGACGCCGGCGACGGCACAATCCTGCCGCCATGGCAGGCAACCTTCAAGGAAGCGAGCTGAGGGAGAAACGGCATGGCCAATCTTTTGCTTACGGATGTCGCCAAGTCCTACGGCACCGTCGACGTCCTTCAGGACATCAACCTGAATATCGAGACCGGAGAGTTGATCGTCTTCGTCGGACCTTCGGGCTGCGGCAAGTCGACGCTGCTCCGCATGATTGCCGGCCTTGAGAAGATCACCGGTGGCACGCTTGAGATCGACGGCATGGTGGTGAACGACGTGCCACCCGCCGAGCGTGGCATTGCCATGGTTTTTCAGTCGTACGCGCTCTACCCGCACATGACCGTGCGCGACAACATGTCGTTCGCTTTGAAGATCGCGAAGATGAGCCGCGAAGAAATTGACGAACGGGTCGAGGGAGCCGCGAGGACCCTGCAGCTTCACAACCTGCTGGACCGGCTTCCGAAGGCGCTTTCCGGAGGCCAGCGTCAGCGAGTCGCGATCGGACGCTCCATCGTGCGCGACCCGAAAGTCTATCTCTTCGACGAGCCGCTTTCGAACCTTGACGCAGCACTGCGCGTGGCAACCCGGATCGAAATTGCCCAACTGAAGGAGTCGATGCCTGAATCGACAATGATCTATGTCACGCATGACCAGGTCGAAGCCATGACTCTCGCGTCGCGCATCGTGGTACTTGCCGGTGGAGGAATTGCCCAGGTGGGCACGCCGTTGCAACTTTACGAACGGCCGGAAAACGAGTTTGTCGCACAGTTCATCGGCTCGCCTGCCATGAACCTGCTGCCGGGCAAGATTTCCGGGACAGGAGAGCAGACCCGCATCGAGCTTGCCGGCGGGGGCGAAGCGGTTTCGGACGTGCCGTCGTTGCCGGAGGACTCGGGAAAGGACGTGAACATCGGCGTGCGTCCGGAAGACTTCTTGGCGACCGATGGCCCGCACATCTTCCAAGGCAAGGTCAGCATCTCCGAGGCGCTTGGCGAGGTGACGATCCTGTATTTCGAGCCGGAAGGCGCGGCGGACCCAGTGATCGCGAAGCTTGCGGGCATACACCGGGACCAACGAGGCAACAACGTCTCGCTGACCGCGCACCCGTCCAAGGTGCATGTCTTCCACGACACCCAGTCTCTCCTTTACCGCGACCACCCGGTTAAGCGCATCCCGGTCAAGGCGCATTGACGCCGACTTCGCAGCCGTTGCGCAGTTCGCTTGCCCGCCATCGCATAGGTCGGATTCGGGCAGGCCGGATGCAGGAATCGCGGCCGGGTCCGGATTGCTGGTGAAGGGCAGGATCCCGGGTCGGCCTGGAGGCGCTCAGGATTCATGGATTCGGGCGTTTGCTCCCGCGAACTGCCGTGGGAGCCTGCATTTGGCCTTTTGTTTCCGACAGGACATGCAATAAGGGGTCGTCAAACGAACCCTCCCAGGGAGATGGCCGATGGAGATTCGTGAGGCGCTCACTTTCGATGATGTCCTTCTCGTGCCTGCAGCCTCCAAGGTCCTGCCTTCAGATGTCGACACAAGAACCAGGGTCACGCGTGACATCCAAACCAATATCCCGCTTCTGAGCTCTGCCATGGACACGGTGACCGAGGCCCGCATGGCGATCACCATGGCGCAGGTCGGCGGCATGGGCGTCATCCACAGGAATCTCGACGTCGATGAGCAGGCCAGACAGGTGCGGAGCGTCAAGCGGTTCGTCTCAGGCATCGTATACAGTCCGATCACGCTGACGCCCGACCAGACGCTTGGCGATGCCAAGGCACTGCAGGAACGATACAGTGTCACGGGGTTTCCGGTCGTGGATGACATGGGCCGGGTGCTTGGAATCGTGACAAATCGCGACATGCGATTTGCAGAAGACGATGCCACTCCGGTCAACGTCATGATGACGGCTGACGACCTCGCCATCTTGACTGAACCCGCCGATCTGGACGAGGCGCGAAGTCTCATGAAGGCTCGCCGGATCGAAAAGCTGCTGGTTACCGACGGCGAGGGCAAGCTCACCGGCCTTCTGACCCTCAAGGACAGCGAACAGGCCGTTCTGAACCCTCAAGCCTGCAAGGATCGGCTTGGCCGTCTTCGGGTGGCGGCGGCCACGACAGTCGGCGATGCTGGACATGAACGCTCGGCAGCGCTGGTGGATGCAGGCGCAGACGTTGTTGTCATCGACACGGCGCATGGACACTCCGACGGGGTCGTCAAGGCAGTCACCCGGGCGAAGAGGCTTTCGAACGAGATACAGATCATCGCGGGCAACGTGGCGACAGGCGAAGCAGCGCAGGCGCTGATCGATGCGGGGGCGGATGCGGTCAAGGTCGGCATCGGACCTGGTTCGATCTGCACGACTCGCGTCGTGGCCGGTGTCGGCGTTCCGCAGCTCACGGCGATCATGGACTGCGCGGACGCTGCAGGAGACATACCCGTGATCGCGGATGGCGGAATCAAGTTTTCCGGCGACTTTGCCAAGGCGATCGCGGCAGGTGCGTCCAGCGCCATGGTTGGTTCCCTGGTTGCCGGAACGGACGAATCGCCAGGAGAACTGATTCTCTATCAGGGCCGGTCCTTCAAGTCCTACAGGGGCATGGGATCCTTGGGGGCCATGGCCCGGGGCTCGGCCGACCGGTACTTCCAGACGGATGTCGCCTCGGACAAGCTCGTGCCCGAGGGAATCGAGGGGCAGGTGCCGTACAAGGGTCCTGCGGCAACCGTCATCTATCAATTGATCGGAGGGTTGCGCGCCGCCATGGGGTACACTGGCTGCGAGACCGTCGAGGAGATGCGAAGGAACTGCAAGTTCTTGAAGATCACGGGGGCGGGCCTGAAGGAAAGCCACGTTCACGATGTCCAGATCACTCGGGAAAGTCCGAACTATCGTACGGGGAATTAGGCGGGGCGATCATGCCAGGAGCCGCTGGGGGGACGCGCCGTTCGATCGAGGACGGAAGATTTCGGCATGACACCGGAGGCCCAAGTTGCGGCTGCAGCGGAAATCCTCGACGCGATTCTCGATGGCACTTCTTCCCGAATCTGCTTGAGCCGGTGGGCGCGAAGGAACCGCTATGCCGGTTCCCATGACCGAGCAGCTATACGAGACCTCGTCTTTGACGCCCTAAGGTGTCGCCGCTCGCTTGCCTGGATGGGCGGCGTGGAAGACGGCAGGGGCCTGATGATCGGCCACCTCCGCAGGTCCGGGATCGATCCGGGCGAGGTGTTCACGGGAACCGGTCACGCACCTGATCCTCTGAACGAACGAGAGAGCCGGGCCGCTCGCCGCCTGGAAGAGGCAACCAGTGCGGTGCGTCTGGATTGCCCTGACTGGCTTTGGCCACAAGTGGCGGATTCGCTTGGAGACGATGCGGAGCCGATCCTTGCCCTCATGCAAATTCGTGCACCCGTCTTCCTCCGAATCAACTCTGCCCGCACCGACTTGATGGCGGCGCGGAAGGAACTGGCCTCGGACGGGATCCAGACGGATCGTCATCCACTTTGCGGAACTGCGCTTGAGGTGACGGGGAACGCTCGCCGCGTGCGGCAAAGCAAGGCCTTCAGGACTGGCATGGTTGATTTTCAGGACGTCGCGTCCCAAGCGGTGATTGAATGCCTGCTGCCATATGCGAGGGGACGGCGAGTGCTGGACTATTGTGCCGGCGGCGGCGGCAAGGCGCTGGCGTTTGCAGCTGGCGGCGCCGAAACCGTCACGGCACACGACTCGGATGATTCGCGCATGGCGGACATTCCGGTTCGCGCCGAGCGGTCCGGAATCCCTATAGATGTCACGGATAAGCCGCAGGGCGAATTCGACATCGTGCTCTGCGACGTGCCTTGTTCCGGAACGGGCGCGTGGCGGAGAAAGCCGGAAGCGAAGTGGACGCTTTCCGCCGGCCGTCTGGCTGAGCTTTGCGGTCTCCAAGACCTGATTTTCGACGAGGCCAGCCGATTCGTCGCACCGGGCGGGGTGCTGGCCTATTCGACCTGTTCGCTCCTCAACATCGAGAACGAAGACAGGGTTGACGCCTTCCTGAAGCGTCAGGGCAATTGGCGGCGAATCTGCTCCAGACGCTTTACCCCTCTTGACGGGGGGGACGGGTTTTTTCTTGCCCTGCTTGACCGAAACGGTGAACGGCGAGGTGCATGACCCGAGAGATGAATGGCGGCAACCGGCAAGTCGGCGGCGTCTTGGAGCAGGTCTGCTAGGACGCGATTTGCGGACTTGCAAGAAAGCCCTTGCAATGTTCCACTTTTGATCTCATAAGGCCATGAGGGAACATAATGCAAACTCAAGCATCGTTGCCGCCGACCGGCGAAGATGAAATAAAGGAGGCAAGAGCAATGGCCACGGCAGAACTTCTCGACATGACATCCAGAAAACAAGGCGAAAGGCAAAAGGCGCTTGAATCGGCGCTGGCACAGATCGAACGCCAGTTCGGCAAGGGTTCGATCATGAAGCTTGGCGGCGACAACGAGATGCCCGAGATCGAGGCGACCTCTACCGGATCGCTAGGTCTCGACATTGCATTGGGGATCGGGGGGCTTCCAAAGGGACGGGTCGTGGAGATCTATGGCCCTGAATCTTCCGGCAAGACCACGCTTACGCTGCATTGCGTGGCCGAAGAGCAGAAGAAAGGTGGCGTCTGCGCCTTTGTCGACGCAGAGCATGCCCTTGACCCGCAATACGCCAAGAAGCTTGGCGCCAATCTGGACGAGTTGCTGATTTCCCAGCCGGACACGGGTGAACAGGCACTCGAAATCACCGATACGCTTGTGCGCTCTGGCGCCGTCAGCATGGTGATCGTCGACTCGGTTGCGGCGCTCACGCCGAGATCGGAGCTTGAAGGCGACATGGGCGATTCCTCCGTGGGCGTTCATGCACGGCTGATGAGCCAGGCGATGCGAAAGCTGACCAGTTCGATCGCCCGTTCGAACTGCATGGTGATTTTCATCAACCAGATTCGCATGAAGATCGGTGTCATGTTCGGCTCGCCCGAAACCACGACCGGGGGCAACGCGCTGAAGTTCTATTCCAGCGTTCGCCTCGACATCCGCCGGATTGGCGCAATCAAGGACCGTGACGAGGTTGTGGGCAACACCACGCGCGTCAAGGTCGTCAAGAACAAGGTTGCGCCGCCGTTCAAGCAGGTGGAATTTGACATCATGTATGGGGAGGGCATCTCCAAGACGGGCGAACTCATCGATCTCGGCGTCAAGGCCGGCGTGGTCGAGAAGTCCGGCGCCTGGTTTTCCTACGGCGACGAACGGATCGGGCAAGGCCGGGAGAACGCCAAGGCATTCCTGAAGGAAAATGCCGACATCGCGAATGAGATCGAAGGCAAGATCCGAACCGCACATGGCGTCGAATTCGATGCCGAAATGGACGACGGTGACGGACCTGAAGAAGTGGCTTTGGGCGCGTAGCCGAGGGCGCGAATGGGAGTGAGTGCGATAGTGTAGGTTGAAGCGATTCCGGCCTCGCCGGAAAGAGACGTCATCGCAGCATCTTTAGCCATATCAGCGGCAAGATCTTGTGAAGCTATACGGTAGGGCTCAGAGGACGCCCCAGATTCAGGCAGGAAGGCACAATGAATCAGATGGCAGTTGTAACTTCTGGCAGGATCGGAAAGAGAATCATGAATTGGGACTTGGTGTTGTGAGCACGGCACTGGAAGCCATCCTGACTCCTGAATTGCGTTCGATACGGTCCGCCGATTTCCAAACGTCGATCCCGAAGCTTGCCAAGTGTCGAACCACGTCAGCTGACATTCAGCGTCTGATAGGGAAGGTCGAAACAGAACATGACATCATCCTCGGTGATGCAAGAACAACAAGACTGGAACCGCAGTCGGTTCACCTGGTTGTCACCTCTCCGCCGTACTGGACGTTGAAAGAATATCCTAGGCGCAAAGGTCAGATCGGCCATCTTGCAGATTTCAGCGAGTTTCTTGATAGCTTGACGGATGTGTGGAAGAACTGCTTTGACGCGCTTGTTCCGGGCGGTCGTCTTGTCTGCGTTGTCGGTGACGTATGCCTGTCTCGCCGAGAAAACAAAGGCAGGCACATGGTGGTGCCGCTCCATGCGTCAATCCAGAGTCATTGCACGGAAATTGGCTTTGACAATCTTGCGCCTATCATTTGGCACAAGATCAGCAACTTGAAGACCGAGGTTTCAAACGGAAATGGATCGTATCTCGGCAAGCCCTATGAGCCGAACGGGGTCGTCAAGAACGACATTGAGTTCATCTTGATGCTCCGGAAGCCGGGAGGATACCGCCGCCCGAGTCCTGCCGCCCGCCTCCTGAGTCTGATCGCCGCCGAAGACCATGACCGATGGTTCCGACAGATCTGGAATGACATTCCTGGTGCCTCGACAAGGCATCATCCGGCCCCATTTCCGGTGGACTTGGCGGAACGTCTCATTCGGATGTTCAGCTTTGTCGGAGATACCGTGCTGGATCCGTTCACCGGCACTGCCTCCACGCAGATCGCGGCTCGGAACACGGGACGGAACAGCCTCGGAATCGAAATCGAGCCGGCGTATAGGGACCTAGCATTGAATCGGCTGGGTCAATGATCACCCTGCAGGACGCAGTTGATGATCTCTATCGCATGACCGTCATCGAGGAGCGCCGCACGTCGACAAAGCGCTTAGACGTGCTAGCCGATTACTGCGTGCAGGAATTGTCGAGCCGTGGCCTTGCAGGCGCGGCCAAGGAAGTCCAGATTCCCGGAATCGGCAGGACCAAGAGCTGGGATGTTGCGTGGCCAGAAAGTGGCAAGATCAAACTCGGAATCAGCCTGAAATCTCTTCTGAAGAATATCGCCGGAACCGTTCCCAACCGGGCGGATGACCTGATGGGAGAAATGGCGAATGTGCAGCTCTGGTCCCCGGAAATTGTGACGGGGTACATAGTGGTCTTTGACGTGTCAGCCAGCAAGATCCGAATTGACGGCACACGGTGGGTCGACTTCTTCCGGTCCACGATTGAACGCCTCTCCGGTCGTGCCGCGCCGGCTTGGGCTGCCGGAATGGTGGAAGCGTCCGCGATTATCGAAGTCGACTTTTCAAACCGCCCGTTGATTTTGAACCCTCCGGATATGTCCGGTTTCTTTGGTCAGTTGAAGTCCCATGTTGCCCAACGCAATCCCGACGATTTTCCGGGGAAATGACCATGACCGGTCCTGACAAATGTCATGGCTTCAAAGTGCTGAACCGGAGTGAGGCGCGCGACGCCTGCAGCAGAGGTTTGCGTACTCTCGTGGCAGCCGGATCCGCATCCGCGAAGGATCGGACACTGTTGCTGACACAGGCCCGTCGCCGGGTTGGAGATCCTTGGCAAGGCACATGAACCTTGAACAATTCTGTCCGGTGGACAGTCGGGTCGGCGACGGATAGTCAGGCGCAACTTGCCGATTTGGGATGCAGCCCATGACCAGCCTGAACGACATCCGTTCGACCTTTCTCGACTATTTTGCGCAAAACGGGCACGAGGTCGTCGAGAGCTCGCCGCTTGTTCCGCGCAATGACCCGACATTGATGTTCGTCAACTCGGGCATGGTCCAGTTCAAGAACCTGTTCACCGGACTTGAAACCCGCGAATACTCGCGCGCCGCCACTTCCCAGAAATGCGTGCGTGCCGGCGGCAAGCACAACGACCTCGACAATGTCGGCTACACGGCCCGGCACCATACGTTCTTCGAAATGCTCGGAAACTTCTCCTTTGGAGACTACTTCAAGGACGAGGCCATACCTCTCGCGTGGAACCTGCTGACGGACGACTTCGACATCGACAAGAAGCGCCTTTTGGTCACGGTCTTTCATACGGACGACGAAGCCGCCGGCATCTGGAAGAAGATGGGTCTGCCCGAGGGCCGGATCATCAGAATCGCGACAGACGACAATTTCTGGCAAATGGGGCCGACCGGACCCTGCGGACCTTGCACAGAGATATTCTTTGATCACGGCGATCACATCTGGGGCGGGCCTCCAGGATCGCCGGAAGAGGATGGCGATCGCTTCATCGAGATCTGGAACATCGTCTTCATGCAGAACGAGCGGTTCGAAGACGGAACGATGCGCGCGCTGGAGATGCAGTCGATCGATACGGGCATGGGTCTCGAACGGATCGGAGCGCTTCTGCAAGGCAAGCACGACAACTACGACACCGACACGATGCGTGCCCTGATCGAGGCCAGCGCCAATGCCACGAACGCCGAAGCCGACGGCCCGGCGAACGTGCACCACAGGGTCGTGGCCGACCACTTGCGTTCGACATCGTTCCTGGTTGCCGATGGCGTCATGCCGTCAAACGAGGGCAGGGGCTACGTCCTTCGCCGGATCATGCGGCGCGCAATGCGTCATGCACGCATAGCCGGCGCAACCGACCCGGTCATGCACCGCCTCGTGCCTGCGCTCGTGACGGAAATGGGTCAAGCCTATCCGGCGCTTGCCCGTGCGCAGGCCCTGATCGAGGAAACACTGAAGAACGAAGAGACTCGATTTCTGCAAACGCTGGACCGGGGACTGCGACTGTTGGACCAGGAACTGGAGCGGCTGCCGGACGGGGCAGACCTGCCGGCGGACACGGCGTTCAAGCTCTACGACACATACGGGTTTCCGCTGGATCTCACGCAGGATGCCCTTCGCGAAAAGGGCCGCAGCGTCGATACGGAAGGCTTCGACGCTGCCATGGAAAGGCAGAAAGAGCGGGCGCGAGCGGCCTGGGCCGGAACCGGAGAGTCAAGGGATGCGGCAATTTGGTTCGACATTTCTGGAGACACCGAACCCACGGAGTTTCTAGGCTATGAAACCGAGGTCGCCGAAGGCCAGATCGTTGCAATCGTCTGCGACGGCATCTCCGTGGACTTCCTCGGCGGCGGCGAAACTGGGTGGATCGTTACGAACCAGACACCCTTCTATGGCGAGGCTGGCGGGCAGGTCGGTGACACCGGAACAATGCGAGGCACTGGCGACGCCAAGGATCTGGCTGATGTTGCAGACGTGCAGCGATTCGCGGACGGTCGTATCCTGGGCCACCAGGTCACGGTCAAGAAGGGGAAACTGACGACGGGCGATCCGGTCGTGCTGAAAGTCGATCATGCGCGTCGATCTGCCGTTCGCGCCAATCATTCAGCGACACATTTGTTGCATGAATCCCTTCGGCAGGTCCTTGGAGAACACGTTGCGCAAAAGGGATCGCTCAACGCGCCTGATCGGCTTCGATTCGATTTCAGCCACCAGTCGGCGCTTACACTTGACGAATTGAGAGCTGTCGAGACAGAGGTCAACGCGTACATTCGGCAGAATTCGCCTGTGGAAACTCGAAGCATGACGCCTGACGATGCCCGCGCCATAGGGGCGCAGGCCCTCTTTGGCGAAAAGTACGGCGACGAAGTGCGCGTGGTCTCGATGGGAATCGCAAGTTCCGGCAAGGGAATCGATGGCAACACCTGGTCAATCGAGCTCTGCGGCGGCACGCATGTGTCGCGCACGGGCGATATTGGCGTCTTCGTGACACTTGGCGACAGCGCGTCTTCGGCGGGTGTTCGCAGAATCGAGGCGCTTACGGGCGAGGCTGCGTTCAGGTACCTTTCGGATCAGGATCATCGGCTTGCGGCAACGGCACTTGCGCTCAAGGCCCCGCCAGAGGACGTCGCAACGCGCGTGAAGGCGCTGCAGGCCGAACGTCGCGCCCTCCAGCACGAGGTCGCCGAATTGCGTCAGAGGCTTGCCTTGGTCGGCGGAGAAGCCGAAGCGGAAGCGGAGTCAGTCAACGGCATGATGCTGCATGCCCGGACGCTCAGGGGCGTGGATGGCAAGAGCCTTCCGTCGCTGATCGACGAATACAAGGTGCGCCTCGGTTCGGGAGCCGTGCTCCTGATTGCGGACACAGGAGGGAAAGCCGCCGTGGCGGCAGGGGTCACCGAAGATCTGATCGAGCGTCTTTCGGCAGTGGACATGGTACGCGCAGCAGTTGCCGAGCTCGGTGGCAAAGGGGGTGGAGGACGCCCGGACATGGCAAGGGGCGGAGCAGCCAGTGCAGACAAGGCCGCGGACGCCATTGCCGCCGTCAGGAAGCTCATGGGGGCATAAGACTTCGCATTCGGGAGCCGGTATTCTGCGCCATTGATGCGGCTGCGGGGTGGACACTGCCGAATGCGCTCGGACCAACTGTTCAGCCAGACGCGGCAGCGCTTCGCGCCTTGCCAGCGCGATTCCGATAGAATTCGGCGATAACCATTGCCGCTCTTTCAAGGGCGGCATCGTCGACCGTCAGTGCAACGCGAACATGTCCGGCTGCAGCCTTCCCGAAGCTTTCGCCGGGCATGACTGCCACGAGATGCTCGTCCAACAGCGCCTCTGCAAACTCGACGCCGGTCATTCCGGACGCCCTGACGTCAATCATTACATACATCGTAGCCACAGAAGGCACGACGTTCAGGCCTTCCCGCAAAAATAGGGCATTGACCGCCTTGTGGCGTCGCCGGAAAGGCGCCGCGATCGCGTCTTCCAGCGCCGAACCCTGCCGCAGGGCAAATTCGCCGGCGTCCTGCAAGAACCCGGGCAATCCATAAGTCGTGTGCGTGGCCAGGTTGATTGCATGCCTGATCGCCTCTTCAGGCCCGACCAGCCAGCCAATCCGGCTGCCGGTCATCGCATGGCTCTTGGACAGGGAACCGGCCACAAGCGTGCGGCTCTCCATTCCCGGCAACGCGCGAGGCGACACATGTTCGCCCTCCCAGACCTGGGTGTCGTAGACTTCGTCCGAAATCAGCCACATGTCCCTTTGCCGGGTGAACTCGGCAATCTCCTGAAGCTTCGTTCGGGAATAGACTGCCCCTGTCGGATTGTTCGGAGAGTTGATCAGGAGTGACCGCGCTTCGCGAGCTTCCTCAAGATCCGCAAGAGAAGGCTGGAAACCTGACTCTGCACGCGCCGTGACAGCCACGGCCACCGCTCCAGTGGCACGAATCGTTCCAGGATATGTCGCGTAGAAAGGGTCAATGTACAGCGCCGCATCTCCCGGGTCGCACACCGTCATGTGAGCGGCTAGGAGCGCAGCCTGCCCGCCTGCCGTAATGACCACGTTTTGTCGCTCCGTAGCCACGCCCGTCATTGATGCTAACCGCCTGGCAACGGCATCGCGAAGCCCGTCCGTGCCTGGAATCGTCGAGTAACCGGTGTGCCCGCCTGTCGCGGAGTCATGCATCGCCTCGAGGATCGCCGGTTCCGTCCTGCGGTCGTGTTCGCCGATCGTCAGTTCGATGACGGGCATGCCACGATCCTTCATGGTGCGGCTCTTGCGGTAGATGTCCCACCCATCCGAGCCGCCGCCGGTCAGGGTCCTTATGCGATGCGAGAGTCTGGTCATGCGCAACAAGGGCGGCAACTTTCGAGGCAAGTCAATCGATTGTTGTTGGGAGTATCTGGCCGTTGGCCGACTTAGATGCCAAAACCCTTTGCACTCTTCGCGGACCGCGGCTATTGTCCGGGCCATGAACCGCATCTGCATCATCTGCTGCATTATCCGCTGACATCGTTCACGCGGGCCGGTTCTTCTTCACCTTGAAATGACCTTGTCTGAGCCCGCGTGGGACAGGTTTGCCCAAAAGGTTGGCACATGACGAATATCCAGCTCCACGACACCGCAACACGTACGAAGAGACCTTTGGAACCCCTCGTTACGAACGGGCATCCGACGATGTATGTATGCGGGCCGACCGTTTATGACAGGGCTCATATCGGCAATGCGCGACCCGTCATAGTCTTCGACATGCTCTTTCGGCTTCTCCGCCACGTGTACGGGGCTGATCAGGTGACCTATGTGCGGAATTTCACGGATGTTGACGACAAGATAAACGCTCGTGCCGCCGCCGAGAAGCGCCCCATTCGCGAAATCACCGAAGAGACTACGCAATGGTATCTCGACGACATGGCTGCCGTTGGCGCGCTCGTGCCGGACGCAATGCCCCGTGCAACCGAATGGATTGAGGAAATGGTCGAAATGATCGTTGCCCTGATCGAAAGGAGCCATGCCTACGAGGCCGAAGGCCACGTGCTTTTCCGAGTACGTTCCTGCCCCGGGTACGGAGACCTGTCCGGGCGTTCCGTCGACGACATGATCGCCGGCGCCCGTGTCGAGGTGGCGCCGTTCAAGGAAGACCCGATGGACTTCGTGCTTTGGAAACCCTCGGACGGCCAGACTCCCGGGTGGAACAGCCCTTGGGGTCGAGGCAGGCCCGGTTGGCACATTGAATGCTCTGCCATGGCTGCGGGCCTTCTGGGAGAGCGCTTCGACATTCATGGCGGTGGCAGCGACCTGGTCTTTCCGCACCACGAAAACGAGATCGCCCAATCGAGATGCATGGGCCATCAATTCGCAAGACTCTGGATGCACAACGAGATGCTCCAGGTCGAAGGCAGGAAGATGGCCAAGTCCTTGGGCAACTTTTTCACCTTGCGCGACCTCTTTGACGGAAATTGGAGCGGCGGCTGGAAAGTTCCCGGCGAGGTGATCCGGCTTGTGTTCCTTTCGACGCACTATCGAAGGCCGATGGATTGGACTGAGGACAAGGCGCGTGAAGCCGAGGCGACGCTTCGAAAATGGTACGCGATGGTCGAGACTGCAGCGGCCGGCTCGTGGCGTGATGCTGATATATCCCTTCTTGTGAAAGCATTGTCGGATGATCTTAACACGCATGAGGCCTTGGTTTCGCTTCATCATTTCGCCGCCAAAGGGGACGTCGCAACATTGGCAGCCGGATTGGAGTTTCTCG
>JAPPCV010000175.1 GCA_028824715.1 Boseongicola sp. | reverse complement strand
TGCGCGATCCGGTCCAGGCCCTCCCTGGCGATCGGCGAGCCGCTGGAATCGTGGATGTCGTATATGCCGCGTCTGCCGTGGCTCCAGAGATGTTGCATGCAACATCTCTGGACTCACGCCCGGCGAGACTTTCTGAAATGCGCGGAGGGACGGCCGCAGCTGGCGGAATGGAGGGACGGATGGATCGACCGGATCGCGGACATCTACCGGCTGAACGCTGTCCGGCTCGGCTGCATGGATCCGGACAGCGGATCCCCGGCGAAGGGGTTCGTGGCGGCGCAGGCCGGGCTGGAGGGCGCGGTCGCCGCGCTGTTCGCGGAAGCGGAGCGGCAGCTGAAGGCGCTTCCGGAAACGGCGCCGGAATGCAAGCCGCTGCGTTCGCTGGCCAGGCACCGCGCGGGGCTGAGCGTGTTCCTCGACCATCCCGAGGTTCCCATGGACAACAACGTCGGGGAAAGGGCCATCAGGAACCCGGCCATCGGGCGGAAGCTCAGCTTCGGCTCCGACAGCGAGGCGGGCGCCCGGATGACGGCGGTCATGTACACGGTCCTCGGCACGGTCGCGCGAAACGGCCTCGACGTCCTGCGCTGGCTCCGGGCGTGGCTTGACGCCTGTGCGGAGAACGGCGGCCTCCCGCCCGGGGACCTGGACCCGTGGCTGCCGTGGTCGATGAGCGAGGAGAGAAGGCGGGCCTTCGCGGCGCCGCCGTGAGCGACGAGGTCGAATGCCGCTACCACGGGCGCGACTTCACCGTCGCCGAGATGAGGCTGCTGCGCGAGCTGACCGTCACGGAGCCGACCCGGACGGCGATCGCCCGCGCCTTCTGCCGCCGCACCGGCTGGCTCAAGCCCGACGGCGGCCTCAAGAGCATGATGGCGAAGGTTGTCATGCTGAAGATGCACCGCGACGGGATCATCGAGCTGCCGCCGCCTTCCCGGGTGCCGCCCGTCCCGAAGCCGATCACGTTCGGGCCGGACACGGAGCGGCCTCCGTTGCTCCCCGCCCCGAAGGATCTCGACGAGGTCCGCCCGCTGGAGTTCCGGATCGTGAAGGGCGGCACCCGGGAAGGCAGGCTCTGGAACGAGTTCGTCGCCCGCTGGCACTACCTCGGATACACGCGCCTGGTCGGCGCGCAGATGCGCTACGCGGTCCATGACCGAAACGGCCGGCCCCTGGCCATGCTCGGCTTCTCGACCGCCGCATGGCGACTCGCGCCGCGCGACCGGTTCATCGGATGGACGCCGGAGCTGCGCGAAAGGAACCTGCCTCTCGTGATTGACAACCCAAGATTCCTGATCCTGCCGTGGATGGCGATCCCGAACCTCGGGTCCCACATCCTCTCGCTTGTCCGCAAGCGGCTGCCCGGGGACTGGACCGCGCGCTACGGCACCACGCCCGTGCTCTGCGAGACCTTCGTGGAGGTTCCCCGCCACACCCGCGGCGTCTACCGGGCATCGGGATGGATCCGCGTCGGAACGACCAAGGGGCGCGGCCGCTACGACCGAAAAAACAAGGCCGACAAGCCGCGGAAGGACATCTGGCTCTGCCCGCTCAGGAAGGACTGGAAGCGGACGCTCAACCGCTGAAATCCGCTCAGTTCCAGGCCCCCCGAGGCCGGACGGTCGCCTGACGCAATCGGCGCCGGGCCACGTTCGACGCCGACGAGACGGAAAACGGGACAGGCAAGAATGCGCAAAAACGGGGGTGCGCATCCCGGGCACAGGCGCACGGAGAGAATCCGGCTCGTCACTGCACGGACGAACGCTTACCATGTCAACGACCGGATCGAGCCATGGCTGAGGCGCCGCTGGATGACCTGGAGCTCGACCCCGGCCTCCAGGAGCCCGGTGGCGTAGCAATGCCTCAAGGTGTGAATGCCGCCGGACTTGGTGATCCCTGCCTTCCGCTTGGCGCTGCGGTACATGAATGCCGCTCCGTCGCGGGACATCGGCCGGTCGCCGTACCGGCCGGGGAACAGCCAGGAACGGGGACGCTGGTGGCGCCAGTAGTGGCGGAGCTGCGCGAGAAGCCGCTGCGACAGCGGCACGTAGCGGTCCTTGTTGCCCTTGCCCTGGTCGACGCGCAGGCACATCCGCCCGGAGTCGATGTCCGTGACCTGCAGATGGCAGATCTCGCTTACCCGGAGCCCGGCAGCGTAGGCCGTCATCAGCACGGCGAGGTGCTTGACGATCCGGGTGACCGTGAACAGCCTGACCAGCTCGTCATGGCTGAGGATCTCCGGCAATGCCGACGGCGTCTTGGCGCCGGGCACGTAGAAGTGCGGGTCGGGCCGGCCAAGCGTGATGCGGTAGAGGAAGCGGATCCCGTGCCGGGCGCAGTTGCAGCTCTTCCAGGAGAGCCCGCGCTGCTCGTGCAGGTGGAGCAGGTAGTCCTGGACCTCCTGGGCGGAGATCCTCTCGGGACTGCGTCCGTAGAAGCGCGCGAGCCCGGAGACGGAGTTGAGATAGGAGCGTACCGAGTTCTCCGAGAGGCCGCGAACGGCCATGTCGTCGATCATGCGTTTGCGCAAACTTGTCATGTGTCTTCTCCCTTGAGTGTCAACGGTCACGGAGAACACTGGCATCGATGCGCCGAAGTGCGTCCGAAACCGGTTGGAAGGATATCAGGGAGAGACGGAAACGGCCGAAACGACGACAAGAACCGTCAAGTCGCGACCAAGCCGTCCATCAGGAAGCGGCAGCAGGGACGGACACCCTTCCGCCGCGGAACGCGGCTCAGTTCAGTGCCGCCTATCTCGTGCACGAGATAGCAGGCACACGACGGCCTCTCACATGGTGTTCGCGGGCATCGACATCAATATCGTGCGCGCCTGGCTCGGCCACGCGTCGATCGACACCACCAACGTCTATGCCGAAATCAGCCTGAAGATGAAGGCCGAGGCGATGGCGCTCTGCGACGTCGATGAAACGGATTCGGGAGGCACATGGAAGGAGGACGAGAGCCTGATGGCCTTCCTCAAGTCGCACTGATCCCGCCGGGATATGTTGCGGCGATCCGGCTTCCTCGACCCGGAAGACCAAGAAAACAAGGAGTCCGGCAGAGCGATCGAAGACGCCGCAACATACCTGGCCGCGCAACATACCTGCCCCACACTTTGCGGTGCTCTCTGATTCGGATTCTAGGCCGAGGAGCGTATAAAATGGGCGGCCTTTTCGGCGATCATCACGGTGGCGGCGTTAGTATTGCCCGACGTGATCGACGGCATCACTGACGCGTCCGCCACACGCAAGCCCACTACACCACGAACCTTCAGTTCGGATTCGACGACGGCCTCGTCATCCGCGCCCATGCGGCAGGTGCCGACCGGGTGGTAAAGGCTCGATGCGTTGTTCCGCACGAAGCTCAACAAGTCGTCGTCGCTGACTGCCTCGGCGCCCGGTCGCTGCTCCGCGCCGCGATAGAGATCGAAGGGCCCGGCGGCAGCGATCCGTCGGCCCAACTTCAACCCCGCGAGCAGAGCGCGGACATCTTCGGATTCAGAGAGGTAGTTCGCGCGGATCTCCGGCGGGTCGCCGATCCGAGGCGACCGGATCATCACAGAACCGCGACTGGACGGGCGAAGCTGGCAGACGTTGAACGTGAAGCCGGACTTTGTGTCGAGCACCCCTGGTCGCGCCATGCTGAGCGGCATGAAATGGAATTGCAGGTCCGGGCGGCTCTGATCGGGGCTTGATCGCGCGAAGGCGCCGGCTGGGGCGGGGCCGCCAGCAATCGGTCCTGTGCGGCGGAAAAGATACCGGGCCGCCATCCGTCCCTTGCGCCAAGGGCTTTTCAGATCGTCGTTGATGCTGATCGGCCGGGTGCATTCGTAGACCAATTGCGCCTGCAGATGGTCCTGCAGGTTTTGCCCGACGCCGGGCAGGTCGACCACGACTGCGATCCCCAGATCCCGCAGATGCGCAGGATTGCCGATGCCGCTCAGTTGCAGGATCTGTGGTGAGTTTACCGCTCCGGCGGCCAGTATGATTTCGCGTCGGGCAGTTACTTGAGCCTCGGTATTGCCGCGGCGGAACACGACCGCAGTTGCCCGGCCGCCGGTGACTTCGATACGCTGAACGCGTGCCTGACATTCGACGCTCAGATTTGGCCGGCGCTGCGCCGGTTTCAGAAACGCCGCGTACGGATCGGCGCGCAGGCCGCGGCATGTGGTATTCTGGAAATACCCAGCACCAATCTGCTCCTCGCCGTTGAAATCGGGGTTGCGCGGCAGACCGGCCTGTGTGGCCGCTCTGAGGAACGCCTCGCATAACGGGTGCCGGTCGGGATAGTCGGACACGGTCATTGGCCCTTCGTGGCCATGATAGGCGCGGTCGCGGGGGACCGCGCCGTTCGCCTGCCGCTCGCTCTTGCGGAAGTAGGGCAGCACGTCCGCATATCCCCAGCCCTCGTTCCCCAAACGCTGCCAATCGTCGAAATCGTCCTTCTGGCCCCGGATATAGACCATGCCATTTATTGCACCTGTCCCGCCCAGCAATCTGCCGCGCGGCCAAATGATCGAGCGACTGTTCAGTTCGGACTCCGGTTCGGTGGCATAACCCCAGCCAAACCGGTTATCGAACACGGTCTTGAAATAGCCGACGGGAATGCGCGTCCAGGGACTGCGCGACCGGGCGCCGGCTTCCAGAAGCAGCACGTTGTGGCGGCTGTTTTCGCTCAGACGGGTTGCGAGTACGCATCCGGCAGAGCCGCCGCCGATGACGATATAGTCGAATGCGGCGGTCATGATGCCGGGGGCTTGCGTGGCGTCAAGGCGCAGGCAGTTCGAGCCGTGCATACGCCTCTGGCGGGGCATCCTGATGCTTCATCGCTCTGCACACGAGCCCCTCAAACTTGGCGTGAAGGTCTGCATCCTCGACCGGGTGTTGTTGAAGCGGGTCTTGTGCGATGTCGTAGAGCGTCGTCGGCTCGTTCACCATACGCGACAGCCCGTGCGTCTTGTTCCACGGCGACTCCTTGACCACTGGAATGCGCATCACCGGATAGCCGTTGGCCCAGCCCAAATCCTGCACCAGTTCGGCGCCGCTGAGTTCCGCGTGAGAGAATGAGCCCATCAAATGACTGGGCATCAGCGTGTACTGATAGATGGTTTGGGCTTCCATGTCCGGCGGATAGCGGAAGTATACGTGGTGCCCGTCCGTGGCGTGGATCGCACCGCCGTAATAGCCGAACAGCACAACATCGTGCAGCGTCAAACTGTCGTCCGGCAGGCAGGGAAGGAGGGACGTGGCCCGTACCGGCCCTGGTATCGGACAATCGAAGGCTTCGAGAAACGTCGGCATCAGGTCTGGGGTCTGGGTTAATGCCGTCCGGCGCTGGCCCGCCTGTGCAGCCTGGTCGGGATGATGCACGAAGAGCGGGATGTGCCCAATCTCCTGATAGATCGGCATTCGCAGCTTGGCCCACCAGTCGTGTTCGCCCAGAAGATAGCCGTGATCAGTCGACACCACGAGCATGGTGTCCTTCCAGAGGTCCAGTTCGTCTATCTTGTCTAGCAGGCGGCCCAGATGCTCGTCGCAATAGGCCAGAAGCGCCTTGTAAGCCGCACGCATCTCTTCGGCTTCCGCTTCGTCCTCGGTCACCTTTTCATAGGGTGGCCAGTCGCGAATTTTGGCGTTCGGGTCAGTGGCGTATCTTCGGCGCAATCGGTCCGGCACTGCGAAGGGTTCGTGCGGGTCGAAGGTTTCGAGTTGCAGAAACCAGTTGTCGGCATCCTTGTTCGTGTCGAGGAATTCGCAGCCCAAACGGAAACATTGTGCCGATGGGAAATCGTCTTCGTCCTTCAAGTAATCCCGGTTGACCATGTCGTGGTAGCGCTTGGACCGTGTTCCGCCGGACCCGGCGACCTTGTCCCACGCACCGCCAACGAATTGGTGTTCGTGATACGTCTCTTGCCAGCGTTCTACGGGGGCATCGAGCCGCGCTTTCCAGCGGTCGCCTTCCTGGCCGCGTACCATTTCGCGGCTGCTGAACCGGGTGCAATAGCCGGCGCCGCCATCCTCCAGATAATGCACATGGTCGGTAATGATATGACTGTAGACGCCCGCCTTTTGCAGTTCCTGGGTCATCGACACGTCGAAAGGTTCCATCGGCCCCCAAGACCGGTGCATGAAGTTCAGCCGTCCGGTCTGCAGGTCGCGGCGGGCGGGCATGCAAGGCATCGAGCCAACGTAGTGGCGATCGAAGGTAACGCTGCGCCGTGCGAGCCGGTTGAAATTTGGTGTCTCGACTTCGGCGCCCCCATAGCATTCGAGGTAATGGCGGTTCAGTGTGTCGAAGAGGACGAAGATCGCGCGCATGGGCTTTTCCTAACGGCGTGCCAGCGAGAAAATCTGGCTGTTCGGCCCCGCGCCGGGAAAGGCAACCATGAACAGCATCGTGTCGACCACGTCTTCCGGCTCTTTGACCCATTCGTTGGGGTTGTTGAACGGAGAGGCCGTGTCGTTTGGGTCATAGAACTGCAAGGCCTGTTCGGTGCGCACGGGGCCGGGAATGAACTCGTTGACCGTGATGTTGTCGCCCGCCAGTTCCAGCGCTGCGGTGCGGGCCACCATCCGCGCTGCCGCCTTGCCCGCGCAGTAAGAGGAGTTTCGTTCCGCCGGATATTGTGCCATCGCAGAGCCGGTAAAGATGATCCGGCCGCCGCCCCGCTGCCGCATCAGCGGTACGCACATCCGGATGCCCAGAGTGACCGGAAGCATGTTCTGGTCGAACCCCCGCCGCCAATCGTCGGGGTCGCTGTCCGCGATCGTGCCCTTCTGGCTGTTCGCCCCTGCGTTCAGGTAGGCCAGATCCAGCCCGTCGAAACGCTGTTCGATGGCATCCGCCAGTGCGTCCATTTGCACCGGATCCGTCCCATCCGCTGCCACAGCCAGCGCCGTGCCGCCCGCTTCGGTGATTGCATCGGCCACGGCCTGGATGCGGGCCTCGGTGCGTGCCGAACAGATGACCTGCGCGCCAAGCTGGCCAAGGCGCCGCGCCAGGGCGGCGCCGATCCCGGACCCGGCGCCGGTGACGAGAACGGTTTTGCCTTTCAGGGTCGAAAATAGCGCGTCGCCGGTCATGTCGCTGTCCTTCCTAAGACCATTTCATCGAACCGGCATCGCCTCGAAGCTGTGCAGCGGATCCTCAATGCTTCTGCGATCCCCTTCAACGCTTTCGAACCAGGTTTCCAATTCGGTCAGCAGGCGATGAACGCGGTCCGGGTGGTTCTCCGCGAGGTCGCGGGTTTCGCCTGGGTCCTGAGCGAGATTATACAATTCTGGCGGTTCAGATTTGGGATACTTGATCCGGGGTACGGGAAGCACATCCTGCAACGCGCCGGGTTCCTCGCGCTGGCGGAAATCCGCCTGGATAAAGGCCTCGGTACGCGCGGCATCTTCCGGCCCGACATAGAGGTCCGGGTTCTTGTAGAACCGCGTGCCTGCAATCATCGGGCGCACCAGTTTCCAGTCGCCGTCGCGCACTGCGGCGTTGGTCTCGATACTGGGATAGTAGAAATTCCACTGCCAGAACCGGCGCGGCGGGTCGTTAAGCGGCTCGCCGGTCAGTTGGGGCGTCAGGTCGCGGCCATCCAGAGGGCAATCGCCCACATTGGCCACGCCGCACATGTTCAGAAGGGTCGGAAACCAGTCGGTGAAATGCGCGAGATCGTGGTTCCTGACGCCCGACGCCAGCCGCGCGGGGAAGCGCACCACCATCGGCACCCGGATGCCTCCCTCGTAGACCCAGCCCTTGGAGCCCTTCAGCCCGGCATTGAAGCGTTCGTTGAACGGGTTCTCGCCTGGCTGCATCATGAAGGGCGGGTTGAAGAAGGCCGGGCCGTTGTCGCTGGTGAAGAGAACGATGGTGTTCTCCGCCAGGTCCAAAGTATCGAGGCGATCGAGCAGGCGGCCGATACCGTCATCCATGACCTCGATCATCGCATACGTCGTGGCCGCGGTCCGGTCGAACCCTATGGCGAGATACTTGTCGACCAGCGGCTGCGGAGCCTGAAATGGCGAGTGCGGGGCCGAATAGGCCAGCATCAGAAAAAAGGAATCGGCCTTGTGCCGGTCCACATAGTCGCAGGCCCGTTCGGTCAGGAGATCGGTCATGTAGGTGCCGTCACCCGGATGTGTCCGTCCGTCGATCTGGATGCGGTAGTTGTAGTAGTCCGACCAGCCGCCGCAGAAGCCGACAAACTCGTCAAAGCCGCGCGCGTTCGGCTCGAACCGCGCGTCAAGCGATCCGTTGTGCCATTTCCCGACCAAGCCGGTACGGTAGCCGGCCGCCCCAAAGCAATCGGCCAGTGTCGTTTCGCGAAGCGCGATCCTGTCCAGCCCGAACAGATCGTGCTGGGTGATCGCGCCGGACCGGTGCGGATAGCGGCCGGTCAAAAGGCTGGCGCGGGCCGGTGAGCAGATCGGCGATCCGGAATAGTGCTGCTGCATGCAGATCCCTTCCGACACCAGCCGATCCAGGCTTGGTGTTCGAACGCGGCCCTCGCTGAACACGCCGAAATCGCCATACCCCATGTCGTCCGCGACGATCAGAATGACATTCGGGCGCTGGGATTGCGTCATTAGGCTACTCCGTCTCTGGCGAGCAGGAAGAGGATCAGCACGCCCACGATCAGGACTACGGGCAGGATCAGCGCCAGACAAAACAGCCAGTCGCGTTTGATCTGGTACATTCTCAGTCGTCCCACAAAGTGGTCATGGCAAGCTTGCAGGACAGGCCACCATCCACCATCAATTCGGTTCCGGTGATGAACCCGGCCTCGTCGCTGGCTAGGAACAGCACCGCGCTGGCAACGTCTTCGGGCCCGCCGATGCGACCGATTGGATGCAGCGCACCGGCCCTGGCCTTCAGCGTTTCGGGATCAATGTCCGGGGCCTTCTTGGCCCAGCCGCGCAACAGCATTGGCGTCTCGATGGCACCGGGCGAGACTAGGTTGATGCGAACGCCATGCGGCGCAAGGTCCATCGCCAAGGCGCGCGTGGCGCCAATCAACGCCGATTTTGACGCCACGTAATCCGCGCGTCCCGAGGTGGTGAGAGTGCCATGTATCGATCCGATGGTCACGACCGCCGGCGCATCCGCCGATTGCATCAGCGGCAATGCGGCTGCGGTCGCGGTGAAGACGGACGCGACGTTTACGTCCATCACCGCGCGGAACCGGTCCCGCGAAAAATCCGAGATGTCCTGAAAGCTGTCGATCCCGGCATTGTTCACCAGTACATCCAGCCTGCCGAACGCGGCACCGACCTGCGCAATTGCCTCCTTCACACCGTGTTCGGAGCCGACATCGGCCTCCAGAACCAGAATATCTCCACTCTGATCGCGCCGTGCGCGGTCGAGCGACATGCCCGTCCGGCCGCAGATCGCCACGCGCGCGCCCTCGGCAAGGAGCGCTTTTGCGATTTCTCGGCCGATTCCGGCTGCTCCGCCGGTTACGAATGCAGTCTTTCCTTCGAACCGCCCTGAGGCGGGGCGGGTCATATTAACCGCCCTTGGCTGCGCTTGCGACAAAGTGAACGGCGAATCTGGCTCCGGTCGGGTCCCGTTCGGACGGGTTGGATAAGCGCGATATGGGCCATGTCGCCATGAGGTCTCCCCTTTTCGCAAACCTGACACACATAGAAACAGATGTTCGAATATGAAGCATCGCTTGACCAAACTGTCAACCATGTTCTATGGCTTGGAAGGAGCGCTGCGGGCGGCGTCACGGGCGCGCCGCCAAAAAAAAATCTGGAGATGGCGAGAAGGGGCTCGGGCAACCGCGCCCGCTGCAGATATGCCTGATGAGGCAAAAACCTTGTGCGCTACCCGAGCGCTATGCGCGGAATCGCCGCTCTGGGATCCGCGCCACGCATCTTTTTGCTGGACCGATATCGATGGGCGGCGTCTCTACCGCGTAGACGAGCACAGAGACTCGCCTTTCAGTAGAGCGATGCCGGGCCGGGTCGGCTGTATCGCGATGTACGGACCGGACGGCTATATCGCTGCGATGGAGGACAGCGTCGTGATCCTCGATGCGGACTTCGCAATATGTCGGACTATCTGCACCACCGGCTTCGCCCCCCTTATCGAGCGATTCAACGACGGCAAGCTCGACAGGTCGGGTGCGTATTTCTTTGTCGGCAGCATTTGCCTGCCCCGCGACCGCAAAGCGGCGGGTATCTGGCGCCTTTCACGCGATGGGATGTTGACCAAGGTTGTAGAGGGCCTAACAACCGCCAACGGGATCGCCTGGTCTCCTGATGGCGGCACAATGTATTTCGCCGATTCCTGGCACCGAACGATTTGGGCCGCAGATTACGATGGGTCGCGTGGAGAGATTTCGCGGCAACGGGCGTTCTTTCGGTTGGCGCCCTGTGAGGGGCGTCCGGACGGCGCGGCGGTGGACCGCGACGGGTTCTACTGGTGTGCAGCCTTCGGCGCATCACGGCTTTTACGGATCGCTCCGGATGGACGGCTCGACCGCACATTCGTGATGCCGATGCGCTGCCCAACGATGGCGAGCTTTGGCGGTGCCGAGTGTGACGTCCTGGTCGTTACCAGCTTTGGCGATCTGGATCAGGTGCCGGACCTTGCAGATGATCCTTTCGCAGGGCATGTGATCTCGCTAAATGTCGGGGCCGTTGGGCTGCCTGAGGCGGCGATGATGCCCTGGCGCGACCATGAGAGAGAATGAGGCATGGCAAAAGACCAAAACGCACCCGAACGGAAATACACCGCGCCAGCGCTGGAGAAGGGGCTGGACATCGTCGAGTTTCTTGCGAAGGCGAATGCGCCCCGAACGGTTGCGGAGATCTCCACCGGGCTGGAACGCTCCAGGGGAGAGTTGTTCCGGATGCTCTCGGTCCTGCAGCACCGCGGCGTTATCGACAAAAGCCATACCGGCGATGCTTATACAATCACCGACAAGCTGTTCTCGCTGCGGCTTAAGCGCTCCTTTGCAACGCAGATCACCACTGTGGCGGTTCCGGAAATGCAACAGTTCTGCGCCGAATCCGGGCAGTCTTGCCATTTGGCGCTTCGGTCCAATTTCGAAATCGTCGTGATCGTACGAGTCGAACATCCCGAGAACCTGAATCTGTCCGTGCCAGTGGGTCACCGCCGCCAGATTTACGATTCGCCATCAGGGCGCTGCATCCTTGCGTTCGCGGACGAGTCCCTTCGACGGGACGTGTTGGCGGCCTGGTCGGCACCGAAGGCCGAAAAAGCGAAATTGCTGACGCAGCTCGATAAGATCCAGGCGGATGGCTACGCCAAAATAAGCGATGGGTTTGTGGTGGGGATCACCGGCATCTCGGCACCGATCATCAAACAAGTTGACCAGAAGTGTGACTTTGCGCTGACGACCACGGTCTTCGACAAGATGATGGCATCGACGCCGAGCCAGCAGGACATCGCCGCCTCGATCCGGAAGACGGCGCATACGATTTCCGAGAAATACTACATCTCATGAGCGTTTTCAGGTTTCCTGACACGACAAGACTACCCCGCTGACACGGGATGGTCAAAGATGTAGTCTGTGCAGGCGCTGGAGACGGTGGGCCGAACCGATGGTTATCATACTCTCATCCGCGGATCGGATGCCGCCTGACCATGTTCGATACGGGATACCTCTCTCTAAGCTCGGATGTTTATCCCAACGTCCTCCGAGGATTGCCCTATCAATGGCCGCCATCTCCAGCGTACTGCACAGGCAGTCTGAGCCTTAACCTTACGCTGGCATTGGCGTCTTGCGCGCGATGACCCAGATGAAGCCGGCCAGTTCCCGCGCGATGGCTGCGAGCACGCGTGGTTGCGGCTTGCCGGCATTCGAGAGGTGGCGGAACCGCTTGCATAGCCTGGTCTGCGCCTTCCAACCGATATCCTTGATCTCCTGGGGCAAGTGTGCGGAGCGCTTCAGGTAGGGATGTCCTTCCTTGGGTGGGTGACGATAGGACCACCCGGCTTCCACCAGCATCGTTCGCGCCAACGCATTCCCGGTTTTGTGAGGCGTCCACGCCGTGTTGTAGTGCCGCTGGATTGCTCGCTTGGCACCAGCCCAAGCCAGGCCAATAACTGACGCGGGCTTTCGAACCGGGTGATGTCGCCGATCTCGGCGACGTCGGTGGCTGCAATGGTTGTGTTCACGCCCCGCGGCGCCCGCAAGGCATCAACCACGGCGGCAAAGCGCCAAGTCTGGATGGCCTCTTCAATCGCCTGGCCAAGCGTGGCCACGCGCGTTTCGGTCTGGTCGATGGCGCGTTTCAGTTCCTCGAAAGCCAGTTGTTGGTGTGCAAACCGGAAGCGGCGCAGCTCTGCCAGCCATCGGCGATGCCGTTTCGTCCGATAGCCACCATTCTCGTATCGAAGACCGTGCCGCAATAGGAAGCTGAGCAATTGCTGCTTGGCGACCTTCACTGCATCCATCGCCTGTTTGCGCGTCCGGATCAGATCGCGCATCGCATCCTGCTCCTCGTCCGATGTCCAGATAGGGCTCAGTTCCCCAGCCCGCCAAAGCCGCGCGAGCATTTCGGCATCGCGCCTGTCCGTCTTGACCCGGTCCCCCGCCTTGCGCGGGATCAACGCCGGTGCGACGACAGCGCATTCAAACCTGAGCTTGGTGAGGTGACGGTGTAGGCCGTAGCCACATTGATCCGCTTCATGGCAAAGGCTCGGCGTCTTGCCCGCCGCAGAAAGCCTTTTGCTCAAACGCAATACAGAATCAGCCTTGTCGGCAATGGTGCCAAAAAAAACCGGACCTCACCGCGACGACCTTTTTCCGCCACAGCAACGGCGATCGTGTCCTTGTGAACGTCCAGACCAACGTAAAGTGCTTGTGTCATTCGTTTTCTCCCTTCGAACTCTTCCTCGTTCGTCAAGAAAACCACAGACGGCATCTTGGCCGCGAAACGCTCATCTGGTCTAGCCTAATTCAATCGGTGAGCGAGGCATGCTTCGCATGAACGAGCGGCTACGCGGGGCTGGGCTCTTTTGCTGCGGCGTGGCAGTCCGCGCAGCACATTTCTGACGCAGGCTCCGGCCTCTGCATAAGCGGGGACGACGATTCAAGATTGTTTGCATGTGAAAAATCGTGCATATTTATTATAGGAACAAAATAATTCGCGATAGAAGGAGGAAGCAAGAATGATTGCAGTGAAAAATGCGGCCTATCTTTGGCGACCGCTACGGAGAACAGCGAAGTCCATGATTCCGCTTGCGCTGGCGGTGTCGATATGGGCGCCTGCCGCTCTGGCGCAAGAAACGGACCGTGTCGTCGTAGCCCTTACACCGCCCGGCGGAGAGACAAACCGGTTCTGGGCCGCAACAAGTACCTGGCACGCGCTCGGGCAAAGCCTCGAAGGTCTGGTGGCGCACGATCCGGTTACTGGCGAATACAACGGCGACGGGCTGGCCACGTCCTGGGAACACAACGACGATTTCACCGAATGGACCTTCAACCTTCGCGAAGGCGTCCAATTCCACTACGGCCATGGTGAATTCACTGCCGAAGACGTCGTACATAGCTACGAATTGCACACCGCCGACGCGTCGGTCATTCCGGCCGCCGACCAGCTGCGTGGCGCGGAAGTCGAGATCCTCGACCCGTACACGGTGCGTTTCACCTACGAACAGCCGCGGACGAACTTCCTGTATCTGCACGGCGGTCATTCAATCATGATGATCTACAGTAAGGCTCAGTTCGACCAGGAAGGGCTGGAAGGCTACGACGAACGCTTTGCCGGGACCGGGCCGTATCAGTTCGTGTCCCGCGAGCCGGGGGGCGTCCTCTACGAGCGTGTCGAGGATCACTATTCGGGGATCGTGCCGGACTTCCGCGAGCTGGAACTGCGTTTCGTGAGCGAGCCCTCGACCAAGCTGGCCATGCTGCTCGCCGACGAGGCCCATATCGCGGACATCTCTCGAGAGCTGATGCCCGACGCTTTGGACGCCGGGATGGGCACGGTGGAATCCACGTTGCCGTCGATTCAGACCGATCTGGTGTTCAACGGTCTTTACTGCGAATCGCACGACGACCGGTGCCGCGAGGAATTGCCTTGGTACAACGTGAAAATTCGTGAGGCGATCAACCGCGCGCTGAACCGCGACGAGATGCTGGAAGTCCTGTTCCCAAGCGGCGGCTATTCCTTGCATGCGCGTTATACGATGGTGGAAGGCAACGAAGGCTACGACCCCACCTTGGAAGAGCGGTTCGAGGCGGAATATGGATATGATCCCGAGCGGGTCAAGCAACTTCTAGAGGAGGCCGACTATCCCGACAGCTTCGAGGATCCCACGATCCCGATCATCCTGACCCCGATGGCCGGCATGCCCGAAGTCGCCCTTCAGCAAGAGATGGTGTATCAATACCTGACCGCGGTCGGGCTTCAGGCCGAGATCGTCGAACTGGATTATGCACGCGTCCGCGCCATGGGCCGCGAGCGGGAACTCTACATGATCAATCCGGGCCGTAACGCGCCGCCGCGGCCGACAGAGGTGGCGTTCCGCGCATTCTACACCAATCCCGGCGGCGGCTTGCAGGGTTGGGAAGACGACTGGACCGCGGCCAAGATCGAAACCCTGATCAATACGATCGATCCCGTCGCACGCGACGAGATCGCGCGGGAGATCCAGAACTATCTGTTCGAGCAATACGTCGACATCCCGCTGTTCGACGGATTCACCCAGATTGCCATCAACCCGGACTATGTGGGGGGCTGGCAGTTTCCCGGAGTCACATCGGCGGGCTACAGCCACTGGCATCTGATCGAGGCAGCGCGCTGAATTGCGTGTCTGCTGCGCTGACCGGGCTAGCCAACTAAAATTGGCTGGCCCGTTTCCGCAGCGCTAGGATCCCCGCCTGATGCAGCGCTACCTTGCCCGACGGATACTGCAGAGCCTGATCACCCTGTTGGCGATCAGCGTCGTCGTTTTTGCCCTGTCACGGCTGAGTGGAAACCCGGTAGATGCGCTTTTGCCGGACGATGCCACGCCGGAAGAGGCAGCCATCGTGATGCAGGAATGGGGGCTGGATCGGCCGCTGCACATTCAATACTGGTCGTTTCTGCGCAATGCGGTTCAGGGCAATCTGGGCGACTCGCTTAAATGGCCCGGAGAAACAGCGATGGCCATGGTCTGGCAACGGTTGCCGGCGACCCTGCAGCTTGGCGGCTTCGCCATTATCGTAAGCACGCTCATTGCAATTCCCATCGGTGTTCTGGCGGCCGTCAACAAGGGGAAATGGTTCGACGGCTTCGGCAAGTTGATTGCGCTGATCGGGCAGGCGGTGCCGTCGTTCTGGCTGGCAATCGTGCTGATCTGGGTTTTTGCGGTGCATTGGAACGTCTTCCCGACGTCGGGCCGCGGCGGGCTGGAACACATGGTGCTGCCGGCCATTGCAATGGGGTGGTACCAGGTGGCGGCCTTGATGCGGCTCACTCGCTCGGCCACGCTGGAGGTGCTGGACAACGAATATATCAAGCTCGCACGGCTGAAGGGCGTTCCGGAATGGCGGGTCATCTGGGTCCATACGCTGCGCAATGCCGCGATCACGCCGCTGACCTATTTCGGCGTCATTGTCGGATACATCTTTACCGGATCCGTGGTGATCGAGACGGTGTTCGCCTGGCCCGGAACCGGGCTGTTGGCTATTGAAGCGATCCGGGCCCGCGACTACACGGTGGTACAGGCCGTGGTGCTGACGTTCGCCGTTGTGTTCATCGTCGCGAACCTGATTGTCGACGTCCTTTATGCCGTGGTCGATCCGCGCATCCGGTACACGTGAGATGATCTTGCCCTCTCCCCAGGGAAGCTTTCTGCGATGGCTGTGATCGAGTCCGCCGAACCGAATGCCTTTCGGCGGATGTGGCGCTGGCTGCGGGGTTATCCGCTGATCCCGATCTTCGTGCTGCTTGTGCTGCTGGTATTTCCGGCGATCTTCGCAGATGTACTGGCGCCCCACGACCCGACGCAGGGCGCGATCCGGAATCGAAGACAGCCGCCAATCTTCTTTGGTGGCACTTGGGAATATCCACTGGGCACCGACCGGCTTGGCCGCGATATCCTCAGCCGAATCATGTACGGGGCTCGGGTGTCGCTGTCGATTTCGCTGGTGGGCATCTTTGTCGGCGGTCTGATCGGCGTGACGCTTGGCATGTTGGCAGGCTATTTCCGGGGTTGGCTCGACGCGGTCATCATGCGGCTGGTGGAAATCTCACTCGCCCTCCCCGCCATACTTTTGGCCCTCGTGCTGGCCGCGGCAACCGGCCCCAGTTTTCAGACGATCATCGTGGTGGTGGCATTCGTGCTATGGGCGCTCTATGCGCGGCAGGTTCGCGGCGAGGTTCTGAGCATTCGCGAACGCGACTACGTTGCCCGCGCGCGGGTGGCCGGCGCCTCGGAATTATGGATCATGGTGCGCCACATCCTGCCCAACGTGGCCAATACGATCATCGTACTCGCGACACTGCAGGTCGGCTCGGTCATCATCCTTGAGGCGACGCTGAGCTTTCTCGGCCTGGGCGTTCCGCGCCCGACACCGGCCTGGGGATTGATGGTCGCCGACGGCCGCCAGCTGATCGTCAGCGCGTGGTGGATATCCTTCTTCCCGGGACTGGCCATCACACTCACGGTGTTTTCGCTGAACCTACTGGGCGATTGGCTGCGCGACCGCCTCGATCCGCGTCTGGCACAGGTCTGATGACCAAGACCATCGGCGATACGATCCTGAGGGTCGAGGACCTGCAAACAGAGTTGCGCACCAAGATGGGCGTGTTCAAAGCCGTGGACGGGGTGTCCTTCACGCTCCGGCAAGGCGAGACGCTGGGCATCGTTGGGGAATCCGGATCGGGCAAGTCGATGACCGCGCTCAGCCTTCTGGGAGTACTGCCCAAGCCGGCAGGCAAGATTGTCGGTGGACGTGTCATGTTCGACGGCCAGGATCTGCTGACTAAGAGCGAGCAACAGATGCGAAGGATCCGCGGCGGCAGCATCTCAATGGTGCTGCAGGATCCACAAACCTCGCTCAATCCGGTTTACACCATCGGCAGCCAGGTGACCGAAGCGATCGCGCTGCACCGCGACGTGCCGCGCCGGTCGCGCATCGGCCGGGCCATCGACGCCTTGCGCGAAGTGCACGTTGCAGCTCCCGAGCAGCGGGTCAAAGACTACCCCCACCAGATGAGCGGCGGGATGAAGCAGCGCGTCTCGGGCGCAATTGCGATATCCTGCGAGCCGAAGATCCTGATCGCCGACGAACCCACGACCGCGCTGGACGTCACGATCCAGTCGCAATACCTGCGTCTCTTGCGCGAAATCCAGGACAGGTCCGGACTGTCGGTCATCTTTATCACCCACGATTTCGGCATTGTCGCCAACATGTGCGATTCGGTTGCCGTCATGTATGCGGGAAGAGTGGTGGAATACGGGCCCGTGCGTGACCTCTTCAACAATCCGCGCCACCCTTACACGCGGGCACTGCTCAATTCCGTGCCGACGATGGATCGGCGGGTCGAGCGGCTCTATTCCATTCCCGGTCAGCCGCCCGCATTGTGGGATCTGCCGAAAGGGTGTCATTTCCTGCCACGGTGCCCCTTTGCCGAACAGCGCTGCGAAACGGCGTATCCCCCCGACATCGCCGCTGTGGGACTGGGCGCTGGCGCCCATACCGCGCGGTGCTGGAAGCTGGAGGATCCGACATGGTAGAAAACGCGATCCTGCGGTTCGAAGCGGTCAAGAAGCATTTCCCGATCACCAAGGGCGTGATCTTTTCAAAGCAGATCGGCATGGTGTACGCGGTCGATGGCATTGATCTGGAGATTGCCAAAGGCCGCACACTGGCACTGGTCGGGGAATCGGGCTGCGGCAAAACCACCACGGCCAAGCTGGCCTTGCGTTTGGAGACACCGACCGACGGGCGCGTGCTGGTGGACGGCGAGGATGTTCACAAATTGCAGGGCGCGGCGCTGAAGCGGTACCGGACGAAGGTGCAAGCGGTGTTCCAGGACCCTTGGAGTTCGCTCAATCCGCGCATGCGGGTTTGGGACATCATCGCCGAGACCCTGCGGGTCAATTTCAGCCCGCCGCGCAGCGAACTTGAAGACCGGGTGGAAAAGGCGATGCTCGATGTCGGGCTGCAGCCCCAGCAGGCGCGAAACTACCCCCATGAGTTCAGTGGTGGCCAGCGCCAGCGGGTCGCCATCGCCAGCGCGCTGATATCCGAGCCCGAGGTGCTGATACTCGACGAGCCGGTCTCGGCGCTTGACGTGTCGATCCGCTCGCAGACCATGAACCTGCTGCAGGACCTTCAGGCGCAATACGACATCACCTATCTTCTCGTGGCGCACGATCTGGGCACGACCAGGTACATGGCGGATTGGCTGGCGGTCATGTATCTGGGCCGTATTGTGGAATATGCTCCGGTGGAGGCGCTATTCGAAGCGCCTCGGCATCCTTATACAAGGGCGCTGTTTTCGGCGGCGCTGCCGGGGCATCCGGACAGACCGCATGAAGAAATTGTACTTACCGGTGAGGTCCCCTCTCCCCTGGATCCGCCCAAGGGGTGTTCCTTTCATCCGCGCTGTCCGTTCAAGATCGGCTCGATCTGCGAGACCTCGGAGCCGAATTCGAAACCCGTCCCCGGCGCAGAGCACCACTTGGCGGCGTGCCATTTGTTTTAGCGGGCGTTAGTGCCAAGTGTTCGTCCCGTTCGCTGTTGAAAATGCACTCCGCAAGCGCCTTCTTCAGATCTTCGAGCAGCGCATCGGTGCTGAAAACGTCGTTCGGGGGTTCTGTTGTCGTTTTCCACAAATAAGTTCAGTGGCGGCCATTGATATTGAACGAAGGCCGCTTCGCGGCCAGTTGGGCCTTGCGTTGAGCCCGTCCTGACTGACTGGCGTCTTCTTCTTCTTTGAGATGCCGTAATGGGGCGGCGATTCGCACCAGCGCCGGTTTTGATCGGAGAGTTGGAAGGCAGCCGGTCTGGTGTCGTTGTCCCTGCCACGCACAACATGTGCTATCGTGGGTGGCGAAGGGCTCCCAAGGGGGCACTTCCTGAACCAATTGCAACGGAAAGGACAACGACAATGGAAATCTTTATCGGACTGGACGTGTCGCTGGAAAGCACGTCGGTTTGCGCGCTCGGCGCCGAAACTGCCGAATCCGGGGCGGGATGAATTGCTTAGCCGGCAAACGGCCTCGTCAAGGCCCGTGGAGAAAGACCTGCCGTGGCAATGAATGTGCAGGTCATGAGGTTATCGCGATCTTTGTGTTCAAGACATCCCGGTTTGTTTTCAGGGGACTGGATAGCAGATCAGGGCACAGGCAATCCGTTTGTCGGGCGCAGGCTGAAATCAACGTCGATGACGATCGGCAGATGATCAGAGGCGCGACGGGTCAGCTCCGATGTGTGGACGAAACTATTTGCGCTGCCTGCGAAGTTCGCGAGAACGAAGCGGTCGAGCGCCACAAAGGGACGGGACGCATGAAACGAGGGGCCGGGTTTCAGAGCGGCCACACGGTTGTCGAACAGCCCTTCGATCTGTTCATTCTCCAGAGCGGAGTTGAAGTCACCGGCAATCAGAACCGGGCGTTCGACATCGGCGGTATGGTCCGCCAGGGTGCGAAGCTGTTTCCGACGGGTGCCCGGTGTGAGGCCAAGGTGAACGCCGATGATCTCGAAGACGGGCGTTTCGAAGACTGCCGAGACCGCGCCACGCGGCTCCAGGGTCGGCAGGCAAATCTTGCGGTTCTTGACGAGGCTGAATCGCGACGAGCGAAACAGGATCGCATTGCCGTGCCATCCGTGGCTGGGTGAATCCGGGTCGAAATCCGCAAACTCATAGCCGAGGTCATCCAAAAGCAATTTTGTCGGCAGCACACCAGGACGCGGGCCGAGCCGTTTGTCGGCCTCCTGAAGGACGACGATATCAGAGTCAATCTCCGCCAGAACACGAACGATCCGCTCGCCGTCCCTACGCCAGTCGAGGCCCACAGCCTTGCGGATGTTGTAGCTCGCGACACGTATGGACGAAGTTTTCGCGTTCGGTTCGCTGGCCGTCATAGGAGCCATTCAATCGGGAGCAGCCCCATGACCGCGAAGGAAACCTGCTGAAGCCACGACGCGCCGGGTTCCTTTTGGTAGGTTATCGTATCGCCATCGACCTGTTCATCGAGCCAAACCATGTTGCCGTTCGGCGTCAACCGCGGCTGGTAGCTTACGGTGATGATCGAGTTCTCGAAATAGCGGCTCATGTGTGCGGCCATGTCAGGGCTGTCGATCAGGAAGCCCATTTCCGTGTTGAGCAGGGCTGACCTGGGATCGAAGTTGAATGACCCGATAAACACACGATCATCATCGACGGAGAACGTCTTGGCGTGCAGGGAAGCTCCGGTGAGACCCAACGGGAGGACCTGAAAGGTCTCGCCTTCTGTCGGTGCTCCCCGGAGCTTCAGTTCATAGAGGTCGATGCCACCTTCCAGAAGCTCGCGCCGATAACGGCTGTAGCCCGCATGGACGAGGAACACGTCAGTCGTATCGAGCGCGTTGGTCAGGATCTCCACCTCGACGCCGCGCGCTTCAAGGCTGTTGAAATATTCCGTGCCCGCTTCTCCGGGGACAAAATAGGCCGAGGCCAGCAGCAGGCGGGTGTTCACGTCGCCGAGGACCGCGCCGAGCTGGTTGATCATCAGATCGTCATCGACGGCGATGCCTTCCCCCTTCAACGGGCTGTCGGCCACAACCTGTACCGTTGTCCATTCGAAGCTTCCGAACGCGCCTTCCGTCACCAGCCCGGTTTCGGTCGCGAGAGCCGCTATTTCCTGTGCGTCTTCCCCTGCCAGGATTTCGGCAACCCACGCATCGAAGGCTGCACGGTCCACATCGGCTGTGAAGATCGTTTCGGCTTCGAAGACGGAGCCGCTGTTCCAGAAGTCTTCGAAGACTTGCCGCGTATCCTCAACTGCCGCGCCAATCGCCAGCACATCGAGGTCGAAATAGAAGTTTTCGACACCGACCTGGAAATATTCATCGCCGATGTTCCGTCCGCCAACGATCGCGGCTGCGCCATCGGCAATCAGCGCCTTGTTGTGCATCCGCCGATTGATGCGGAAGAAGTCAAAGCTGTAGCCCAGAAGTTTCGGCGACCTGATCGTTGACGGATTGTAGATTCGGACTTCGAAATTCTCATGGTCGTTCACGGTCGCGAGGATGCCGTCCATGTCGGGAATGCCATTGTCATCAAGGAGAAGCCGGACGTGAACGCCGCGCTGCGCCGCGCGATCCAGAGCGTCGAGCAGGATCACACCGGACACATCGTCGTGCCAGATGTAGTATTGCACATCAAGGGAGGCTTCGGCCTCTTCGATCAGGCTGAGACGGCTGATCAGGGCATCATCGCTGCGTTCCAGTGACCGGACGCCGGTGAACCCTTCAGGATGCTGGCTTTGCTCTGCAATCATGAAGCGGCCAAGGGCGGTTGTGCCATCCGCCGGTGCGCTGAAGGATGCTCCGCGATCAGAGATGTCCGGGAGGGGAAACAGAACCCGCAGGCAGAAAGGAATGGCCGCAACAATCACCCCAATTGCAATAAGTCTGCGAAATGCCTTTCTCACAAGTCTCTGCCCCGTTTTTCGGCCAATGCCGACTGGCATCCGAGTTGTTGTCGAAAAAAGCCGGAACTCTAATTCCAGGTGCTCTTCAAGCAGCCAAGTTGATCTGCACCCACCGACATTGCCCGGTTACGGTTCTGTATAGCCAAAAAATGTAGAAGCACAGTACTGTCTTTCGGTCTCACCTTCGCCCGAGTCGTCCAAGGCATCTCCTGATCTTGGGGCAACCCGTATTTCCGGTCGACCTCGTCACTTGCGGTCCTGATCCTACTATCGGGGACGCTGTTCTATCGCTCCGCCGAAGGATGGAGTTGGATCGACGCGATCTACTTCAGTGTCATGACCGCTGCAACTGTCGGGTTCGGCGACCTCGTGCCAACGACGACGGCATCCAAGGTCTTCACCATCTTCTACGCGATCAGCAGCGTCGGTGTCTTTGTCGCCCTCGTCACGCAGATGGCAATTGTTCTGATCCATCCGCCAAGGAAGCAAGACAAGGTTGATTCTAGCGACGGGCCAAACGAGCCCTAGTGGATAGTTCGGTACAAGAGATTCCAATCCGTCGGGAATCGTGATGCGGTGCTCCGTGCCGCCGTCATGCGGCCAACGGAAACGGAGACAGGGGCCATGGGCAGGAAATCGACATGACGGCAAGTCGAGCTTTCACGAGAGTACCCGTCTCGTGCACGAGATAGTGGGCACCCTCCAAGCAGATCCACCTCGCCGAGACCTGCGTCCGATCTCGAAGCCGCAAAGGAAACTCGTAGTCGAGCAGGCCCATTCAGTCACCGCCGACCCGAGACCATCGCTCCTTGGGGCGCCAGAGCGCTATCGCCGGATGCATCCCGGCGGGACTGCGGGGATTCTTCGTCTGCACGTCAATCGTGTCTGACGAAGTAGCGCTTGCCTCGGGTGGTGCGGCGCGGAGCCTTCCTCCGCAATCGGTCGTACTCCCTGCGCAAGGCGGCGACCTCGCGCGTCTGGAGCGCATCTGCCAGATCAGTTGTCGGATGGCGCGTACAGAACAGAATCGGGAGCTGTCGCGAGAAGAATTCTGTCACTCCGTCATCCTCGCCGTGTCGGACTCCGTAAGCGTGAATTTGTGCACGAAACAATTTGCCCCTCAAGCGTGGAATCGCGTTGAGAATGTTGAGCTCAACAATTTGGACGGGCTTTCTCGATCGGCGCGGGAGCGATCGCCCAGGCCGGCACCAGGATCATTCCCTCGAAGCTGCCTTCCAGCTTGGCCAACGAGTTGGCGAAGTTCGTCCGCATCTTCGGCAGGCCGCCTTCGTGCGCGTCGTCGAGCGCACTGTCTCCGCGGTTCGTGAACAGGCGCGTCATGGCGATCAGGTTGAAGTGCTTGGCATAGTTCCATGTTGAAGGACGGATTTGTCTTGGGGCCGGGTTGTCGCGCACGGATTTTCGCCCCGGCGGCATGGTCCGGTCTTCCAGGGTCCCACCGCTCCCCCAGGTGAACCTGTCTGCCATCGCGACCGTCTCAGGAATGCCGCCGGGAGCGTCGCCCGCAAGCGGGGGCCTTGTGCTGGTTCGGCATGCCGTATTACATGGGCGGGTCGCGCACTGCGCGTTCACGTCCAAGGAGGAGGCGATGAACTTGCCCGTCGTCGGGGTCATCGGCAACGCTCATCTCATAGATCGCGAATACCCCGTTCATTCGGGCGGGCGCATGGTTTCCATTGCGGTTCGGGACGTGACTGGGGCTTTGCCGCTGATAGTGCCTGCGGATCCTGACTTGGTTTCGGTGGCTGACTTGATGTCCGTCTGCGACGGGTTCGTGTTTCCAGGCGGACGCGCGAACGTGCATCCGGAAGAATACGGAGAACAACCGACGCGGGCTCATGGTGTCTTCGATCGCGCTCGCGACAGGATCACCTTGCCGTTGATTCGCGAGTGCGTGGCTGCTGGTCAGCCAGTGCTAGCGATCTGTCGCGGATTCCAGGAGCTGAACACGGCGATGGGCGGGTCGCTCCATCCCGAAATCCGGGAATTGCCGGGCCGCATGAATCACAGGATGCCGCCCGACGGAACCTTGGACGAGAAGTTCGAGCTCCGCCACGAGGTGACGCTTTCCGAAGGCGGCGTGTTCCATAGACTGTTTGGTGCCACGACGGTTCTGACCAACACGCTCCATGGACAGGGCATCAAGGAAGTTGGCGAGAGGATCGTCATCGATGGGCGCGCGGAAGACGGTACGGAAGAGGCCATCTACGTTGAAGGCGCATCGGGCTTTGCGCTCGGCGTCCAGTGGCATCCTGAGTACAAGGCGGCGGAAGATCCGGTCTCTCGGGCACTGTTCGAGGCGTTTGGCGAGGCGGTCCGGAACTGGGCCGCCGGGGAGAGGCCAGCGCGGCTCAGAAGCGCATAATGGCCTGTCGGGCCTGTTCGGCACCATTGATGTGCCTTTCCTGAATTGCGTGATGCCGTTGCAAGTCTGGACGTCGAGCGTTCAAGCTGTCACGAATTGCACGAATTTCTCGCCTCGGGGGAAAAGATGAAACGTTCTCACATCAACGACATCATGGCAGCCGCCGACGAGATGATGCGCTCGTTCGGCTTTATTTTGCCGCCATTCGCCTATTGGAATCCTGAAGAGTTTCGTGCCCGTGTGAACGACAGGTCGGCAAAGCGGATCGCTGACGCGCGTCTCGGATGGGACATCACGGATTACGGGCAAGGGGAATTCGACAAGCTCGGCCTTTTCCTGTTCACGTTGCGAAACGGCTTTCTTGCCGATCTGGAGCGCGGGAGAGGCATGGTCTACGCAGAGAAACTCCTGATCAGCCGGCAGGACCAGGTGAGCCCGATGCATACCCATGTCATCAAGTCCGAGGACATCATCAACCGGGGCGGCGCGCGTCTTGCCGTAGAGCTGTTCGGCTCTGATGCGGACGGGAATTTTGACGGAGAGAGGGGCGCTACTGTCATGACTGACGGCTTGGAACGCCAATTGCAGCCGGGCGAAGTCCTGAAATTGGCACCGGGCGAGAGCGTCACGCTGAACCCGGGTGACTGGCACGCGTTCTGGGGCGAGAACGGAGACGTTCTGATTGGCGAAGTCTCGACCGTGAACGATGACTTGACGGACAACGTCTTCCGTGAACCGATCGGACGGTTTGCCGACATCGAGGAGGACATTGCGCCGACACATCTGCTTGTCAGCGACTACGACACCTGGTTCGCTTGAGACCTGCGATTCGGGCACTGCTGCGCGCGGCGTCCTGCGAAGTCCAGGCAGGGACATGCGAGAAGCCAGATCAGGCGCGTTGCAGGCTTGACGGCGAACGGGTCCTCAAGAGCAGGGTCCCGGAAGTGGACTGTCTGGAGAATCACCTGGCGTCACCCTGTCCTGGCGTCACTCCGCCTTGAACGGGTGTTCCGGATGATGTAAGGGGAAAGGCCCGGCAAGTGAGTGAATCCGGGGCCGGCAGGCGTGACGAATGGAGCGTTTTGACGGATGGCTTACCAGTCTCCAATTCGAGATCCGGATCGAATCGGGCCGCGCCTCAATCGCCAGGCTCCGGTCATCCGATTCCAGTGTCTGGTTCGGCATCTCGCCCGTCCGGAAGCCCGGAGCAGGTTCGTGTTTGCCGACATTCACGACCTGCTGGCGAAACTCCGCCTGGAAGAGTTCAGCGACGTTGTCAGGCACGGGCCTGACGTGACCCTTTCACCGTTCAGGGCGAACTACCTTTGCGGCATGGTGGAATACGCAGCAGGCCTGAAAGGTGTCCGTCCGCCATCTTGGACGGCAGATGTGGCACCATTGAGGGATCCCTGGTTCGGTACGGACCTGAAGAGCCTGCGCCTTCATCTCCTCACGAACTCGCCGGCGCCGTTTCGGCGGCGCAACATTTTCATTGACTCCTCCGTCGGTACCCGGGTTTGAGCTTGTCCCTTACGGCACAGCAAATCGACATCCTCTTCGGGATGCTGAATCAGGAACTGGCGCGAACCAGCGTGAGAGGTGAAGTCTATGTCGTGGGCGGCGCCGTCATGTGCCTGGCGCTCAATGCCCGCACAGCCACAAGGGACGTGGATGCCCTGTTCCGTCCTGCCGCCGAAATCCGCAAGGCGGCAGAGACCGTAGCCATCCATTCCGGATTCGATGTCCCGACGGACTGGCTTAACGACGCGGTGAAGGGATTCCTCAGCCCGCGAGGCAGCTTTCGAGACTACCGGGAGATGTCAAACCTGCGCGTGATGACCGCGGAACCGGGGTATCTTCTTGCAATGAAATGCATGTCGATGCGCATAGGGGAGGAATCACACGACGTGGACGACACCTGCTTTCTCTTGGATCATCTCGAGATCGGGAGCTACGACGAGGCCCTGTCCGTGGTCGCAAGATACTATCCTGTCGAAAGGATTCCTCAGAAGACTCTCTACGCTCTTGAAGAGATCATCGCGGAGAGCAAGGAAAGCGAACCCACGCCCCGGTGACATTGAACTCTTGCGGGCCATGGCCAGTCTTTGGCTGCGCGCACCCATGCTCCCGTACACGAATTTCTCGTGCAGCCACGGCCAACGCCCGGGGCGCGGCGATTCTTGGGACATGCATTCGGTTGGCGGTGCGTTTCGATGTCGTGATCGAGGAAGAAGTGGATCCGCTTGGCAAGAGTGGCAATCCGAGTGCATTTCACGCTGCCTGGGGACTGGCTCGTCCACCACGACTTCGCGCTGGTGCTCGTCGAGATGTCCTATCACGCGCAGCCATGAGCTGGAGCCGATTGCAGGACCATCCGATGGACCTGTGTCGAGACAACGCAAGACTGGCATGTTCGCTTCTGCAAGCGCGACAGGCCCGGGAACGGCAACTGGCCCAAGCCGCTCAGAAACGGTTGGAGGCGCACCCTGAATTGTTGGCTATTTCGACCGAACGGGCAAGCGCAGATGCGACATATGAAGCGGTTGTGCAAAGCAGGTGCGCCAACTAGACACGCCGAATGATGATTCAGTCGTTGCGGACGGGGGACAGGCGATGAAAGTCGGAGTTCCGAAGGAAGTTGCCTCGGGCGAAGCGCGGGTGGCGATGACGCCGGCGAGCGCAAGAGACCTTCAGAAGCTTGGATACACGTGCATGGTTGAGGAGGGTGCGGGAGCGGCTGCGGGCTTCGGCGACGCCGAGTTCAGAGATGCCGGTGCAATGGTCGTGACAGGGGCCGCCGTTTGGGGCGACGCGGACGTCGTGGCCAAGGTGCAGCCTCCGACCGAAACTGAATTGGCGGCGCTGTCGCGAGGTCAGACGCTGATCTCGTTCGTTTATCCGGCGGCAAACGAGAAGCTCCTGGAAACCGCCCGGGACAACGGTGCAAATGTCATCGCGATGGACATGGTGCCGAGGATCAGCCGGGCACAGAAAATGGATGCGCTGAGCTCGATGGCGAACATCGCCGGCTATCGTGCGGTCATCGAGGCAGGAAACAACTTCGGACGGTTCTTCACGGGCCAGATCACGGCCGCGGGCAAGGTGCCGCCGGCGAAAGTCCTCGTCGTGGGCGCGGGCGTGGCCGGACTTGCGGCGATCGGCACGGCCACAAGCCTTGGGGCGATCACCTACGCCTTTGACGTCAGGCCGGAAGTGGCCGAGCAGATCGAGTCGATGGGGGCGGAATTCGTGGCGCTGGAATTCGAGGACCAGCAGCAGGATGGCGCTGTCACCGGTGGCTATGCCGCGCCGTCAAGCCCGGAGTTCAGGGAGAAGCAGCTTGAGAAGTTCCGCGAGCTTGCGCCCGAGATGGACATTGTCATCACGACTGCCTTGATACCGAATCGGGACGCACCAATCCTTTGGACCCGCGACATGGTCGAGGCGATGAAGCCCGGCAGCGTCATCGTCGACCTTGCGGCCGAACGGGGCGGCAACTGCGAGCTGACCGAAAAGGACGAGAAGATCGTGACGGACAATGGCGTCACCATTGTCGGCTACACCGACTTTCCGTCCCGCATGGCCGCGCAGTCCTCGCTGCTCTATGCAACCAATGTCCGGCACATGGTCGCGGACCTGACGCCGGAACGGAACGGTGAGGTCGTTCACGACATGGAGGATGACGTCATCCGCGGGTCCACGGTGACCTTCGACGGCGAAATCACCTACCCGCCGCCGCCGCCAAAGGTTCAGGCGATCGCGGCGCAGCCCGCGAAGGCGAGAACGCGCGAACAGACGCCAGAGGAAAGAAAGGCCGGCGAGCTTGCGGCCTTCAAGGAAGCGACCAAGCGCCAGGTCGCGCTTCTTGTGGTCGGGGGTCTTCTCATGCTTCTGGTCGGGTCATACGCGCCCGCGAGCTTCATGCAGCACTTCATCGTCTTCGCCCTCGCCGTATTCGTCGGATTCCAAGTCATCTGGAATGTCCAGCACGCGCTTCACACGCCGCTGATGTCGGTGACAAACGCGATTTCGGGGATCATCATCGTCGGTGCGCTGCTTCAGATCGGGGCCGTGCACTGGGTCGTCGTGTTTCTGAGTTTCGTCGGCGTGTTGATCGCATCAATCAATGTTGTGGGGGGCTTTCTGGTGACGCGCCGGATGCTTGCCATGTTCCAGAAGTCGTAAGGGGCACGGACGATGTTGTCGAACGGACTTGTCTCGGCCGCCTATATCGCGGCTTCGGTTCTCTTCATTTTGTCGCTGGGCGGACTGTCAAACCAGGAAAGCGCCAAGCGCGCGATCTGGTACGGAATCGTCGGCATGGCAATTGCAATCCTGGCGACGGTGCTGTCCCCGGGAATCCAGAACATGGCGCTCATTGTCGTCGCCGTAGCGGCGGGCGCCTTCGTGGGCCAGTACGTGGCGGCGCGGGTGAAGATGACGGAGATGCCGCAGCTGGTGGCGGCGCTTCACTCCTTTGTCGGGCTGGCGGCGGTGTTCATCGGGCTGAACGCCGACATCATGCTGAACGCGGTCACCGAGATGCGTGAGGCGGGCATGGCACTTGAGGAAGCCGGTCTCACCGCCTTCGGCGAAAGGCTCTGGAAGAAAGACGCGACCGAGATCGCGATCCTCAAGGTCGAGGTCTTCCTTGGCATCGTGATCGGGGCGATCACGTTTACCGGGTCCGTCGTCGCGTTCGGGAAGCTTGCCGGCAAGGTCAGCGGCAAGCCCAAGAAGCTCATGCTTCCATCCGAGAGAATGCCCTTGCCGGTGATTTCAGGACACTGGCTGAACGCGATCGCCACCGTCGCATGTCTTGTCCTCGGTCTTCTCTATCTCGACGGGTCCGGGATCTGGACGATGGTCGTGGTTTCGCTTGTGGCGGGATTCATCGGGTGGCACCTGATCATGGGGATCGGCGGTGCCGACATGCCGGTCGTCGTCTCGATGCTGAACAGCTATTCGGGCTGGGCGGCGGCGGCGATCGGATTCACCTTGGGCAACGACCTGCTGATCGTCACAGGCGCCCTCGTGGGTTCTTCCGGCGCGATCCTGTCCTACATCATGTGCCGAGCCATGAACCGGCATTTCGTGAGCGTGATCCTTGGCGGCTTCGGTGGCGACGGCGGCCCGGCGGCGGAAATCGCGGGTGAGCAGATTGCCGTTGATGCCGACGGGGTCGCGACGGCCTTGGGCGAGGCCGATTCGATCATCATCGTTCCAGGCTACGGAATGGCGGTGGCGCAGGCGCAGGCATCGGTCAGCGAACTGACGCGGAAGCTGCGGGCTCAAGGCAAGGACGTGCGCTTTGCCATACACCCGGTCGCCGGGCGGCTGCCGGGCCATATGAACGTGTTGTTGGCCGAAGCAAAGGTGCCCTATGACATCGTGCTCGAAATGGACGAGATCAACGAGGACTTCCCGGACACCGATGTGTCAATCGTCATCGGCTCGAACGACATCGTCAACCCGGCAGCGCAGGACGATCCGAACTCGCCGATTGCCGGCATGCCGGTGCTTGAGGTCTGGAAGTCCAAGCAGGTCTTCGTATCCAAGCGAGGGCAGGGCACCGGATACGCAGGCATTGAGAATCCGCTGTTCTACAAGGAAAACACGCGCATGTTCTATGGCGATGCCAAGGACAGCGTGAACAGCCTGCTGCCGAAGATAGAGTAAGTGCAGTCCGGTCCGTGCGCGAGCCGGCTGCTTTACATTTTAGCAACGAACGCAACATTTGGCGCATTCTCTCTTGAACAATACAGGAACATCTGGCAAGTCTCGATATGTGGATGACGACGACAC